>NZ_JBIWFK010000012.1:26237-275170 GCF_044763015.1 Streptomyces sp. NPDC096324 | reverse complement strand
TGCCCTTGGGGGCCGGCCGGGGCTTGCTTCCGGACGTTTTCGGCCCCCCCCCCCGGCGCCCCCGGGGGCCGGGGGGGGGGGCGGCCGGGCGGCCCGCCCGCCCCCCGCGACCGCTCACGTCAGACCCGCGAGGTGACCTCCCGGCCGAGGTGCCGGGCGAGGAACCGGACCGAGCTGTCCACCTCGAACATGGGGAACCGAACGTGGTCACCCGCGTTGGCGTGCAACGTCTTCTCCTTCGAGGCGAAGGCGTCGAACAGCGCGAGGCCGGCCTCGCGCGGGACGCGCTCGTCGTCCCACTGAAGGACGAACTCGATCGGGACGGTGATCCGCCGCGCCGCCTCGAACAGGGCGTCGGGCCACATCATGCCGAGGACGGCGGCCGTGATCCTGGGCTCGGCGGCCACCAGCGGCACCCCGAGCGCGGTGCCCATGGCGATGCCGACGTATCCCACCGGCCCGTCGGCGCCGATCTCCGGGAGTTCCTGAAGGGCGTCCAGGGTCGCCCGCCACTCCGGCACGGCGAGCTCGGCCAGACGTGCGTTGTAACGGACGACGATCGGTCCTTCGGGCTCGCCCGCGGCCTGCGCCTTGCGCAGCTCGGCGATCTCCTGCTCGTCGTACGCGGAGCGCGGCCGGTCGCCGTGACCGGGTGCGTCGATGACGGCGACATGGAAGCCGCAGCCTGTCACCAGCATCTGTGCCCGGCCCAGCATCGCCGGGTGCCTCTTGTGGGCGCCCCCGCCGTGGCCCATCAGGACCAGGGGTGCCCGTTCGGCTCCGGAGGCCGGCGACCAGAGAACGCCGGGGACGTCGCCCACGACGAAGTCGCGCTCGATCATGCCGTTCGAGGAGGACTCGGCGGTGAACTGCAGAGCATGCATAGGTGTTGCCTTTCGGAAGTGCCTGGTTGTGGAGGCGCTCCCGGCGACACCTATGTCGATCGCCGGCCGTGACGGGAAAGGGGGAGCACCCACGTCGTTACAGCGTTCATGGGTCTCACCTCCTCGTGCGGCATCACGGTTCGCTCGTAAACTACAAGCCCGGTCGTCGTCGCGTCCAATGCTTTTTCCGGCGCCCGGCGTGGGCGCCGGGGGCGCGGTCAGATCGCGGGTTCGGGGAGCTCTCCGGGCGCGACCACGACGACCTCGACACGGGTACAGCCGACCGCCTCCAGCGCGCGGCGACGCCGCGTGGCGGAACGCTTGTCGTAGCGACCCGCGGAGGCCTGCGGCGCGCCGTCCGGGTCGGTCCACGTCAGGCTGTACCGACGTTTCGCAGTCGACATGCAGCCATCCTCTCTGGCACCGGCTCGCGGGGGCGCACCCCGGCCGGTTCATGGTCCATTCGGTGCAGCAGCATCACATACCCGGCGCCGTACCGGAAGGATTGGCTGAAATCGATACCTTCGGGCGCCGGCCGATCCGGTTCGGCCGGGTGCCGCGCGAGGGCGGGTGGCGGTGGACGGAAGACAGGTTCGTCGACGGGATCACGCCGTGTCCCCGGTGCGTCATTCCGTGGGCGCTTCGGGGATCTGGGCGGGGCCGTGCCGGTCGAGGGCTTCCTCCAGTTCGACGCGGAGGTTCTGGGGGATGTCGCCGTCGCGTCCCCAGGCCAGGATCAGTTCGGCGACGTTGCGGAGCTTGATGTTGGTGTGCTGCGAGACGTCCTTCAGTACGGCCCAGCCCTGGTCCGGGGACACCCGGCCGAGCGCGACCATCATCCCGATGGCCTGGTCCACGACGGCGTGCGAGGTGACGGCCTCCTTGAGCTGCTGGACCTCCGCCTCGAGCTCGAAGATGCGGTCGCTCTCCTCATGCGAATCCCTGGATCCCGGTTCCATGAGTCCATCCTCCTGACTCGACCGGCCCGATGCCACCAAGGGCACGTCCGGCGACGCGCATGGCCGGAACCGTCACGCGGTGACCTCGAAGTGTCGAGAACCACTGTCGCGGCGTACAACCAAGTTGTCGATCTCTGATCGTTACGTCAAGCGACTCTAACGCGCTGGCAAAGTCCCCTGGTTGTGGGCTTGAATGCGGCTCGGCGCGGTCGTTGTCGTGAACGCGTCCATGAAGACATGAGGGTGGGGACGAAAGTGAAGTCAGTTCCGGGGCGCGTCCTGGTGGGTATCTGCGCGATGGCGGCGCTCGCCGCGACGGCCGCGTGTGGCGCGAAGGACACCGACAGCAACACCGGCGGCAGCGCCACCGGTTCGAAGAAGCCGGCCGCCGAGGCGACGCCCGCCGTCCAGGAGGGGCTGAAGCCGCTCACCGAGGCGCAGTTGACGAAGGCCGTGGTCACCAAGGACGACCTCAAGGGTTACCGCGTCCGCGACACGCCCGACGACGAGATCCCCGAGGTGAGCGTTCCCGCGAACCCCGCCACCTGCCAGGCGCTGGCCGACATGTTCCTGCTGGGCACCGAACCCGACGCGACGGCCCGTGTGTCCCGCTCGGTGACGAACCTGAAGGCGACCGACGGCACGGTGCTGCGTGTCGGGCTCCTCGCGCAGAAGGAGGCGGACGCCAAGAAGGTCGTCGCCGACCTGCGCACGCAGAGCGGGAAGTGCAAGTCCTACGAGCACACCGACTACCACTACACCGAGGTCACGCCCGGGAAGGCTCCCGCCCTCGGTGACGAGGCGGTGTCGTACTCGATGACCAGCGACATCGAGGGAACCAAGATCCCGGTGACGTACACGGTCGTACGCAGTGGTTCGACCCTGGCCGTCTTCTACGCGATGAGCATTCTGAGCGAGAAGGCCCCCGACGTGCCGGCCGAGGTCATGGAGGCGCAGGTCACCAAGATCGAGAAGACCGCCTGACGGTTCTCCGATCGACCACCGCGAAGGGTCCCGCAGATCATCTGCGGGACCCTTCGGCGCGTTCTCACCCGTCACGGCGCGGGCTCGCGCGTCGTACGCGACGCGCCGTTCCCGTGAGGCCGGCACTTGAGCAACGGCCGATACGGCAAGGTCACTTCCCTTGAACCGCCCTTTAGAATTCGCCTGTTGACGCCCCACGCGCGCCACCTGCCCGGCCCCGTTCCGCCATCTGACCGCATTGCCCACGACCGAGGAGCACAGAATGCAGGATCGGCCCGAGGAACCCCCGGCGCAGCCACAGCCACAGCCAGACGCACAGGCGCAGACACAGGCGCAGCAGCCATTACCGCAGCCAAGACCCGAACCCACGCCGGGCCCGGTCCCGATCCCGGGCCCGATACCGACGAGCACCTACGGGTATCCCCCCACCTACCCTCCGGCCCAGCAGTACGCGTACGGGCAGCCGATGGGCTCTCCCCCGCCGTCCGGCGGCAAGGGCACCGCGGGGCGCGCGGTGCTGTGGGCGGTGGTCGGCGCGGTGGCCGCCTCCGTGTTGTGGGCCGGAGGCATCGTCGTTCTCGGTCCGTTGGGCGACGACCCGGATCTCTCGGGGTACCGCGCCAAGGCCAATCTCTGCTCCGCGGTCGACTACAGCGCCTTGCGGTCCGAGTACGCCGAGGCGGACACCGCCCCGACGCACAACTCGCTGAAGCACAAGGCGATCGATCAGAGCTACTGCAGCATCTCCCTGAAGACGTCCTCCACTTCCACCTACGCCGACGCGTATCTCTCGGTGGAGATGGACCTGCACAAGTCCACCGACCCGGGCCCCGAGTTCACGGCCGTGTGGTCCGAGTACGGCCAGCGGTACGAGGATTACGAGGTCGAGGAGGTGTCCGGTCTCGGGGACGAGGCCTATCTCGTGACCGAGGACACCACGTCCGGCACGGGGACCAGCGGCAGCCGGGCGGTGACCCTCGCGGTGCGGGACGGCTGGATGACGTACCAGATGAGCTGGAGCGCCTACACGTCCTCGTACGAGACGACCACCCCGCCCGAGGTCAGCGAGGTGTCCCGGTGGGTGAAGACCGACACCCGCTCGACCCTGGAGAACCTCCGTTCCGAGTGACCCGGTGTCAGAGGCTGCTCCATTCCTGGGCCGCCCGGGCCAGGTGTTCCCACACGGCGGCGAGGGCCGGGCTCGCCGGCCCCTCGCGCCGTGACGCCAGATACAGGGTGTTCAACGGCTCCACCTCCGGCCGGTGCATCTGTACGACATGCCCCGCGGCCAGTGCCGGAGCGGCGAGGTAGCGGGGCAGCACGGAGATGCCCATGCCCGACTCCACCGCGGCCAGCACGGCGCGCAGGTCCGGGACGGTGACCGCGACCGGATTGGGCGGCCGCCGCCCGAACTCGCTGCGCCAATACCGCCGGATGATCGGGAGATCGGCCGCGTAGGCCACCAGCGGCAACTGGGACAGCGCGGCGACCGGGTCGGCGGACAGCCGCTCCTGGTCCACGGCGTGCGCCAGTGCGGGCGGCCCGACCAGCAGGAACTCCTCGTCCACCAGCGGTGTCACCGACAGCTCCTCCTGCTGGGGGCGCACCGCGGACACCACCAGGTCGAGCCGTGCCGCCGTCAGCGCCGACAGGAGTTCCTCGGCCAGGCCCAGCGTCACCCGGATGCGGAGGCCGCGGGCAGAGAGCGGTGCCAGCGCCGGGAGCACTTGGAGGGACATCACCTCGGCCGCTCCGCCCAGGTGAATCGTGCCCTCCAGCGTGCTTTCCCGCCCCGAGGGAGCCAGGGCGGTACGCAGCCCGTCGACATGCAGGCCGACACGGGCGGCCAGCGCCGCCGCCCGGGGCGTCGGCCGGGCTCCCTTGCTCGACCGGACGAACAGCGGTTCGCCCAGTTGTTCCTCGAGACGGGCGAGCTGCCCGGTGACCGCCGGCTGGCTCACCCCCATCCGCGCGGCCGCCGCGGAGAGCGACCCGGTGCGGTAGATCTCGAGGAACGTCGCCAGTAGGTCCAGGCCGGGCATGGACACTCCATCCATCACAAAGTTTATGAACTACTTCCGCTCATCCAATTCTACTGATGGGTATAGGACGGGGGCGCTGCCTCGTGCCGTACGACGCCCCGCTGCACATCCGAGGGAGATCGGCCACCCCTCCTCCATAACTCTTCTTATGGCGCGGCGCAGGCGGCAGGGCATTTCCGTGATGAATCCTGGAGTTGTCCTGAGCACCGCGTCACCGCGGTCCGCGGGCCACAGGCACCGCGTTTCCAGAGTCGTCCCACAGATAAGAGCAGGTATCCCGATGTCGAAGATCCTGATGATCGTCTCCGCCGCCGACAGCTTGGTCCTGGCCGACGGATCCACCCATCCGACCGGCTTCTGGGCGGAAGAGGTCGCCGCCTCCCACAAGGTGCTGCGCGCCGCCGGAGCGCAGGTGGACATCGCCACTCCCGGGGCCGTCCGCCCCACGGTCGACGCCCTCAGCCTCGACGCCCGCGGCGGTGTGTCCGAGACCGACGCCGAGGAGTTCCGCACCTACCTCGACAGCATCGACGACCAGCTCTCCAGCCCGCTGCCACTGGCGGATGTGCGTCTGAGCGACTACGACGCGCTCTACATTCCCGGCGGTCACGCGCCCATGGCCGACCTCGCCCACGACTCGGATCTCGGCCGTCTCCTCAACGAGGCGAACGCCGACGGCACGATCGTCGCCGCGCTGTGCCACGGTGTCGCGGCCCTGCTCAGCGCCACGACCGCGGACGGCGGATTCACGTTCGCGGGCCGCGACCTCACCGCCTTCGCGGACGAAGAGGAGCGCCAGGGTGGTCTCGGCGACAACACGCCCTTCTTCCTGGAGAGCGTGCTGCGCGAGCGCGGTGCCACGGTCGAGACCGGGGCGCCGTGGAGCGACAAGGTCGTCGTGGACGGCAAGCTGATCACGGGTCAGAACCCCCAGTCGAGCACCGCTACGGCCGAGGCCACGCTGAAGGCGCTGGCCGGCCGCTGAGTGCCGCTCACCACCGTCTGAGCCGCCCGCCGCGGAGGTGTGTCACGCCTCCGCGGCGGGCGGTCCTGTTGCTGGGCGAAATCCTCCCTCAAGTGGCTTTTCATGACAGGCTGTCGACGGCCGTTCGAGGCGGAGCAGTGGACTGCGAGGGGGGATCGTCCGGTGTTGTTTCCGACGAGCGGGACGACGGAGGCCGTGTCATGAGCGGCGAGACGGCTCGGATCGCCACCTACTGGCTGCTGGGATTCGGCGCGGTCAACGCCACGCTGTACTCGGTGTGGTGGCTGCGCACACGGGACGAGCGGAGGTTCCTGCGGGGCATACGGACGAAGGACGTCGACCCGATACAGGCGGCCTGGTGGCTCGGTGCCTCTTGGGAGGGCGCGTCACCCCAGCAGGAGCGCTACGCGGCGGAGGTGGCCGTGAGCCTGCTGATCGTGGGCGAGGACGCCGAGATCGACGACGACGGCCGGATCACCGTGCCGCTCGGACGGCTCGGCAGCCAGAAGGACCCGGTCCTCGCCGCGCTCGTGACACTCCTGCGCCGCCACAAGGGGGCCACGGTGTACGAACTGCTCAACGCCCCGCCTTTCCAACGGTTCCGGACGGCTCTCGAGGCCCGTCGTGCACCGCTGCGCACCTGGTTCGGCTACTACCGCGTCCCCGCGCTGACGGCCGCATTCGTCACCGCTTTCGGCATGTCCATGCATGCCATGCTCATGCGCTGCGCCGTCCCCGGGCTGCCCGATCGGGATCCCGGCTACTGGACCACGGCCTGGATTCCGGTGTGGGCCGCGCTGGCCGCACTGGCGGCCATCTGGCCCCAGGAGTTGTCCCGTCCCTGGCGGCGATTCACCCGTCGCTGCCGAGCCGCCGTCACCGGGGCACTGGCCGACTGGAGTTCGCAGACGCGCTACCGGGTGTACGTCAGCACGTCGGCACCTTCCGATCGGCGCGCCCCGAAGGACAAGGCCCTCTCGCGGCCCCGGGCCACTGCCGACATCACCGCCCGCAAGCCGTCCCCGTACGAGGGCCTCGCCGAGGACCTGGACGTCGACCTGGCCACAGGATCGGACGCCCACCACGACAGTGCTGGAGGCGGGGACATGGGCGGGGGCGACTGAGCCGCGACGGGCGACGGGTCCCGTGAGACGGTTCCGGCCCGTGATCGAGTGTTCCGTACGGTGGGCTACCCGGCTGTGCCGACTGGTCGTCCTGGACGGCCGGTTCGCCCTTCCCACGGGGTCCCGGCCGCCGGGGCGTCCACCGGCGTTCGATTTCGGCCGGTGATCCGTTACGCTGCGGCCCGTCGATCATGAAGGAAGACATGTTCAAGCGATTTGCCACGGCCGCGGTGACGGCTGTTCTGATAGCCGGGCTCGGTGCGTGCGGTGGCGGGGGTGACTCGAACTCCGCAGAGGGTTCGGACTACTCGGTCGACGTGGGGCAGGACACCGGGGGCGCTGCCGGGGAACCCCAGTCGGACACCGCCACGACCGCCGACACCAGCGTGTTCGGCCTCCGGGACGAGGTCCGTCACCGCGCGGCCAGAACCACCCGGGCCACGCGGCCGCGCATGACGAAGAAGTGCGCCACGACCACGCGGCGGGTCAGACACACGACGAGCACCGGCTCCGGGACCAAGCGGCGTACCCGCACCTGGTACTCCACCGAGCACGCGAAGACCTGCAAGAAGGTCCGCAGCGGAACCGAGACCTACACGCGTGTCGTCCGGCCGGAACAGTGGTGCGTGAGCCTGGACGACGTCGGCGGCGACAAGAGCCAGGACGACGTCTGGTACCGGGTATCGAGGACGGCCTACGACGAGGCCGTCGCCACGGACCAGCACAAGCGCCTGGACTTCACCCCCAAGGACGGCGGCTGCTGACCGATCGGTCAGCGTTGCCGGCAGGCGGTCGCCACTCCTCGCCGCGTCCCGGTCGAACGGGGCGCGGGAGGTAACCCTCCGCCGGTGCCGCTACGGGGCGAGCAGCCCGGCAAGCACCAGGGCCGCCACCGCGGCCACGATCCGCGGCTTCCTCCAGCCCGGCCCCGAAGCCTGGCGGGTCAGTTCCCAGACGGTCACCAGAGCGCCCCCGAAGCCCAGCGCATCGCGCAGCAGGAAAAGGGTGATGTGCACGGGCCCTCCGGGGGACTTCGAACGGACGGGAAGGATAACCGTCGCCGTCCGGACGGGCGCCGAGACCCCCGTAGACCCCTGTTCACCGGGTACAGGTGGGACGGGGCCGGCCGGATTCGAACCGGCGTCCTCCCACATGCGGTGAAGGCGCGACAACCGCTGCGCTACGAGCCCCGTCCCGCGAAAGATCATACGGACCACCCGCACTCGGCGCCTCGACATTTCCGCGTCGCGGTCCGGACCGACTCCGGCAGGCACCGGGCAACGGCCCCGGATCGCCACATGCCCCCGGGGGCACAGGTGACTCCGCCGCGAGAACGGTTCATCCGTCCGGCCGACTCCCGTCCCGCAACGGGAAGGCCATCACACTGACGCCCAGCGGGACGGTGCCCGGCGTGTGCGGCGGCCGGGCCGCTTCGTGGAGTTCGGTGGCGAGTTCCGCGAGCCGTTGCCGGACGTTCTCCCAAGTGCCGGGATCCACCCACAGTTCGGCGTCCACGGTCACGCCCTCGCTGCCCTCGGCACGCCGTCTGGCACGTTCCCGGAGGGTGTGCGCCATGGTTTCGGCCAGCATCGGGGTGCCCTCGTGCTGGTCGGACAGCGGTGTGCCCTGGACGGTGCGGTAACGGCGCTCCCTGCCGCCGCGGCGGGTGCGTTCCTCGGCCAGCTCGACCAGCCCCACCGCGTCCAGGCGCCGCAGATGCTGGCTGGCCAGCGCGTGGGAGATGTCCAACTCGCGGGCGAGTTCGGCGGCCGACATCGGCCCCGGCCACATGAGGCTGAGCATCCGCAGCCGCAACGGATGGGCGAGCGCGCGCAGCACGGGATCGGTATCGGTCACGCGAGCCAGTAAAGCGCACCCCGGCACTCCGAGCCGACTACCGCCAAGCAAATGATTGGGGGTAGGTTGTGCCCGCTCCGCAGGCGCGCCGCGCCGCGCCGGACCCGCGTCGGCCGTACGGAAGGGTGAGGGATGGGCTGGAACACGCTGAAGGTCTTCCGGGACCGCAACGCGGGTCTCTATCTGGGCGGAGTGATCGTCTCCGGCTTCGGCAACTCGGCCATGTCACTGGCCGCCGGAATCTGGGTCAAGACGCTCACCGGCTCCAGCAGCCTCGCCGCCCTGGTCAGCTTCTGCGTCTGGGCGCCGACCTTCGCGGGACCCGTGATCGGCACCGTGGCGGACCGGGTGCGGCGCCGGCCGCTGCTGGTCGCCACCAATCTGATCCTGGCGGCCGTCATGACCGCGCCGCTCCTCGTGCGCTCCGAGGATCACGTCTGGCTGCTGTTCGCCGCGCTGACCCTGGTCGGAGCGGGCATGGTGCTCACGGACGCGGCCGAGACCGCCCTCGTGGCGGCGGCCGTGCCCGCCGAGCTGCGCGGTGACTTCAACGGCCTGGTACTCACCGCCATCGAGAGCATGAAGCTGCTCGCCCCGCCGGCCGGCGCGAGCCTGTTCACCGCGTTCGGCGGCCCGACCGTGGCACTGCTGGACGCGGTCACCTTCGTCCTGGCCGCGGTCGCGTTCAGGCTGATCCGGGTGCGGGAAGCCGTGCCCGAGGCCCGCGTCGGGCGGGCGTGGAGCGCCGGAACCGCAGAAGGCGCCCGCTACCTGCGGCGACATCCGGTACTGCGTCCGCTGGTCGTCACCAGCGGAACGACCATGATGCTGGCCGGCGTCAGCAGCACGGCCACGTACGCGATGCTCGACGCCGGGCTCCACCGTTCCCCGGCCTTCGCGGGTGTGCTCACCTCCGTCCAGGGGCTCGGATCGGTGGTCAGCGGGCTGGCTGCCGGTGCGCTGATGCGCCGGATGTCCGTGCGCACCTTCTCGACGGCCGGACTCGTCCTCTTCGCGCTCGGCGCACTGGCTCGGGCGACTCCCTGGACGCCGGTCGTGATCGGCAGCAGCCTGATGATCGGCCTCGGCTTGCCCTGCCCGCTCATCGCGGCGCTGACGGCCGTCCAGAAGCACACCCCGTCCGAGCTGCTCGGCAGGGTGGCGGCGACGGCCAACACCGTGATGTACGCGCCCACCGGACTCGCCCTCCTCCTGGGCACGGGCATGGTGGCCGGCCTCGACTACCGGGTGCAGCTCCTCGCCGCCGGCACGTTCGGCCTGATCGCGGCATCCGCGCTCGCCCTGACAGGCCGCACCACGCGCGCGACGGCACCGGTCGGCACCCGGCCCGCGCCTGAGACCCAGAAGGGCTGACGGACGCCGGGAGTTGGGCTCCGGCGCATCGGCACGACCGCGCCGCCTCCCCGGATCGCGCCGCACCGGACCGCACCCGACCCGACCAGACCGGACGGCACCCGACCGGACCGGATCGAACCGGGTGATCTTCGGCTCGGGGTTCCCGATGCGGTACAAAAACCGTTACTTGGAAGTAACAGTTCCGCAACCTTGACTGTATTGGTCCAGTCCAATAACGTCACCCCCGCACAGAACCCCACATGAATCAACTCCCCCCCACCGTCATCTCTTTGACGGACCGTCACCCCCTCCGGGAGGGCCCCCGTGGTTTCCCGACGTTCCTTCCTGGCCGGAGCCGCTGCCGTCGCAGGCACGGCCGCGCTCAGCCCGTTCTCACCGCTCTCGCCGCTGACGTCCACAGCGTCGGCAGCGGGAGTCTCACTCCCCGTGAAACTGGCGAACACCTCCGGCCACGACACCGTCTACGCGTACATATCCGGCACCGACAGCAGCGGCTGGCCGGTCTTCGTCTCGGCGAACGGCGCCCTGAACCGGCTTCCCAGCCCGTCGTCCCCGGTGACCCCCGTCGCCGACTACTCCATCCCGCTGGGGGCCTCCGGTTCGGCCGCCAGGACCGTCACGCTGACGGACTACATCATCGGCGGCCGCGTCTGGTTCTCGGTCGGGCAGAAGCTCCAGTTCTTCGTCAACCCGGGCTCCCCGCCCGGAGTGGTGCAGCCCGCCCTGGTGAGCTCCGACCCCAACTGGGCCACCAACTGGACGTTCTGCGAGTTCACCTTCAACAGCGCCAACCTGTACGCCAACATCTCCTACGTGGACATGGTCGCGCTGCCGATCTCCATGGCCAGCACGGGCAGCGGAGGCAACCAGTCGGTCAGTCCGCTGCCCTCCGGCGCCCTCTCCTCCATCGCCTCCGGACTGCAGGCACAGCACGCCTCCGACGGAGCGCCCTGGGACAGGTTGGTCGTCAGCGACGCCTCCGGCGGAGTGCTCCGGGTCATGGCCCCCGCGCACTCGCCGGTGGACTTCGGCGGCTACTGGAACGACTACCTGAACCGGGTGTGGAGCCACTACGCCTCCACCCCGCTGACCATCAACGGCCAGGGCGGCATCGGTTCCTACACCGGCACCGTCTCAGGCAACGCCATCGTCTTCTCGGGTCTCAACACCAACGGCGTGCCGTTCACCAAGCCGAGCGCCGTCGACATCTTCGGCTGCGCGTCGGGCCCCCTCTACAACTCCGGGGGAGACGCCCGCGGGGCGATCGCGGCCCGACTCGCCGCCGCGCTCAACCGCAGTACGCTGCTGGTCCCGGGCGGGAACAACAACCCCGACGGCGTGACACCCTCGCAGTACTACACGGACCCGATCACCAACCACTACGCCCGGCTGGTCCACAAGTACGCCAGCATCGGCTACGCCTTCCCCTACGACGACGTCGGCCCGACCGGCTCGGCCCCCGTCGACGGGCACATCCAGGACGGGGCGCCCACCTCGTGGAGCATCACCCTGGGCGCCGGAGGCACCGGCGGAGGGTCGGGTGGCGGCTCGGGCGCGGTCAGTGCCTACAGCACCATCCAGGCCGAGTCCTACTCGGCGCAGAGCGGGACCACCACGGAGAGCTGCTCCGACACCGGCGGCGGCAGCGACGTCGGCTACATCGCGAACGGCGACTGGCTGAAGTTCTCCTCCGTCGACTTCGGTTCGGCCTCCCCCGCCCAGTTCAAGGCCCGGCTGGCCTCGGGCGCGGCGGCGGGTGTCAGCGGTGCCGTCCAGGTACGGCTCGACAGCACCACCGGCACGAAGATCGCCGAGATCAGCTTCGGCAACAACGGCGGCTGGCAGACCTGGCAGACCGTGCCCGCGAACATGCTCGCCTCCGCCACCGGAGTCCACGACGTCTACCTGGTCTTCGCGGGCAGCAGTTCGGACTTCACCAACATCAACTGGTTCACGTTCACGAGCTGACCTCCGGCTCCGCGACGGCGGACCGAGAGCAGTGGGTCTCAATGGTGCGGCCGCCCCACGAGGGCGGCCGCACCGCCATCAGGGGTCAGTGGGCGATGCCGTCGATCAGCTCGCGGGCGCCCTGCCGCAGGAGAGCGAGCGCGACGGAGGCGCCGAGGTCCGACGGGCTGAGCCGGCCGGCCCATTCGTGGGCGTTCAGGACGGTCTTCCCGTCGGGGCTGAACACGCAGGCCCGCAGTGACAGATCGCCCCGGGACACCTTCGCCCAGCCGGCGATCGGGCTGTTGCAGTGGCCTTGGAGGACATGCAGGAACATCCGCTCCGCCGTGGCCTCCCGATACGTGTCGGCGTCGTTCAGACCGCTGACGACGTCGATCGTCGTCGTGTCCGCCTCGCGGCACTGAAGAGCCAGCACACCGGCCCCGATCGGCGGGCACATCGTCTCGGCCGACAGGACCTCGGTGATCACGTCCGGTCGGCCGATGCGCTCCAGTCCGGAGACGGCGAGCAGCAGTGCGTCGGCCTCGCCAGCGGCGAGCTTCTCCAGACGGCGGTTGGCGTTGCCACGAAACGGCACGCAGTCCAGATGCGGGTGGGACGCGGCGAGTTGAGCGACTCTGCGCACCGAGGACGTGCCGATCCGGGTCCCCGCGGGGAGTTCGTCGAGCGGCAGGCCGCCGGGATGGATGAGGGCGTCACGGATGTCGTCACGCTTCAGGAAGGCCGCGAAGGTCGTGCCTGCGGGCAACGGCCGGTCCGCGGGCACGTCCTTGACGCAGTGCACCGCGACGTCGGCCTCCCCGGCGAGGAGCGCGGCGTCGACCTCCTTGGTGAACGCCCCCTTGCCCTCGACCTGGGAGAGATCCCCCATCCATTTGTCGCCGGTCGTCTTGACCGGGACCACCACGGTCCGGACGCCGGGGTGGAGCACGCCGAGTTCGGCGCGGACGCGCTCCACCTGGGCCAGGGCCATGGGCGAGTCGCGGGAGACGATACGGATCAGCTCAGGGGCGGACATGTCGTACACGATAGTGCGTCGGAGCGGGCCTCCCGCTCCGAACCCGAAGGCTCAACTCAGCAGTGCGGGACGAGTGTTCGAGGCTCGGACGGGGTGCCGAGAACGGCCCGCGCACACAGCGGTCGCGGCCTCAACGGGTCGCGGCGTCGCGGCGTCTCGCAGCGGAGCGCGCCACCGGGAGCCCCGCGGCGGCCAGGAGGAGCAGCACCCCGCAGACGACGGCCGCCGTCCAGGAGGCGTCCGGGCCGGTCGCGGCACGCGCCCCGGCATCGGCGGCCGGTGCACCCGTGAGGCTCAACACGGGTGCGGGGTGCTCCGGTTCGGGCTCCCCCGCCACTGTCTCCTGGTCCCAGGTGACGACTTCGCCGTCGTCGTACTCCTGCCGCGCCACGAAGGCCAGCTCCGACACCCCGGTGGGCAGGCGGTCGATGTGCACGACGAAGTCGACTCCGCCCTCTCCCTCGATCTCCCCGCCGGACCAGCCGGCTGTCCTGTCCGCCTCGCCCGCCGTGGCCGGCTCGGTGGTCCAGCCCGTCACCTGCTCCGCGCGCACTCCTCGTACACCTTCCGGTGCCTCGATCCGTACGGCGACGGTCCGCGCGGACGGCTTCTCGTTCGGCACGTGGAACGTCATACGGACGTCGGCCGCCCCCGGGGCCACCGTTCCGTCGGCGTGCACGTGGACGTGGGCCCAGGCCGGGGTCGCCGTCACCAGGAGCAGTGCCGCGGTGATCAGGGCCGCGGCCGCCCGGGCCGGGGGAAGGAGCTTCATGGTCGGTTCCTCTCGGGGCAGAACGGATTCGGTGCCGCGGCCGACGGGTCCGGTCGGCGGCCGGCGCTCCGGGTCACGCGGGCGGAGCGGCCGTGACGAGGGCCGCCGTGAGGCCCAGCACGAGGGCCGCGACGAGCAGTTCGGCCAGCAGGCCGCGCCTGAGGGCTCGTACGAGGGCGGCGTCCGGCGGAGCGGGCGGCGCGGGCGCGGTGAGGGTGGGCGTCGTGCCCGGCGCACCGCCCGTCGGCGGGGGAAGGGGTGCCGGGCGGGTGGCGTGGCGGTGGACCCAGCGGCGGGCCAGGCCGCCGAGCACGACGATCACGGCGACTCCGGCCGACTTCAGCAGGAGCAGCCGCCCGAACGGGGTGTCGAGGAGATGTCCGGCGGAGCCCACCTCCCGCCAGGCCTGGCAGGTCCCCGTGACGACGAGGGCGACGACGGCGGTGAACGCCAGCCGCGAGAACCGGGGCAGCACGGTGGCCAGTTCGCCGACGTGCGCGGGGCGCGACAGGACGGCCGCGACCAGCGCGAGCCCGCCCAGCCAAAGTGTCATGGCGGCCAGGTGGACGAGGTCGGCGGCCACCGCGAGCGGCGCGTACCGGCCGTCGACGGCGTGCCCGGTCGGCGGCCAGGTGCCCCACAGGACGACGACCGCGGCCGTCGTCGCCAGGACCAGCGGTCCGGCGGGCCTGGCCCTCCCGGCCGACGCGGTGGCCACGGCGGTCGCGGCGCCGAGGGCCAGCAGGGCGTAGAAGCGCACCGCGTAGGCCAGGTCGGCCGTCACCGCGTGCTGATGGGCGGCCGAGCCGGACCAGGCCTCGGCCAGGGGCCGACCGTCGGCCCAGACGGTGTGGACGGTGAGGACCGCGAGCGTGCCGGCCGCCAGCAGGCCGAGCCCGCCCCACAGCAGGGCGCGGGTCCTGCGGTCGCGCAGCCCCGCGGGCCACAGCCACAGCGCGACCAGCAGCACGCCCGGTCCGAGGGCGAGTCCGGCGTAGCCGATGCCGCGGGCGGCTCCGAGGAGCCGGCCGGCCCAGGCGCCGTTCGCACCGGCGAGGGACGGCACGGCGCCGACGACGTGGGTGGCCGCGCCGATGGAGAACCGGTAGGTGCCCGCCACGGGATGCCCGTCGGCCGAGGTCACCTGCCAGGCCACCGTGTAGGTGCCCGCGCGCAGGCTTCCGGGCAGGGCGGTCCGCAGCGTACGCCGGGGTCGGTCGTCGGGGTGGCCGCCGAGGTCCAGCCGGCTCATGTGGTCGTCGAGGACCCGCACGGCGTCGGCGCCCGCGGTCACGGGTTGCCGGAACGTCAGCGCGACCTGGGCCGGCAGGCTCGGCAGCACCTGGCCGGCCGCGGGCTCGCTCGCCAGCAGACCGGTGTGCGCGGCGGCCGGGCCCGCGGTCACGGCCTGGAGGTACAGCGCGCACAGGACGAGGCAGAGCGTGGTGACGATGCGGCGCATCCGCTTCTCCCCCTGGTGACGTGGTCGGACGGCACGTCCAGGGTGTCGCCTCGCCGTCGTCACCGGCAGCCTCGCTCTTGGGGGTGCGGACCCCTCAAAACGAGGGGGTCAGGTGCGCACCGCCAGCACGGTGCGCACCTCGGTGCCGCCGCCGGCGCGCTCGGCGACCGTGACCTCGCCCCCCAGTTCGCTCGCCGTGTCCCGGATGAGCTGGAGCCCGAGATGGCCGGTGTCGCCGAGGGCGCTGCCCGGTCCCTTTCCGTCGTCCGTCACCACGACCAGCAGCCGGTCCCGGCCGCCGGTGACGTCGATCGACGCCCGGCCCGCCTCGGCGTGCTTGAGGATGTTGGTCACGCACTCCCGTGCGCAGCGGTAGGCGGCCGCCACCAGATCCGGCCCCAGCGCGGCCCGGACGTCGACGGTCGTGGTGACGGCGATCCCTTCCCGGCGCAGGCGTTCGGCGAGCAGCTCGACCGCCTGCGGCAGCCCGTCCTCGGTCAGGTCCGGCGGGTAGATGTCCACCATCAGCGTGCGGAGCGAGCCGACGGCGCCGCGCAGCACCTCGGAGATCCTGTCGAGCATGCCGCCCGCCGCCGTCGTCGTACCGGGCGGCAGGTCGGCCCGGACGGCCGCGAGGGCGTACCCGGCACCGGCGAGGTCCTGGACCACACCGTCGTGCAGGTCGCGGGCGATCGCGCGCCGCTCGCGCTCCGAGGCGGTGAGCGCCTTGCTCAGCAGCCGGCTGCGCTCCGCGTCGGCCTGGCTGACCCGCCTCAGCAACTGCACCGAGACGGGGAGCTGGGCGAGGAGCAGGAGGAGCAGCGCCAGGATCGAGAACGGTACGAGGGTCCGCATCAGCTCCCCGCGCGCGGTGGCCACCCGCTCGTCGGTGGAGTACACCTCCAGCGCCAGCCGTTCGCCGGAGGCCAGGTCCAGGGGTACGTAGACCTCCACGAGGCGGCTGTCGCCGTGGGGTTCGGTGATGTTCTCCTCGTCGGACAGGTCGGACAGGTCCGCCCAACTGGCGTGCTGGTCGATGGTCTTGCGCACGTCGTCGTTGAGGGGGAACGACATACCGATGGCCTGGTGCTCGTTGGAGTAGAGCACGTCGCCCTGCCGGTTCCACACCTTCACGCGGACGACACCGGCCTCGCTCTCGCGGGCCTGGACCGCCTCGTCGAGCCGCGCCCACGCGGTGCGGTCGCCGCGCATCAGCCGGGGCATGACCGGCTTGAAGATCACATTGCCCATGAGCTGCGCGGACCGCGCGGCCTCGGCGAGCGCGGTTTTCTTGGCGATCGACTCGGCGGCGAACACGGTGGCCGCGCCGACGACCGTGAAGGCGCCGAGTCCGATCAGCACCATCGCGATCACCGCGTGGCGGACCGTTCTGCTGCCGCCCGGTTCCGGTGCCCGGACCGTGCCGTCGCGGTCGGTCCTCGAGACGTGGTCACGGCCGGCCTTCGACGCGCCCTCGCGGTCATCCTTCGTCGCGCCCTCGCGGTCAGCCATCGCTGTGTGCCTCGACGAGACCGAGCTGCTGCGCCTTCACCACGGCCTGGAGCTGGGAGCGCACCCCGAGCTTGAGGTGGATCGACTTCACATAGCCGCGGCAGGTGTTGACACTGATGCCCAGAAGCCGGGCGATCGCCGCCGGGGCCAGCCCCTTGCCCATCAGCGTGAGCACCTCGGACTCGCGGGCGGTCAGACTGGCCACGGCGGGGTCGTCGGTGGCCGACGGCCGGGGCGGTTCACCGAACATGGACGCCGACACGAGCATCGACCCCTGTCGTACGTCGCGCAGGACTCCCAGCATCTCCTCCAGGGAACCCGACTTCGGCACGAACGCGCTCGCGCCGGCCTGCGCGGCGCGGACCACCCAGTCGGGATCACGGTGCGCGGAGACGATCACGACGGTCGCGTCCGGCGTCGCCTCCCGGATCCGCCGGGTGACCTCCAGGCCGTTCTCCGAGCCGAGCGAAATGTCCATCACGACCATGTCGGGCCGTTCCCTGGTCGCCAGCTCGACGGCCGCCGACCCGGTGCCCGCCCAGCCCGCGCAGTCGAAGTCCGGCTGGGAGCCCAGCGCGAAGGCCAAAAGCTCCGCGAATGTCCGATGGTCGTCGACGATCATCACGCGCGTCTTCGGCGAACCCTCTTGTCCCGGCATGTACTCCCCCACCTCAGCGGACCGCCACCATGGCCGGAACGCATACGCCATGGAATCACGGTGTGGATGAAGGGAACACATGCTGTGGAGAAATTGTGCCCTCCGGAGTCGTGACCCCCACGGTTCAGGATGTCGCCCCCTCCGGTTTGGGGGTGGCTCCGAAGCCCGGGACCAGGCACCGTTGGACCATGCCGATTCGCCTGCTCGTCGTCGACGACCACCCACTCGTGCGGGACACCCTGGCCGGCGCGCTCGGCCGCAGCCCGCTCGTCGACGTGGTGGGTGTGGCGTGCGACGGCGCCGAGGCCGTCGACGCGGCGGTGCGGCTCCTGCCGGACGTGGTCCTCATGGATCTGGTCATGCCCGTCCTGGACGGGGCGGAGGCGACCCGAAGGCTGCTGGCACTCCGCCCGGGAATCAGGGTCGTGGTGCTGACCTCCGCGGTCGGCGGCCGGCTGGAACGGGCGGCCCTGAACGCCGGAGCGGCGACGATCCTGCACAAGGACACCGGGATCGACGCGGTGCTCGACGCCGTCGTGGCCGGCTCCCCCGGAGGTGCGAACCCGTGAGGAGGGCGCGGTCCGGGCATCCGGACCGCGCCCCGTTCACGGCCTGCCGGGCCGCGGCCACCAGCGCAGGATCACCCGTCCGGTCACCTTGGTGACGGGGACCGGTCCGAACTGCCGGGAGTCCACGGAGTGCCGGCGGTTGTCGCCCAGCACGAAGACGGTGCCGGACGGGACCCGCGCGGGCCCGTAGTACATCCCGTCGACCGTCTTCGGATCCACCGCCGGCTCCTCGACGGCACGACCGTCGACCTCCAGGACCCCGTCCTCGATCGCGACGGTGTCCCCGGCCACCGCCACGACCCGTTTGACCAGGGTGGCGCCGGAACCCTCGAACACCACGACGTCGCCGCGCCGGGGCGGGGCGTCGCGGTACGCGCGGTCGTCGACGAGCAGGTGGTCCCCGGACAGCAGTGTCGGCTCCATGCTCGTCGACTCGACCCGCACCGGCTCGACGAAGAGGCTGCCGACCAGCAACGCCACGGCCGGCAGCACGAGCAGAAGGGTGCGCGGCACGACGGACCGTCGTACCGCGCACCGCCCCGGCCGTGTCACCCCGCCAGGCCGGTCAGCCCGAACGTCCACAGCACCGTCCCGATGACGAGGAGTCCGTTGACGGCCCAGGACCGCCCGCGGCCGGAAAGGACACGCACCAGGCAGGGCAGCGCGGCGAGCCGCAGGAGCAGCGCCACCGTCGCGAGCGCACCGGCCCGCAGCGGTTCGTCGCGCGGCCCGAGGGCCAGGCCACCCCGTACGGCGACCGCCTGCAGGCCGATCAGCAGTCCGAGGACGAGAACCGCGGGCAGGACCGCAGCCGTACGCGGCGAGGTCCACACCCGCCGGGCGAGGGCGAGCTGGACGACGGCCGCCGCCAGGAAGGGCAGCGACACGGCCAGGCCGTACGCCAGGTTCTGCTGGAAGACCACCAGGTCCCCGGCTGCCGCGGCGACGCAGAGCAGTACCCCGACGCGGTGGGCCGGAACGTACGGACGGGAGCGCGGGCCGGCCATGGACGCGACCGTCTCGGCGGGAGGCGCCTCAGTCGATGGAGTCATCGGCGTATCCCAGCGTCGGGGCGGGCCCGGACTCGGCGGGGGCCGCGTACACCGGGTGGTGCCCGTCGGCGGGCGGCCCGACCCGGAACTGCGCCATCATGTCGTGGTCCTCGTGCACCAGATTGTGGCAGTGAATCATGTAACGCCCGGTGTTCGGACCGAACTTGACCACCATGCGCACGGTCTCGTTCTCGCCGAGGAACACGGTGTCCTTGCCGCCGAGTTCCCACGGTGACGGCGGCTTTCCGTTGCGGTCCAGGATCTTGAAGTCGACCAGGTGCACATGGACGGGGTGCCACCAGCCTCCGGACTTGTTCTCGAACTCCCAGATCTCGACGTCCCCGAGCGCCGGATCGGCCCAGACGTACTCGTAGTTGGAAGCGACCACATCGGCCCAGGTCTTGCCGTTGACGGTCCAGGTGCCGTCCTTGCGGATGAACTCGAACTTGCGGGTCTTCTTCGCCATCGCGGCGGTCAGGTCCATCGCCGGAGCGTTCGGGTTGAGCCGGTCCGGGATGCTGTTGCCGGACAGGTCGGTGGGATCGCCCGCCACGTCGAAGGCCATCACGTCGCCGGTGGTGTCGAAGTCCTCGACGTTCGGCACGCTGAGGTTCTTGAGCACCACCCGCTGGCCGACCTTGTACTTGGCGAAGTCGATGATCACCTCGTAGCGCTCGGCGATGCCGTGCCGGTAGCTGGTCACCGAGCGCGGTTCCGGCATCAGGCCCGCGTCCGTGCCGATGAAGACGAACGGGTCGCCGGTGCTCAGCGCGAACTTGAAGCCCCGCGAGATCGAACCGTTCAGGATCCTGAAGCGGTACTTGCGCCGCTCGACCTTCATCACCGGCCAGGGCCGCCCGTTGACCAGGATCACGTCGCCGAAGATCCCGGAGTGGCCGCCGTCGTCGTACAGGAGCTGTCCGTCACGGTCGAACATGGCGTCCCGGACGATCAGCGGCACGTCGTAGCGGCCGTGCGGGATCGGCAGCGACTGCTCCAGGGCGTCGTGCATCGTATACATCGCGGCGAGGCCCATGTACGCGTTCTCGGCTGTGTGGTGCACTCCGTGGTCGTGGTACCAAAGGGTGCGCGCGTCCTGGGAGTTCGGGTAGTGGTAGTCCTTGTACTCGCCCGTCCGCGTCACGTCGCTGGCGTAGCCGTCGTACTCGGGCAGCGACGCCGAACCGTGCAGGTGCACCGAGGTCCACGACTCGTACCCCAGGCGCGGATGCACCCTGGGCAGTTGGTTGATGTGCCGGACGACGGCCGGCCGGCCCCGGGTGGCCCGGATCGTCGGGCCGCCGAACGTCCCGTCGTACGACCAGGTCTCGGTCTTCAGGCCGGGAAGGATCTCGGTCATGGCGCTGCGCATGGTGACCGTGTAGTAGTCGGTCGTGCTCGACCGTTTCGTCGGGACGGCGTCCGGCGGTACCGCGAACGGCACCGTGAACGGCTTCGGGAACTTGCTGACGGCGATCCGGTCGGAAGCCGTCTTGGCGCGTACGACGCGTTCGAAGGGCAGGGCCAGGGCCGCCGACGCGAGGACGCCGTACTTCATCAGGTCACGCCTGGACAGCGCGTTGTCATGCATGTGTGGGTTCACCCCCATGGTGGGCCGCCGCACCGGCGGCTCGGGCACCCCGCTCTCCCCCATGGAGTCGCGGGTGCCCCGGTCTTCTCGGAACTGAGGAGGGGCTGCTGTCGGCCGCCCCGTCCTGGGCGCCCCGGTGGGATGCGTGCGCGGCACCACGCACGCATCCCACCGGGGCGCCGGTCCCCTCGGACCGGTTCGGTCCGAGGGCGGGCACGGCCTAGCCGTTCGGCACGGTGATCGGTCCCAGGGTTCCGCCCTTGTCGGACGTGATGTAGACCGGGGACGGGTTCGTGGTCGCGGCGCTGCCCGACCGCAGACGCAGGCTCCACGTGCCGTTGGCCGCGCCCGCCGCGGCCGGCTGCACGATCACGTCGGTGGCGAAGACGGGACCGGTCGGCGAACCGGAGCGCAGCGTCAGCGACGCCCCGGGAACGGACCCGGTGCCCTCCAGCCGCAGGTCTCCGGACTTCCACTTGGCGAGCGTGATCGCGAGCTTGTCGACCGCGGGCACCTTCGGGGTGACCTCGGCCGGCGCGGACGAGGCGCCCTTGCCGACCGCGTTCACGGCGAGGACCGTCACGGCGTACTTCGTGTCGTTCTTCAGCCCCGTCAGCACCACGCTGGACGCGCTGGCCCCGGCCGTGGCCGTGACGGCCGTGCCGGAGGCGGGCGTCGCGGTGATCTCGTAGCCCGTGATCGGCGAGGTGCCCGGGTCCTCGGGCGCCGTCCAGCGGACGGTGGCGCTCGCGGTGGCGCCCTGCGCGGTCACCGACCGCGGGGCGCCCGGCGCCGTGGCCGACCCGAACGTGTACTTCTCCATCCGCGCCTGCGAGGCGTTGCCCGCCGGGTCGAAGGCCACGAACCGCAGGGTCCTGGATCCGTCGGACGCCTTCAGGTCGAACGGCTCGGTGTAGAGGGTCGCCGCGGGTCCGGTGGTGCCCGCCTCCAGCGGGTCGGAACCGTCGAGCGTGTAGTAGATCTCCGAGCCCGGCTCGTTGGCGGTGAGGGTCACCGTGGTGTCGGCGGTGTAGAACCCGCCGGCGGGCCTGGCCGAGACGGTCGGCGGAGTGGAGTCGGCCGAGGGGGTGTCGCCGGGCAGCGCGGGCGGCCAGGACTCACCCGCCTCGCCGAACGACCTCACCTCGACGCGCTTGCCCTCCACCGAACCCGGCAGGGTCACGGAGGTCGCGTCCGGGTCGTTGACGCGGACGCCCACCTCGCCCTGCACGCCCTTCTTGCTGAGCCGGTCGACGGCCCGCACGGTGTATCCGAGGATCGGTGCCGCGCCGGGAGTCGACGGACGCGGAGTCCAGCTCACCGACGTCGTGTCGCCCTCGTCGTGGACGACTACACCGGTGGGCGAGGCGGGCCCCTGCTGAACCGCCCCGGCCGGACAGCCGCCCATGCCGGGGCCGCCCACCTCGCCGAACTCCGCGATCGTCACACCCTGGGTGTTCCCGTCGGGGTCCTGGTCCTGCCAGCTCGTCACGGTGTACAGGCCGTCGGCCGCGACGGCCGCCGTGTCCGCGTTCAGGAATTTGTACGTGGCGGTGAAGGTGCCGTCGGCCACCTCCATGCCGGAGGAGTAGCCGCCCTTCGGAGCGTTCGCCACCGCACCCGGCACGGCCCGTACGTCGCGCCGTGCCACCTCGGTGTCCCGCAGGGCGGGTTCGATGATCCGCTGCTCCAGGAACGTCGGGTCGACCGCGGATCCGAGCCGCCCCTGGATCACCAGGGTGGTCGGCGTGGTCAGGGCCCCGCCGGTGACGCCGACGTCGAGGGCCGTGGCGTCGGCGGCCACCGCACCCCCGAACCTGACCGACACGACGTCACCGGTGCGGATGTCGGGAGTCACCTGAAGGCCGCCCCCGGCGCCCCAGCACAGGCCGCCGGGGTGGTTCACCTCGATGGCCGGGTTGCCGGCCGAGATCGAGGACGCCGACGCCATCGTGCCGGTCGCCGAACCGATGAGCCCCACGTGCGGGCGCTGCACCTCGATCGTGACCTGCTCCCCCGCGTGCTCGGAGAAGCCGTCGACGGAGACGAAGTCCCGGTCCGGGAAGATGGTGATGTTGTCCGGGAAGGCCGGAACGGCGGCATGGGCGGTGACGGGCGCGACCGACGCGCTGATCACCATGCCGGAGATGACGAGGCCGGCGGCGGTGACCTTCCGCCTCCCTCCGCCCCGCGCGAACTTGGTCATGACGACTTCCCCTCCTTGGCCGTACCCGGACCGGGCTGCGCCGGGCGGTCGGCAGCGATGAGCGGGTGCCAGCCTGTCCAACTCGGCCGCGCCCCGGCAGCCTTGTCTTGGGCACCCGCCCATCCCCAATCTGGAGGGGTCGTCCTCGCGACTGCCCCGGCGACGGGGCAGTCGAGGAACCCTCAGCGGTCGTCGCCGCCGTGGCCGCCCCGGTGCCGGTCGCGGCCGCGCCCACCGTCGTCGTCACCGGCGTGACCGTCACCGCCGTGGTCCTCCCCCACGTGCGGGTGGTCGTCACCCGCGACGTGGACGCCGTGGTCGTCGCCGCCGACGTGGACGCCGTGGTCGTCACCCGGGGCGTCGTCCTGTCCGCGGGTTCCGCGACCGCGGTCGTCCCCGGCGGTGGGCGTGCCGTGGTCGTCGGTTCCCGAACGCACGACGTGGTCGCCGCCCCGGCGATCGTCGTCGCCGCGCCGGTCCAGGGTGACGGCGCCCGTGCGCGCGTCGACGCGTACTTCGCGGCGGACCTGGTCGGCGCCGACGATGTGGACCTCCCAGTAGCCCGGGTGGTCGCCGTCGAGTTCGACCTCGACGACGGTACCCGGGTACGCCTTCCGCGCGGCGGCCGCCGCCTGGGCCGCCGTCAGGGACGTCGCCGGCGACGCCGTGGCGGACGGCCGGTCCTCGGGTCCCCCACCGTGCCGGTCGGTACCTCCCGTCGCGAGCGCCGAGTACCCGCCGCCGCCGATGAGTACGGCGGTCACGAGGACGGTGGCGATCGAGGTGCTGCGCTTCATGTCGAGCCTCTCCGGCCGGAAACCCGCCCGGCCCGTGTCGAATCCGTGTCCTGCCTGTTCGGTGACGCCAAGGTGCCTGGGGGAAGCTGAAGGGGACCTGAAGCTACCTGAAGATCCCTTCAGGTTCCGTTTGGGAGACTCGGCACATGCGCCTGTTGATCGTGGAGGACGAGAAGCGGCTCGCGCTCTCGTTGGCGAGGGGCCTGCGGGCCGAAGGCTTCGCCGTGGACGTCGTCCACGACGGGAACGAGGGCCTGCACCTGGCCGCCGAGGGCGTCCACGACCTGGTGCTGCTCGACATCATGCTGCCGGGCCTCAACGGCTACCGCGTCTGCGCCGCCCTGCGCGCGGCGGGCCACTACATGCCGATCCTGATGCTCACGGCCAAGGACGGCGAGTACGACGAGGCGGAGGGCCTGGACACCGGCGCCGACGACTACCTCACGAAACCGTTCTCGTATGTCGTGCTGGTGGCGCGGGTCAAGGCGCTGCTGCGTCGCAGCGGTTCGGCCGGAGCGTCGCCGATCCTGCGTGTCGGGAGGCTCGTCGTCGACACCTCGACCCGCCGGGTGTGCCGGGGCGATACGGAAGTGACGCTCACCGCGAAGGAGTTCGCCGTGCTGGAACAGCTCGCGACACGGGCCGGACAGGTGGTCGGCAAGCCCGAGATCCTGGAGCACGTCTGGGACTTCGCCTACGACGGCGACCCGAACATCGTCGAGGTGTACATCAGCACGCTGCGCCGGAAACTCGGCACCGACACGATCCAGACCGTGCGCGGCGCCGGGTACCGGATGGTGGCCTCGTGAAGGGGCGGCCGCTCGGCTCCGTGAAGGCCACGATGGTCCTGTGGGCCACCGCCGTGGTGACGGTCGCGCTGGTGGCCGCCGGGGTCGCGGTGCTGATGTCCCTGCGCGTGAACCTCACCGAGCAGGCACAGAACGAGGCCAACGACACCGCCCGCAGGATCGCCCTCGGAGTCGCCACCTGGCGCGGGGGCGACGCCCGGCTGACGCTGCCGGAGGGTGCGCGGGACGGAATCCCCGTACAGGTGACGGACGAGGACGGCCGTCTGCTGGCCGTCGGCGACGGGCTGGAGAGCATCAGCGGCACCGGTGTGACGGCCGTTCACGTTCCACGGGCCGCCGCCTCCCCCGCCACACCCTCCCCCTCCCCCTCTCCTTCCTCGTCCGCGACCTCGACCTCGACGCCCGCCCCGGCTCCCGCCGCGCAGTTCGTCACCGGATCGGGCGACGACCACGGCCGTGGGCGGGACAGGAACCGGGGCGGCGACGACGACGCGTCGTCGGACGACAGCACATCGGGCGGTCGCGGCACGGACGACCACGGCAGCGACGACCGGGGCATGGACGATCACGGCACCGACGACAGCCCGCCGCCCCAGACGAACGACCCGGCCATCGGGACGATCGGCGACACCGTCCAGGAAGGCTCCGGGCGCGCGGTGGTCGACGGCCGCGGTGCCCCGTACCGCTTCGCGACCATCAAGGCCACGGATCTCGGCGGCCGGACGGTACTGGTCCACGCGGGCGCCTCCCTCGCGGCACGCGAGAGCGCCGTCCGCAGCGCCGCGGTGGCGATGCTGGCGGGGCTGCCGCTGGTCCTGCTCGTCGTCGGAGGCGTGACCTGGCTGGTGACACGGCGCGCGCTCGCCCCCGTGGAGGGCATCCGGCGCGAGATGGCGGCGATCACCGCCTCCGAGGACCTGTCCCGGCGCGTGCCGGAACCCGCCTCGCACGACGAGGTGGCGCGTCTGGCCCGTACGACCAACGAGACGCTCACCGCGTTGGAGGCCGCCGTCGACCGGCAGCGCCGCTTCGTCGCCGACGCCTCCCACGAACTGCGCAGCCCCATCGCCTCGCTGCGCACCCAGCTGGAGGTCGGCTCCGCGCATCCGCAGTTGCTGGACGTGCCCGGCGCGGTCAAGGACACCGAGCGGTTGCAGCACCTCGCGGCCGATCTGCTGCTGCTCGCCCGGCTCGACGCCGGGGAGCGGCCGGGTCAGGGGCTGGTCGACCTCGGCGAGCTGGTCCGCGAGGAGGCGGAACACCGTCCGGCCGAGCGCGCCGCGGTGTCCTTCCACACCGACAGGCCTCTTCACGTAGCGGGCTCCCGTGGGCAGTTGGTCCGTGTGATCGGCAATCTCCTGGACAACGCGCAGCGGCACGCGCGGGACGAGGTCGTCGTGCGTGTGGAGAGGCGGGACGACCGGATCGTCCTCACCGTCGCGGACGACGGCGACGGTGTGCCGGCGGCCGAACGGGAGCGGATCTTCGAGCGGTTCGTGCGGCTGGACGACGCCCGGACCCGCGACGACGGCGGTGCCGGCCTCGGCCTGGCGATCGCCCGCGACGTGGCGCGCCGCCACGGTGGCACGCTCACGGCGGGCGAGGCGCCGGCCGGGGGCGCGCTGTTCGAACTGTGCCTGCCCGTGGCTCCCGTACTCCCTCACGCGGCGCGTTCCTGAGGCACCGAAACGCCGGGGAACATGTCCGGAACGCCGGAACACCGCACCTCACCGTGTTCTCGGCAACAGACCTCGCGTGAAACAAGTCACGGCTGCGCGCTGTGCCGAACAGCGGGCTCCACCATGTAAGTTCCTGCGTCCAAGGGGCGTGGACTCCCCCTGATTCACCCATCGTGCCTGTGTATCTGCGCCCCCTGAGGGAGACATCACCATGCCCGCAGAAGAATCGGCCCATCACCCGCCCCAGCGCGTCGGAGTGGTGGCCGAGTCCACTCCCGGGGAGACCCGTGTCGCGGCGACGCCCGCAACCGTGCGCCAGTTGGTGGGGCTGGGCTACGAGGTCGTCGTCGAGTCGGACGCCGGTACGGCCTCGGGCTTCACGGACGACGCCTACGCCGGCGCGGGGGCGCGGATCGGCGACGCCTGGCAGGCGGACGTCGTGCTCAAGGTCAACTCCCCCTCGACGGGCGAGATCGCGCGCGTGCCCGACGGTTCGACGCTGATCGGGCTGATCAGTCCGGCCCAGCGGGCGGACCTCCTCGCGGAGCTCGCGGACCGGCCCATCACCGTGCTGGCCCTGGACGCGGTCCCGCGGATCTCGCGGGCGCAGTCCATGGACGTGCTCAGTTCCATGGCCAACATCGCCGGCTACCGGGCCGTGATCGAGGCGGCGCACGTGTTCGGGCGCTTCTTCACCGGCCAGGTGACGGCCGCGGGCAAGGTCCCGCCGGCGAAGGTGCTGGTGGCCGGCGCCGGTGTGGCCGGTCTGGCCGCCATCGGTGCCGCCTCCAGTCTCGGCGCGATCGTCCGGGCGACCGATCCGCGGCCGGAAGTGGCCGATCAGGTCAAGTCGTTGGGCGGCGAGTACCTCGCGGTGAACGTCGCGCAGGAGACGAGCACCGACGGCTACGCCAAGGCGACCTCCGCCGACTACGACCGGGCCGCCGCCGAGCTGTACCACGAGCAGGCCAAGGACGTGGACATCGTGATCACGACCGCGCTGATCCCGGGCCGCCCGGCTCCTCGCCTGCTCACGGCGGAGGACGTCGCGGCGATGAAGCCCGGCAGCGTCATCGTCGACATGGCCGCCGTCCAGGGCGGCAACGTCGCGGGAACCGTCGCGGGCCGCACCGTGGTCACGGACAACGACGTCACCATCATCGGCTACACCGATCTCGCCTCGCGGCTGCCCACCCAGGCCTCCCAGCTCTTCGGCACCAACCTGGTCAATCTGATCAAGCTGCTGACGCCCGGCAAGGACGGCCGGCTGGTCATCGACTTCGACGACGTGGTCCAGCGGGCGGTGACCGTCGTACGCGACGGTGAGATCACCTGGCCCCCGCCGCCCGTGGCCGTCTCGGCCCAGGCCGCACCTCAGCCCACCCCCGTGGCGGCGGCCGCCCAGCCGAAGGAGTCACGGCTCACCCCGGCTGCCCGGTTCGCCCTGATCGGCGCCGGAATGCTGGGGATGTTCGCTCTGGTCGCCTTCGCCCCCGCGCAACTCGCGGCGAACTTCACGGTCTTCGCGCTGGCGGTGGTGATCGGCTACTACGTGATCGGCAAGGTGCACCACGCGCTGCACACGCCGTTGATGTCCGTCACCAACGCGATCTCCGGGATCGTGGTGATCGGGGCGCTGCTGCAGATCGGGCACGAGAGCGCGGTCGTCACCACACTCTCGTTCATCGCGATCCTGCTGACGAGCGTGAACATCTTCGGCGGCTTCGCCGTCACCCGCCGCATGCTGTCCATGTTCTCGAAGGGCTGAGCCGCCATGACGTCAACCACAGCCTCCCATGCCGCGGACCTGGTCGCCGCCCTGCTGTTCATCCTCAGCCTGGCGGGACTGTCCCAGCACCGCACCTCCCGTGCCGGTGTCGTGTACGGCATCGCCGGCATGGCCCTCGCCCTGGTGGCCACCGTCGTGCTCGCGGCACAGAGCATCACCGCGGGCGCGGTCACCCTGATCGTCGTCGCGATGGTGCTCGGCGCCGCGATCGGCGTCTGGCGGGCGCGGCAGGTCGAGATGACCCAGATGCCCGAACTCATCGCCGTGCTCCACAGCTTCGTCGGCCTCGCCGCGGTGCTGGTCGGCTGGAACAGCTACCTGGAGGTCGAGGCGCACGGGGACGCGCAGCGACACGTCACGGCCGACCTGCTCGGGATCCACCACGCCGAGGTGTTCATCGGCATCTTCATCGGCGCGGTCACCTTCACCGGCTCGATCGTCGCGTTCCTCAAGCTGTCGGCGCGCGTGAAGTCCCGTCCGCTGGTCCTGCCGGGCAAGAACGCGCTCAACGTCGCGGCGCTGGTGGCGTTCGTGGCGCTGACGGTCTGGTTCACGATCAGTCCCAGCCTCGGCCTGATGATCGCCGTGACGGTGCTCGCGCTGGTCCTGGGCTGGCATCTGGTCGCGTCGATCGGCGGCGGCGACATGCCTGTCGTCGTCTCCATGCTCAACAGCTACTCGGGCTGGGCCGCCGCGGCGGCGGGATTCCTGCTCGACAACAACCTGCTGATCGTCACGGGCGCGCTGGTCGGATCCTCCGGTGCCTACCTGTCGTACATCATGTGCAAGGCGATGAACCGGTCCTTCCTCTCGGTCATCGCGGGCGGGTTCGGTATCGAGGCTCCCTCCGGCGGGGACGAGGAGCAGGGCGAGCACCGCGAGATCCGCGCCCAGGAGGTGGCCGACCTCCTGGTCCAGGCCCGGTCCGTCGTCATCACCCCCGGGTACGGCATGGCGGTGGCCCAGGCGCAGCACCCGGTCGCCGAGCTGACGCGTCAACTCCGTGATCGCGGCGTCGAGGTGCGCTTCGGCGTCCACCCCGTGGCGGGCCGGCTGCCCGGACACATGAACGTGCTGCTGGCCGAGGCCAAGGTGCCGTACGACATCGTGCTGGAGATGGACGAGATCAACGACGACCTCTCCGACACCTCGGTCGTCCTGGTCATCGGTGCCAACGACACCGTCAACCCGGCCGCGGAGGAGGATCCGACGAGCCCGATCGCGGGCATGCCGGTGCTGCGGGTGTGGGAGGCGGAGCAGGTCGTCGTCTTCAAGCGTTCCATGGCCTCGGGTTACGCGGGGGTGCAGAACCCGCTGTTCTTCCGCGAGAACAGCGGCATGCTGTTCGGCGACGCCAAGCAGAGCGTCGAGGACATCCTGCGCGCCCTTCCCTCCGACCCGCGTTCCCAGGCGACGAGCGAGGCGGCCCTCGCCCGCTGAGGCCGACGGGCCGGCCCCCGGCCTTCGTTCCGCGCCTGACCGCACCGGCGTCTGTGTCCCCGTTTCCGGGGAACCGGCCCACCGTTCGCCCCGCGCTCGTGTGCGCGGGGCGGACGGTGGGCCGTGCGCTTTCCCGGGTTCGTTCCTCGTCGGCGCGGCGCCTTCGGCGCGTCGACGGGCTCGCGGCGGTGGGCGAGAAATGGACGAGCCGATCGCTCAGTTGATGCGCGTTCCCACGCCGCTGACGCGGACGCGGGGGTCGCCCTGGCGCAGGGTCACCGTGAGT
Organism: Streptomyces sp. NPDC096324; assembly: GCF_044763015.1. Lineage (NCBI taxonomy): Bacteria > Bacillati > Actinomycetota > Actinomycetes > Kitasatosporales > Streptomycetaceae > Streptomyces > Streptomyces sp. NPDC096324. The sequence continues at coordinate 245,350 of NZ_JBIWFK010000012.1, read as the reverse complement.
TCGCCGGGACGGCCCAGGTCCTCGCCCTGGTGCAGGGTGAGGACGGCTTCCTCGGGGACCAGGCCGAGTTCGCGGACGTAGGCGCCGAACGCGGCGGCCGCGGCTCCGGTCGCCGGGTCCTCGACGACTCCGCCGACGGGGAAGGGGTCACGGGCGTGGAAGACCGTGGCCGACTCCCGCCAGACGAGCTGGACCGTGGTCAGATCCAGGCGGTGCATCAGCGCTTCGAGACGCGCGAAGTCGTACGCGAGATCCGCGAGGCGAGCACGCGTCGCCGCCGCGAGTACGAGGTGGCGGGCACCCGCGAACGCGATGCGGGGCGGGAAGGCCGGGTCGAGATCGCCGGCCGGCCAGTCGAGCGCGGCGAGCGCCTCCTCCAGGTCGGCGTCGGCAATCTCCTCGACGCGCGGCTCGACGCTGGTGAGCGTCGCCCGGACCGTCCCGTTCTCCTGGGCCGCCTCCACCGGTACGACGCCGGCGCGCGTCGCGAACACCAGCTCACCGGGCCCGATCCGCTCGGCCAGCGCGACGGCGGTGGCGACGGTGGCGTGCCCGCAGAACGGCACCTCCGCCTTCGGGCTGAAGTAGCGGATGGTGTACGCCCGTCCCTCCGGGCCGCCGAGGTCCTCCGGGGGCGCGGTCAGGAACGCGGACTCCGAGTATCCGAGGTCCGCGGCGATGGCCAGCATGTCGCTGTCCTCCAGGGCGGAGGCGTCGAGAACGACACCGGCGGGATTTCCGCCGTCGGGGGTGCTGGAGAAGGCGGTGTATCGCAGAACCTCGACGTGCGGCGCATGGGTTGTCATGATCGTGGAACGTGGGACGTCCGGGGGCTATTCCAGCCGCCCGGGTACGGCCGGAATCCCCGTTCCGTCCAGTTCCAGCGCGCCGACCGTCTGGTCGCCGCTGGTCTCTCCGGTCGGCCGGAATCCCAGTGTCCGGTAGAACGCGCCGGGGCCGTCCTCTCCGGGATGCCAGGTGGTGGTCAGGCGCGTCCCTCCGCGCTGTCGGATCTCCGCGGCCACCGCCCGCACGGCGAAGCGTCCGTAGCCCCGGCCCTGCCGGCCGGCCGCGATGTTGAGGCGCCAGAGGCCCGAGCGGAAGTCGGTACCGTCGCCGGTCCAGTCGATGTCGAAGAAGGCCATGAGGAATCCGACGGCCTCGTCGCCGTCGCAGATGAGCCGGGGCCAGGCGATGCCGGGATGTACGTACGCCTCGGCGAGCGACTTCACCACGGGTGCCACCGCGTGCTCCTGGTCGGGCCGGACTCTCAGGCCGATGGCGGTCTCGAAGTTGTCAGGGGTGATCTCTTGCAGGTGCGGCGAAACGAGCATGCCCGAACTCTATGCAGGCAGGGCGACATCCTGCTCTCCAGCGACGACGGCCGCCCCGACCTGCCACCTCCAACACCCTCTGCCCCACAGCGGGAACCGGCACGGGTACCTTCAAGAGCCGCGTTCGGGCGGGGGATTCGACGTACGGGAGGTCCTGGGCCTCATTCGCCTGATCGGCACCGCCCACTACCCGAGCCTTCGGCGTCGCGTGTACAGGGCCGAGGCGACAGCGAGCACGGCGATGACGACGGCGGCGCCGGTGTAGAAGCCGGGGGTGGCCCAGGCCGGGCCCGGCCACACGAGCACGACGACGTCCGCCGCGTCGTCGGTCGGTGTGCTGTCCCGGCTGGGGCGTGCGGGGTCCCCGTCCGAGACCGTGACGCGGCCGTGGCGATCGGCGCCGCCGTGGTCGATGCGGAGCGTGAAGGGGAAGGTCGTCGTGGCCCGCGCGGCGTCGACGTGAGCCGTGCACACGTACCGTCGGGCACGCGGCTGCTTCGCGGATGCCTCGGCCAGAGGCGTGTCATCGGCCGTGACGGCCCGGCAGTCCTGGTCGAGCACCTCCTCGTCCCTTTCGAAGCTGTACGGCGACTCCACGACCGTGGTGCCCTCCGGCACCGTGAAGACGACGTTCACCGTGGCCGGCAGCGAGCCGGGTCCGTTGTTGCGCGCGCCGATCCGCACGGTGGTCAGACTGCCGACGGGGCCGCGGGCCGTGTCGGCGACCGCCGCGAGCTCGCTCCGGTTGCGCACCGGTACGTGGAGCACCTGCTGTTCGTCCCCGGCCTCGTCCGGCACAGCGGGGTCGGCCCCGGTCGCGGGGACGAGCCGCAGGGGTGTCCCACCGCCCGGCCGGTACCGTGACGTGATCTCGGCCGGGGGCGCGTACTCGGTACCGATGGCGGCGGCACGCACGTCGACGGTCGGGTAGTTGGCGTCCCGAGCGGCTCGCAGGTGTTCGGGGGCGGCCAGGCTGTACGACCGGCCCGGCGGAATGACGACGTCGTCGGCGAGGAGCCGGCACGACACCGAAGTACGCCCACGGTAACGGCAGTTGCGATGCCGGTCGCCGAGGGTGACGCCGTCGTGTGCTTCCATGCTCAACGCCACTCCGCGAGCGGGCACGTCACCGACATTGCGTACGGTCAGACGGACGGCGAGGCTCTCACCGGGTTCCACAGGGCCCTGTCGGGTGTCGGTCGCGACCCGGAGCTCCGGCCGCCCGACCACTATGCGGGAGTGACCGGTGACGGGCCGCATGCCGGGCGCGGTGACGCGGTAGCTCAGGACGCCGGAGTCACCCGCTCGCGTGCCCTTCGCGGGACTCAGGTGGAAGGCCTGGATGCCCCCCGCGCCTGTCGGCCCCACCTGCGTGTCGCAATGGAAGACGGGCAGGTGGACGACACAGTCGTCGAGCGCGCGTCCGACGGTGACGACGTCCTTCAGATCGCCGGCGTCGAAGGTGATCCGCAGTCCGAGCGTCTCTCCGCCGTCAGCCCTCTCCTCGACCCGCAGGTCGGAGGCGGCCCGGTCCCGATCCCGTGAGACGTAGAAGACCGGGGGAACGACGAGCTTCACATCGGCTCCCCCGCTCGAGGAGCACCCCGAGAGGACGGACGTCACGGCGGTCAACGCGAGCAGGAGGACGGCGGCGGCCCTCCAGGCACGGACGAGTCGGCCCACCTGGCGTCTCAACTCCCCTCGGCGTCGACGCGCGCGTAACGATCACGGAGCCGCGCGAAGGCGGTCGGGCTCGGGCGAACGGGAAGGAACTCCTTGATCTGCTGGGCGCATTCGCGCGGGCTCGACGTGCCGGTGTCGCACTCCAGGTCGTAGTCACCATGACGGTGCACGAGGTCGTACTGGTGCGCGGCCAGGCCCGGCGGACGGTCCCCGCGCGCCCGCTCCCGGCGCACGAGTTCCTCCAACGGACAGTGGACGCCCACGAACAGCACGTTCTCCGCGGGAAGAACCGACAGGCAGTCGAGCAACCGCCACCGCTCGCTGAGCACATGGTCCACGATGATGTCGTTGCCGACCTCGGCCATCGCGGCGATCGAGCGGTGGAAGCCCCTTCTGGTGCGCCGCAGCGCGGTCTCGAGTTCCGCCTCACCGAGGCTCCGCCTGGTGCGCATCGCGTTGAAGCCGTCCACCGCCAGATGGAAGAAGACACCGTCGTCGAGTACGTCGAGCAGCTCGCGGGCGACACTCGATTTTCCCGAACTGGACGTGCCGTTGAGGAAGATGATGCGGCCGACGGTCATACCGTCATGATCACACGACTGCGGTGACCATCGCGGCGCCGGCTCCGTCGAACGCTTCCGAGCCGGCCACGCCGGAAGCCGTGTGATCAACGGGTTCGGCGCGGACCTCCTAGAGTGGTCTGTCGTGAGCCACGACGCGAGACCGCGGGTGGCCCGTACGGAGGAGAGCGATCACGTGGCGCCGGACCAGGGAGCACGGCGATGACCCGGCTCGACGGACGGCTCGAACGGGGCAACCGCACCCGGCAGTTGGTGCTCCGCCGAACGGTCGACATCGCCTCGGTCGAGGGGCTGGAAGCGCTGTCCGCGGGACGGCTCGCAACCGAGCTGGGTCTCAGCAAGAGCGGGGTGTTCGCGCTCTTCGGGTCCAAGCAGGAGCTTCAGCTCGCCACCGTACGCGAAGCGGGGCGGATCTTCGCCGAGCAGGTGATCCGGCCCTCGGAACAGGTCCCCGCCGGCGTCGGACGGGTATGGCGGCTCTGCGAGTCGTGGCTCGACTACTCTCGCGGACGGGTCTTCCCGGGCGGCTGCTTCTTCTACGGGGTCATCGCCGAGTTCGACGCCCGATCGGGGCCGGTGCACGACGCGGCGGTGTCGGCCCACCGGGCATGGACCGCCCTGATGGAGCGCACGATCGACGAGGCCCGCACGGGCGGCGAGCTGCGCCCGGACATCGATGTCCCCCAACTCGCCTTCGAGTTGGTGGCGTTGATGGAGGCGGCCAACGCCGTCTCGGTGCTGCACGGCGAGGAGACCGCCTACCACCGGGCCCGTGCGGGCATCGCGGACCGGTTGCGGAACGCCTCGGCGGAAGGGGCGCCCGGCCCCCGAGGAGACTGATCCGAGGCGGTCTCCTGGCCTCGCCCGAGAGAATCCGACGGCTGGAAACAGTCCTGCGGCTGGGCGCGATCCTGCGGCTGGACACGGTTTCTGCGGCTGGAAAACAAATTGCACGACCGATCGCATAGTTTTACGGTCGGTTCATGACTGTCAGCGGAACGGACATCGTCGAGCTCGACCGGATCGCCGTGCACGAGGCCCTGCGGGTGGTGGAACGGGCGGAGAACGCGGACTGGGACCGGGACACCCCCTGCGCGGACTGGAATCTTCGACAGCTCGTGGCGCACATGACCGCACAACACCTCGGATTCGCTGCGGCGGCACGCGGAGCGGGCCTGGAGGCGGCCCCCTGGCAGGAGTCGCGGGACATGGAGGAGCCGGCCCGGGCCCACCGGGCGGCCGCGACGGCCGTCCTCGCGGCCTTCGCCGAACCCGGCGCCACAGAGAGGGAGTTCGCGCTCCCGGAGCTGGGCGGAAGCTTTCCCGGACGGCAGGCCGTCCGCTTCCACTTCATCGACTACGTGGTGCACGCCTGGGACGTCGCAGCGACGCTGGGAGTGGGCCTGGAGCTCTCCGACGACGTCCTCGGAGCCGCACTGGCCACAGCCCGACGAGTACCGGCCGATCCGGCCGTCCGCGGCCCAGGCAACGCCTTCGCCCCGGCACTGGACGTGCCCGGCGGGTCGGGCCAGCTCGACGCGACACTGCGCCTGCTGGGCCGCGAGCCGCACCGATGGCCCGTGGCGACCTGACCACCAGGCGTCGCGGAGCCGCCACGTGAGAAGGTGCGCCGCGCCGGTCCCGTTTGACCTTGACACGGTGGCAAGGCCTTCACTGCGTGTCCAGGAGGTGGTCTCGATGACGATCACAGAACAGGACGCGGACACGACTGCGGACAGGCGGGTGGCAGGACTGCTCAGGGGGCTGGAGCACGACAGCTCGTCCGTGCGGCTGCGGGCCGCGCTGGCGGTCGGCTCGACGCCCGACCCCCGCTTCGTCCCGGGCCTCGTCGAGCGGTGCGCGGTCGAGCCCGAGTTCTTCGTCCGCGACATGCTGACCTGGGCGCTCGCCCGCCACCCGGTGTCCATGACACTTCCCGCGCTGCTCTCCGAGGTCCGCTCGGAGAGTCCGCAGGGACGGAGCCAGGCGCTGCACACGCTGTCCAAGATCGGTGACAGGCGAGGGTGGCCGGCGATCACACCGGCCCTGCTGTCAGACGCCGACGGCGAAGTGGCGCGGAGCGCCTGGCGCGCCGCGGTCGTCCTCGTGCCCGCGGGCGAGGAGACCGAACTGGCCGCGGAGTTGGCGACCCAGTTCGGGCGCGGCGGGCGGGAGACGCAGCTCAGTCTCAGCCAGGCCCTGGTAGCGCTGGGAGACGTGATCGTGCCGGTCCTGCTCGCCGCGACGACGGCGCCCGGCCCGCGCGTCCGTGCGCACGCGCTCGCCACCCAGCGGTTGCTGCGCGATCCGGACACCGCATTCGATGCGGCGATCGAGGAGGCGAAGCGCGTCGCGGTCCTCGACGGGCCGGGACAGGAGGGACGATAGGGCGTGTTGATCGGTGAGGTGGCGCGACGGTCCGGTGTCAGTGCCCGCATGCTGCGGCATTACGAGTCGCTCGGTCTGGTGCGTCCTTCGGGGCGTACCGGCTCCAACTACCGGGAGTACTCCGGGGACGACATCCGGCGGATCTTCCATATCGAGAGCCTGCGGTCGCTGGGGCTGTCGCTGCGTGAGATCGGGCGCGCGCTCGACGATCCCGGGTTCACGCCCTCGTCGCTCGTCGAGGGGCTCATCGACCAGACCCGCGAACGCATCGCGGCGGAGACCGAGTTGCTCACGCGGCTGCGCAGGATCCATGCCGCGGAGCCTGCCGACTGGGAGGACGTGCTCCAAGTCGTCGCGCTGTTGCAGGCGTTGGCCTCGAAGAGCGCCGACGCTCGGCAGCGCGCCGCGCTGTCCTCGGCCGGCGAGGTTCCGGTGCCCGTGGAGGCCCTGGTCGAAGCGGTGCTGAGCGAGACGGAGCCGAACGTCGCCGGAGCCCTTCGATGGGCCCTGGCACGCTCCGGCGACCGCGGGCCTGCGCTGCTCGCGGAGGGCCTGACCTCCCCGACGGCCGCGGTACGGGAACGGGCCGTCCAGTCACTCGCCGAGATGCCGGACGCCGAGGCCACCACGTATCTGCGGGCCGCCCTCGCGCACCCCGACTCGGTGGTCCGCGGGCACGCGGCTCTGGCGCTGGGGGCACGGGGTGTGGCCGACGCGGTCCCGACGCTCCTCGACATGATCGTGGAGGGACGCAACGACACCGACGCGGCGGACGCGCTGAGCGTCCTGGCGAGCGATCCCGTCACGGCGGACCGGCTCGCGGGCGGGCTCCTCGACCGTCTCGACCGCCCGACCACGGAGGCACCCGCGCGCGGACGGCTGACCCAGGCGCTTGCGGGCATCCCGGGGACGAGGACGTCGGACGCGCTCGTGGAACTGTCGAAGGACCCGGACCGTGCCGTGGCGCTGACCGCGGCCTATCTCCTTCACCTGCGCGACGCGCGCTGACCCGGACGGCCGCTAGCCGCGGGGAGTCGCCGGCCCGACGGTGCGGCGGACCGTCTCGAGGCCGACCAGTTCGATGCGGGGCGTGTCGTCGACGTCCCGGGTGAGGAGGACCTTGTTCTCGACGAGCAGTCCGCTGGTCACCACGTAGCTGCCGTCGGGCAGGATGCCGAGCGGCAGGGTGCGCGGGCCGAGGTGGAGGTTCAGGTCGCGTCCGTCGCGCGCGAGGCGGTATCCGCCCTCGTAGTAGCCCAGATACGGCGCGGTGGCGCCCGGGTCGGTCGGCGCGGTCCGGCGTCCGAGGGCGCGCAGGTCGTCGAGGGCGGCGAGGTAGGCGGCGTGCGCCTTGGCCGGGACGCCCTCGTTGAGGCCGAACCGTTCGCTGAGCAGCAGGTTGAGGACATAGAGGTAGAAGTACGGTCCGGTCGGGGTCGGATTCATCGCGTTGAGCACGACCAGTCCGAGGTCGTGCTCGGGCAGGAACCCGATGTACGAGGTGAAGCCGTCGATTCCGCCGTTGTGCCAGATCAACGAGGTGCCGTCGCGGAAGCGGTTGTGGATCCAGCCCATTCCGTAGCCGGACGCGGTGACGTCCGGGTCGAACTCGGGCGACACGGGGACCGGGATGTGGGGCTTCCAGCACTCGGCGAGATTCCTGGCCGACACCACACGGCGGCCGTCCACGGAGACACCACGCCGCAGTTGCAGGCGGACGTACGCGGCCATGTCGTCGAGTGAGGCGAGCGTCCCGCCTGCGGGGGCGTAGCTGCCGACCGGCCCATAGGCGAGCGGCCTGTTGGCGCCGGTGAGGTCGGGTACGTAGCCGCGCATGAAGTCGGTGACCAGTCCCCGGGGGTCGTCCGCGATCCGCGCGCCGGCCATGCCGGCCGGCCCGTACACCCGGCCCCGCATCTCGTCGGCGAACGTGCCGGTCAGGGCGTCGCCGGTCACTCCGGTGGCGAGCAGCGGGAGGTAACCGCCCACGGAATACACGGTGTTGTTGTAGTGGTAGGTGGTGTCGGGGGGTGCCACGACCGGGAGGGTGACCAGGGATCGGAGCAGCTCAGGGGCCGTCGGGTCTCCCTCGTGGAGGCCGGACAGGGCAGGCGGTTCGTCGATGCCGGTGGCCATGCCGAACAGGTCGCGGACCCTCAGGGAGCGCGTGAGCCGGTCGGTCGGCGCCCTGAAGCCCGGCCAGGCGTCGACGGCCCGCTGGTCCCAGGCCAGTTGCCGCCGGTCGACGTAGGTCGCGGCGAGCAGCGAGGTCATCGACTTGGTCGTCGAGGCGACGAGGAAGCGGGTCGACGGGGTGACCGGGGCGCGGCTTTCGATGTCGCGGACGCCGAGCGGCAGGGTCAGCAGTACGCGGTCCCCGCTGACCACGGCGACGGCCGCGCCCGCCAGGCCCATGGCGGTGAACTCGTCCCGTACCCGGGCGGCGAACCCTTGCCATCCGTCCGCCGCCGCTTCCGCCGCTCCCGCCGTTTCCACCGCTCCCGCCGTTTCCACCGCTCCCGCCGTTTCCACCGCTCGCGCCGGGGCCGGCCGGACACCCAGCCCTGTGGCCAGGCTTGCGGCCATCGCTCCCCGGATCGCCGTCCTGCGCGTCGTACCGGTCGACGTGACCGCATGCGCGGCGTCGGGCTCCATGGGCGTTCTCCTCGGTGCGACGGGTGGAAGACGAACGGCTGAAGGGCTGTTGGGTGATGCGGCGGCCGGGGCGGCGGAGCCGATCTCGGCAGGGCCGGGACTCGTCCCCGCCGCCGTCTTCGCTCGCTCCGTCAGTGGCCGTCGATGACGACGTACTGGCCCTGTGCGTCGTAGTCGATACGGCATTCCAGGTTGCCCTCGGAGGCGCAGTTCGGCAGGGCCCTGCCGCCCGCGTCGACGGTCGCGGTGACGCGGACCTGTCCAGCCCCGCCCTCCGACCGGTACACCGCCGTGGAGGGGCCGTCGATCGGAACGACGGCGGCGTAGTTCGGGTAGAAGGTGCTGGGGTACTCCCCGCTGCCTTCCCGCGAGACGAGCTGCACTCCGGAGAACGGCAGGCGGGCGCCCGTCTTGATGCGCACCGCCGCTTCGCCCACTCCCGGGGCTCCGATCCCCGACGGCTGCGTGCCGTTCCCGTTTCCGGAGCCGACGACGTTGTCGTGGCCGACGTTGAAGATGTCGCCGTCCGCGCGCTGGTACACGTTGTTGATGACGATCAGAGGGCCGTCACCCTGGTCGGCTGCGGCAGCAACGGCGGCGGTGCCGGGAAGGGCGACGAGGGCGGAGACGAGCAGTGCGGCGGCCCTGGCAACTGTGCGGTTCACAGATCGTTCCTTCGCAGTGGTTCCGTTGGGTTCGACCATGACCGTAGGAACCGCGCAACCGCTCGTGCCGCACCGTCGCTCACCCGGGTGGTGTCGCTGAGCCGATCGCCACACGCCGCCTTCGCGCGGAGCGGGGCATGTGGCCCGAGGTGGGTACCACCGCTCGTGCCGGGCGGTCGTCAGCTCAGGTTCTGGGACCGGCGACGGCGCACGACGAGGAGCGTGCCCGCACCCGTGACCAGCGCTGCGGCGGCCGCACCCATGATCGGCAGCGTCGAGGAGCCGGTCTCCGCCAGGTTGCCGCCGTTCGTCGCGGTTCCGGCGTCGCCGGTCGACGACGACCCGCCGGCCGAGCCGTTGGTCGAGCTGCTGCCTGTCGAGCCGCCCGAGCCACTGGTCGAGCCGGTCGATCCCCTGGTCGAGCCGTTGGTCGAACCACCCGTCGATCCGGACGATCCACTGGTCGAGCCGCCCGTCGATCCGGACGACCCCCCGTCCGTGACGTCCAAGGTGATGTCCGCCTTGTCGTTGACCTTGTCGTGGTCGAACGGCCGCGGTTCGGTGCTCAGCGCGACCGAGCCCTTGGCGCCCGCCACCCGCTTGTCGATCTTCAGCTCGAAGGTGTAGGTCTCTCCGCTGCCCTCGTTCAGCGACCGCATGCCGCAGACGTACGTCTTGCCCTTGGCCTGGCAGAACTGGCCGCGCTTGACGACCGATGTCCCGGCGGGAAGCGTGATCACGACACTGACGGACCGGTCCCCCGGCCTGGGCTGAACCCAGGCGGGCCCGGCGTTGGTGAACGTCGCCTTCATCGTCACCGTGTCGCCGACGCTGCCCTTCAACGCGGCACCCGTCACCTGGTAGTCGGCCGTGTTGACGGCGGTGACGGGCACGTCGACGACTCGCGCGGACCCTTCGCCCCCGGCCTGTCCCTCGACCAGTTTCAGCGCCGGCGCGGTTCCCGTCACCGGCGGGTAGCCGTTCTCGTCGACCCCCGGGTCCACGTCCCCGACCCGGGCGCGCAGCTCTTCGTTGAGCGCGCGGTCCAATACCTTGACCCGGATGGGCTTGTCGGTCGTGTAGACGGCGCCCGGTGCCACCGCCTGGTCGAACTCACACGCCGCGATCCACCTCTCGGGCATCTCGTCGTAGGACCGGACGTGCTGTACACGGCAGTTGGAGGGAATCTCCGCGAAGTCGAGTCCCCGGGTGACACCGTAGGAGACCCACACCTTCTCGGCTGTCTCAGTGCCCTTGTTCCCCACGGTGACCGGCACGTCGAAGGTGTTTCCCGGCTTCACCCCGTCGATCGGCTTGAGCCCTCCGACGACCAGTTCGGACGCGGCTTCATCGGCGAACGCGGCGGGAGCCACGGCCAGCGCGATCAGGCCGGCGGCGCCGAGGACGGCGACGGCGGCACGGGAGGCGCGACGGCTGCGCGGGGGTACGGACATGGACAAATCCTCATTACTGCGACGCGGGCAAACGGACGGTGTCTTCCCGGGGAACAATTCTTCGGTCGCTAGACTCCCGCCGAGCCCGAAGGGTTGCACAGCCGGTACCGCCTCCGCCTCCCTCGGGCTGGTCAGACCGGTCGGTTGTCGCGCCATGATGCTCGACATGTGATCGTCAACGGGGCCTGCGGACTGATGGTGGGACGGCATGGCCGGAGCCTGGCCTCGCTCAACTCGATGCGTTCGGAGAGCCGTCCCCGAGATCACGCGCGATCGGGCGTACCGGGCCTCGGGTCACGGTGAACCAGCCCGGCCGTACTTCGGTCAGCAGGGGTTCCAGCGCCTCCACCGCCGCTCGCAGTTCATCCGCGGTGGGGGTCAGAGGCACCGGCAGGCTCTGCCCGTACCAGCGCAGTCGCCAGAGGTCGAAGATCTCCGTCCCGTCGGCCGCGAAGTCCACGTCGACCTCGGTGCCGTCCTGGGCGGTGAACAGACACCCTGCCCCATGCACCTGGTACGCGTAGCCACCCGCTTCGCCGCGCCGGACGATCCGGCGCGACCGGACCAGCCCGAGAAGGTCCGCCAGTCGTACGAGCGAGGGCAGTGCCGCCCGGACGGCTTCCTCGGTGACGCCGAGAGCACTGACGTAGCCGACCACCAGGTCGCGCGCGGGGTTCACTCGCGGCCGTCCGCGGTCATGGGCCGAGAGCCGCACATCCCGTCACCCCCTGCGCCGACGTCAGCCAGGCGATTGTTCCACGACGGGTGTGGCCGCCCTGCCCGGGCCCGGTGCTTCCGTCGGCGTCAAGCCCGTCGCGTCACAGGTCCGTCCCAGCGGACCGCGGTCCCGGGCAGGGGTGTGGGGGCCGGTCGGCGGTGCGGGCACCGGGGTGTGTCTGTGTATGTGCCGCCGGGCTCGGGCTGGGCGTGTAACAGGGGTGTATTACACGGCGGTTGGGCGGAACGACTGCTGGGGTCGGGTCGCTCTTGGTGCTCGGAAACGCTCGCCGCTACCGAGCAGTCGGCACCACCAACCCAGACCGAGGAAGAATCGATGCGCGTTCACAAGCTCACCTTCGCCGCCCTGGCCGTCGCCGCAGGTCTCTCGCTCACGGCCTGCCAGAACGGGGACGACGGTACGGGAAAGAGCGCACCGTCCGCCGGGTCCCATGAGTCCGCCCAGGGCGGCGGTTCGAGTTCGAGCGGTTCGGACCAGGGCAGCGGTTCGGACTCGGGCAGCTCGGATCAGAACGGCGGGTCGGGCACCGGCAAGGGCTCGACCGGAAAGGGCTCGACCGCCGGAACCGGCGCCGACGCGAGCGGCAAGGTCGAGCGGTGCCACACCGACGAGTTGGAGGTCACCGCGAAGGACGACACCATCGACGGCGACCCCGACGGCAACGTCGTCGTGGAATTCAAGAACGGCGGCGGCCGGGACTGCTCGATCTCCGGGTACGCGGGTGTCGACCTGAAGACGGGTTCGGGAACGGTGTCCGCGAAGCGCACCGGCGCGGCTCCCGGCCACAGCATCCTCAAGAACGGGCAGTCGATCGCCTTCGCCGTCACCTACCCGCTCAACAAGTCGGGCGGCTCCGGCGTCCGCATCACGGGCCTGCTGGTGACCCCGCCGAACGAGACCAAGACGGTCACCCTCGACTGGCCGGGCGCCGCCACACTGCCGGTCACGGACGGCTCCGGCGACCCGGTCAAGGTCGGCCCGATCGGAAGCGCCGGCCAGGGCGGCTGACCCGTACATCCGGGCCGTCACCTAGGGATTCGCCCCGATACCCGCGCCGCGGCCGCTTGCCTACCATCGTGGGTGGGGCTGAACTTCCGGTCCACCGATCCATTCCGCACCCAACCGTGCGCCACGGAGGCCCGATGAAGGCGATCGCCCACGACCGGTACGGCTCCCCCGACGTCCTGGAACTCAGGGAGGTCGACACGCCGACCGTCGCCGATCACGAGGTCCTGGTGCGCGTCCACGCGGCCTCGGTCAACGCCCGGGACTGGCACCTCATGCGGGGCGATCCGTACCTGGCACGCCTGGCGCTCGGGCTGAGCGGCCCGAAGACGAAGATCCGGGGCACGGACTTCGCGGGCCGGGTCGAAGCCGTGGGGAAGGCCGTGCGGCGGTTCCGTCCCGGCGACGAGGTGTTCGGCGAAGTGGACGGCGCGTTCGCCGAGTACGTCTGTGCCCGGGACGACGTGCTGGAGCCGAAACCGGCCGCGCTGTCGTTCGAGCAGGCGGCCGCGCTCCCGCTCGCGGGGAACACCGCGCTGATGGGCCTGCGTGACCTCGGTCAGGTGGCGTCGGGGCACGAGGTACTGATCAACGGTGCGTCAGGCGGGGTGGGCACCTTCGCGGTACAGATCGCCAAGGCGTTCGGCGCGGAGGTGACCGGCGTATGCAGTGCGAGGAACGCGGAACTGGTCAGGTCACTGGGCGCGGATCACGTCATCGACTACGCCCGTGAGGACTTCACCCGGAACGGGCGGCGGTACGACGTCGTGTTCGACCTGGTGGGGAATCACTCGCTGGCCGAGTTCCGCCGCGCGCTGAAACCCACGGGGACACTCGTTCTGTCCGGTGGGGGCGTGTTCGAAGGCGGGAGTGTCGTCGGACCGATGGCCCTCCTCGTCAAGGGGCAGGTGATGTCACGCTTCGCCCGCCACCGGCTCTTCGTGCTCACGGCGACACCGAGTAAGGAGAACCTGGCGACTCTGAGAGAACTCGCCGACTCCAAGAAACTCACCCCTGTCATCGACCGCACCTACCCGCTGAGCGAAGCGCCCGAAGCCATCCGGTACCTCGAAGGCGAGCACGCGCGCTCGAAGGTCGTCATCACCGTCTGACGGGGCGGCCTCGCACTCGGCGGTGCGCCGCTCGGGCGGAACGGGTGATCACGATGCCGGTCACCTTCCGAAGTGGCGTGGTCACCGCGTGGGAAATCCGGTGTCGGCTCCCGCCACGGCGCCGAAGGGGCTCCACATGGTCAGACCCGCCCCATGGTGCGACGCTGGAGGGAAGAGGTATTCGTGGGGCCACCGGGAGGGCCGATGGGACGGGACGTTCCGGCGCTGGTCTTCACCCGCGAGGACCGGCGCCAGTACCGGATCAAGATGCAGGACTGTCTCGACGCCTTCGCACAGATGCTGCGGGAGTCTCGGTTCGACGTGGAGCGGCCCCGGGTGGGCCTGGAGATCGAGCTGAACCTCACGGACACCGAGGGCGAACCGACGATGCGGAACGCCGATGTGCTCGACGCCATCGCGGATCCCGCCTGGGACACCGAGCTGGGCCGGTTCAATCTGGAGATCAACATTCCGCCCCGGCGGCTGGTCGCGGGTGGTCCCGACGCCTGGGAACAGGAGATCCGCGCCGCCCTGAACCACGCGGACGAGCGTGCCAGGACGATCGGCGTCCATCTGATCATGATCGGCATCCTGCCCACCCTGCGGGAGTCTGACGTAGGACCGGAGGCCCTGTCGGAGAACGCCCGCTACCGGCTGATCAACGAGCAGGTCTTCGCGGCACGCGGCGAGGATCTGCTCATCGAGGTGGACGGGGTCGACCGGCTGCGGACGTATGCGGACACCATCACGCCGGAGGCCGCGTGCACGAGTACGCAGTTCCATCTCCAGGTGTCCCCCGAGCAGTTCGCCGACTACTGGAACGCGGCGCAGGCGATCGCCGGGGTCCAGGTCGCGCTGGCGGCCAACTCGCCTTTCCTGTTCGGGAAAGAGCTGGCGCACGAGACCCGTATCCCGCTCTTCGAGCAGGCGACGGACACCCGCCCGCAGGAGATCAAGGCACAGGGCGTACGCCCCCGGGTGTGGTTCGGCGAGCGGTGGATCAACAGCGTCTTCGATCTCTTCGAGGAGAACGTCCGCTACTTCCCCGCACTGCTGCCCCTGTGCGAGGACCAGGATCCGACGGGGACGCTGGAGCGCGGGGACACACCGGAGCTGTCCGAACTCACCCTGCACAACGGCACGATCTACCGGTGGAACCGTCCCGTCTACGCCGTCGACCACGGCAGGCCGCACCTGAGGGTGGAGAACCGCGTGCTGCCCGCGGGCCCGACGGTCGCCGACACCCTCGCCAACGGCGCCTTCTACTACGGTCTGACCCGCGCGCTGGTGGAGGAGGACCGGCCGGTGTGGTCGCGGATGTCCTTCTCGGCCGCCGAGGACAACCTGCACACGGCGGCGCGGCACGGGATCGACGCCCGTCTGTACTGGCCCGGTGCGGGCGAGGTGCCGGCGCCCGAACTCGTCCTGCGGCGGCTGCTGCCGCTCGCCCACAAGGGCCTGGAGCTCACGGGCATGGACGAGGCCTGGCGGGAACCGCTGCTCGGCATCATCGAGCAGCGGTGCGTCACCGCGCGCAACGGAGCCGTCTGGCAGAAGGAGATGCTGCACCGCTTCGAGTCGACGGACCACTGCGGCCGTCACGAGGCCCTGCGGCGCATGACGCGGCAGTACATCGACTACATGCACCTCAACGCACCGGTCCACACGTGGCCGGTGGACTGACGCGGGCACCTCGGCCACACAGGCCGCAGGCCGGCGGACTGACACGCATACCTCGGCCACACAGGCCGGAGACCGGCGGACTGACACGCACACCTCGGCCACACAGGCCGCAGGCCGGTGACGGGGCACCTCAGTCACACAGGGCCGCAGGCCGGTGACGGGGCACCTCAGTCACACAGGGCCGCAGGCCGGTGACGCGGGCACCTCAGTCACACAGGGGCGCAGGCCAGTGGACTGACGGACAGACCTCAGTCACACAGGGCCGGGGCCGGTGGGCCGACGCGCGCACCTCAGCGCGTGGGCATCAGCCCGTCACCATCTCCGTCATGGTCTCGCGCACGATCCGCACCGCGCGTTCCGTGTCGGCTCGCGTCACGTCCAGGTGGAACACGAACCGCAGTTGGCCCGGGTATCCCGCGCACAGCAGGCCACGACGGGCCAGTCGGTCGCGCACCTCGTCGGTGTCGACGCCGACGGCGGAAGCCGCGAAGACCATGTTGGTCCCGCTGGGCTCCATGGTCAGCCCGTCCACGTCCTTCAGGCCCTCGGCGAACAGCGCGGCGTGCGCGTGGTCGTCGGCGAGCCGTGTCACCTGGTGGTCGAGCGCGTGAAGTGCCGCGGCCGCCAGGACGCCGGCCTGCCGCATCCCGCCGCCCAGGACCTTGCGCCAGCGCCGCGCCTCGGCCACGAACTCCCGGGATCCGACGAGCGCCGAGCCGACCGGCGCGCCCAGGCCCTTGCTGAAGCAGACCGACACGCTGTCGAAGTGGCCGGCGATCAGCCGTGCCCGCTCGTACGGATCGCCCCCGCCGGCCACCGCGGCGTTGAACAGCCGTGCCCCGTCCAGGTGTGTGGCGAGTCCGTGCTCGCGGGCCAGATGCGTGGCGGTCTTCAGGTAGTCCATCGATACGGCACGCCCACCGATGGTGTTCTCCAGGCAGAGCAGGCGCGTGCGGGCGAAGTGCGCGTCGTCCGGCTTCACGGCCGCCGCGATGTCCAGCGGGTCCAGCGTCCCGTCCGCCCGATGCGGCAGCGGCTGGGGCTGAATGCCTCCGAGTACGGCGGCGCCGCCGCCCTCCCACCGGTAGATGTGGGCCATCTGGCCGGCGATGTACTCGTCTCCGCGGCCACAGTGGGTCAGCAGGGCGCACAGGTTGCTCTGTGTGCCCGAGGCGACGAACAGCGCGGACTCGAATCCGAGCAGCCCGGCGATCCGCTCCTGCAGCGCGTTGACGGTGGGATCGTCACCGAAGACGTCGTCGCCGACCTCGGCCTCGGCCATCGCCCGGCGCATCGCCTCGCCGGGCCGGGTGACGGTGTCGCTGCGCAGGTCGATGAGGTGACCGGGCTCGTCATGGGCGGCCTCGGCCGCGTTCACGGCGCGGGAGACATCGACGGCGTCGGCGGCACGGGCGGCATCAGTGGTGGGCACACGCATACTCTGCCACGCCAGGAGCGACGTCGAGTGCCGGGGTGACGGGGCCCCGGAGATCCAGCCGTACAACCCTCGGAACGAGGCGGATGTCCAACGAGACGTGGCTGACGACGTGCGCCGACGGTTCTGGACTCGGAGTTGGTTTCGCAGCGTGGGCTTCATCGCGCTCGCGGCATCAGGGGTGTTCCTGACGCTCGGCAGCGTTCTCACCCTGGTCGACGACCTGTCGATCTCGGGGCGGTTCCACTCGGCGGCCCCCTGCGCCGGTACCGACCGTGACGACCTCGATGCCGCGTGCCTCCACAGGACGACGGCCGTCGTCGCCTCCTCCGACCCCGGGGGGAG
Organism: Streptomyces sp. NPDC096324; assembly: GCF_044763015.1. NCBI lineage: Bacteria > Bacillati > Actinomycetota > Actinomycetes > Kitasatosporales > Streptomycetaceae > Streptomyces > Streptomyces sp. NPDC096324. The sequence continues at coordinate 228,271 of NZ_JBIWFK010000012.1, read as the reverse complement.
CAGATCGCACGCCGTACGGGTCACTCTGAAGGGGCACGATCCCATCGGCGGCGACGTCACGCTGGACGACCCGCCGGTCGCCTTCTACCACCTGCACTCCGGTGACCATGTCACTGTCACGGTCTGGTCGCGGACCATCACGGCGATGACCGTGCGCGGCCACACCCACCGAACCGAGGACTCCCCCGAATTCAGCCTGCTGCTGGACGGCTACGGCCTCGTCGTGGGCGCGGCGATGTCGCTGGGCGGCACCTACATGGTCTGGATGTGGTTCTTCCGTCGCGGGGAACTCTCGGATGACCTGTCCGAGTTGAAGGTGGCGGGGCGCTGGGTCGTCGGCCAATGCGCGCTGGTCTTCGTCCTCGGCTTTCTGAACGGCTACAACACCCTCACGGTCTTCCTGATCCTCTGGGGCGCGCTCACCGTTCCGATGAGCCTCTACTCCTGGATGAAACTCCGTTACGACTGAGGCCACTCGGCCGCCGACCGGCCGTGCCGCTCCCCCGGCCGCCGCCTTCACGGCGTCGGGTGCGCGCTCACCGTACGCACGTCGTTCGCCCGCCGTACGCGTTGCCCGTGTCTGATGGCGGGCGGTCGTGAACACGACAGGGTGCAATCCGGCGCAGGAGTGCCATTCTGTGTGTCCACTGCCGTCTCACCCGGGTCGCACGCCCGGCACCCCGGACTGACAACGTTGTCTCTCGGTGAGGCCTGCCGGATCGTGCGTGCGTACGAGCGACGCTGGAGAGGTCACGTGCCCAACAGATCCCGTCCCCCCGTGCCCCGCGTGATCCTTCCGGGGACCGCCCGACGCGGCCGCAGGCCGGTGCGCGCGACAGTCGTCGCCCTGCTCACCGGGGCGCTCGCCCTCGCCGCGCCCGTCGGCGGTACGGCCGCCGCGGTGCCCTTCCCCGTCACGGCAACGACGTCCGCCGAGGCAACCGACGGCACGGACTACACGAAGCTCGTCGACCCCTTCGTGTCGACCGCGGGCGACGACGGCAACGACCTGCCGGGGGCCCAGGCGCCGCACGGTCTGGCCAAGGTCAACCCGATGACCACGCCGGACCGGAACCACTCCGGGTACGACTACGACGAGGACCACATCGCGGGGTTCACGGCGACGGACCTCGACGGCGTCGGTGGCTCGGGAGGCGGTGGTGACCTGCTCGTCGTCCCGACGTCCGTCCACTACGACAAGCGCCCCTCGCCCGGCACGTACGCGCACACGTACAGCCATGACGACGAGAGCGCGACACCCGGCTCCTACCAGGTCGGGCTCGGAGCCGTGTCCGGGACCGCCTCGTCGGTGACGCGGGACTCCGGCACCATCGAGGCCGAGGTGACCGCGACGACGCGCACGGCGCTGGAACGGTATAGCTTCCCCTCCGGGTCGAACCCCGAACTCGTCCTCGACCTGGCGAACAACTTCACCAGCCGCACCCGCTCGACCCTGAAGGCGACGACGCTCCCGGACGGGACCGCCTCGATCAGCGGGCTCATCGCGGGGTCCTTCAACGGCGCGTCGTACCAGCTCTTCTACCACGCCACCACGAACGTCCCCGTGGCCTCGCTCAAGAGCTGGGGCGACGACGGCAGGTTGAGCGACGCGACGGCTCAGGACGGCAGGGACACCGGCGCCGTCCTCGCGTTCGCCCCGTCCGCCGGGGACGACATCGAACTGCGCGTCACCCTGTCACCGATCAGCGCCGAACAGGCCGCGACCGACCAGCTCGGCGAAGTCGGCCACCTCACCTTCGACCAGGCGCGCGCGCGGACGCGGGCCGACTGGAACCGCGCGCTCGGCGCCGTCGACGTACAGGCCTCCGCGCAGTCCGATCCCGGGTCGACGCTGACCAAGGAGTTCTACACGCACCTCTACCGCATGTACGCGCTGCCGGTGAACGCCACCAGTACCAGCGGCACGTACCGCGGTGTGGACGGAGCGGTGCACAAGACCAACGGCTTCACGTACTACGACGGTTGGTCCACCTGGGACGACTTCCGCAAGTACTCCGTCGAGGCGTACATCGACCCGTCCACCTACCGGGACATGGTGCAGTCGCTCGTCGAACTCTTCGCCGACGCGCACACCGCCGGCAAGAGCCTCGGCAGCCTCACCCACTCGGTCCCGACCGTACGCTGGGAGCGCTCGGCCGTCCTCGTCGCCGACGCGCTGTCCAAGGGCTACAAGGACTTCGACCGGCTCGACGAGGCCTACCCCGCGCTGCTGTCGTACGCCGGGTACTACACGGGGGCGCAGCTGCGGCAGGGCTACGTCACCGGGGATCCCGGTACGACCGTCCAGCGCGGCTACGACCAGTGGGCGCTCTCCGTCATCGCCGACGCGCTCGGCAAGAAGGCCGACGCGGAGAAGCTGCGTACGCAGTCGACCATGGCGATCGACCACCTCGTGAGGTCCGGCGCCTGGACCGCGGCCGACGGCACCGGGGTCGGTCTGCTCACCCCGCGCGCCGCGAACGGCGACTGGCAGAGCGCGGACCACGAGAAGTTCGAGGCGGCCGGCCTCTACCAGGGCACGCTCTGGCAGTACCACTGGTACGACGCCTACGACATGGGCGGCCTCATCGAGGCCATGGGCGGCGCCAAGGCGGGCAAGGCCGCCGTGGAGCACATGTTCGGCGAGGACTCCGGCGCCGACGACGGCTCGACGATGCTGCACTCCAACGCGAACGAGATCGACCTCCAGGCCCCCTACCTCTTCAACTACGTCGGTGAACCGAGCCTGACGCAGAAATGGGTGCGCGCGATCTACACCGGCATGACCTGGAACCGCTACATCGCGACCGGTTCCTCGAACGAAGCCCCCAGCTCCGGCGGCGAGTTCCGCCCGCCGGTCAGGACCCAGGTCTACAAGCTCTCCCCCAAGGGCTTCCTGCCGACCATGGACAACGACGCCGGCACCATGTCGACGATGTTCGTCGGCGCCGCGCTGGGCCTGTTCCCGGTGACCGCGGGTTCCAGCCAGTTCCAGATCGGCAGTCCCTTCTTCGACTCCACGACGATCCGCTACGCGAACGGCGCCCGGTTCACGGTGAAGGCCGACGGGGTCTCGCCCGACAACTACTACGTGCAGAGCGCGACCCTCAACGGCGCGCGGTTCGGCGACACTTGGCTCGACTATTCGCGGATCGTCTCGGGCGGGACCCTGGAATTCACCATGGGCTCCAAGCCCTCCGCGTGGGGCACGAGGACGAAGCCCGCCTACTCGCTGAACACCGACGCGGGTGACACGGGTGGCGGCGGCACGGGAGCGGGCCGGGGCGACACCGTCGTCTCCGCCGCCCCCGGCACCGTGGACACGCGGGAGGACGGCACCGTCGACGGCGGTGTGAAGCTCACCCTGTCCGGACCCGCGGAGTTCGCCGCCCGCAAGGGCACCAGCCTGACCAGGACGGGTGCGGCGACCGTGACGGGCCTGCCGGGCGGGGTCACGGCGGATCTCCGCGTCAGCGGCTCGCGTACGGCGACGCTGTCACTGAGCGGCGGCACCCGGGCCGACGCGCGCTTCGGTATCACGTTCCAGGACGCGGCCTTCGCCCACGGCGCCCGGGCCTCGACGGTGCGCGGCACCGGGATCTCGCCGACCGACCCGCTCCTGCTCTCCGCCGCCGCGGTGCACCGCAAGGCGCTGGACGCGCTCGTCGACCAGGCCTCACCGGTGCGCACCGGCAACTACTCCGACGGCTCGTGGACGGTGTTCCGGGCCGCGCTGGAGCGCGCGCGGACCGTCCTCGGGGACGGCAGTTCCACGACGGGCGCGATCATGGCGGCGGACGACGCCCTGCGGTCCGCCGCCGACGCGCTCACCATCGACGAGGGCGGCTACGCCGTCCTCCAGGCCGAGGACCCCGACCAGAAGGAGGGCCCCAGCCTCGTGAGCGAGGCGTACTACTCGGACGGCGACCTCGGCGGCGTCACCGAGGGGGCGTGGGAGCGGTTCACCGAGCTGGACTTCGGCGGGGTCGCACCGCGCAGCGTCTCGGTCCGCTACGCCAACGCGCAGGCCACCACGGCGAATCCGAGCAGCGTCGACATCCACGCCGGCGCCGCCGACGGCCCCGTCGTCGCGACCGTCCGGCTCCCCGGAACCGGCGGCTGGCAGTACTACAGCACGGTGCAGGCGGCCGTCACCGACCCGGACGCCCTCCTGGGCGCGTCGAGCGCGACGTTCGTCTTCCACGCCCCGTCCGGACAGCAGTGGGTGTCGAACTTCGACCGGTACCAGTTCTCTCCGTACGAGGCCTCCTCGTCGACCGCGACCACGCTCGCCACGCTGACCGCGCCCAACAGCACCACGAGCGGCGGTGGTTCGCTCCCGCTCAACCTCGCGAACGGCATCTTCGAGAACACGACCGACGGCGCGTGGGCCGAGTGGAAGGACACCGACCTCCGCGACGGCGCCGACACGGTCACCGTCCGCTACGACAAGCCCCAGTCGCGCGCGGCGTCGGACTCGCGCATCGAGTTGCACCTCGGTTCGAAGGACGGCCCGAAGAGCGTCGACATCCCGCTCGACTACAGCGGATCGGGCTGGGGAACCGTCGCCACCACCACCGTGCGCCTCGATCCGGGCGTGTTCACCGGCGTCCAGGACGTGTACGCCGACTTCGTCTCCCGTACGCAGACGGCCTCGCAGCCCTACGTCGCCAATGTCTACTCACTGACACTCGGTCAGGAGGCCGACACGCCCTCGGCGTTCGACGCCACCGCGTTCCACTCCAACAGCGGCGGCGGACTCAAGAGCGAGCCGGCCGGCTGGACCGGCGCGGGATCCACCACCGATCTCGGCGGCACCTACGACGGGGCCTGGCTCGACTACGGCGACCTCGACTTCGGCGGCTCCGCGAAGAGCACCGTCACGATCACATACGTCAACAACTCCGCCCGCTGCGGCCCCGATTCGGCCGTCCAGCTCTACCTGGACTCCTTCGACGCGGCTGCCCCCGGGACGCCGTACGCGACCGTCCCCCTGCCGGTCACGGGTGCCGCGTGGTCGTCGGGAGGGACGACGAGCCTGACCCTGCCGAAGTCGATCACCGGCACGCACGCCGTCCATCTGCGGCTGGTGACCACCCCGGACTCCTCGCACCCGTACGTCGCGAACCTGGGGCGGATCACCTTCACCCATGTCGAGGCGCCCGCCGTCACGGACAAGTCCGCCCTGCGCAAGGCGATCGACCAGTACGCGGGACTCTCCGCCGACGCCGAGCGCTACGACACGATCGACTTCGGTGTGTTCCGGCGCGAACTCGCGGCCGCACGCACCCTCGCCGAGGCCGACTCCGTGACCCAGCTCGAGGTCGACACCCAGACCCGTCGTCTCACTCTCGCGGCCCGGCAATTGATCCCGCTCCCGAGGCTGCGGCTGGAGGACCTGGTCGCGACCGCGTCGGCCCTCGACGACGCGCGCTACACGGCCACCTCGTGGACGGCGTTCACCGAGGCACTCGCCGCGGCCAGGACCGCGGTCGCGGACACGGCGGCCTCCGACGCGACCCTCACGGCACGGTACGGCGCGCTCGACCACGCCCGGGCCGCGCTCACCACCAGGCCGAAGGCGGTTCCCGCCGCGCCCGCGGACGTGTCGGCGACCTCGTCCGGCACGAGCGTGACCGTCGCCTGGTCCGCACCCGGGGACACCGGCGGCTCACCGGTCACCGGCTACGAGGTCACCCTCGACGACGGCCACCAGGTCGAGATCCACGATCCGGGCAGCCGGCGCACCACGTTCACCTGGCTGCGGGACGGCAGGTCGTACACGGCGCGCGTCCGGGCGGTGAACACCGTCGGCGCCTCACGGCCGAGCCCCGCCACGGCCCCCGTCGTGACCGGCGGCGGCAGGCCGCAGAAGCCGGCCGTGACGAGCGTGATCACCGACGGCAAGCGCGTCCGCGTGACCTGGCGGGCGGCCGGCGACGGCGGATTCCCGGTCATCGGCTACACCGTGGCCCTCGACGACGGAACCACCGCCCACGTTCCCGCCACGACAACCACCGCCCTCCTCGCGTCCGTCGGCAAGGCGAAGGCACATACGGCGACCGTCTCCGCGGTCACCCTGGCCGGAACCTCGGCCGACCCCGTCGCGCCCGCCTCGGAGCCGGCAGCGGACCCGGCGGACGCCTCCGACCCCGCGTACCAGCCGTCCCCCTTCCCGGACGACACACTGAACGCGACCTACACGTCGGACAGTTGGCCGACGACCGGCGACGGAAGCGACTACTTCGACACCTTGCTCAACGGATTCGACGATCTGCACACCGACGTCCTCGGCACCAACACCAAGGTCCCGAACGGCACTTCGCCCACCGCGGAGAACGACAGAACCGCCCTGGCCGTCAACAACGCCGCCACGCAGAAGGAGGTGGACCGCGCCGAGGTGGACGCGACACACAGCGCCACCGTCACGCTGGCCGACGGCCTCGGCTCCCGGCTCGGCCGCATCTACGGCGACGCCCTGAGCGACGGCCGACTGCCCAAGACGAGCGCCCTGTTCTCCCGCGTCACCCAGGGCCTCGACGAGGTCGACGGAGCGAAGAACCACTACGACTACCGACGTCCTTACGTACGGCTCGGGTTCGTCGGTGACGGCGGTGCCGTCCGCGAGTCGCAGGACGGCTCGTACAGCGGTCTCGCGACCAGCGGCTCGTACCCGAGCGGCCACACCTACGGCGGGTACGAGGCCGGGACCGTGCTCGCCACGCTCCTGCCGGAACTGGCACCGTCGATCCTCGCGCGCACCTCGGAATATGGGGACAACCGTGTCGTCCTCGGGTTCCACTACCCCCTGGACGTCATGGGCGGCCGCATCACGGGACAGGCCACCGTGGCCCACCGTTGGGCGGACCCCGACTTCCGGAAGCTGCTGCTCCAGGCCCACACCGAGATCGAGAACGTGCTGCTCGCGCGGTGCGAGCAGGAGGGGTACGGCGACTCGCTCACGGCCTGCGCTGGCGACTCCTACGCGGGCCTGAGCGCGACGCAGGACGTCGGTTTGTACACACGGCGCCTCACCTACGGGTTCTCCCAGGTCGCGAAGGCCGGGCAGACGCTCAGGACACCGGCCGACGCGGCGGCCCTGCTGATCACGGCCTTCCCGGACCTGACCACCGAGCAGCGCGTCCAGGTCCTGGAGCAGACCGCGACGGACTCCGGGTATCCGCTCGACCTCACCGCGGACGGCGGAGCGAGCTGGCAGCGGATCAACCTGGCGGCCGCCATGGCGGCACACGTCGTCGTGGGCGCGGACGGGTCGGTCACGGTGACCGACTTCGTGGACGCCACCAAGGCGAGTGTCGCCGACGCCGACGCGATCAGGGTGGGCGGCGTCCCGATCGACGGCTTCGATCCGGAGGTGTCCACGTACGTCGTCGACTGGCCGAAGAACAAGCGGATCCCGGCCGTCTCCGCCGTACCGGCCGAGTCCGGCGCGCGGGTGAGGGTCACCGCCGGTGGGTCGGTCCTCTCGTCGACCGGATCCCGGTTCACCAGCCGTACCGTCAGGGTGACCTCGGCCAACGGTTCGGTCGCCCGGACCTACACGGTCGGGTTCCGGCTCACGGACCGGGACGACCGGCCGGTCGCGGCCGGCGGGAACGCCGGTGCCCGCGACGGCGGAGTATCCGGCCCGGCACTCCCCGGCGGCACGGGAGCCGGCCCCTCCGGCGGCACGCGCCTCTGGTCGCCGGAGGGTGAGTGGGCCGAGCGCCTGGGCGTCCCGGGGGCGGACGGCACGAGGTGATGTGACCGTGGGGCAGTCGGCTCCCGGCGGTTCAGAATCCGATGGCCTCCCGGAGCAACAGGACGGTGGCGCGCCCCGGATGGGGTTCCGCGTTGAGGACGAGAAGGCGATTGAGCGCGCTCGGCACGCCGTAGACCTTCCTGGCGCGCTCGTCCTCGAGCGGGACGCAGTACTCGTCGACACGGCGCAGCGCGGTGTCCAGGTCGGGCACCACCTTCTGCGCTCCGACCAGCAGGATCACCCGGGGCGCGGCGCCCGCGTAGGCGGGCAGTTGACTTCCGCTGGCGGACGCGGCCACCAGCGAGCCGGTCTCGGTGACCGCGGCGACGCTGCCCACCACGACGTCGGGGCAGGCGAGCATCCGCCAGATCTCGGCCATCTGGGTCGCCCGGTCCATGGCCGTTCCGCGTGCCTTGACGGAGTCGTACCGCCCGCTGTCGTTGATGTCCTCCTCGATGCCGGACAGGCGGAGGGTCTCGCTGGCCACGGTGAACACGGCGGCGCCCTCGGGGATCAGGTCCTTGACGCGGGCCCGCGCCGCGGTGGCGTCGTCGAGGATCTCGACGTCGAAGTTCTTCTCCTTCAGCGCGGCGGCCACGCGCTCCAGTCGCTCGTCGGTGGCCGGGGTGGTGAAGGAAGGCTCCGGGGTCGCAGGTGTCTCCCGGGTCGTCCGGGGCGCATGCGTCTGCGTGGTCTCCGGGGTCGAGGCAGTCATGATGTCTCCGGCCTTCCAGTCCGCTGGATGATGTGTCCTGTGTCGGTCTCACCTCCTTCGACAAGACAGGCCCGCGCGATGTGAGGTGCCGCTCCGGCCTCACATTCCGGGGCGCTGTCTTGTCGAAGGGGTGACAGCGGACGCGACCGAGGGAGTTGTCGACACCATGACCACCCGATCCGAGCCGGGGCAGGGCCGGCCCGATCCGGGCCTGGACGCGATCGTGAGCGAGCGGCGTCACCTGATCAATCTCGCCTACCGGCTGCTGGGCTCCCTGACCGAGGCCGAGGACGCCGTCCAGGAGACGTACACCCGCTGGTACGCCATGTCCCGTCAGGAGCAGGACGCCATCGAGTCCCCCGGGGCGTGGCTGACGACCGTCGCCAGTCGCGTCTGCCTCAACGTGCTCGGCTCGGCACGCGTCCGGCGGGAGACCTACGTGGGTGAGTGGATCCCCGAGCCGCTGCCCGGGCGCGCGGAGTGGATCAGCGGGCGGCCGGGGGGTGCCGTCGTCGACCCGGCCGACCGGGTCACCCTGGACGAGTCGGTCGGTCTGGCCTTCATGGTCGTGCTCGAATCGATGACCCCGGCCGAGCGGGTCGCGTTCGTCCTGCACGATGTCTTCTGCCACTCGTTCGCCGAAGTGGCGGAGATCGTCGGCCGTACGCCGGCGGCGTGCCGTCAGCTCGCCTCCTCGGCCCGTCGCCGTGTCCGGTCCGCCCGGCCGCTCGCGGCCCCGGCGGCCCGGAACACCGGTGTCGTCAGTGCCTTCAAGGAGGCGTGGGAGGCCAAGGACATCGACGCCCTCATCGGCCTGCTCGACCCGGACGCCACCGCGATCGCCGACGGCGGCGGTCTCGCCCAGAGCTTCCTGCACCCCATCGAGGGCGGCGAGCGGATCGCGCACGCGTGGGCCGGGCTCGCCGACCGGAGGCGGGACGGCATGACGCTCCTGGAACGGACCGTCAACGGTCAGCCGGGCCTGGTGGCCCAGCAGGACGGCGTCATCGTGACGGTGCTCGCGTTCGAGGTCGCGGGCGACCGGATCAGACACATCTGGGTCATGCGCAACCCCGAGAAGCTGCGTCGCTGGACCACGGGCTGAGCACGTCCGGTCCCGCGTCCGCCCCCGGCCCTTCGTCGCGTGCCGCGTTTCGTCGCGCGTCTCGTCCGACGAACGTGCGACGACCTGGTGGCGCCGGCCGGCCCGCCACCGAGGCTGACCGGCCGAAGGATGTCACCAGGTCATGTGGCGGGCGACGGCCGTCACTCGACCGGCCGGCGGTCGACGGCTGCTCCTACGCCACGTGGAGGGTGTAGCGACCGGAGGTGCGCGCCGTGAGGCGCCAGCCGCCGGGCTGTTCCGTCGTCCGGATGCCGGTGAGGCCGCTGCCCTCGGCGTCGGGGCGGCCCGGGCCGGGCACCCACACGTCCAGCGTGCCCGTACCGGAGCCGGACAGCCTCAGGTCCCGCTCGGTGCGGGAGGACCGCAGAGAGCTGAGGCGGCCGGGAGCGCTGCGGGGGTACGCCTGGGAGAGCGCCGTGGTCTCGAAGGCCGGGCTCGCCAGCGGCTTGCCGTCGGGGCACGTGTACAGCACGACACCGCCGCCCGAGGTGGTGGCCTCCGGGTCGTTCTGCGGATCGCCGCAGGCCTTCTTCCACACCCAGATCGCCGAGCCCAGAACGTCGGTGTTCTGCCGGTCCAGGAAACGGTCGAACCGGGCGCGGAAGTCCTCGGGTTCACCGAACCATCCCCACTCCCCCGACCACAGCGGTGCCCCGTACGCCCGCGCGGTGCGCTCGGCGGCGACGTAGCCCTGCTCGATCGAGGTCAGCGTGACGCCCAGGCCCTGGTCCATGGTGATCGACTCGCTGTAGAGGTGGGGCGAGAAGACGAGCAGCGGGTCGTCGGCGAACCCGGCCGGCGGGGTGGTGTCGAAGCCGAGTCCCGACCACAGGATCGAGGGCTCGAAGAACACCAGGTGGTGGAAGCCGCCGGCCACCTTCGACTCCGCGGCCCGGATCGAGGTGATCGCCTGCTGGTAGAGACGTCCGAGCAGGATCGAGGAGGTCACGCCGGGCGCGTTGCCGGGGCCGGGCTCGTTGAGGAGGTCGTAGCCGGCGACCGCGGGATCGTCCGCGAAGATCTTGGCGAGGCGGCCCCACATGCGGGCGAACTCGGTGCCGATGCCGTCGGTGTCGTCGTAGAGGTTGGTGAACGCCTGCTGCACGTTGGGCGAGAGGTCGCGCCCGAGGAAGCCGCAGGCCTTGGCGCCGTCGGTGCGGGTCGCCCATTTCGGGGCGCCGTCGTTGCCGAACTCCGGTGAGGCGTTGGCGCGGCAGCGCGTTCCCGGAGCCGCGCTGACGTACTTCGAGAAGGTGTCCTGGTGGATGTCGAGGACGGTGTGGATGCCGTGGTCGGCGGCCTGGTCGACCGCGGTGCGGATCCGCGCGAGATACGCCTCGTCGAAGACGCCCCGCTTCGGCTCCAGGGCCGACCAGGACAGGGCGAGGCGCTGGACGTCGAACCCGTACGTTTCCATCTGGGCGTAGTCGGAGTCCTTCAGCGGCCACACCGTGGGCATGGCCGGGTCGGGCTGTCCGTAGTCGATGAGCTGATTGACGTTCACACCGCGGAGCAGCACCTGCCGCCCCTGGCTGTCGCCGATCACCGGGGCCTGTCCGTTCTCGCGCAGCACCGTCAGCGGCAACAGCCCGTTCCGGTCGCGGCCCGCGACCTGGGTCTGCGCGCCGACGGCGGCCACCGCGGGCCCCGGTACCAGGGTGCCGGCGGCGAGCGCGAACACGGCGGCCACGGCGACGGGCGGCGCCCATCGGACGACCCAGGCGAGGCCGCCACCGGGCGAGGGCTCCGTCCGGCGCCGCCACGCCAGTTCAGCGACCCAGGGCACGCACACGACGCCCGCGCACACGCCCGCCGTCACGCCCTCCGCGACCCGTACGAGGACGGACGCGACCGGGAACAGTGCCCCGCCGAAACCGTTCAGGCACCCGTCGAGAATCCACAGGGGCACGCATCCGAGCACGCCCGCAGCGGTGAGGGTGGTCGCGAGCGACCACAGTGTCACGCCGGTACGTGCTCGGGTCAGGCCGGGCGACACCACGCGGCGCCAGAGCCCGATGCCGGCGAGGACCGCCGTGACTCCGCTCAGAAGCGTCGCCGTCACGAGGCCGCCGGGTATCGGTCCGGCCGCCCAGGCGAACACACCGGTCCCCGCCTGGAGCGCCACGGCGGCACCGGCCGGCAGCCAGGCGAACCCGGCGACCGGGTCGAGACCGGCGCGCGGTGCCCCCGCGCGACGCCCGGTGCGCTTGCCGCCCTCACCGGCCCCGGCGCCCTCGGCACGCTCGTCACTCCCGGCGCGTTCGCCTACCTCGCCGACCGTGTCGCCCCCGGCGCCCTTGCCCGCCTCGGCAGCCTTGCCCACGTTGCCGACCTCTGCGGCCGTGCGGCGGAGGCGCCACACGCCGATCCGGTACGACGCCGCCGTCAAGCCCGCGACCAGCGGCCCGAACACGGCGTACTTCGCGCCGGTCAGCCCGCACTCGGCGAGCAACGCCCCGGCCGTCGGGAAGATGTGCAGCCCGCCCGGTCCGGCGATCGCCAGCAGCAGCACGCTGTAGGCCAGCTTCGCCAGGAACGCGACCAGGACCAGACTCGACCAGACCCCGCCGAAGACCCATCGTGCCTTCGCCTCGGGAGCCGCTGCGCGCACCAGCCGGTGGACGGACACCGCGCTGCCGGCGATCAGCAGAGGCAGGAACACCACGGTGGCCCAGGCAGGGCTCGTGGCGTTGCCGGGTACGAAACCCGCGTCCAGCCAGTTCTCCGGGGCGAACAGTCCGGTCCCGTCGACAAGGCCGAGGGCGGCACAGAGGACCGCGAGTACGACCGCGGTGGTGAGGGATGCGACGCCGGCGAGCAGACGGCCGCCGCGCTGATCATCGGCAAGGGGCATGGATGGAGAAGATAAGGCAGCCCTGAGGTCGCACGGAAGGCCTGTGAGCAGGAATTTCTTCGGATTCACGAGGCTCGGACCGCGTCCGGACCGGGCGCTGAACCAGAACTGCTCGACGGATGCGTTCCGACGGGACGGGTGCGGAGATCCGAACTCCCGCGCCGGGCTGGGGAGTCACCGGGTCCGGGCGGCGGTCCTCGGCCATGGCGCCGAGGACCCGCCGGGAGGGCGCGCCTCCGTACGGACGTCACATCACCCGTGCCGCCGACGCGCGTCTCGATCCCATTCCGTTGTTCAGTCGAGACAAAACTCGTTGCCCTCGATGTCCTGCATCGCGATGCAGGACTCGTTCTCGTCGTCGGCGAGCAGTGTCTGCACATGGGTCGCGCCGAGCGCGATCAGTCGCTCGCATTCGGCCTTCAGGACGGCCAGACGCTCGTCACCCACGAGACCGGTGCCGGCCCGCACGTCCAGGTGCACCCGGTTCTTGACGACCCTGCCCTCGGGAACGCGCTGGAAGTAGAGCCGCGGGCCGACACCTGAAGGGTCGGCGCACGCGAACCACGAGCCCCGGTCCTCAGGGGGCCGCGAACCCTCGTAGTCCTCCCACGTGGCGAACCCCTTCGGCGGTGACGGCACGACGTACCCGAGCACCTCGCACCAGAAGCGGGCGACACGCTCGGGCTGCTCACAGTCGAAGGTGACCTGGAACTGCTTCACGGATGACATCGGCCCACCGTAACAGGGCGGCAGGGCGGCCGAACTCTCGCTGAGAACCGGCACGTTGACACGGCGCCAGGAGCTGCTCCCGGGGCTGTGTCCCCATTTCCCCCCGGAATTGTCCGTGATCCGTAACAGACGCATCCCCCGGTCGCCATCGCTCGTCCTGCCAGGTGGTCGGTGGGCGACCGAGGAACTGCGCGAGAGCGGGGCGGACATGGCACGGCACGGCAGCAAGCGGGGCTGGTACGGGAAGGTGGCCGCGGCGGCACTCGGGGTGACGGTGCTGGCCGCCGGCGCCTCGGTGTGGACCGCGCAGGCCGGTGCCGTGCAGGACTCGTCGCCCCGCCCGGCCGCGTCGGCCAAGCCCGTCAAGCCGGTGGCGGTGACGATCGCGCACGCCTCGGACAAGGGGGCGAGCGGTGTCAACATCACGATCGACGACGGCCCCGACCCCGTATGGACTCCTCAAGTGCTCGACGTCCTGCGCGAGTACGGAGTGAAGGCCACCTTCTGCATGGTGGGGACTCAGGCGCAGGCGCACCCGGATCTCGTGAAGAAGGTGGTCGCCGCCGGCCACCGGCTGTGCGACCACTCGGTGTCGCACGACACCACCATGGACACCAAGTCGCAGGCCTACCAGTCGCAGCAGATACTCGACGCCGAGCGCATGATCACCAAGGCGTCCGGGGGCGTACGGCCGATGTACTACCGGGCGCCCGGCGGTGCCTTCACCCCGTACAGCCGCAAGCTGGCCGCCTCGCGGGGCATGCGACCGCTGGGCTGGAACGTGGACTCCAAGGACTTCGAGCGGCCGGGCACGGACGCGGTCGTCGCCACGGTCGAGCGGGAGCTGCCCAACGGGCCGACGCTCCTCTTCCACGACGCGGGCGGCGACCGCTCGCAGACGGTCGAGGCCCTGCGCCGGATCCTGCCCCGGCTCAAGGAGCAGGGCCACACGTTCGGCTTCCCGGTGCGCTGAGTCTCGGGCCGCAGCCGTGTGTCAGGACCGCCGGGTGATGGGCGGCGGGCGCCACGGACGGCCCTCGTGACCGCCGCCGCCCGGAAGCCGTCGGCTTCCGGGCGGTCGAGGCGCGTCGGAGCGGGCAGGCCCCGTACGGCGGATCAGCGCTGCTGCGTCCCGGGCGGAAGGGCCAGGCCGGCGGCGGGAGCGGCGGGCCAGGAGCCCTCGGCCGCGACGGGGGCGGAAGCCCTGAGAGGCGGCATCACCCGCTGCAGGTCGCTGCGAATCCGCTCGGCCTCACCTCGGACCTGCGCGGGAACGTCACCGCGCTCCGCGACGAGCTGGCGGTAGATCGGGGCTTCCTGGAACACGGACAACGCGTCCTTCCTGTCGAGGCCTCGCGCCGGACACGGAGGCGGTTGCCGAGTGTACGGGCCTCACGGCCCCCTCCGTTCCAGCGCGGAACCCCGGCGCCCCCATCACACGCCTCCCGGCCCGCCGCCGAGCCGGCACGGAGCTGTTCCTCCAGTCCCCCGCGGGTCCAACAACCCACGACCAGGCGACTTTTCAGCCCCTGCCACCCCTGCCGCCTTCTCCATACCGCAACGAATGTGCGGCTGGCCACACCGACGCGACCGGACCCGACGAAGGCCCTGAATCCCCGCCGCGGCGGGGACGGTGTCACGCGGGATGCTCGAGCGGCGGCCTCATGGCCGCCGGCCGGGCGACTCGTCGGACTCGCTGCTCCGGGTGAGGTGCTGGAACTGCCGTTCGTGCACACCGGGCAGCCAGTCCTTGCCGTACGAGGCCGACGGGTCGAGCCGCGGGTCGCCGGGGGCGCGGGCGTCACGCACGGCATGTACGTAGGCGCGATCCTGGGCGATGCGTGCGCGAACCTCGCCACCGCGACCGACGGACCCGTGCCCGGGGATGACGACATCGACGTCGTCCGCCACGTCCTCGAACAACCTCAGTGCGGCGAGGTAGCTCTCGATCGGGTCAGCGGTGCCGTTCAGGTCGAGCATCGGGATGAGCACGTCGGAGAGCATGTCGCCGGCGACGAGAACCCCGGCTTCCTCGATCAACAGCGCCGCATGGCCCGGGGCGTGCGCGTCATGCTCGATGATCCGGACGAGAGGGCCGTCCCAGGGAATGCGCGCCGCCTCGGCGGGCAGCCCGGAAATGTGGCCCAGCAGGTCCAGCGGTACCTGCTCGACGATGTCCGCCGGGATCAACGTGGACACTCGGGCCATCGCGCCTTCGCCCGACAGCCGCTCCCGGGCAGTGGCGGCGCAGCGCGCCGTGGCGTAGCGGGGTGCCGAGCCGAGCGTGGCGTGCCACAGAAGGTGGTCCCAATGAGGATGCGTGGAAAACCCCGCCACAACGGTCTGCCCCGCATCGGACAGGTCGTTCGCGAGGCAGACCATTTCGTGGCCCTGCACCCCGGCGTCGATGAGCAGCACACCGGCGCCGCCCTGTACGACAACGGCGTTGGTCCGCATGAACTCACTCTGGTGAACCAGCACACCCTCCGCGACCCGCTTCAGCACGTGGGCTCCTCCCGCTCGCGGTTTGCGTCCCTCGCCGAGACCGTAGTACCCGCCGCACCAATTTCTTGCTCAACACCGACTTTTCTTCCCAGCACTGACTCTTTAACCCAAAATCGACTTCTCACCCAACACCGACAGGTGGTGCCATGTACGACCTCACAGCGCTGCTGCGCGAGTACGACCGGGCCCGCGGCTACACCGACGAGCTGTGGAGGGACCTCACCCCGGACGAGGTGATCTGGCGCCCTCATGAGAATTCCAGCGCCATCGGGTGGCATCTCGGGCACCAGGCCCACGTCGCCCACTTCATGATCCGCAACCTCACCGCGGCGGAGCCCAGCCCGGACCCGGAGCTCGACGGGATCATGGACTCGGCGAACCCGGAGAAGTTCCGCGGCGCGCTGCCCACGGTCGAGCGGCTGTCCGCGTTCCGCGCCGCCGTCGCCGAACGCGTCCATGCGCGTATCGGCGACATCGCGGCCGGAAACGTCGGCGCCCCCGCCCAACTGACCGTCGTCGCCACCCATCTGATGACCACCCTCATCAACCACGAGTACCAGCACGACCAGTGGATCAGCGAGGTCAGGGCCGACGATCTCGGCCACGCGCTTCCGCCCGACCCCGAATCGGACCGTCTCGGCCGCCTCGACGGCTACCTCGTCCTGGACGCCTAGGGCCACCTGGCCGCCGGCCATCGGTGGAAGTCCCTCACGACCCCCACTACGCTTGTGGGGACATACGTTGCGCGGCGCTGTTCGCCGCGCGGCCCGCGTGCCCCGGGAGGGTGCGCCGACCGGGCTCCGCGCAGACCCGCGAGCACGCGTCGAGCCCGCCGGAAGGCGGGCGTCGCACGCTCGGACTCAGCCCATGTACGCGGAGGTACGCTGGACACGGCAACTGACTTCCCGCACAGGATACAAGCGGTCCCCAGCAGGCATCCTCGGAGTATCTTCATGGCATCGCACCAGTCGCCCACCCATCGCCCCGGCGTCAGCCGACGTGTCTGGCTCGCATCCGCGCTGGCGGTGTCGCTCGCGGCGGCGGGAGTGGCGGGCGTGCAGGTCTCGCGGGCCGCCACGATCGACCCCTCCGCCCCGGTCTCGAAGCTCGCGGCGCCCACGTGCGCCGACCGGACCTACTCGGCGATGACGACCGCCCAGCGGGTCGGTCAGCTCTTCATGGGAGGGGTCACGCCGTCCGCCCCGGACAGCAAGCGGATCGCGCTCATGCACCAGTACCACGTCGGCTCGGTGTTCCTCGCCGGGCGCAGCAAGGCCGGGACGGCGGCGACGAAGACCGTTGTCAACGGTCTTCAGGCGAAGGCGGACACCGTGGCCGGGCACCGTGTGGGCCTCCTGGTCTCGACCGACCAGGAGGGCGGGCAGGTGCAGGTGCTGTCCGGTCCCGGTTTCTCGACCATCCCGAGTGCGCTGACGCAGGGGACGTGGACGACGACGAAGCTGCGCGGCGAATCGGCCGTGTGGGCCAAGCAGCTCAAGTCGGCCGGTGTGAACCTGAACCTCGCACCCGTCGCGGACGTCGTGCCGGCGAGCCTCGGCACGGCCAATCCTCCGATCGGCAAGTTCAACCGCGAGTTCGGTCATACCGCCGCGGTCGTGGCCCCGCACAGCGACGCGTTCCTGGAGGGCTCCTTGCAGTCCGGGGTCCTGGCCACGCTCAAGCACTTCCCCGGGCTCGGCTATGTCCGCGGTAACACGGACACCACGGCGGGAGTCGTGGACTCGGTGACGACGAGCACGAGTTCGAGCATCACGCCGTTCAAGTCGGGGATCCAGGCCGGGGCGCCGTTCGTCATGATCTCGTCCGCGACGTACAGCAAGATCGACGCGAAGAACCGGGCCGCGTTCTCGTCGACGGTGATCCAGACGCTGCTGCGCAAGAACCTCGGGTTCAAGGGCGTGGTCATCTCGGACGACCTCGGGAACGCGGTCGCGGTGAAGGCCGTCGCCCCGGGCGACCGCGCGGTCAAGTTCCTCTCGGCCGGCGGTGACGTGGTCCTGACGGTCGAACCGAACCTGATCCCGGCCATGACCAAGGCGGTGCAGAGCCGGATGACGACGAGCTCGACGTTCCGCACACAGGTGAGTCAGAGCGTCCATCGCATCCTGAACGCCAAGCAGAAGGCGGGCCTGCTCACCTGCAGTTGACCAGCGCGGTCCACCGCCCGGCGATGACCGGCGGGGCTGAAACCGCCCCTCCGCGTGAGCGGTTCGCGCCCCCGACGCCGTGCGGTTCGCACCCCCCGGGACTCGGTGGGCGCCGCACGGCGTCGAGGGGGTGGTCACTCGGTGCGCAGGGCCGTGGCCGTACGGACCTTGGCCGCCCATCCCGCGGGGGCCATGGCACCGATGAGGGCGACGAGCACCCCGGCCAGGCCCAACAGCACCAGCTGCGTGCCGTCGTACACGTCGAGGACCGAAGGCGGCAGGCCGGTGCCGGCGGCCTCGCCCATGACCGGCAGGACGTAGTCGTGGAGCGCGAACCCGGCCGGGACCCCGATCAGTCCGCCGACCACGCCGATGCCGGCCACCGAGGCGAGTACGAGACTCACGGTCTGCCGCGGGGACATGCCGAGCGCCTTGCACACGCCGAGGTCGTGGACGCGTTCACGGGTGTCGAGGACGACGGAGTTGAGCACGCCGAGGCCCGCCACGGAGACCAGCATCAGGGTGAGGAGCGCGGCCATCGCCTCCAGCAGGACGATCATGTTCTCCCCCTCGGGGGCGGATTCGGCGAAGGCGGCGCCGCCCAGCGGCTCGACCACGGCGGCGAGCTTCCGCGCGTAGTCGGCGGGCGAGACCCCCGGCACGACCTCGATGTGGAAGGCCTCCGGTTTCGCCTTGGAGAAGCTCGCCAGGTCCGCGTGGACCCGCATGCCGTCGTCCGACGTGTCGAAGGCCTCGCCGACGATGCGCAGGCTCACCGTCTCCTTCTGGAAGGTGACCCGCACGGACTCGCCGATCCTGGTGCCCGTCCGCTCCAGGAAGTGGGTGGGCACCACGACCTGGCCCCGTCCGGTGATCCAGTGCCCCGCGATCATCTCGTAGCTGCCGGCGCGGGAGTCACCCTGGTAAAGGGTGGCCCGGACGGTGCCGGAGATCCCGGCCACCCTGGCGTCGCCCGTCGCCGTGCCGTAGTACGACGCTGTGCCGGACTGCTTCGCGATCGCCGCACGCACCGCCTCCGGATCGGCCGACGGCTGCTGCTCGTTCGAACCCGAACCGGCCGGAGCACGCCCGGAACCGGCCGGGGGCGCCTTCTCCACCCGGCCGGCGCCGGGACCCGAGCCGCCCGCCCCGCTGATGGCGGTGACATCGGCGCTGTTCTCGGGATCCTGCGCGCTCGCCACCGCGTTGAGGGACTGGGTCAGTCCCACCGCGAACGTCGCGGCCACGGTCCCGAAGGTCACCGCCAGCACCATGGCGATCGCCCGCACGGGATGCGCGAAGGGACTCGCGAGGCCGTACGTGACCGGACGGGGCAGCGGGAGCCGCCCGGCCGCGCGGTGCGCCCACTGACCGCGCGTGGTGCGCGGCGCCCTGCCGACGGCGATGGCCTCCACCGTACGCAGCCTCCCGGCCCGCAACGCGGGTACCAGCGCCGCGACCGCGACCACGAGCAGCGCACCGGCGGGCACCACCACGTCCACCCACCAGGCCACCGACAGCGACACCGTGCCGTACACCGACTCGGTGTCGTTCAGCAGCGGCACGGCCAGCAGATTGCCGAGGACGACACCCAGCGCGATGCCGGCCGCGGCGGGGATCAACGCCTGCGCCACATAGGCCCGTACGACCTCGCGCGGGGTGAATCCGATGGCCTTGAGGATGCCGATCCGGCGCAGGCCGGTGCCGACGGCGCCGCTGATGACACTGCCGACGATGATCACCGACATGACGATGCCGAGCACGCCGAACGCGAACAGGAACGGGATCGTCGCGGCCGCGCCCTGATCGGTGGCGTGCTTGGTGTCCAGCCACGACTGGGTACCGACCAGCGCCCCGGAGGGCAGGGCGGCGGTGAGCTTCTTGCGGTCGGCGGTGACCTGCGCCTTCGTGGCAGCGGAGTCGAAACGGTAGAGCATCTGACTCGTCAGGACGCTCTCTCCGGTGGCGAGGGACCTGACCTGGGCGGGGGTCGCCCACATGTCGGCGCTCCCGCTCGCGGACAGGGCGAAGCCGACGATGGTCAGCTTCGCCGCGTCCGCCTCCTCCGAAGTCTTCAGGGTCGCGCCGAGCACGAGATCCGGGCCCTGGAACGAGGCGGACAGCACGATCTCGCCCGACCTGCGGGGCCACCGGCCCGACTTCAGATCGAGTGCGTCCACGTCCTTACCGGGACCGGGCCGTCCGACGAGCGTCAGCGCGGGCAGGTGTCCGCCGCCCTGGCCGATCGGGTTGATCGTCGTGGACGGGAACGGTCCCGCGCTCGCCGTGACCCCCTCCAGGCCCCGGGTGCCTGCGAGTTGGGCGCCGTCGGCCTTCTTCGGGTCGAGCTGCGCGATGAGGTGCGCCCCGCGCTGCCGGGCGAAGGCGTGGTCGAAGGGAGCGTTCGTGGCGACCATGAGGGACCCGGCGACCACGGCCGAGGCCACCGCCATCATGGTGGCCACGGCGATCACCAGCGTCTGGACGCGTCGTCTGCCGACCCCGGAGCGCACGACCCGCCCGAGGGCGCCGTCGCCGAACGCGATCATCGGACGGCCTCCGCGTGCGTGTCGACCGCGACCTTGCCGTCGACCAGATGGATCGTGCGGTGCGCGCACGCCCGGGCCAACTCCAGGTCGTGCGTGACCAGGACGACCGTCTGTCCGCCGCGGTGCAGATCCACGAGCAGCTCCCGGACCTCCTGGCCCGACGCGGTGTCCAGCGCGCCGGTCGGCTCGTCGGCGAGCAGCAGCGCGGGCCTGTTCACCAACGCCCTTGCCACCGCGACACGTTGGCGTTCGCCGCCGGACAGGCGTCCGGGGTAGGCGCGGGCGTGCTTCTGGATTCCGAGCACCTCCATCAGCTCCCCGGCACGGGTAGCCGCCGCCCGCCGGGCGGTTCCGGTCAACTGGGCCGGGAGCTGGATGTTGTCGGCGACGGTGAGGTCGTCGAGCAGGTTGAAGAACTGGAAGACCATGCCGATCCGTTCGCGGCGGAACCGGGCCAGCGCGTGCTCGCTCAGCCGGTCGATGCGCTGCCCGGCCACGGTCACGGTGCCCTCGCTCGGCCGGTCGAGACCGGCGATGAGATTGAGCAGCGTGGACTTGCCGCTGCCGGACGGCCCCGTCACGGCCAGGGCCTCGCCCTCGGCCACGCCGAGATCGACCGGCCCGAGCGCCGCGGTGTCGGCGCCGCCGTACCGCTTGGCCACGCCCTCCAGTTCGATCACGTGATTCATGGGTGTGTCCGTCCTTCGTGGTCGGGAAGCCTGTGCCCTGTACGGGCTCGGTGAACGTATGGGCGGACGCCTTGGCGGCGCGTCGGCCGTGGCACCGACATATGGCCCTCCCCGCGAAGGACCCGGCGGCGGGGTCATCCTGGAGGAGTACGTCTGGCGGTCAGGTGCGCCGGTCACACAGGCGGACGTGGACCCGTGCGGCGGGGCCGCACAATGTGCGGATGGACAAGGAGGACCCGAACGGGCGGCCGCGCGACACGTCGTGGGCGGGCACAGGGCGAGAGCGGGCCGGCCACTGGCGGGTGCGGGCCGGCGACGTACTGCGGCCGGGGACGTGGTGGGCGCATCTGCGCGACGCGATGCGTCCGGAGGGCGAGCCCGCCCCGCTGTCCCGGCGAGCGGTGCGCCTGGACGTGGTGCTGGCGGTCGTCCTGACCGTCGTCGCGCTGGTCGTGGCGGCGCGCTACCCCGGGGACGGGCCGGTACGGATCAGCTCCCGGGCCGTGACCGAGGGCCGGGGCTCGATCCCGTACCCCCCGGCCGTTCCCGAACCCGGGCCGATGTTCGAACCGGCGACCGAGCCCAGGTCCGCGCCCTGGGTCCTGGTCGTGCTGTCGGCGCTGCCGCTGGCGGCCCGGCGCAGGTATCCGCTGCTCGCGTTCGGGGTCATCGCGACCGCCGTACTGGCCCTGGCGGACGACGTCTCCTGGATCAACGTGCTGACCTGCAGTATCGCCGCGTACGGAGCCGTCGCGCACAGCCGCTACCGGACGCGGGCCCTGGCCGGTCTGATCGTCGCGGCCGTGCTGGCCGGTGTCGCGTTCCGGGATGCGGATCCCATGCTTCCCGGCTGGTCCAGTCCCGCCGTGGTGCTCCTGGTCGTCGGGGTGCTGGCGAGCCTCGTCCGGCTCGGGCGGCTGCGGCTGGAGGCCAGCCGGAAGCGTTTCACGGACCTCCAGCAGACCCAGGAGACGGCCATGCGCCGGGCCGTCGAGGAGGAGCGCGCCCGGATCGCCGCCGAGCTCCACGACGTCGTCACCCACAATGTGAGCGTGATGGTCATTCAGGCGGGGGCGGCACGCAAGGTGATGGACGCGGCGCCGGAACGGTCCAAGCAGGCACTGCTGGCGGTGGAGGCCGGGGGCCGCGCCGCGATGGCCGAACTCCGCCATGTGATGGGCCTGCTCGCGGGCGCGGAGGCGGGCGCCGACACCCCCGCCGACGGTCTGGAACCGCAGCCCGGCCTCGGGCAGCTCGACGCCCTCGCCGAGCGGGTGCGGGCCGCCGGGACCCCGGTGGGCCTGACGGTGTCGCTGCCTCCCGGGCCGCTGCCTCCCGGGGTGGAGCTCACGGCGTACCGCGTCGTCCAGGAGGCACTCACCAACACGATCAAGCACGCGGCGGGTGCCGGCGCGGCGGTGTCGATCGGCTTCGCCGGCTCCTGGCTGGAGATAGAGGTCACCGATACGGGAGCGGTACGGGAGTCGCCGCCGGTGGGCGGAAACGGCCGCGGGCTGATCGGGCTGCGCGAGCGGCTCGCGGTGTACGGCGGCAGGCTCACCGCCGGGCCCACGCTCACCGGCGGCTACCAGGTCACGGCCCGCATCCCGTGGGAGGCGGTGTGAACGGGCCCGCGCTGCGCGCCGTCATCGCGGACGACCAGGCCCTGGTGCGCACCGGTTTCGGGATGATCCTCGCCGCCGACGGGATCGAGGTGGTGGCCGAGGCGGCGGACGGCGCCGAGGCGGTCGACGCCGTGCGACGCACCCGGCCCGACGTGGTCCTCATGGACATCCGGATGCCGCGGATGGACGGCATCGAGGCCACCCGGCGCATCCTCTCCGGCAGCCCCGAAGGCACCGACGGCTCCGGGAGTTCCGGGAGCTCCCAAGGCTCCGAGGGCACCCGGGTCATCATCCTCACGACGTACGACCTCGACCACTACGTGTACGCGGCGCTCACCGCCGGAGCGAGCGGGTTCCTGCTCAAGGACGTCACCCCCGAGCACCTCGTGGCGGCCGTACGCCTCGTGCGCTCCGGCGACGCGCTGCTCGCGCCCACGATCACCCGCCGACTGATCGAGCGCTTCGCGCACCGCCAGGAGTCCCCGCAGACCGGCCTCCACCGCGATCTGTCCGGGCTGACCCCGCGTGAACTGGAGGTTCTCCGCCTCATGGCGACCGGCCTCAGCAACGCCGAGCTCGCGGACCGCCTGTTCCTGAGCCCGACCACGGTGAAGACCCATGTGGGCCGCATCCTGTCGAAGCTCGATCTGCGGGACCGGGTGCAGGCCGTCGTCCTCGCCTACGAGAGCGGGCTGATCTCTCCCCAGGGGCCGAACAGCACCGGCTGACGTCCTGGGTCCGGCCCGGCCCCCTCGGTGTCAATTCACCCGCCGGACCGTCATGTCCGCGGTCAGGAAGCGCTCTCGACCGTCCTGCTCTCGACGCCCGGGATCCCCTTGTCCCACCAGTGGTTGTAGCGGCTGTACGGTGCCGGGTCCCGATCCGCGAGCAGGGCCGCCAGTTTCCGCGCCTCTTCGGTCAGGCCGCGCCAAGCCGCCTTGTCGAGCTTGCGGAACGCGGTCAGTTCCAGGCCTCCGTCCGTCGCGCGCCACACCCCGGCGACCTGACCGTCGACGAGCAGGGTGGGCAGCATGTCGCCGTTGCGCCGGACGACGAGCGGCCGGTACTCCTGGGGCATGACACGGCCGGGGAGGGCGTGGGCCAGCAGCGTGCTGTCCCACATCGGCAGCAGCCTCGGCGGCGCGGGGGTGTCCTCGGCGGGCACGGTGGCGTCCGGCAGGTCGAAGAGTGCGGCGCGGGCCGGCCCGGGAACCCGCCGCACCACCTGGTCGCCGAGCTCACTCAGCGCCTGGGTGATCACGGGGCGTCCCAGCAGGGTGAACCGCGCGAAGTCCGGTGCCGACGCCGGTCCGAACGCCCGCAGGTAGGACAGCAGGAGCCGCCGTACCCCCGCCGCCGCGTCCTTCGTCTCGTCCACCGGGTCCACCGCCGAAGCGCGATAGGTGTTCGGCAGCTTGAAGGACCACGGGCCGCCGGTCGGCGTGTGCTGGATCGGCGCGTACGTCCTCAGGGCCCACCACAGGCGGTGCGCGTCGGCGCCGAGGCTCTCGGTGAACTCGGCCTCCACGTCGGCTCCGGTGCGGGGGCCGGCCATGAACGCGGCGAGCCGCGGAAGCAGCGTGTCGGCGTCCTCCTCGCTCAGCTCGGTCGAGGTGTAGCGGCGGTCGTACAGCCGCGACGCCCTCAGGCTCCGGACCATCGCCGCGTGGTACGGCGCGTAGTCGTCGGCGTGGACGGCGTGCAGGGTGATCCGCATGAGGGTCGCCTTCACGATCCGGCGGTCCGTGAACGCCGCGTCGAGGTCCTCGGGCACGAAGCCCTCGACACGGTTCCACAGAGCCAGGTACGGCGAAGCGGGCGCCTGTGCCTGAACGGCGCAGACCTGGCGGACCGCCTCCGCCACGTCGAGGCGCTTGCGCTCCAGAAGGAGCTGCCGGTCCAGGGTCGCCAGGGTGAGCCGGCGCGCGGTGAGGGTCACGCTCGGATTATCCCGCCCGGTCGGCATCGGCGGCACCGTACGACGGCCACCCGCCCGCACGTGCCGGCCAGTGGGCCACCGATCCGGGTCGTGAACGCCGGCACGCCGTACACGCGCACCGGGAACCCCGCGGAAGCACCGCACCCAAACCCTGACACGGCGTCAGGGTCCCCTCAGGGTCGAGGCGGGGGCGTCACGGATAGCGGTTGCCACGGTGTGGCCAGCAGGCTGAGGTCATGTTGAACACGACTCCCGATGGCCGCCGTTCGTCACTCGCCCGCCGCGCCGCGCTCGCTCTCGCCGGGGCCGCCGCCCTGACGGGGCTCGTGGGGGCCTACACCCCCAGCTTCGCGTCCGCGGAACCGAGTTCGACCACCCCGACGTCCGCCACCGACTTCAGCGACTGCCCCGCCCTTCCGGCCGGGGCCGACCCGGCTCTCTGGCGGTGTGAAGTCCACACCGCGGCACCTCGGTTGACCCTGGGAAAGGTCGAGGTGACTCTCGCTCCGATCACCATGACGCATGCCGAGGGGCCGATGCCGGACGGCTCCAAGGCACAGGTCTGGGGTGCGATGCACAGCGCGCCCACCGTCGTTCCGGGCGGGCTCACCGGCACCGCCGCGGGTGAGCACGCACGACAGCTCCGCCTGGCGGTCAAGCCGGAGTACGGGGGCCGGTCCGACTTCTACACCGGGCAATTCAGCCTGCGCTTCCGGCTGTTGAGCCCACTGCTGCCGCACGGATGCACGGTCGGTGCGAGCGCGCCGGTCGATTTCCAGCTCAAGCGGTCGGGCCCCTCCAAGTGGGTCTCGCAGGATCCACCGATCATCGAGTTCTCGGCCTACGACGACACCTTCACCGCCCCCGCGGCCGAACACTGCGGGCCCCTGACAGGGCCGCTCAACCGGCGCCTGGGGCTGCCCGCGTCGAGCGGAAACCTGATGACGTACGACGCGACGTACACGTTCCTGATGTACGACCGGCTGCCGTCCGCGTGAGGCCGCCGGTCGGCCACCCCGCGCGCACCGGGCCACCGACCACGTCCGCGCACGCTCGAAGATCTCTCACTCGGTGGTGTGAACTTGCCGGTCACACCCGTAGCGGCTGATCAACTCCGTGCGTTTGGGGAGTCGTGTCCCCTCTAGACTCCCCGCACATCTCGCTCTGGCTGCTCAACCACTTCAGCACCTTCACGCTGACCGTCGTCATCGTCGGTGGGACCGTCCTCCTCGCTGTCGGCGGCAGCGTGCTGCTGCGCCGCAGGTACCCCTCGGTGGCCCGCGGCGAACACAACGAGATGGTCGGGGTGACGCTCGGCATGTTCGGCGCGATCTACGGGATCATCCTCGCCTTCGTCATCGTCACCCTCTGGACCCAACTGGAGGACACGCAGACCATCGTCGCCTCCGAGGCCACCGACGCGGCGCTCATCACCCGGGACGCCAGCGCGTTCCCGGCGCCGGTACGTGCTCGGCTCGACGCCACGATGAACGGTTACGTCCACTCGGTCGTCGAGGACCAGTGGCCCCGGATGCGCGAGGGAAACCCCAGCTACGGGGCCACGGAAACCCACCTCCGGTCCGCGTTCGAGACACTTCAGCAGTACGACCCGAAGAGCCAGAGCGAGCAGGTTTTCTACGAGGAGGCGGTCACCCATCTCAACGACGTCGCCAACCAGCGCCGCGCCCGCATCACCATGGCACGCCAGGAACTCCCGGCGCTGCTCCAGGTCCTGGCCTTCGGCGGCGCACTCGTCCTGATCCCGCTCACGTTCCTCTACGGCATGCGCAAGCTGAGGGTCCAGATCCTCTTCGTCGCCTCGGTCGCCGGACTCGTCGGCTTCAGCCTGCTCCTGGTCTTCGTCCTGGACCGCCCCTTCGCCGGCGAACTCAGCGTGACCCCCGCCCCGTTCAAAGAGGGGGCGCTCGCCCAGTACTGGACCCGGTGAGGCGACTCCATGTGCGCGAGGTACTGAACAGCCGTCGTAGAAAGCCGAGTTCTGCGAATAACGACCTCGGCGTTGCCTAGAACGGTGTCTTCCACGGCTTCGGCGGGACCGCCAACGCGGTGCGACGGCTCTCCGCCGCCCTGGGGTCGACCGCCGCCCCGCAGGCCGTCACCGACCGACCTGAACTCTCGCAACAATCCCTCTGACCTGGCGTTTTGGAGAAAATCGTCTAGCGTGGCGAGCACTGCCGAGCACCGTCTCAGGGGGCCTTCATGAGCCAGGAAATCACCGGTATCTACGCGGCTCGCCTTCGGGTGCCGGAAGGGTTCGAAGCGGTTCGGAAGCGGCCGGGGATGTACGTCGGCTCGACCGGTGAACGCGGCCTGCGTCAGCTGGTGTTCGATGTCGTCGAACGCGCGGCCAACGAGGCTCTGGCCGGTCAAGGCGGGCGTATCGACGTCACCCTCACGGACGACCGCGGTGTCCGGGTGGCCGATCACGGGCCGGGCGTTCCCGTTGAAGCGGCTGGTCACACCGACGGACCCGGCCTCGAAGACATGCTGACGCGTCTGCGCACCTACCCCCGCGGCCTTCGTGGCCGTCACACCCTGGCCATGAGCGCCCTGCGCACCGAACCAGCCGTGGTCAACGCGCTGTCGAGCCGGCTGACGGTGGAGGTGCGCCGTGGAGGCGGACGTTGGGTCCAGGAGTTCACGCGCGGTGTCGCTGTCGCCCCGCCCGCGCTCGTGGGGGCGACGACCGGAAGCGGCACCATCATCACCTTCTGGCCCGACGCCGACATCTTCGAGACCACGCAGCCCTCGTTCACCGACCTGGCGAACCGCTTCCGTGAAGTGGCCGCCCTGAACGGGGGCTTGTGCCTGTCACTGACCGACGAGAGCGACCGGGACGAGTCCCGGTCCGCGGTGTTCCGGTTCTCGGACGAGGAACGGGACCTGGTCGCCGCCCTCGGCATGGAGACAGGGTCGCGCGTGCACCCGGACGTCATCGCCTTCGAGGAGGAGGACACCCGGATGGCGGGGACGGCCGAAGTGTCCCTGCGGTGGTGCGACTCCCCCGAGGCGAGCGTCCTCAGTTTCGCCAACAGCATCCGCACCTACGAGGGCGGCACGCACGAGACGGGCCTCCGCGACGGGGTGACCTCCGCCGTCGACGCGTACGCCCGCGAGCACCTGCTGTTGACGGCCACGGATCCCCGACCGAGCTTCGAGCACATCGGCCGGGGCCTGACGGCCGTCGTATCCGTCAAACTGGACGGACCCGAGTTCTACGGAGCCACGCGCACCCGTCTGGGCGGCGACGGCGACGCCGTTCACCCCGGCGTGCGGGACTCCGGTGCCGTCCACGCGGGTGTCCGGGACGCCGTCCGAGCGCACCTCGGCACATGGCTGAACCAGCATCCGGAACAGGCCGCGGCCGTCATCGGCCGGATCATGGAGAGATCCCACCAGCACTGAGCGGCAGCGACCGCGCCCCCGGACCTCAGGGCTTCGACCGTCACGCGTCGCCGCGCCCGTAGCTGCGCGGTGCTTCGACACTCGCCTGCCCCCACATCGCGGACGCGGGCGTCCGCGGACTCCCCCGGAAGCAAGCCGAGTTGGGGGCCGCCCGCCCGTGCCTCCGTGCGTCGCCTCACCGCCCGGCCGCGGACATGAGCAGGTCCTGGTACGGCTTGGACTGGAACTGGAGCGGCGGAGCCATGTCGCCGAAGGACTCGCCGAACGCGCTGG
Organism: Streptomyces sp. NPDC096324; assembly: GCF_044763015.1. NCBI lineage: Bacteria > Bacillati > Actinomycetota > Actinomycetes > Kitasatosporales > Streptomycetaceae > Streptomyces > Streptomyces sp. NPDC096324. The sequence goes on along the minus strand of NZ_JBIWFK010000012.1, from coordinate 199,911 downwards.
GCGAGCCCGCCAGTTCACGCCTTACCCACTCCCCCGTGTCGTCGCCGGTGAGGCCGGGCGCGAGGGCCGCGCAGACTCGTACGCCCGTGTGCGGGTCGGTGAGCCAGGGGCGCGTGTCGCCGCCGAGGCGGCCGATGGCGATCATGAGGGTCGCCACTTCGTACGAGGAGTCGGCGGCCTGGGCCATCGACGTCAGCCGGTCCAGCAGTGCCGGGCGTTGTGCCGACACCGAGGGGTGTCCGGCCAGTGACCCGACGGCCGCGGCGGCACACGTCCTGCGCTGGACGCGTTCCGACGCGAGGTGCGGCAGCGTTGGCCGCAGGAGCGTGGGAACGAGGTCGAAGCAGGCGAGCGCCGCCCGGTCGAGGACGAGTTCGCCCCTGCCCGTGCCGTCCCGCCACATGCGGGTCCGCGCGTCGGCTTCGGCCGCCAGATAGGCGTCGGTCCAGGCTCTCAGCTCCGCCGCGCGTGCCGCGGCCCGGGCGCGGATCTCCGGCGCCCGTTCGCCGAGGTCGCCCGCGACGCCCACCCTGTACAGGTAGGCGAGCATCGCGTCCGGCATGGAAGGATCGTCAGGCCCCAGCAGCGGATTGTCGAGGAGTTCGGCGACCAGCAGCGCGGTGGGTGCCGTCGCCGGCCAGGCCTTGCCCTCCCGGCGGAGCGTCGTCGACCACAGGTGTGTGTACCCGTCGACGAACGCGTCCGCGTCGTCACCGAGGAGTGCGGCGAGACGGCGCGGGGTGTCGGAGGCCCGGCCCTCGGCGTGGAAGAGCTGGGACCAGTCCACGTCATCCATGCGATCGTCCACGGTGGGGATGGTGCCACACCGTTCGACCGACGGGCTTCGACCAGCCGCGGCGTCCGGGAAACTCGGATGCGGGCCCCGCACCGTCCTCCCTATGCTGCACGCGCGCGGAGCGCAGCGCGTCGAATCGGCCGTCAGCGAATCGGAGTTGCTCAGGTATGACCAGTCGACTGTTCGCGATCTGCTTCAACGCCACCCGGCCGTCGGACCTGGCGCGGTTCTGGTCCGGTGTCCTGGGCTGGCAGTCGGCCGACGGCCCCGACGACGACGTCGCGATCCTGCCGTCCGAGGGGGCAGGGTTCCGCATCCGTTTCCTGCCGAGCCAGGAACCGAGGACCGGCCGGAACCGGGCGCACTTCGACCTCACCAGCTCGTCCCCGGAGGATCAGCTACGGACGGTGGCCAGGGCTCTGGAACTCGGCGGCGAGCACCTTGACGTGGGCCAACTCCCGGAAGAGGAACACGTGGTGCTCGCCGATCCGGACGGCAACGAGTTCTGCGTCATCGAGGCGGGCAACAAGTTCCTCGCCGACACCGGCGTCATCGGTGCGCTGGCCTGCGACGGTACGCGGGAGGTCGGCTACTTCTGGAGCGAGGCGCTGCGGTGGCCGCTGGTCTGGGACCAGGACCAGGAGACCGCGATCCAGTCACCGGACGGCGGCACGAAGATCACCTGGGGCGGTCCCCCGGTGGCGCCGAAGACGGGCAAGAATCGACTGTTCTTCGAGCTGGCGCTCCCCGCGGACGCCGACCCGGAGGCTGAGCTCGCCCGCCTGGTCTCGCTCGGCGCGACGCGGACGTCCACCGGCGAGGGCCACGGCGACCGCGTCCTGCTGCTCGACCCCGACGGCAACGAATTCGTCGTACAGCGGCAGCGGCAGGCGTAGCGACCCGGCCCCGCCGTTCGCCGTCCCACTCTCCCGCCCGCGACGTTCACCGACTCCTCCGCTCCGCGTACGTCGCCGCGGTGCCCTCGCCATGCCGGGCGGCTCATCGGCGAGCCACCCGCTGTCGCGGCTCGCTCACGTGTTCCGGGCGAGGTGCTGCCTGAGTGGTGTCCTGTCGGCCGGCGCGTTTGGGCCGACCCAGGACGACTCCGGCCAGGACCAGGACCAGACCGCCCAGTTGCTGCACGGTCATCGCCTCTTTCGCGACCACCGTGCCGAGCAGGACGCCGGTGACGGGGTTGAGTAGTCCGATCAGTCCGACGGTCCCGGTGGGCAGATGCCGCAGCCCGGTGAACCAGGCGGCGAAGGCCAGCGCGGTGGCGATCAGGGTGACATAGCCGAAGGCGAGGGCCGTCTGCCCGGAGAGCGCCGGCGGACCGCCTTCCACGGCCGCGGCGACCGGGAGCAGGAACAGCCCTCCGGCGGTGAGCTGCCAGGCGGTGGAGGCGAGCACGTCGACTCCGGCGCTCCACCGTTTGGCCAGGATGAACCCGAAGGACGACACCAGCATCGCGGCGGCCGAGGCGAGGACTCCCGGGACGCTCACCGCGTCCACCCCGGAGAGCAGCATGAGGCAGACCCCTCCGAGCCCGATCGCGGCGCCCGTCAGGTGGGCGGCCCGGGGCCGCTCGGAGACGAGGGGCCAGGCTATGAGCATCATCGTCAGCGGGGCCACCGCCATGACGGTCGACGCCACGCTCGTCGGCAGGAGCTGGGAGGCGGCGTAGACGAGGACGAAGAACACGCTCATGTTGAGCAGCCCGAGCACCGCGGACCGCCACCACCACGCGCCGTGCGGCAACCGTCTGCACAGGGCGAGCAGGACGAGGCCCGCGGGCAGCGCCCGCAGGGCGGCCCCGTAGAGGGGTCGGTCGGCCGGCAGGAACTCGTGCGTCACGAAGTAGTTGGTCCCCCAGGCCACCGGCGCGACCGCGGTCAGGGCCACCCATCGCATATTACCTTCCATGGAAGGTAATATAACTTCCCGGGAAGCTAATATGAAGCCATGGAGCACGGTGAATCTCTCGGGCACGGTGAATCCGTGGAGCGAAGCGCATCCCAGGACCGCGTGGCCCACATCCAGGCGGAGTGGCGCCGCGAGCGCCCCGACGTCGACATCGCCCCACAGGGTGTGATCGGCCGATTGCACCGCCTGGCCGACCGGCTCACCGAGGAACTGCGTCTCGTGTACGACCGCTACGGTCTGAGCGAGGGCGAATTCGACGTCCTGTGCGCTCTGCGCCGGGCCGGTGAACCCTACGAACGGGCGCCCGGGGAACTCGCCGCCCACACCATGGTCACCACCGGCGCGATGACGAAGCGGATCGACCGCCTGGAGCGGGCCGGCCTCGTCACCCGCCGCCGTTCCCACGGCGACCAGCGCGGCCGGATCGTCGCCCTCACCGGGCCCGGACGCGAATTGATCGACCAGGCGTTCACCGACCACATGCGCAACGAACGGCACCTGCTGGAGGCGCTGACGACGGCCGAGGCCGCGTCGCTGGAAGCGCTGCTCATCACCTGGCTGTCCCGCATGGACGATCCGCGCCCGCCCGTCGGCGCGTGACGGGAAGACGTAGGGGCGAGGGATTGTCGGCGTCGCACGCTACGTTGACGGCATGATCGAGGGAGAGAACAGGACCGAACCCATCAGGCCGCAGCGCTTCCACGAGACCGCCGGCCTCGAGGACTGGCGTGTGGTGGGCGAGGGGGCGTGCGCCTACTTCCGAACCGGGTCGTTCGCGGCCGGCGCCCAACTCGTGCGGGCCATCGGCGAGTTGCCGGGAGTCGTCGACGACCACCCGGACGTCGACCTGCGCCGGGAGGGCGTGACCGTACGGCTGATCACGCTCACGGACGACTACTACGGACTGACCGAGCGGCACATCGATCTCGCCGGGCAGATCTCCGCGCTCGCGCGCTCGCTGGACATCACGGCCGACCCCTCCGCCGTCCAGACCGTCCAGGTCACCGTGGACGCGCTCTCCGGTGCCGACGTGGTGCCGTTCTGGCGTGCCCTGCTCGGTTACCGGGACCGCGCGAACAGCGCCGAGGACCTGGTCGACCCGGGCGGCCGCGGAGCGCCGTTCTACTTCCAGGCGATGGACGCCCCGAGGCCGCAGCGCAACCGCGTCCACATCGACGTGTGGGTGCCGTACGACCAGGCCGAGGCACGGATCGCCGCGGCCCTGGCGGCGGGCGGGCGCCTGGTGAGCGACGCCGACGCCCCGTCGAACTGGGTCCTGGCCGACCCCGAGGGCAACGAGGCCTGCGTCGGCGTGGCCGGTCCCCCCGAGCCGCCCGCCGAGCAGCGATAGGCTCACGCGAACGGAGCTGGAGCGAAGGGCGGGCCGAGCGGTGACACGAGACCTGTACAACGTCCGGACGCGGCCCGCGCAGGACGCGCCCGAACCGCTCTCCGCCGAGGAAGAGGCACGCTTCCGGGCGCTGCTGTTCACCGAGCTCGGCAACAGGATCGCCGACGAGGGATGGGCGAGGTATCCCGCGTACACCCGGGAGGACCGCCGTCGGCTGGTCGACGTGGCGCACCGCCTCTCCGCCCACTGGGGCCGGCGGGTGGGCGTCGAGGCGGAGGACGAGTGCCGTCTCAGGCTCTTCCTCGTCGACGAGACGCCCGCTACCTCGCTGCCGTCCCGTTCCTGACACGGATCCGCCGGGATCCACCGGCCCGCCGGAGCGGTTCACAGCCCTGCCCGGGGTCGGCCGGGCGCCTCTGAAGGTCGCGCACGTCGCAGCGGTGGCGCGGCACCGTGAGGGCCTGCTCTACGGAGCCGCCTCGCGGCAACGGGCGTCGTCCCGGGAGCGCCAGGAGGCCGGGGACGCGGCGCGTCCGCGTTCGAGCAGCCAGGCGGTCGCCTCCACCAGGCCTCGGGCGGCTTCGAGCGGCGTCGTGAAGGTGTCCGCCCTCGCGGCGAGCGTATGCCCGCCGCAGTCCGGCACCTGATCGCACACGACCACGATCTCCGCCTCGACCTCCCACGGTGGCCCCCATCGCAGGTCCCACAGGCACCGGCGCGGAAAGTACGGACCGGCGGTGAAGTCGGCTCCCTCCGCCTCGGTGGCCGCGAAGAGCCCCGCCGCCACGATCCCCTCGGTCCGCCGGAACACGAGGCCACCGCCCGTCCCGCCACGCACACCGAGATACCGGGCCAGTGACCAGGCATGCGCGTCCGCCTCGGACAGGGCGCCGCGGACCGCTTCGGGGTCCCGCGTCTCCGGAAAGACCCACCGCAGGTCACCTCGACTCAGCGGGACGGTGTCCATGCGCCCCCGTCCGGCCCACCCCGGCGCGCCGTGGGAAGAGGAGCGGGACGCGGCGCGGGGAGAGGAGCAGACCCCTGGCGCTCCGGTGACCGGCTCACCGTTCCGTGCGCAGGCCGCCCAGCTCCGACGCTCGCTGCAGGGCCGGGACGAACTCCGGGTTCGCCTGGAGGACGAGGATCGCCACGGTCCTGGCGTCGCGCCGCACCAGCTCGAACCGGTGGAAGGTGAGCAGGGGCGACAGGTTCGACATGTGCCTCAGCTCGGTGATCCGGTCCCACGGAACGACGTGCTTCACCTGGCCGAACAGTCCGGTGACGGCGAGACCGCCGGTGTGGATGTGGCACAGGCGCGCCCCGGCCCGCGCGGACAGCCAACCCCACGCGATCCGCAGCCCGATCAGGCCGAGGATCACGGCGACCGCGATCAGCCCCTTGGAGAGCCCGCCATGAGGTCTCTTGAAGATCAGGAATCCCAGAAAGACCAGCAAGAACCCCACGATCATGCGGCGGAACATCTGCAGAACCCCGCCCATCGCACCGGCTATCGGGTAACTCCCGCGTCTGTCACCGAGTTCCGCCGTACTCCTGGCACCCCACACCACGCTGCCCCCCCCAGTCATCGGCCCCCGTTCCATGGAGCGGATCACCATGGAACGGGTCAACTATCAAGGGACTCAACCGTGTTGACAAGACCGTATCCGGTGCGCGCGTCTTGACCCTCACGCGGCGTGATGCCGCATGGTCGGTGGCGTGGAGGAACACCTGACCGTGGGACGCGTGGCGGAGCTGGCCGGCGTGAGCGTCCGCACGCTGCATCACTACGACGAGATCGGCCTCGTACGGCCGTCCGCGCGGACCCCGGTCGGTTACCGGGCCTACGCGACGGGCGACGTGCAGCGGCTGCGCGAGGTGCTCGCGTACCGGCGGCTGGGCTTCGGATTGCGGGAGATCGCGGATCTGGTCGACGACCCGGCCACCGACGCGGTCACGCACCTGCACCGGCTGCGCGGCCTGCTGCTGGAACAGCGGGACCGCGCGGCGGCCATGGTGACGGCGATAGACAGGGAACTGGAGGCACGGTCCATGGGGATCAGGACGACACCGGAGGAGCAACTGACCATGTTCGGAGCGCAGTTGTACGACGCCATCGGATCCGCTTACCCGGCGACCCGGCGGACCGAGCCGCGGATCGCGGCGCGGGTCTGGGAGGCGCTCGGGGACGCCCGGACGGTGCTGAACGTCGGCGCCGGCACCGGCTCGTACGAACCCTCGGACCGCGAGGTGACCGCGGTGGAACCGTCGGCGGTCATGCGGGCCCAGCGCCCCGCGGACGCCGCGCCCTGCGTGGCCGCGAGCGCGGAGAACCTGCCGTTCGAGGACCGGTCCTTCGACGCGGCGATGGCGTTCAGCACCGTCCATCACTGGCGGGACCCGATCGCCGGGCTGCGCGAGATGCGGCGCGTGGCCCGTCGCGTCGTGGTGGTCACGTACGACGCCGACAGCCCGGCCTGGCGTGAGCGGTTCTGGCTCATCCGCGACTATCTGCCCGAGTCCGCCGACCTTCTGGTCGACTGGCCCTCGGTGGCCGACCTGAGCCGCGCGATCGGGGGCCGGGCCGAGCCGGTGCTCATCCCGTGGGACTGCGCCGACGGATTCTTCGAGGCCCACTGGCGCAGGCCCGAGGCGTACCTGGACAAACCCGTGCGCCGCGCGGTGTCCGTATGGACCAGGGTCGGACCGCAGGCCGAGCGGCGGGCGGTGACACGGCTGCGCGAGGACCTGTCCTCGGGCCGGTGGGCCGACCGCAACCGCGACCTCGTCGCCCTCGACGCGGCGGAACTCGGACTCCGCCTGCTCGTGGCCTGAAACGACAAGGGCAAGGAGAGCCCTCTCCTTGCCTGTCTCAACGTATAGCGCACTGGGGGGCTTGCCGCAAGGCCCCGGTCACCGCGCACAATCGTCGCTCTGTGCCCCGGCCCGCGAAGGCGTCGGGTGCGCGCCGCCCGACTGGCGGAGCGGCCGGACGCCGCGTCAGCGGGAAGGCAACGAGGGACGACGACGTGTTCGGCAAGAGGTTCGACAGAGTGGGGGCGCCAGTGACCGCACAGCGCAGGACGACACAGCACGGCCGCCCCGGAGGCATCGCGATGACAGAGCAGTTCGAGCGGGACGAGCAGGTCGATCGGTACGTGCAGGACGAGCGGTACGTGCTGGATCTTCGAGAGGCCGACCGGACGCGGGTCGCGGTCGTCGGCGGCAAGGGCGCGCATCTTGGTGGGCTGTCGGAGATCGAGGGCGTCCGTGTACCGGCCGGCTTCGTCGTGACGACGGGCGCGTTCCGCCGGATCATGGCGGCGGAGCAGTCGCTCGACGACCGGCTCGACGAGTTGTCGCGTGTGAACCCGGACGACCGGGAGGCGATCCGTACGCTCAGCGCGCGGATCCGCCGGACCGTCGAGGAGATCGCCGTCCCCGGTGATCTCGCGGCGGAGATCACCCGCGCGCTGGCCGGGCACGGTGACGAGCGGGCCGCCTACGCCGTTCGGTCCAGTGCGACGGCGGAGGACCTGCCGACGGCCTCCTTCGCCGGTCAGCAGGACACCTATCTGAACGTCGTGGGGCCGGCGGAGATCCTGCGGCACATCAGCCGGTGCTGGGCATCGCTGTTCACCGAGCGGGCGGTGACCTACCGCCGCCGGAACGGCATCGACCACCGTGCGGTCCACATGGCCGTGGTCGTGCAGCGGATGGTGTTCCCGGAGGCGTCCGGGATCCTGTTCACGGCCGACCCCGTCACGGGCAACCGGAAGGTCGCCACCGTGGACGCCGGGTTCGGCCTCGGCGAGGCGCTGGTCTCCGGACTGGTGAACCCGGATGTCTTCAAGGTGCGGGACGACGTCGTCGTCGAGCGGACGATCGGCGCCAAACAGCGTGCCGTTCAGGCGCTGCCGGCCGGTGGTACGCGGGACGTGGCGGTCGACGCGCGGCGGCGGGAACAGCCGGCGCTGACGGATGAGCAGGTCGTACGGCTCGTACGGCTGGGGCGGCGCATCGAGGCGCACTTCGGCAGCCCTCAGGACATCGAATGGTGCCTGGCCGACGACGACTTCCGGATCGTGCAGAGCCGGCCCATCACGACGCTGTTCCCGGTCCCGAAGGCCGACGACCAGGAGAACCACGTCTACGTCTCCGTCGGCCATCAGCAGATGATGACCGACGCGATGAAGCCGCTGGGCCACTCCATGTGGCGGCTCACGGCCATGGTGCCCATGCACGAGGCCGGCGGGAGGCTCTTCGTCGACGTCACCCGGCGGCTGGCCTCACCCGCGAACCGGGCCGCCCTCCTGGACGTCATGGGGAAGGGGGACCCGCTGGTCAGAAGCGCCCTGGAGACCGTACTGGACCGCGACGGCTTCGTCCCCTCGCTCCCCGATCCGGCCCCCGGCGGGCCCCCGGCAGCCGACGGGTCCACCCCGGCCGAGGCCGATCCCGCCATCGTCGCCGAACTCATCGAGCGGAGCCGGGCGTCCGTCGCCGACCTGGAGCGCGGCATCCGTACGAAGACCGGAACGGAACTGTTCGACTTCCTGCTGGAGGCCTTCGAGGAGCACAAGCGGGTCCTCGGTGATCCGCTGAACATGCGGGCGATCATGGCGGGGATGGAGGCCACCTGGTGGCTCAACGACAAGCTGCTGGAGTGGCTGGGCGAGAAGAACGCGGCCGACACGCTGACGCTGTCCGCTCCCGACAACATCACGTCGGAGATGGGCCTGGACCTGCTCGACGTCGCCGACGTGATCCGATCACGGCCGGAGGTGGTGGCGTTCCTGCGGGGCGTCGACGACGACGGCTTCCTGGACGAGCTGCCGAAGCTCCCCGGCGGGACCGAGGCCCGCGACGCCATCGAGGCCTACCTCGACCGGTACGGCATGCGTTGCGTAGGCGAGATCGACATCACGCGGCCGCGGTGGCGCGAGCGCCCCGCCACGCTCGTGCCCGTGATCCTCGACAACGTCAGGAACTTCGAGCCGGGCGCGGCCGAACGGCGCTTCGAGCAGGGACGGCACAGAGCGCTGGAGAAAGAACAGGACGTACTGGCACGCCTGCGAGCCCTGCCGGACGGGGACCAAAGAGCCGACGCGACCAAGCGGATGATCGACCAGGTCAGGGCCTTCGCCGGATACCGGGAGTACCCGAAGTACGGCATCGTCAGCCGCACCTTCGTCTACAAGCGGGCTCTGCTGGAGGAGGCCGAGCGGCTCGTGCGGGCGGGCGTGCTCGCCGAGAAGGAGGACGTCTTCCACCTCACGTTCCAGGAGGTTCACGAGGTCGTGCGCACGAACCGGGTGGACGACCGGCTCGTCCAGCGGCGCAAGGAGGCGTTCCGCTCGTACCAGGCGCTCACCCCTCCCCGGGTGCTCACCTCGGAGGGTGAGGCGGTCAACGGGGCCTACCGGCGTGACGACGCGCCCGACGGCTCCCTGATCGGCCTGCCCGTGTCCGCCGGGACGGTCGAGGGCAGGGCCCGCGTCATCCTCGACATGGCGGACGCCGATCTCGAACCGGGCGACATCCTGGTCACGCCGTTCACCGACCCCAGTTGGTCGCCGCTGTTCGTGGCGGTCGCGGGCCTGGTGACGGAGGTGGGCGGCCTGATGACCCATGGCGCGGTGATCGCCCGGGAGTACGGTCTGCCGGCCGTCGTGGGCGTGGAAGGGGCCACCCGGCTGATCCGGGACGGTCAGCGGATCCGCGTGCACGGCACCGACGGGTACGTCGAGCTCCTGTCCTGACCGACCGCACGGACGGGGTCGGGCACGGTGCGATGATGGGGGGCATGGGACGACAGAGGACCAAGCCGGCTCCGACGCCGCCGACCACCACGCGTGGCCGGCGGACTCGTGACGCGCTGATCCTCGCCGGGCGCGACGTCCTGGAGCGGCAGGGATGGCCGGCCTTCAGCCCCGAGGCGGTGGCCCAGGCGGCGGGCGTCTCGTACGGCACCTTCTACACGTACTTCGAGTCCCGGGAAGACCTGCTGCACCACGTCGTCCGATCGGTCGCCGGCGAGATGTTCGCGTCCAGTCTGGTGCCGCCGGACACCGCGGACGACGCGTACACGAAGCTCGTGGAGGCGAACCGTCTGTACCTGCGTGCCTGGGACAGGGCGTCGAAGGTGCTGCGGCTCGTGGACCAGGGGGCGGCCGCGGACAAGACCTTGCGCCAAATGGTCCTCGAGATCCGGGAGTTCTACGTCAGCCGCGCCACGAGGGGCGTGCGGCGGCTCCAGGAGGCGGGGCTGGCCAATCCGAACCTGGACGCCCGGCTGACGGCGCTGGCACTGGGATCGATGGTCGAGCAGGTCGCCCACGCGAGATCCTCCATGGATGAGCCGTACGACGAGGACACGGTCGTCGACCATCTCTCACGGCTGTGGGCGGCGGCCATCGGACTGCGCGGGGCACCGGACGAGGACTGGGCCGACCGTGCCGGCGCCTCCGCCGGCACACCAACCGGCTGACGCGGGGGGTCGGTTGGTGTCCGGCTGCTGAGGACGCTCCCGCGCCGCCACCGTTCGGGCTCCCGCGCCGAGGCCCTTCGGTGTCTCCCGTCACGGATCACGACACCGTTCCAGGACGTGTCGCCTCAAGGCATTGGTGCCTCGGTCGCCTTCACGGCCTGGCGGGGTCCGTGTCGTCGTCGAGCAGGGGGCTGTGGCGTTCGGTGAGGGGGCCGACTCCGAGGTCGTCACGCATCAGCCGGCGCATCTTGGCGGCCGCTATGCCGCGTGCCTCCCAGCGGGCGCGGTCCTCCGGACTGCTCACAGCGGTGCCCTCGACATAGCCGTCGCAGATGTGGCGCAGGCAGTGGAACACACCGTTGGAGGCCTTGACGACGGGTTCGGGTGCGGTGAGCCACATCCGTTCCGACGCGATGCCGATGCCGGAGTCCCGGAAGGCCTCGCGCAGCGCGTGCGCCCGCGCGTCGTCGGAAGGGTGCTCGCGCCCGGCCAGGGCCCGCAGGGTCTCACCGAGGACCTTCACGGTGGTGGTGTACTGCGTGTAGACGTCGAGCCGGAGGCGGACTCCGTCCTTGGCATCCTCGCGCTTCCACCGATTCCGGTCGGCGATGAGGGTCGAGCCGATGCCGATCGCGGCCCCGGCCAGGGTGGAGAGCAGTGGCAACCAGTCCATGCGGGCCAGCTTGGGCCATCCCGCACCGGCCGCACCAGGTGTACCCGGAAGGTCGGGGGCCGCGCGGACGGTTCAGCACCCGGTGAACTCGGGCTTCCTCTTGGCCAGGAAGGCGTTCAGGCCGGCTTGGTAGTCGACTGAAGCGCCGGTCTCGGCGATCTGTGCCGCCTCGCATTCCAGCGCGTCGTCGAGCGTCGATCCGGAGGCGAGGGTCACGGCGGTCTTGATGGCGGCGAACGCACGGGTGGGTCCGGCGGCCAGTTCGGCCGCGCTCCGGCGAACCGTGTCCTCGAACTCCTCGTCGGCGACGACCTGTTGCAGCAGTCCCAGGTCGAGCGCTTCCGCCGCACCGAGGAGCCGGGGGCGCAGCAGCAGGTCGAGCGCCACCGCGCGTCCGGCGACGCGGGGCAGGGTCCAGGAGATCCCGGTGTCGCAGGACAGGCCGATGCCGGCGAAGGCGGTGGTGAACGTCGCGGACGCGGCGGCGATCCGGACATCGCAAGCGAGCGCGAGTGCCAGGCCGGCACCCGCGGCGACCCCGTTGACCGCGGCGACCACGGGCTTCGGCATGGCCAGGAGCGTCCGTACGAGAGGGTTGTACTGCTTCCGGACGGCGTCGGCCATGGCCTGTCCGTCGCCCACGGTGCTCGCTTCCTTCAGATCCTGGCCGACACAGAAGGCCCGTCCGGTTCCGGTGAGCACGACGGCGCGCACGTCCGGGTCGTCGGCCGCGGTCCGCAACGCGTCCAGGAGACGGGCCTTGGCGTTCAGGTCCAGGCTGTTCATCCGGGTCGGCCGGTCGAGCCGGATCGTCCGGACGTGTCCCTGTGTGGACGTGGTGACAACGGCGGCGTTGGGCATGGTGATTCCGTTCCTGGCTCGGTGCCGGATCGACCGACGGGGAGTGGGCTTCAGGTGGTTGTCGACGGAGCCGCGTGGATCGAGGTTTTCGCCGCGAGACCGCGCAGCGCATCGTCGTACTGCGTCTTGAGCGTCGCGACGAGTTCGGCGACGGTGCGGCTCTCCTTGACGGCGCCGATGCCCTGTCCGGATCCCCAGATGTCCTTCCACGCCCGGGCGTTCGTGTTGCCGCCGGAGCCGAAGTCCATGGCGGAGGGGTCGGACTCGGGAAGGTCGTCGGGGTCGAGTCCGGCCGCGGTGACGCTGCCGCGCAGGTAGTTGCCGTGGATGCCGGTGAACAGGTTGCTGTAGACGATGTCCTTGGCGGTGCTGTCCACGATCATCCGCTTGTAGGCAGGTGGGTTGTTGGCCTCGGTGGTCGAGAGGAACGCCGATCCGATGTAGGCCAGGTCGGCGCCCGCGGCCAGGGCCGCCAGGATCGACCGGCCGTGGGCGATGGCGCCGGACATGAGCAGCGGGCCGTCGAACCAGTCGCGGATCTCCTGGACGAGGGCGAAGGGGGACTGCGTTCCGGCGTGGCCGCCGGTGCCGGCGGCCACGGCGATGATGCCGTCGGCGCCCTTCTCGACGGCCTTACGGGCGAACGCGTCGCTGGTCACATCGTGGAGCACGGTCCCGCCGTACGAGTGCACCGCGTCGTTGATCTCGGGACGCGCCCCGAGCGAGGTGATCACGATCGGCACCCGGTGCTTCACGATCACGTCCATGTCGCGTTCGAGGCGGTCGTTCGAGCGGTGCACGATCTGGTTGACCGCGAACGGGGCGACGACGGCGTCCGGATGCGCGTCCGCGTACGCGGCGTTCTCCTCCGTGATGCGGTCCAGCCAGTCGGACAGCAGTGACACGGGCCGGGCGTTCAACGCCGGAAACGAGCCGATGACACCGGACTGGCACTGGGCGATGACCAGTTCGGGTCCCGAGGCGATGAACAGGGGCGAGCCCACGACGGGCAGCGTGAGGGGCCGTGACAGGGCGGAGGGCAGCGGCATGGCGGGTCCTTTGACGGCGTGCGTCGAGCCCTCGGTGGCATGACGGCCAACGGCAAAGGGCTGCGGCAGGGACAAGAGCAGGGACAGGGACAGGGCAGCGATTGTGCAACTCGTTGCACAATCGGGCAAGGGCATCCACCGGCTGCCCAAGCGCCCCCGATGACGTCGACACCCGCACTCCCGACCCTCCCGCACGCGGCACGACCAGCGGCTTTCCCGAGCGCGCATCGGGCCGATCTCCGATCTGACTTTTTTGTCGAAGAGATGCGCATCACACTTGCACGTAGACGTACAGGGTGTCGCGCGCACAACCACGATCTCCAGATCTCCATGCCTATCGGGCCAGGGAGTCGTCAACTCAAGACTTGACTATTTTGTCAGCTTGATCGACGCTGCCGTCATCACAGCGTCGGCCCACCGTGAGCGGTGCGGCTGTTCGCATCCGTCAGAGGCCCAGGGAGAGACGCGCATGGACGTCCAGTTCGACTTCAGCGGCAAGCGGGTGGTGGTGTTCGGCGGCACGTCCGGCATCAACCTCGCCATCGCCGACGCGTTCGCCGCGAGGGGTGCCTCGGTGGCGGTGGCCAGCCGGAGACGGTCCAACGTCGACGCGGCCGTGAGGCGGCTCGGCACGCACGGGAACCCGGTCCGCGGCTTCGTGGCCGACGTGCGGGACATGGGCTCGGTCGCGGAGGTCTTCGCGGCGGTGCGCTCGGAGTGGGGTCCGGTCGACGTCCTGGTGTCCGGCGCGGCGGGCAACTTCCTCGCCGAGGCGGGCCAGTTGTCGTCGAACGGCTTCAAGGTGGTCGTGGACATTGACCTGAATGGCACCTTCCACGTCCTGCGCGCCGGTTTCGAGCACCTGGCGCCCGGCGCCTCGGTCATCAACATCACCGCGCCGCAGGCGACGATCCCCGTGCGCTATCAGGCCCATGTGTGCGCGGCGAAGGCCGGCGTGGACCAGCTCACCCGGGTGCTCGCGCTGGAGTGGGGCGGCAAGGGCATACGCGTGAACGCGATAGCGCCGGGACCGATCGCCGGCACGGAGGGACTGGCCCGGCTCTCCCCGTGGGACGACCCGGACGGCGCCAGGTCGGTCAGGAGCGTTCCGCTCGGCCGCCTCGGCACCACCGAGGAGATCGCCGACCTGGCGATGTTCCTGTCGTCGTCCGCCGCCGCGTACATCTCCGGTGCGGTGATCCCCTGTGACAGCGGAGGCTCGTTCGAAAGCGTCCGCGCGATCGAGGAGGCCGGCCGCCTGCTCCCCTCGGCCGCGCGATGACGCCGGAGCGGAGCGCCTGCTGGAGATCACCACACGGTGTGTGAAGGAACGTGAGGCGTTCGGGCGGCCGCCGGCCGAACTCCAGCACGTGCGCTTCGAGTTCGCGGAGATGGCGACCGAGTGCGCCGTCACCCGGGCCTTCCTGGACCGCTGCGTCGAGGAACACGCGAACGGTTCCCTGGACGCCGTCCATGCCTCGATGGCCAAATGGTGGGCGACCGAACTGCAGAAGCGTCTCGCGGACCGGTGTCTGCAACTCCACCGCGGCTACGGCTACATGACCGAGTACCCGATCGCCAAGGCGTTCACCGACGGCCGTGTCCAGACCATCCACGGCGGGACGACGGAGATCATCGGCCGCTCGTTGCTCGCCTGACCTCCGCGGTCGGTACGGTTCGATCATGTCCGCGTTTCTTCAGCAACTCCCCGCTCTCATAGGTGTCGTGATCGGTGCCCTCGGTTCCTATCTCGCACTGGTCCGCAGCGATCGCGAACGCTTCAAGCGCGATCGGGCCGGCCGGTGGGAGGAGCGGCGCCTCGCCGTGTACTCGGAGTACGCACGGTCGCTGAAGAAGTCGGTGACCCTCACCTACCGGGTCGCCGCCCACCTGGGCAACGACCCGCATCCGCACCCGTTGACGCTGGCCGAGGCCGAACCGCTCCTGGCCCGGGCCACCGACGACCGCGATCCTCCGGGAGAAGCCCTGCTCATGCTGGGGAGCCGCGCGGTGGTGGACCGGGCCCGGGTATGGGTGACCGTGGTGATGGAGATGGAACGGTTCCAGCGCGCGGGCACCCGCGATCCAGGGGCATGGCAAGCGCTCCTGGAACGTCAACGCGTCGGCCGCGAGGGCTACTACGCGGCCGTGCGCGAAGATCTCCAACTGCCTCCCGGGCACCCGGGCCGATGGCTGACGAGCCCGGAGGCGTGACCGCAGGCGTCACCCGAGGCGCGACCGAAGCGCTCTGGCGTCACACTCGTCTCGTACCGCTCGCTCGTCGTACCGCTCGCTCGTCGGACCACTGCTCCCATCCGCCCCAGGAGGAATACGTTGGCTCCCACCGATGCCACCTACGCGATCACCGGAGCCTCCGGCCGCCTGGGCGGACGGATCGCACGCCGGCTGGCCGCCACCGGCATCGCGCAGACCCTCCTGGCCCGCACCCCCTCCCGAGCGCCGCAACTCCCCGGCGCGGTCGCGGTACCCGGTGCCTACGACGACCACGAAGCCCTCGTGGCCGCCCTGCGCGGCACCGACCGCGTCCTGATGGTCTCGGCCTCGGAGTCCCCCGACCGGCTCCAGGACCACCGCACCTTCATCGACGCCGCGACCCGGGCCGGGGTCGCGCACCTGGTGTACATCTCCTTCTACGGGGCCGCGCCCGACGCGACCTTCACACTGGCCCGGGACCACTGGCACACCGAACAGCACATCCGCGCCGCCGGAATCCCCTTCACCTTCCTGCGCGACAACCTCTACGCCGACTTCATGCCCGCTCTCGTGGGCGCCGACGGCGCGATCCGCGGGCCGGCCGGTGACGGCAGCGCGGCCCTGATCGCCCAGGACGACATCGCCGACGCCGCGGTGGCGGTCCTGCGCGATCCGCGTCCGCACGCCGGCCACACCTACGAGCTCACGGGACCGGAGGCACTCACCCTCACGGAGGTCGCCCGGACCCTCACCACCATCGGCGGCAGGCCGATCACCTACGTCCCGGAGACGATCGAGGAGGCATACGTCTCCCGCGCCGGGTACGGGGCACCCGACTGGCAGCTCGCCGCATGGGTGTCCACCTACACGGCGATCGCCGACGGCTCCCTCGCCACCGTGACCACAGCCGTCGAGGATCTCACCGGGCACCGGGCGACATCGCTGGACGAGGTCCTGCGGGCAGGGGCCGACGGATCGTCGACCGACTGAGGAACCGTCTCGGAAGCAGCCGGGGGAACGGTCTCAGGAACTGCCAGAGGAACAGCTTCAGAAACTGCCTGCGGGCGGCGAGTCCCGCGGCCGCGTTCAGCGCGGGATCACCCAGCGAGGGGTCCAGGTCCCGGCCGCGTCGTGACCGGCCGCCGCACCGGCGAGGTAGGCGCGGAGCGTGGTCAGCGCCGGATGGGGATTGTCCCGGTGCCACAGGAGCGAGTGCGGATAGACGGGGGCCGGGTCGGTCACCGGGATCAGCCGCAGCCCGCGCTCGTCGCGCCAGACGTTCGGAGCACCTCCCGGCGACAGCCTGGGGAGGGTCCGCTCGCCCATGAACGTGGCGAGCGCCGGGGTGTCGGCGACGGTGTCGAGGAGCGCGTCGGAGCCGAAGTTCGGGCCGGTCGCCTCGATGGTGAGTCCGAACTCGGCGGCGAGGTCGTCGTAGTACGCGGCCCACTCGGTCCCGGGGACGATGCCCGGCATCCAGATCCGGTGCCCGACGAGCTCGGCGACGGTGACCGAAGGGGCCCCGGCCAGCGCGTGGGCGGGTCCGGTGAGCAGGTGGAGCGGCTCGTCGAGCACACGGACCGACTCGATGTCCTCGGGCAGGGGCCGGCCCGGCGCGGCGACGGCACGGAAGGACGCGTCGATCGCACCGGACCGGACGGCGCCGACGGCCGTCTCGATCTCGAACAGCATGACCACGTCGAGGTCGATCTCGGGGTACGTACCGTGGAAGCCGCGCATCAGACCGGACGCCGCGCCGCGCGAGGCGATGATGTCGACGCGCAGTGGACGGCGGCCGGTGCGCACGGACGCGACCGCGCGTTCGGACACGCGCAGCAGCTCCCGCGCGTGGGGCAGGAACGCCTGACCGTCGATGGTGAGCTCGGCGCCTCGCGGAGTGCGGGTGAACAACCGCACCCCGAGGGTCCGCTCCAGCACGGCGACGCGTTTGGAGACGGCCTGCTGGGTGACCGCCAGCTCGGCGGCGGCCTCCTGGAACTGCCCCGCGTCGGCGACGGCGACGAACGTCCGGACGGCGTCGAGGTCCACATGGCCACCCTAACGCCACAACCGATGGTTGTGGCGTGCGCTCATGCGGTTGTTTGATCCCCGGTCGCCGTGCTCGCTTTGATGTCCTCGGACGCGGATCGGTCATGCGGGTGCCGGTACGAGTGCGGGACGAGGGGCGAGGTGCGAGGGGTGTCGGGCATGCGGAGCGGGCACCGGCTGGGGCGGCCGTTCGGATGGCTCTGGGCTGCGTACGGGGCGAGCGCGCTCGGCACGTGGCTCGCCTTCGGCTCGTTCGAACTGATCGCCATCCGGGTGCTGCACGCCGGGACGGCCGAGGTGGCCGTGCTCGCCTCCGTGGGGGCGGCGGTGGGCGCGGCCGTGGCGGTGCCGCTGGGCCCGTGGGTGGAGTTCCGGCGCAAGCGGCCGGTGCTCGTGGCGATGGACCTCGTGCGGTTCGCGGCGCTGCTGACGATCCCCGCCGCGTTCGCGCTCGGTGTGCTCACCTTCGTTCAGCTCCTGCTCGTCTCGATCGTCGTCGCGGCGGCCGACATCGCCTTCCGGGCCGCCTCCGGCGCCTATCTGAAGACGCTGGTGGCGGCGGAGGACCTGCTGGTCGCGGGCGCCCGGTTCGAGTCGACGGCCTGGACGACCACGATCATCGGACCACCGCTGGGCGGCGCGGCGATCGGGCTGCTCGGTCCGGTGGCGACGGTGGTGGCCGACGGGATCAGTTACCTGCTCTCCGCTCTGGGCGTCCGCGCGACGGGCGGGCACGAGCCGCGTACCGAACGCCGGGAGGCCCCGCGGGTGCGGGCCTCGGACCTGCTCGACGGCTGGCGGTACATCCTCGCCGACGGCACCCTGCGTCCGCTGTTCTTCAACACCGCCTTGTTCAACGGCCTGGTGATGGCCGCCCAGCCACTGCTGGCCGTCCTGATGCTCGGCAGGCTCGGGTTCACGCCGTGGCAGTACGGCCTGGCCTTCGCCGCGCCCTCGATCGGCGGACTGCTCGGGTCACGGCTGGCCCGTCCCCTGGTCACCCGGTTCGGACAGCGTCGGGTTCTGGTCGTGTCCGGGGCGCTGCGCGCCGTCTGGCCGCTCGGCCTGGCCTTCGTGGGGCCAGGCACCGGAGGGCTGCTGCTGGTGATGGGCGTAGAGCTCGGGCTCATCTTCTGCTGCGGGGTGTTCAACCCTGTCTCCTCCACGTACCGCCTCGAACGCACCGCGACGGACCGGGTCGCCCGCACGCTGACCGCCTGGGCGGTGACGACCAAGGGCACGACCGCGCTCCTGACGGCCCTGTGGGGCGTGCTGGGCACCCTGCTCGGCCCGCGCACGGCCATCGCCCTGGCCGGAGTGCTCCTGCTGGCGACCCCGCTGTTCCTCCCCCGGCACACCCGAACGAACCCGACGACCACGGAGGCGGCACCGGAGCACGTCTGAAACGGGTGCCGGCTCAGCCACGCCCCTTGATGTAGCGGCCGATGCAGCTGTTGGTGGTCGTACGGCCGCGTTCCGCGCAGAACGCGAGGGCCGCGCGGTTGTCGGCGAACGGACCGGGCGCGTAGATCACCCAGTAGCCGGGGCGCAGGGGCGCGTAGTCGTCGCTGCGCAGGACGAGCGCTTCCGGCACGGACAGGCGAATGTCCGCGAGATGCCGGTCGCGGGCCGCGGTACCCGCGGAGAAGGGTTCGGAGGACAACTGGGCGATCCAGCGACCGGATTCCGCCGGAGCGGGCGGCGACTCGGAACGTGCGGGGGTGGACGCCACCGCATCGATACGGGTGGGACTGGACACCACCGGATCACTGGTCGCGGGTGCCGGACTCGCGCTCCGCTGGGGCGGCGAACTCTGAGTCGTGGTGGCGGGTGCGGCGGATGTGCTCGGGGCGGCACCTCCTGCCCGGGCGGACGGCTTGTCGTCGCCGAACGGTGCCAGGGTGAGAACCAGCGTGGTGACCGCGACGACGGTCAGGGTGAGCACGACGGCGAGGACGGTGCCGCGATGCCGGTGCGGATGTCCTGGGAGCGGGGAATCCGGCAGGGTCTGCGGTGTCGGGAAGAACGGGGCCGGGACGGGCGGGGCCGCGAAGGACGGTGCCGGGACCGCCGGGGCCGGGATCGACGCCGCCGTCAGCGTCGGCGGGTCCCATCGCGGTGAGGCGCCCGACTCGACCTGGGCAAGCATCGCGTCCAGTCGCGCACCGTCGGGGCGGGCGGCCGGGTCGCGTACGAGGAGGGACCGCAGGACCTCGGAGAGGGGACCGGAGCGCACGGGCGGTGGAACGGGGTCGTCGAGGACGGCGGCCAGGGTGGCGAGCGTGGTCACACGGCGCAGCGGGCTCACACCCTCCACGCACACGTACAGGAGCAGCCCGAGGGACCACAGGTCGGAGGCCGGGTCGTCGTCGTGGCCGCGGATGCGCTCGGGGGCCATGTACTCGGGGGAGCCGACGAGTTCGCCGGTGGCCGTGAGTGCGGTCGCGCCCTGGAGGGCGGCGATGCCGAAGTCGGTGAGCACGGCCTGGCCGTCCGGGCGGAGCAGGACGTTGGCCGGCTTGACGTCCCGGTGCTGAATGCCCGCCGCGTGGGCGACACGTAAGGCGGCGAGCACCTGCCGGCCGACGCGCCCGGTCTCCGTCGGGTTCAACAATCCTTCGGACAGACGTTGTTGCAATGACTGGCCGGGCACCAGCTCCATCACGATCCACGGGTGGGGCTGGGTGTCGACGATCTGGTGGACGGTCACGACGTGCGGATGGTTGAGCCGTGCCAGGGCCTTCGCCTCGCGCAGGACCCGTTCGCGGACGGCGTGGGACGCCTCCGCCTCCGGGTGTACGGCCTTGAGGGCGACGTCCCGGTCCAGCACGGTGTCACGAGCCCGCCATACCGTGCCCATTCCCCCGCTGCCGAGCCGGTCGATCAGCTCGAAGCGTCCGTCGATCATGTCCCCCGATGCGTTCATACGCGTCACATTAGGGCAGTTCGCGAGGGCCGAGACACGGTTGCCGTGATCGGTACGACCGACGGCGTACGGGGGTGCCGGTGCCGATGTTCACCATGAGGCGGCGCGGCACCACCGCGCCCCACGCGGCCGGTGTCCCCCGCCGGGCCGCTGCGGATGCGGCCTGGCGGGCGGGCGGCTGTCAGGGCGCTATTCCAGGGGGCATTGGGTCAGCAGTGTCGTAGCGTCCGCGTCGGCCGGGCGCGGCACGGTGTGGCCGGCCGGAGGGCGTCCGTCGCCGGCCAGCCAGCGTTCCAGTGCCGTGAAGGCCGAGCGGTGGCACGGTGTCATCGGGCGGAGCCGGTCGGGGAAGGCGTCGACGAGCGAGTCGGTGTGGGTCCCGTCCGCGATGCGGTAGTACCGCAGCAATGGGCCCCGCCCGGCCTCGCGCACCATGCGGGCGTAGACGTCCCCGTCGCGGCTGATCGGCAGCAGCACGTCGAGCGTGCCCTGAAGGGTGATCAGTGGTTTGCCGATGCGTCCGGTCAGCGCGATGCGGTCGACGGCGCGGTGCACGGACCGCGGTCTCGCGCCGTAGTCGTAGTCGGCGTCGCAGCCGGGGGTTCCGGAGGCGCAGAACGGGGTTCCGGCCTCGGTCGCCCCGTCGTAACCGGGGTCCAGTTCCTCACGATAGATGCGCTGGGTCAGGTCCCAGTAGGTCTTGTAGTGGTACGGCCACAGGAACTCCGACCCGGCCGGATAGCCGGCAGCGTGCAGGGCGTCCTGAGCCTCGTCGGCGCCGGGTCCGCCTGCCGCGTAGTCCGGGTAGGCGCGCAGCGCGGGCGGCAGGAAGGTGAGCAGGCCGCCGTCGGAGTTCCAGAGCGTGCCCTCCCAGTCGACTCCCCCGTCGTAGAGCTCGGGGTGGTTCTCCAGTTGCCAGCGGACCAGATAGCCGCCGTTGGAGATGCCCGTGGCGATGGTGCGGGAAGGGGACTTCCCGTAGCGCTCCTTGACGACCGTGCGGGCTGCCCGGGTGAGCTGCGTGAGCCGTGTGTTCCACTCGGTTATGGCATCACCGGGCCCGCGGCCGTCGCGGTGGAAGGCGAGACCGGTGTTGCCCTTGTCGGTGGCGGCGTAGGCGTAGCCGCGTGAGAGCACCCAGTCGGAGATCGCACGGTCGTTGGCGTACTGCTCGCGGTTGCCCGGTGTTCCGGCGACGACGAGTCCGCCGTTCCAGTGATCGGGGAGCCGGATCACGAACTGCGCGTCGTGATTCCAGCCGTGGTCGGTGTTGGTGGTGGACGTGTCGGGGAAGTAGCCGTCGATCTGGGTCCCGGGCACTCCGCTGGGCGTCGGCAGGTCCTTGGGCGTCAGGCCGGCGTAGTCGGCGGGGTCGGTGTGGCCGGAGGCCACGGTCCCGGCGGTGGTCAACTCGTCCAGACAGACGGCCTGTTGGTGGGCGGCGCCGGGTACCCGCGGCTGATCGTCCGTGGAACAGGTCCCGGTGTGCAGGCCGTGGCCGCCGAGAGCGGGTGACGGGCCGGCCGACGCGAGCACGCCCGAACCGGCGGTCGCGAGCACCAGCACGCAGAGCGCGGCCCGCCATCTGGGCCGTCGTCGGCCGGGTGGGGTGACGTCCGTACTGGGGTGGAGCATCCGGGACCTCGAATCCGAGTGGGATGGGGTGGGGCGGGGCAGGGTGGGGTGGACGCGCTGGAGGCTAGTGAGGCGGGACCCGTGGGGACATGTGTCGGGCCGCCATGACGGCGGTGGCGGGAGCAGCGTCGGCCACCATGGCGATCCAAGTCCCCTCGTGTGCCGCAGACCTGAGGCGCGATCAGGGGCAGCCGCCGTCGGCGATGGTGTAGGTGCCGACGGGTGACTCCTTCAGGGTGTGCGTGACGAAGGTGTTGTACAGCCCCATGTTCTGGTTCGAGCCCTTGGCGTAGGTGTAGCCGCCGCCGGTGACGGCCCGGCCGGCCTGGACGTGGGCGTAGTTGCTGCTCGTCCAGCAGGCGGCGGTGCCGCCGCCGGTGGTCGTGGCGGTGACCGTTCCCGAACGGGGGCCCGCGGTACCGGTGTTGTCGCGCGCTGCGACCGCATAGGTGTGCGTGGTGCCCGCCGTCAGTCCGGTGTCCGTGTACGACGTACCGCTCGTGGTCCCGACCGGGGTGCCGTCGCGGAACACGGTGTAGTCGGCGGCGCCGCTCACCGCCTCCCAGGTCAGACTGACGCTGGTGCCGGTGACCGCGCCCGTGGCCAGTCCGGTGGGCGCGGGCAGTGAGCCCCCGCCGGATCCGGTGTCGTCGAGACCGAAGAAGCGGGCGATCCAGTAGCTGGAGCAGATCGAGTCGAGGAAGTACGGGGCACCGGTGGCACCGCACTGCTGGGCACCACTGCCCGGTTCGACCGGGGTGCCGTGCCCGATGCCGGGTACGGCGTCGACCTCGACGGCGACCGTGCCGTCCGCCGCCAAGTATTCGTCGTGCCGGGTGGAGTCGGGTCCGATGACGGAGCTGCGGGTGGGGGTCTGGGACAGCCCCTGGACCGCCGTCCATTGGTCGCGCAGCTCGGTGGCGTTGCGCGGCACGACGGTGGTGTCCTGCTCGCCGTACCAGATCGCCGTACGGGGCCAGGGGCCGTCGTACGACGGGTAGGCGTCGCGGACCCGCTGGGCCCAGGCGCTCGGGGCGAGGTCGACTCCCGGGTTCATGCAGGTGTACGGGCTGTTGTCGCGGGTGCAGTCGTAGGGCAGACCGGCGACGACCGCGCCGGCGGCGAAGACGTCGGGGTAGGCGGCCAGCATGACCGAGGTCATGGCGCCGCCCGCGGACAGGCCGGTGACGTACACGCGTCCCGGGTCGGCCCCGTAGGCGGAGACGGCGTGGCTCACCATCTGGCTGACGGAGAGGGCCTCGCCCTGCCCACGTCGGTTGTCCGTCGTCTGGAACCAGTTGAAGCATTTGTTGATGTTGTTCGAGGAGGTCGTCTCCGCGAGCACGAGGACGAAGCCGTCCCGGTCGGCGAGTCCGGGCAGTCCGGAGTTGTCGGCGTAGGCCTGGGCGCTCTGTGTGCACCCGTGCAGGGCGACGACCACGGGCGGGTTCGCGGGCAGGGACGCCGGACGGTACACGTACATGTTCAACTGGCCCGGGTTCGAGCCGAAGCCGGTGACGCGGGTGACCGGCACGGCGGCCTGGGCGGCGGGCACCGGGCCGGTCAGGGCGGCCCCCAGGACCAGGGCCGCGATGGTGAGGAGGCGGCTCAGCAGGTGGACCGGACGGTTCCGGCGCCTTCGGGGCGGTGAGGGGCGTTGCATGGGCGGCTCCTTCTGGGGATGTCCGGCCCCCCGCACGTCCGGAGCCGTCCCTGGCTCCCCGCATGCGGGGCGTTGCGGAACCCCAGAGTCGACCGCCTGTGACCGCCATGACATGGCGTCAAGCACCACAACCGTCCGCACGTCAGTCGGCAGCGCGCGGATTGCGGGAGCGCCGCCCGGTCTGCTAGGCCGGGCCGCTGCCGGAGGGGCCTCCGGGCATGCCGGAGGCCCCTCCCTCCATCCCGGATACCCCTCCGGTCGCGTCGGATGTCGCCCACAGGTCCGGGCACAGCACCGCGACGATGCGTTCGAAGCGCGCGGCCATCTCGTCGGCCGTCTGCTCGGGGTGATGCCGCCACCAGACGACGGCGGCGCTCACGGTCCCGTACCAGAGATGGGTGACGAGATCGGCGTCGAGGGGTTCCACGGCCGGGGATGTGTGCAGGAACTCGGACACGCCCACGGCGCCCATCCGGTTGAGTTCCCTCCGGTACACCGCCGCGGCGTCGTGCAGCGGGCCCTCGGCGGGAAGCGTCCCGTCGTAGACGAGTTCCCAGTCGTGCAGGCGCGATTCGAGCGCGCGGAAGACGGCTTCCAGGGTGCGCACGGCGCGCGAGAGGTCGGAACGCCCCCGCTGGGCGGACCCGACGGCCTCGACGAGGCGGGTGCCGGCCTGGTCGAGGCAGGTCAGATAGAGGCTGTCCTTCGACCCGAAGTACTCGTAGATCATCGGTTTGGTGATGCCGGCCCGCTCCGCCACGTGCGCGGTCGACCCGCGCGCGTAGCCCTTCACGCCGAACTCCTCGGCGGCCGCCTCCAGGATCAGCCGCTCCCGGTCCTTGCGTGGCATCCCCTTGGTTCCCACGCCCTGCGTCGCCCTCGGCTGCTTGCTCATGACTCCACCCTATGCCAAAGTGACCGAGCGGTAAGTTACCCAACGTTCAATTCAAGCGCCTGGGGAGACGATGAGCGGCAAGACGCGTTCGTGGTGGGGCTGGGGAAACGTCGAGGACGCGGTGACCGGCGCGGAGCGGGCGGAACTCACCCGGCGCACCGCCGAGTTGCTTCCGGACGCGGACCTGACCGTGCGTTCGACGCCTCCGGTGGAGTCGTTCGAGGTGGCCCCGAGCCGGGTCACGGCTCCGCCCGCGCTGGCCCGGCTGGCGTCGTACGACATTCGCGACCGGCTGGCGCACAGTCACGGTCAGGCGTTCCGTGACGTCGTCCGCGCGCTGCTCGGAAAGCTGCCCCATGTGCCGGACCTCGTCGTGCGGCCCACGTCGGAGGCCGAGGTGGTGCGGACGCTGGAGTGGTGCGACGGCGCCGGCGTCGCGGTCGTCCCGTTCGGCGGCGGCACCTCCGTGGTGGGAGGCGTCGAAGCCCGTACGGGTGCCGAGTACGCCGGAGTGGTCAGCCTGGACCTCGGCTCCATGGACCGGGTCCTGGAGGTCGACGGGACCAGCCGGGCCGCGCTCGTCCAGGCCGGTGTCCTCGGCCCGCATCTGGAGGAGCAGCTCAGGCCGCACGGACACACGCTCCGGTTCTTCCCCCAGTCCTTCGAGTTCTCCACACTCGGCGGCTGGCTGGCGACCCGGGCCGGCGGTCATTTCGCGACCGGCCTCACCCACATCGACGACCTCACCGAGTCGCTGCGGGTGGTCACCCCCGCCGGTGTCGTGGAGAGCCGCCGCCTCCCGGGTTCCGGTGCCGGTCCCTCGCCCGACCGGATGTTCCTCGGCTCCGAGGGAGCGCTCGGTGTCATCACCCAGGCCTGGGTACGACTTCAGGACCGGCCACGTTGGCGGGCCGGGGCGTCGATCGCATTCAAGGACTACGAGGCGGGGGTCCGGGCCGTCCGGGCCCTGGCGCAGTCCGGGCTCGACCCGGCCAACTGCCGTCTGCTGGACCCGATGGAGGCGTTCATCAACGCGGGCAGTCCGACCGCGGTCCTCGTGCTCGGCTTCGAGTCCGCCGATCATCCCGTCACCGCCTGGATGGAACGCGCCCTGGAACTCTGCCGCGACCACGGGGGCACGCTGCCGGAGCCGCCGCGCCATACCGACACCGCGGACACGGCCGCGCGGACCTCGGCCGCCGACACCTGGCGCTCCTCCTTCCTGCGGATGCCGTACCAGCGGGACGCCCTCGCGGCTCAGGGCATGATCGTGGAGACGTTCGAGACGGCCTGCACCTGGGACCGGTTCGCCGGACTCCGCGCGGCCGTCGACGCGGCGGCCCAGGACGCCATGCGCCAGGTCGGCGCCACGGGTGTCGTGACCTGCCGGTTCACCCACGTCTACCCCGACGGCCCCGCCCCGTACTTCGGCGTCTACGCCGCGGGCGCCTGGGGCAGGACCGTCGAGCAGTGGGACGAGATCAAGCGGGCGGTCTCCGAGGCACTGATCGCGCACGGCGCCACCATCACCCATCATCACGCGGTGGGCCGGGACCACCGGCCGTGGTACGACCGGCAGCGCCCGGACCTGTTCGCCGCGGCCCTGCGGGCGGGCAAGGCCGTACTGGACCCGTCCGGGATCCTCAATCCCGGAGTCGTGATCGACCCCCTTCGCTGAGTCGACGCTGTGGGCCGCGGTCACGGGGCCGAGCCGCCCCGTGACCGCTCCCCCCGGCTACCAGCCGACGGCGACCAGCAGCCACTGCGGGCTGCCGTGGGAGATGAAGGAGGACTGGCCCGACACGTCGTCGTAGGGGAAGCCGTAGGCGAGGCCGTTGATGGCGTTGTCGTGCCAGAACTTGGCGTAGTAGTTGGCGGGCGCCGCCTTGTAGTACTGGGCGGGATCGCCCTGTTGGGAGGCCGGCAAGGTCGCCACATGACGGTTGAGCGCTGCGCACATGTTCGGGTTGCTCGCGAGGGCCGCCGCGCAGCCGAAGATGTCGGAGGTGGCCGCGTTCACGCCCACGGACTGGGCGTAGGAGGTGAAGTAGTTGGCGTTGGCGCCGCCCGCCCGGAAGCTCGGGTCGCTGCCGGGCGCGATGATCCGGTACGGGGACTGGGTCTGGGCCAGCACCTTGAACTGGTCGGGGACGGCGGCCGTGAAGCGCTGGAAGGTCGTCGCGCGGTCCTCGGCGAAGGTCTGCCGGTTCTCACCGACCTCGGCGTCGTACCCGTCCTTGGAGTGCAGGCGCATGGCGATCTTCAGCCCGAAGGCGTCGACGCGTGTGGTGTTGCCGTTGAACACGTTGCCGCCGACGGTGAATTCGATGAAGTCGTAGTAGGAGCTCGCCGGTGAGCCGAGGTAGAAGTACATGCGGCCCGCGGAGTTGGCCGGCATGTCGAGGTAGGGCTGCTCGGCGATGGAGTGGACCTGGCCGTTGAAGCTCCAGTACACCTGGCTGTCGGGGTACTTGCCGTTGGTGCGGTTGAGGACCTTCACCTCGACGGCGTTGTTCGCGGCGGGAATGTCGCTCGTGCTGCCCCAGAAGTCGTCCGGCGGGGTGGTGCTTCCGGGCCCGTACACCTGGAACTCCCACAGGGAGTAGCCGTACGGGGTGGCCCGCGTGGTTCCGAGGACGCGTACGTATCGGCCGCTGCCGGTGACGTTGATGTTCTGGGTGCCACCGGTGCCGGTCGTCGTGGAGTACACGGTGGCCCAGGTGTTCGCGTCGGTGGAGGTCTGGATCTGGAACGCCTTGCCGTAGGCGGCCTCCCAGTTCAGGGCGACGCGGGTGATCTGCTGGACCGACCCGAGGTCGACGCGCAGCCACTGGGGGTCGGAGAAGGCCGAGGACCATCGGGTGCCGGTGTTTCCGTCGACCGCGGCTCCCGCGGGGAAGGAGCCGTTCTCGACCGAGGAGGCCGTGGCGGGCCGTCCCTGGGACAGCAGTTGGTCGGCGGCGTGCGCGGGTGCCGGGCTCAGGAAGGCGACGCAGGCGGCGAGCAGGACGACGACGAGACCGAGAGCGGTACGGGCCCGAGCGGTTCTGCCCGACGACCGCCGGGGAAGGGCGCTGGCGCTGGCTAAGGACTGCATGCGGGATCTCCTCATGCCGGGTCGGCGTGTGTGGGGGCGGAGCAACAGCAGACGGAGAGCGCTCTCTCCGGGTTGTATCCCCGCATGTTCCGGACGTCAACAACTGAAGCTGAAATAGCGGGAGTTGCCGTACCGCGCCTCATGGAGCCCCGTCTGCCGCAGGCTTGCCCCCAGTCCGGGGCTCACCGTGTTCGAACTCCGACGACGCGACCGGCTCCGCGCCGGATGGGGTATTCAAGAGTTGGCCGGCCAAGAGTCTTCGAAAGAAGTCCGGGAGGCGGTGTCGGATCGGGGCGGAGTCGTTCGTAGCAAGGGTGAGACCGCCGGCGAGCGGCGGCTCCGAGGAAGGGAACCCCGATCATGAAGCTGACGACCATGACCCAGGTCAGCGTCGATGGAGTGATGCAGGGAAACGGCGGAGCGTCGCACGAGGACCGCAGCAACGGATTCGAGCGCGGCGGATGGGCGATGGGAAAGGGCGACGACGAGACCAGGGCGTTCATCAAGCGGACCTACCAACGAGCCGGAGCGTTCCTGCTCGGCCGACGGACCTACGAACTGTTCGCCGGCTCCTGGGGGACCTGGACGATCGGGGAGGCCGCCGATTGGGAGCCCGTCCGGCAGGCGTTGAACACACAGCCCAAGTACGTGGTGTCGACCACGCTCACCGATCCTGCCTGGTCGGACACCACCGTCCTCGCCGAGGACCTCGTGGCCGCCATCGAGGACCTGAAGGCGAAGCCGGGTGGTGAGCTGCAGGTGCACGGCAGCCGCACCCTGACCCGGTGGTTGCTGGACAACGACCTGGTCGACGAAATGACGCTGCTCACCATCCCGGTGATCGTCGGCCAAGGCATGCGGCTGTTCCCCGACGCGGGCCAGGACACCGCGCTCGACCTGGTCGAGTCGCGAGTCGACTCGAAGGGCGTGACGATCCAGGTCTACCGGCCGGCCGGGCGCCCGCGGTACGCAGGGAGCTGAGGCACTCGACCGCCGTGCCACCACGCCGTGAACCCACAGGAGATGATCTACACGATGCAGTACCTGGTTTCCGTGATCCACGACAGGACGGCCTCGGGTACCCCGGAGGAAATGGCTGCCATCGACGCGTTCAACGACCGGCTCCAGACCGAGGGACACTGGGTCTTCGCCGGCGGCCTCGCCGCGCCCGACGCGGCCACCGTCATCGACAACCGGGGCCAGGAGGCGCTGTTCACGGACGGGCCGTTCCTGGAGTCCAAGGAGTATCTGGCCGGCTTCTGGGTCATCGAGGCGCCCGACCTCGACGTGGCGCTCAAGCTCGCCGCCGAAGGGTCCAAGCACTGCAATCGGAAGGTCGAGGTGCGGCCGTTCCTGTGAACGGGGCCGACGTCAACGAGGCGGTCACCCGGGCCCACCACGAGGAGTGGGCCCGGGTGGTCGCCGCTCTGACCAGGCGTTTCGGCGACCTCGACATCGCGGAGGAGGCGGCGGCCGAGGCGTTCGCGATCGCCGTCGAGCGGTGGCCGGCCGACGGCGTGCCCCCCAACCCCGGCGCCTGGCTGACCACCACCGCCAACCGCAAGGCCATCGACCGGATCCGGCGCGAGAACAAACGCGACGACAAGCACAGGGAGGCTCGGCTGAGGTACGACGGCGAACCCCCCGAGCCTCTCGGGGCCATTGACGACGACCGACTCCGGCTGATCTTCACCTGCTGCCACCCTGCACTGTCGATGGAAGCCCGCGTGGCGCTGACACTCCGCATGGTCTGCGGTCTGACCGTGCCCGAGATCGCCCGCGCCTTCCTCGTGCGGGAGACCACCTTGGAACAGCGGATCACCCGCGCGAAGGCCAAGATCAAGGCGGCGCGCATCCCCTACCGGATGCCGGGTGACGAGGACCTCCCGGCACGCGTCACCGGTGTACTCGCCGTACTGTACGTCGTCTTCAACGAGGGCTACCTGGCCACCGGCCCCGGCACCGATCCCCTGCGTCCCGGCCTGACCGGCGAGACGATCCGGCTCGCCCGCCTGATCCGCGCCCTCATGCCCGACCACGGCGAGGTGACCGGGCTGCTGGCCCTGATGCTCCTCACCGAGGCCCGCCGCACCGCCCGGGTCTCGGCCGGCGGCGAACTGGTCCCCCTCGCCGAGCAGGACCGTGGGGCCTGGGACGCCGCGCTGATCGTCGAGGGCCACCGCCTCGTGCGCGAGCGCCTCGCCGCGGCCGCCGCCGGGGTGGCTCCGGGGCGCTACCAGATCCTCGCGGCGATCAGCGCCGTACACACCTCAGTCCGCGACGTACGCGACACCGACTGGTCCCAGGTCGTCGCGCTCTACGACCGACTCGTCGGCCTCGACTCCTCACCGATCATCGCCCTCAACCGGGCCATCGCGGTCGCCGAGCTCGACGGCCCGGACGTGGCGCTGGCGGCCATCGACCGACTCGGGGACAAACTGAACGGCTATCACGCCTACCACGCCGCCCGTGCCGACCTGCTGCGCAGGCTGGGCCGGAGCCAGACGTCGCGCGCGGCCTACACCAAGGCCATCGAGCTGGCCGGCAACACCGCCGAGACCGCCTACCTGACCCGCCGCCGCGACCAATTGCGTTAGCGCCCGGTGGAGGCCATGACCCCTGCGCCACGGCGGGTGGGTCGACGGAGGTCCGCCAAGAATCTATTCTCCTCGTGCCTTCTCGAGCTCAAGCGTGATCGGCGTCGTGATCCGCACCCGGGTGCCGGGGCCGGGAGTGCTGGACTTCACCGTCCACGCACCCAGCCCACTGGCCGGGTCACTCATCACATCGCGTCCGTCCGGGGCCACGGCCTCGATGTTGTCGAAGCACATGAGGTCTTTGCCGAGCGGTTCGAACGTACGGCCCTCGACGTCGGGCATGGGCTGAGGCCACTCCTGCGCCTGGCAGCGCGCGTGGACACTGTTGGCGTTGACCGACGGGGACGCTCCACCGGCCTGGGGAGCGGAATCGGCGCCGCAGCCGGTCAGGACGCCGACGAGCACGGCAGGGACCGCGATGGCCGCGACGTATCGGTGCATGGTGTTCTCCATCTACTTGCCGATGCCAACAGTTCTCGGTGTCGAGCAGCCCTGCGGGCGTCGCGGACACGACCATCAGAAACCTCAGGAGGAAACCGGCCGGGCCCTTCGGGGCGTGGCCGCTGATGACGGTCGAGAAGGTAAGAACGCCGACGTCGGCGATGACGTGCACCAGCATGCCGCCGACCCGCCCAAGGGTCCGGATGACCTGAGCGAGCGGGGACGACGTACCGCCGGAACCGGACCGGCGTGATCCGAGCGGTCACGTGGGAGTTCGGGGTTCCACGTCATCGGCACGCCCCCAGAAACGTGTACGGAGTCTGGCCATTGTGTGGAGGTTGACCACCTGAGGCCACAGGCTTCCCTCACCCGTGATCGAGCTGTGACTCTGTGCCATGGGGCTTGACGAGCGACCGAGGCCCCCGAGCCGCTCGCGCCGGACGGGGCCGATGGCGCGAACTCTGCTGACGCCCCCGTGGTGGTCCGCCCGGTCAGGCGAGGGCGGTACCGGTTTCTTCGCCCAGCGTGCGCACCAGGCGGTTCTGGAAGTCCTGGTCGTACACGGCAGGGTGCGGCTGCTGCCGCTGCCGGTGGTACCAGTAGCCGCCGCTGGTCAGTGCCTGCGGATCGTCACTGGCGGCCAGCCACGCCTGCGTCCGGTGGCCGAGCTCGAGATCGTCGGGCGCCCCCGGGCCACCCATCCTGGTGGGCACCCAGCCCGGGTCCACGGCGTTGCTCAGCCCGTCGCGGCGCAGGCGGGCCAGCGCGGCCGCGAGCGCCGTGACGAACAGCTTGCTGTCCGCGTACGAGCCGGGCTCGTCCCCGTGCCAGTCGATCCCGTCGGTGGAGGCGCGCCCCTGGTAGTGCGAGCCGCTGCTCAGGTAGACGAGCCGACGCGGTCCGCGCAGCAGGGCCGTGAGCAGGTACGGGGCGATGATGTTGACCGGCATGACGGCCGGCCCGCTCCATACGCCGGCGTTGTGGATCACGGCGTCGAGCGGTGCGGTGTCGTCGAGTTCGGCGGCGATGCGCCGCACCGCGTCGCGATCCGTGAGATCGCCCAGGACCAGGCCCGCCCCGCGGCCGACCAGGTCCTCCACGGCTGCCGCGCGCTGCTCATTGCGGGCGTGCACCACGACGTCATGGCCGGCGGACAGCAGGGCGTCCGACGCGGCCCGTCCGAGCCCGTCCGTCGAGCCGGTCACCAGGATGCGACTCACGGGAATGCACCGCTTTCAGCTCGTCGTGGGTTGCTGCCGCGCGGGCGGCTGGGTCGCGTGCGTGGCGGTCCAGGAGGCCAGCAGACGCAGGCCCTCTTCGGATGCCGAGCCGGGCTCGGCGGCATAGATGGTCAGGGTGAGGCCGGGCTCGGCAGCGAGTTCCAGTCCCTCGAAGGCGAGCGTGAGTTCGCCGACGATCTCGTGGTGGAAGCGCTTGGTTCCCGTGCCGTGGTGGCGGACGTCGTGTCGGCCCCAACGGGTACGGAACTCCTCGCTCCGGGTGGAGAGTTCACCGACGAGGTCGTGCAGGTCCTTGTCGTAGGGGTCGCGGCCGGCCTCGGTACGCAGGATGGCGACGGCTATGTCGGCGAACAGGTCCCAGTCCGGGTAGAGGCGCCGGGAGGCGGGGTCGAGGAACTGGAACCGCGCCAGGTTCGCCTCGTTGCCAGGGGTGGAGTAGATGTCGCGGTACAAGGCGCGGGCGAGCGGGTTCGTCGCGAGGACGTCCATACGGCCGTTGCGTACGAACGCCGGGCCCGCGGTGATGGCGTCCAGCGTCCACTGCAGGCTCCGGTGAACCTTCCGGGCCCCCTTGGCGCGCCGTCCGGGTCGGGTGAGCGCGTCGGAGCCGTCGGCCGCCTGCGCCAGATTCAGCAGGTGGGCGCGCTCGGCGTCGTCCAGCCGCAGCACCCGGGCGACCGCCTCCAGAACGGCCGGGGAGACACCGGCGAGGTTGCCGCGCTCGAGCTTGGCGTAGTACTCCACGCTCATGTCGGCGAGCGCCGCGACCTCGCTGCGGCGCAACCCCGGCACGCGGCGTCGGGACCCTGTGGGCAGTCCGGCCCGCTCGGGGCTGATCCTGGCGCGCCGCGAGGTCAGGAACTCGCGGACCTCATGACGGTTGTCCATGCCTCGACGGTAAGGCCCGCGGGCCGCCGGAGCGATGTACT
The DNA here is from genome assembly GCF_044763015.1 of Streptomyces sp. NPDC096324. Lineage (NCBI taxonomy): Bacteria > Bacillati > Actinomycetota > Actinomycetes > Kitasatosporales > Streptomycetaceae > Streptomyces > Streptomyces sp. NPDC096324. The sequence goes on along the minus strand of NZ_JBIWFK010000012.1, from coordinate 167,084 downwards.
GCCGGTACACCCCTCACCAGTGACTCGCTGCCCGCCGCGCGACGCGGTCTCCTGGAGGACGTGGGTACCCGCCCTCCTGGACGGGTTCGCACCTCTTCACGCGGGCCAGTGGCCCGACCTCAGAACGTAAAGGAATCTCTCCTCATGCGCGGAGCAGTGATCCACGCCCCCGGTGACGTGCGCTTCGAGACCGTCGACGACGCGAAGATCCTCAAGCCGACCGACGCGGTGATCCGGACGGCCGTCACCTGTGTGTGCGGCTCGGACCTGTGGCCCTATCGCGGGGCGGAGCCGACCGAGCACGCCCACCCCATGGGGCACGAGTACGTCGGTTTCGTGGAGGAGGTCGGATCCGACGTCACGTCGGTGAGGCCGGGGCAGTTCGTCGTCGGTTCGTTCGCGACCTCGGACAACACCTGTGCGAACTGCCGGAACGGCTTCCAGTCGAACTGCCTGAACCGCGAGTTCATGTCCACGTGCCAGGCCGAGTACGTGCGCATCCCCAACGCCGAGGGCACCCTCGTCGCCACCGCCGAGGTGCCGGGCGAGGAGCTGTGGCCCGGGCTGCTGGCCGTGTCCGACGTCATGGGGACCGGTTGGTGGGCGGCCGACGCCGCCGAGGTGAAGCCCGGCTCCACCGCCGTCGTCGTCGGCGACGGCGCGGTCGGGCTGTGCGCGGTGATCGCCGCGAAGGAGATGGGCGCCGAGCGGATCATCGCCATGTCACGGCACGAACCGCGACAGAAGCTCGCCCTGGAGTTCGGTGCCACCGACATCGTCACCGAGCGCGGCGAGGAGGGCGTCGCCCGGATCAAGGAGCTGACCGGCGGCATCGGCGCCGACTCCGTGCTGGAGTGCGTGGGCACCGCCCAGGCCATGCGGCAGGCGCTGCACTCGGCCCGGCCGGGCGGCAACGTCGGCTTCGTCGGCGTCCCTCACGACGTCGCCGTGGACGGTCAGGAACTCTTCTTCTCCCACGTCGGCCTGCGCGGAGGCCCCGCCCCCGTACGCCGCTACCTTCCCGACCTCATCGACCGCGTGCTGACCGGAAGCATCGCCCCCGGCAAGGTCTTCGACCTCACCCTCCCCCTGGAGCAGGTCGCCGAGGGCTACAAGGCCATGGACGAACGCCGCGCCATCAAGGCCCTTCTCAAGCCCTGACCCCGGACGAACGCGCTGGTGCCGCACAGCGCCCCACCCATCGCTCACCGAAGTGGAATGACCATGGACATCACCCGAAGCTCGATCGCCACCCTCAAGGGTCCGGCCGACTGGTTCACCGGCGACGTCTACATCGACGCCGTCGCCGCCGCGCCCGAGCCCTCACGTGTCAGCGCCAACCTGGTGCACTTCATGCCCGGCGCCCGCACCCACTGGCATCGCCATCCACTCGGCCAGACCGTGTTCGTCACCGAAGGCATCGGCCTGTGCCAGCGCCGCGGCGGACCGGTCGAAGTCATCCGGCCCGGCGACCGCGTCCTCTTCGAGGCCGACGAGGAGCACTGGCACGGCGCCGCCCCGGACCGGCTGATGGTCCACCTGGCCATCAACGAAGCCGACACCGACCACGACGTCGTGCACTGGCTGACCCCCGTCACCGATGAGGAATACACCGCAGCCCCGGCCACGGACCGACACACGGCAAGCCAGGAAAGAGCGTCCTGACGACGGATGTCGAGCTCTCGCTGGACCCGGGCCACGTCGCGGCCGTACACACATAGCTCGTTCGCGCGATTTCGCCCCCGCCTCGAAGCCTTCCGAAGGTGGCCTCCCGCAGTCCCGCCCGGGGCCGGATCCACGGCCGCCACCGGCAGCCTCGCCCGTCCGCCCAGGGACTGCGGTGACGGTCGAAGCGGGACGGCGAACCTGCGCGACCGTCAGCAGGAAATGGAGGAGTTCGCGTGCTCTTGTGCAGCGTCAGCAGGGCCACCCGCTCGGTGACCCGTTCAGGTCCTGCTCAGGGTCGCGCTCGGTCGGTGCGCGCGTCGAGCATCGAGCAGAGGGACGGTCAAAGATCGAGGATCACGTCACGGTCGGGCCGGGAACAGCAGATCAGAACGTTGCCGTCGGTCGGCGCGTCGATGGGGTCGGGGGCATAGTCGACCCGGCCGGAGACGAGGGCGGTCTCACAGGTGTGGCAGACCCCGCTGCGGCAGGACCACCGGACAGGTACGTCGCAAGCCTCGGCCAGATCGAGGAGCGTGCCGTAGCCGGGGTCCCAGGGCACGGTGAGGCCGCTGCGGGCGAACGAGACGGACGGGCCGGTGCCCGGCCCGGGCGGGGAGGCGGGCGTGTGGGGTGCGGGGGCGTCGACCGGCACGACGCCGGGTGTGATCGCGGAGACCGACCCGAAGACCTCGGTATGGATCCGCGACGGGTCCAGGCCGCAGTCCGCAAGAGCCGTGGTCATGTCGTCCATGAAGGCGATCGGCCCGCAGACGTATGCCTGCGCCTCCGGCGGCAGGTCCAGTCCGCTCAGGACGGCGCCTGACAACCGGCCCACGCCGGTGTAGTCCTCGCCGAGGCGGTCGCCGTCGCGCGGACTGCTGTACGCGATGTACCTGCGGCCCGCGGGCAGACGGGTCAGCAGGGAGCGGACTTCCTGGGCGAAGGGGTGTTCGGCGCCGTCGCGCGCGCCGTGGATCCACCACACCGGACGGGGGTCCTCGCTCGCGGCCAGGCTGTGCAGCATGGCCAGGACAGGTGTGGCACCCACCCCCGCCGAGATCAGCACCACCGGCGCCGGGGCCTTACCGAGGACGAACGTCCCTCGGGGCGCCGCCACGTCCAGGGTGTCGTGGACGGCGATGTGCAGACGCAGATAGCCACTGCCGGCACCGTGGGGTTCTTGTTTGACACTGATCCGGTACGAGGCGTCACCGGGCCGGCCCGACAGGGAGTAGCTGCGGATGACGGAAGGTCCCTGTGGGTCCGGCAGCATGCGGAGGGTGACGAACTGGCCGGGCAGGGCGGCAGGGAGCGGATCACCGTCGGGGGCACCGAGGACGAGTGAGAGGACGCCGGCGCTCTCCGGGACGATGCCGGTGACCGCCAAGGGGCGAAATCCCTGCCAGGCTGGGGGCGGAGCCGCCCCAGCGGTGGTCAGCCCGGCATTGCCGGTGGAGCTTCCCGCTCCACGCGCCGCATCGAGGAGCGACCGCATCGAGCCCCGCCAGCCGGGGCTCAACGCGGGGATGCGCAGGGCGCGTTCGAGCTGCGTGACCGGGTGGTCGGCCTTGTAGAGAAGGGCGTCCATGTCCGCCACGGTCATGCCTTCCGGACCGTCGGCGATCTTGACGATGTCATCGCCTGCCTGCACGCGGCCTTCGGTCAGCACCTTCAGATAGAAGCCGGGACGGCCGTGGGCCACCAGCAGAGCGGGCATCCGGGGTTCGTTCATGCGCAGGCCGACGCGGTAGCACGTCACACGGGGCTGTGTGACCTCGAACAGTGCCTCCCCGATGCGGTACTGGTCCCCGATGCAGACCTCGTCGTCCGGCAGGCCGTCGACCGTGAAGTTCTCCCCGAACTGGCCGTGGACGAAGTCGTCCCGTCCCAGATGCTCCTGCCAGTGCCGGTAGGAGTCCAACTGGTAGACCAGTACAGCGCGGAAGGGGCCGCCATGACCGCCCAGGTCACCCTGACCGTCACCGTCGATGTTGAGCCGCCGGACCATCCGCGGCCCGGTGACCGGCCGCTTCCAGATACCCGTGTGGGTGGTGCGGCCCTTCCAGGGCACATCCTGCGGCAACCCCACATTCACCGCGATCAGTGTCGCCATGCGCGGCCGTCTCCCGTCGAGTGGTCTTCGTTCTCGCGCGCCGGTACTCCGAGTCTCCACGGCAACGCGACGCCGCGCATCCTCGGCCGTCGGCGGGGCACGGGTCCAACCCGCTTCCGCCGGTCGACGGGAGCTGTGTTTCGGTGCGGACGACCTGTCACCAGCGCCGTCGCCCACTGCGTCGATCGCCGCAGACGGCCAGGTTTCCGGGGAGACGACACACCAGAGAACCGGATTGAGCAGACACGTCGGCCCCTGCCGTGCGGAGCAGCGGGAGCGGACACGCCCGTGAACCCGCTACGCGAGGAACGGCCAGAAGAACACCGCTCCCGCGATGCAGACCGTGGCCGAACAAACAGTCCAGTACAAGGCAAAGGTGTTGAGAGGCACCTTGTCCCAGGGCTTCCGCTCCTGCTCCGCGATGTCGGACGCCACCCTGCTGGCAACCGGCACCACCATGACGATGAACATCGCCAGAGCGCAACTGTAGAAATACAGGGTCTGCGAGACGGAATACCCTTCCAGCACGGCGTTGGGCACCAGGTACATCCAGCCGACCAACGGGGCCGCGAGAACACGCCGCTTGGCCCTCGGTGTCGGCATGCACCAGTACATCGCGACCGTGTAGGCGACGGTGACACCGGCTGCGACGAGCCACCAGTCGTCCGTGGACAGGTGGGCGGACACGATCGCGGCTCCTCCTGAGGCGAAACAAGACGTAACTCTCCAAGGCCGGGAGTCAGGGCGCACGCTCCGCGAACGCTTCGGACCGTCGTCGCGATCGGCGGACCCCGAATCCTCTCGGCGAGAAGCGCTCGAACAAGCCTACGTAGCTGATCATCCGGCGTCAGCGGCGACGTCCGGCAGCGCAACCCGGCCGAAGCCTGCCGCTCTTCGGCAACCACGGGCCGCCGCGGCCTCACCGGACGCATCTTCCCGACGCGACCAGGCTCTTCAGCCCCAGACGGACTCGGAGAGCCGGCGCCACTCCTCGTCGGACTCGGCGAGGAACCGGGCGGCGGCGCCGGCGTACTGGACCGCGTCCTTGCCCAGCAGGAGGCGGACCGGGGCGTCGTCGCGTCCGGCCAGTTCCACGACGGTCCGGGCGACCCGCGCGGGGTCGGCGGAGTTCGCGGCCGCCACCCGGGCATCGGCGTTCCTGAGCATGTCGGCGAAGGCGCCGACCGTGGGCCGGTACGGGGCGCTGATCGGCGGGACGGTCATGGAGGAACCGGCCCAGTCGGTGCGCATGCCGCCCGGTTCGAGAACGGTGACCTTGACGCCGAAGGGGGCCAGTTCCTGGGCGAGGACGGTGGAGAAGCCGCCAACGGCCCACTTGGCACTCTGATAGGCGGCCAGGCCCACCGAACCGATCCGGCCCCCCAGGGAGGAGACCTGGAAGACATGGCCGGAGCCCTGCTCCCGCAGTATCGGCGTCATGGCCTTGCTGACGTAGTAGACACCGTAGAAGTTGGTGTCGATCTGGGCGCGGAAGTCGTCGACCGTGCCGTCCTCGACGGAGGCGAGGTCGCCGTACCCGGCGTTGTTGACGACCACGTCGTAGCGGTCGAACACCTTCAGCCCCTCCCGCACGGCACGCTCCACGGCGTCGTGGTCGGTGACGTCGAGGGCGACGGGGCGGACGCGGTCGCCGTGGCGGGCGACGAGGTCGTCGAGTTTCGTGGTGTCGCGCGCGGTGGCGACCACCTGGTCACCCGCGTCGAGGGCCGCGGTGACGATGGCACGGCCGAGGCCGCGGGAGCTTCGCCGGTCCGTTGGAATATCTCCAACGTAAGGGACCGGTGGTCTGATGTCAAAAGACTGGCGGTCTGTAACATGTGGGGCATGAGTACTTTCCAGCGGGCACGCAGCGAGGAGCAGCGGGAGGCACGACGGCGGGCGATCCTCGACACCGCCGCCGCCATGCTCGACGAGATGCCGGTGAGCGCCGTCAGCCTCAACGAGCTGAGCCGCCGTGTCGGGCTCGCCAAGTCGAACGTCCTGCGCTACTTCGAGTCCCGCGAGGCGATCCTGCTCGAACTGCTCGACCACGCCTGGAAGCAGTGGACGGCCGCGTTGCCGGAGCCGCTGTCCGTCGGCGTCGACGCGTCCGCTCCTGCGGGCGTGCGGGGCGAGCAGTTCGCCGCGGTGATCACCGCCTCCCTCGCCGAGGGCCGGGTCCTGTGCGACCTGCTCAGCGCACAGGCCGGCGTACTGGAGCACAACGTCTCCCCGCAGGTCGCGGCACGCTACAAGAGGGCCGCCATCGCGAACGTCGACGAGCTCGCGGCACTCGTCAGGACGCACCTGCCCGAGCTCGGAGACGGTGCCTCCCAGCTTGCCGCGTCCATGCTCATGGTGATCGGCGCGGTGTGGACACACGCACGCCCGTCGCAGGCGATGCTCGCCGCCTACGAGGCCGACCCCGCCCTCGCCGTCCTGAAGATGGACTTCGCCACCTCTCTGCAAGGGCTGCTCGCCACCCTCGCCGCGGGCACCCTCGCCCGCACCCGGTCCTGACCCACCCAGCCCCTGGAGCCATCGTGCGCGTCATCGTCTTCGGAGCGTCCGGCATGATCGGACACGGCGCCCTGCGTGCCTGTCTGCTCGACGACAGCGTCACCGACGTACTCGCCGTAGTGCGTAGTCCTCTGCCCGTCGCCCACCCCAAGCTCCGGCAGATCATCCACACCGACTTCACCGATTTCACCTCCGTCCAGGACCAACTGGAGGGCCTGGACGCCTGCTTCTACTGCCTCGGAGTCTCGGCGGTCGGCAGGACGGAGCAGGAGTACACCCGCGTCACCTACGACTACGCCCTCGCCGCCGCCCGTGCCCTCCACACCGCGAGCCCCGCGCTCACCTTCGTCTACGTCTCGGGGGAAGGCACGGACTCCACTGGCAAGAGCCGTCAGATGTGGGCCCGGGTCAAGGGCCGCACCGAGAACGATCTCCTCGCCCTGCCGATGTCCTCGTACATGTTCCGTCCCGGCTACGTTCAGCCGATGGACGGAGCCACGTCCCGCACGCCCGTGTACCGCGTGATGTACCGCGTCATGGCGGGCCTCTACCCGCTCCTGCGTCGTGCCTTCCCCCGCCACGTCACCACCACCGCGGCCGTCGGCCGCGCGATGCTCGCCGTCGGCCGCACCGACCGGCAAAGCCCCACTGTCGTGCGCAACTCCGACATCAACCGGCTCGCGATGACGTGACCGGCGCCAGGCCGGTTCATCCGGTCGTCCGCTTCGTCCGCCGCACGGCCCCGTACTGACGTGCCAGCACGCCCAACAGCGCGGGTACAGAAGGACGCGCGCCGCCGTCGGCCAGACCGCCGCCCTTCCGGCTCACCGCGCGCAGCCGAAGGTCCTGCACCTGGAGAAGCGCGGTGACGAAGGGGCGGGTCCGCGGTTGCACCAAGTCCGCCAACTGCCTGCTCGCGGACAGTCGCGGGCGCGCCAGTTCGGCCTGCTCCAGGACCAGTCGGCCCAGTCGCGCACGAACATCGTCCGTGGGGTTCCGCAGAACCTCGACGGACAGGCCGTGACGCTCCAGATCCTTGCCCGGGATGCCGACCCGCCCCTCTCCCGCGTCCTCGGCGAGGTCGTCGAGGAAGTCGATGCGCTGCATCGCCTCGATGAGGTCGCGGCAACGCCGCACGAACACATCGTCCCGCGTGGTGTCCCGTCGCTCCAGCAGGCAGGCCAGCAGCATGAAGGCGGGCAGTGAGTAGCTGTCGACGTAGGACTGCAGTCCGTCCTCGGTGTCGAAGCCGGTGTAGTCGACCTCGTGTCTCGCTCCTCGCAGGAAGGCCTCGACGTAGTGCCGCAGTCGGGGGTACCGCCCTGTCGCGTCCGCGAGCGCTCCGAGCGTCGCGTCGGAGGCGGTCCCGCCGTCGAGCGCCGCGTGTGTGGCGGACGCCCACGACTCCAGCGCCTGGGCGCGCGCTTCGCGCGTACCGGTGTCGACGCGCTCGTCCGTCTCGTGCATGAAGGCGACCCCGGCGATGACCGGCGGGTGCAGGTACGCCGGAAGCAGGAGCCGGACGGTCAGATACTCCGCGCCCCTGAATCGCCTTACGAACGTGCGCTGTTGGCTGTACGCGGTCCGCAGGTCCGGCTCGGTGATGCCGGCCTCGCGCAGCGTGCGGGTCCACGTGGGCATGTCGCGTTCCTTACTCTGCCGGTGGCTTCCGGGACGGAAGTGTGCTTGCGAAGGGTACGAGTTCACCCTCGGGGCGTGTGCGTGGTCGCCCGCCGGTCGGGTGGTAGGGGAGAACTCTCGTACAGGTGGGCCGCCTTGGTCGTGAGGTAGCGCCGCTCGGGGGTGCTGGTGGTGAGGGCTGCCGCCTGGCGGTAGTGGTGCATCGCCGGTATCGGGTCTCCTGCCATCTCCAGCAGGTGGGCCCGTACCGCGTGCATCCGGTGGTGGTCAGCGAGGGCGCCGCGGTCGTCGGCGGCGAGGCGGTCGAGCAGCGCCAGGGCGGCGGTCGGACCGTCGGCCATCGCGAGGGCTACCGCACGATTGAGGGTGACCAACGGGTTGCCCGTCACGTGTTCGAGCACCTCGTACAGGCCGTGGATCTGGGGCCAGTCGGTGTCCTGCGCGCGACCGGCGGTCGCGTGAACGGCCGCGATGGCCGCCTGCAACCGGTACGCGCCGGGCCGCCCTCGCCTCGCGGACGCGCCGGGCTGTGCTCCCTTCCCCCGCGTGCCGGGCCGTTCGTCCTTCGCGAACGTGCCGATCAACAGCGCCGAACCCTCTTGAACCAAGCGGCGGTTCCAGAGTGTGCGGTCCTGGTCGGCCAACGGGATCAGCTCGCCGTGCGGGCCGGTGCGGGCCGGACGGCGGGCCTCCGTCAGCAGCATCAGGGCCAGCAGCCCGGCCACCTCGCCCTCGTCAGGCAGGAGTCGGTGCACCTGCCGGGCCAGCCGGACGGCCTCTCCGGACAGTTCGGCCCGGTGCAGCACCGGGCCGCCCGAGGCGGTGTATCCCTCGTTGAACAGGAGGTACAGCACGTGCAGGACGGAGCCGAGCCGCGCGGGCCAGTCCGGTGCACCCGGTACGGGCACCTCGAACCGCGCCGATGACGCCTTCAGGCGCTGCTTGGCCCGGCTGATGCGCTGCGCCATCGTCGCCTCGGGCACCAGGTGGGCGGCCGCGATCTGGGCGGTCGTCAGGCCCCCGACGGCCCGCAGGGTCAGGGCGATCGCCGAGGCGGGCGTGAGCGCCGGATGGCAGCACATGAACAGCACCGCGAGCGTGTCGTCCTCGGCCGGACCAGCGGCCTGGGACGGCTCCCTCGCGACGCGTTCCTCACGACGCCGCCGTGCCGTCTCGCTGCGCATCCGGTCGGTGTAGCGGTGCGCCGCGGTCCGCAGCAGCCAGCCACGGGGGTTCTCCGGCACCCCTTGCTCGGGCCAGTGCCGGGCGGCGGCGATCAAGGCTTCCTGGACGGCGTCCTCACACGCCTCGAAGTCCCCCAGCCGATGCGCGAACGTGCCGAGGACCCGCGGTGCCAGCTCGCGCAGCAGGTCCTCGACGGTTCGACCGTCGGTCACAGGTCGAACGCGATGTCGTTCATGACCTGGCGCACCTCGACCGGCTGCCGCGTCGGCACCCCGCCGGGACCGGGCACCGCCGAGATCCTGGCGGCGATCTCCAGGGCCCGGGCCTCGGACTCCACGTCGATGACGTTGAACCCGGCCAGGACCTCCTTGGACTCAGGGAACGGCCCGTCGGTCACCACCGGTGCCGAAGCCCCGTCCGCGCGCACGATCCTGGCCAGACGCGGGTCGGCCAGCCCGGTGAACTGCACCATCTCACCGCTCTCGACCAGTTCCTTGGTCAGCGCCTCGTAGTAGTCGAAGTGCACCGCGATGTCCTGCGGAGCCCACTCGTCCATGGGCTGCTCGAACTCTCCACCGTCGTGGTTGACCAGCAGCAGGAACTTCGGCACGGGAACTCCTCGATCTTCGGCGCGCCCAGTGTGGCGCACTCCCCCTACGAACGGAGCCGCCTACGGGTTCTCTACATCGCCGGAAGGAAATTCCCGGGAACCCACAGCAGGGGAGGCAGGAGTCGAACCTGCGACGTCCGGATTTGGAAGCCGGCGCTCTGGCCTCTGAGCTACACCCCTTCGACACGTGCCAGCTTGCACGACCTGCCCGGTTCGTCTCCACGGGTTTTCCGCCTCCCCGGGCCCGGTGGAGTCCGTCCCGTACAATTTGGGTCCGAACGACCAAGGGAGTGCGCCTGTGCCCGGCCATCGGTCCATCACCGAAGCGGAGAAGCTGGCGGCTGCGAAGCTGGGCGGCATCCCGGTACACCGCGAGCAGATGGCGGTGGTCGCGAACATCTACCGCGCCGCCTCCTCGGTCCGCCAGCACCTGGAGAACTCGGTCCTGCGCGACGCGGATCTGACCTGGACGTCCTTCGTCGTGCTCTGGGTGGTCTGGGTCTGGGGCGAGTCGGAGACCCGGCACGTCGCCGAGGAGGCCGGCATCTCCAAGGGCACGCTGACCGGTGTCTCACGGACCCTGGAGGGACGGGGGCTGATGACACGGGCCGGTCATCCCTCCGACGGCCGGCTGAAGCTGCTCAGCCTCACCGACGAGGGCGAGGCGCTGATGCAACGCCTGTTCCCGCGGTTCAACGAGGAGGAGGCGTTCGTCGCCTCGCGGCTCAGCGCCGAGGATTGCCACACCGTCGCCGAGGGACTGCGGCAGGTCGTGCGCCAGGTCGAGGAGGAGGGCGAGGAGCGCCGCCTCACCCTCCTCGACGGCGCCGAACCGGCACCCCGCCGCAGCGGCCGCAGGGCGAAGGGCTGAGGGGCCCCACAGCCCCAAAGCCCCGCAACCCGTCAACTCCACAGCCCGACGGCCGTACGGCCCCATGGCCCGACAACCTGATGAACGTCCCCTCCCGGATCAACTCCCCCCGCCGGCCGCACCGACCAGCGCGTCGAACAGCGCCTGCTGGACGGAGTCCTCGGCGGCCGTGTCCTCCGGGTGCCACTGCACGGCCGTGAACCACCCTTCGGCGTCCGGGAGTTCGATGCCCTCCACGGTCCCGTCCGCGGCGCGTGCGGCGACAGTCAGGCCCGAGCCGAGGCGTTCGACCCGCTGGTGGTGGTAGCAGGACGCCTCCACCTTCTGTGCGCCGGTGGCCCGCTCCAGCAGGGTTCCGCGCTCGACGGCCACCGGGTGCACGACGTGCCGGTGTTCGCGCTCGGGACCGCCCATGTCCTGTTCCAGGGTGCCGCCGAGGGCCACGTTGACGACCTGGAGGCCGCGGCAGACGGCCAGCAGTGGGATGCCCAAGTCCAGTGTCCGGCGGGCGACTTCGAGGTCGAAGGCGTCCTGGAGGTCGTCGACGTCGTAGACGCTGTCGTGGGTGTCGGCGGCTCCGTAGCGGTGGGGCGCGAGGTCACCGCCACCGGGGAGCAGGACACCGTCGAAGCGGGCGAGGCGGGCGCTCACGTCCGTGACGGCGGGATCGGCCGGGTGGATGGTCGCCGGTTCGCCGCCGGCCCGCCACACCGCCTCGATCAGGGCGCGGGCGTTGACCTCGGCGGCGTACCGAAGGGCGGACGTCGTCGCGGCGAAGCGGGCCGGAACGGCGATCAGGGGACGCGTCACAGCTGGATCCAGGTGGTCTTGAGTTCGGTGTACTTCTCCAGGGCGTGGGCCGACTTGTCGCGGCCGTTGCCCGACTGCTTCATGCCTCCGAAGGGGACGGTCAGGTCGCCCTCCTCGTAGCAGTTGACCCAGACCGTGCCGGCCCTCAGCGCGCGGGAGACCCGGTGCGCGGTGAAGAGGTCGGAGGTCCACAGTCCCGCGGCGAGGCCGTACTCGGTGTCGTTGGCCAGCCGTACGGCCTCGTCCAGGTCGTCGAACGTGAGGACCGACAGGACCGGGCCGAAGATCTCCTCGCGGGCGAGCCTCATGCCAGGCTCCACCCGGTCGAAGACGGTGGGTTCCAGGTAGCTGCCGCCGGTGCCGGTGAGCGTGCGGGAGCCGCCGGTGCGCAGCCGGGCGCCGTCGGCCAGGGCGGTGGCGATGTGGTCCTGTACGCGCCCCAGATGCGCTTCGCCGACCAGGGCGCCCATCTCGGTGGACGGGTCGAGGGGGTCGCCGATCCGCAACTCGCGTGCGCGTCGTACGACGGACTCGGTGACCTGTTCCGCGATCGAGGCGTGCACGAGCAGCCGGGAGGGGGCCGTGCACATCTCGCCCTGGTTGAAGAAGATGCCCCAGGCCGCGGTGGCGGCCGCCTTCTCCAGGTCGGGGGCGTCGGGAAGGATGATGTTCGGCGACTTGCCGCCCAGTTCGAGCCACACGCGCTTGAGGTTGGAGTCGGCGGCGTAGTGCAGGAAGTGGCGGCCGACGGCGGTGGAGCCGGTGAAGGCGAGGACGTCGACGTCCGGGTGGAGGCCGATGGCCCGGCCCGCCACGGGGCCGGTGCCTCCCACGACGTTGAGGACGCCGGGCGGCAGTCCCGCCTCGGTGGCGATCCGGCCCATGAGGAGCGCGGACAGGGGCGAGTTCTCCGACGGCTTGAGGACGACCGTGCAGCCGGCGGCGAGCGCGGGGGCGACCTTCCAGCCGGCGAGGGTCAGGGGGAAGTTCCACGGCACGACGGCGCCGACGACTCCGGCCGGTTCCCGGGTGACCAGGGCGAGCGCGTCCGCGGCGGTGTGCGGGGACTCGTCGGTGAGCTTGTCGGCCAGTTGCCCGTACCAGCGGAAGGTGTTGATGAGGGCGCGCAGTTCGATCTCGTAGGCGTCGGTGACGGGCTTGCCCATCTCCAGGCTGACGGTGAGCGCGAGGTCGGCGCGGCGCTCCTGGAGCAGGTCGGCGATACGCAGCAGCGTCGCGCCGCGCTCGGCGGGCGCGAGGCGCGGCCAGGGGCCGGTGTCGAAGGCGCGACGGGCGGCGGCGACGGCCGCGTCCACCTCGGCACTGCCCCCGTCGGCGACCTGGGTGAGCACCTGGCCGTCACGGGGCGAGACGGCGTCGAAGGCCGCCCCCGAGCCGTCCTCGTCGGCGCCGTCGATGTGATGGGCACCGGAGAGGTTCAGGGACTTGGCCCGGAGCAGCCACTCCTCGTGGGTGACGTCCGTCATGCGGGACCTCCAAAATATTATTTGAACCCAAACGATAGAGTCGGCGCGGAGCCATCACAAGGGCCTGAGGAATCGATTGCCGACAGGTCCGAGAACCTGTCAGGGAAGGGAGCGCGAGGTGCGCGCACTCGTCATCCAGCACGACCACGTGACGGAGCCGGGGCTGGTCGGCGCCCGGCTGGAGGAGCGTGGGTACGACCTCACGGTCGTGACGGTCGTCCCCGAGCACCGCCACCACACGCCGGACGTCGCGTTCGACTTCCCCGACGCCGACGACTGGGACGTGATCGTGTCGCTCGGCGCCCCGTGGTCGGTCTACGACCGGACGGCTGTCGGCTCCTGGATCGACGGCGAACTCGCGCTCCTGCGCAAGGCGTACCATTTCGGTGTCCCGGTGCTCGGCGTCTGTTTCGGCGCCCAGGCGCTGACCACCGCGCTCGGTGGCCATGTGGAGGCGTCGCCGCGTCCGGAGATCGGCTGGGTCGAGGTCGCCACGGACGATCCGTCCCTGGTGGTGCCGGGCCCTTGGTTCCAGTGGCACTTCGACCGCTGCGTCCTGCCGCCGGGTGCCGAGGTGGTGGCCCGTAACGAGGTGTGCGTCCAGGCCTTCAGGACGGAACACGGTCTGGGTGTGCAGTTCCATCCGGAGATCACCACCGCGATGGTGCGCGGCTGGATCGAGGCCGGCGGCGCGGAGCAGTGCGTACGCCACGGCGTGGACCCCGGCGAACTGCTGGCGCGCAGCCGGGCCATGGAACCCCTGGCCCGGACGAACGCCCGCCGGCTGGTGGACGGCTTCCTCGGCCGGCTGGTGGACCGGGCCGGGTGACCGAGCGGACCCGCCGACCGGTGTACGGCGGAACCGGGCCGGGTCACCGGGCCTGCCGACCGGCGTACGGCGGAACCGGGCCGGGTGACCGGCCCGGTCCGTGTCAGCCTCGGGTGGCACCCGCCTTGTCACGGGTGAGCCGTGCCGCCGCGAGGCCCAGGAGGAGGACGACCGGGACGGTCAGCTCCAGCACGAGAGCGGTACTGCCCTCACCCCCGATGAGCGTGGTGAAGTTCTGGACGATCAGCCAGATCGCCCCGGCCACCCCGAGGGCCCCCAGGGACGGGGCGATCAGGGTGTTCCACGGCCGGGTGTCCAGGCGCTCGCGGCGGAAGAAGGCCACTACGGAGACCGAGGTCAGCAGGTACAGCGCCATGATGCCGAGGACGGCGACGCCGCTGCCCCACGAGAACAGGGTGAGCACGGGGTCCTTGCCGGCCAGCGCGAACGGGATCACCAGCAGGACCGCGACGCCCGTCTGGACCCAGCCGGCCACGCTCGGGGAGTGGCGGCGGTTGATCGACGACAGCCTGCCGGGCAGCAGTCCGTCGCGGCTGAGCGAGAACAGGTAGCGGTTGGCGGAGTTGTGGAAGGCGAGGATGCCGGCGAAGAGCGAGGTGGCCAGCAGGACGGGCAGGACGTCGTTGACCCAGGTGCCGAGCAGGTCGGCGATGGGCGCGAACACGAAGCTCGTCGAGTCGCCGCTCTCCAGGGCCTTGCCCGCGGCCGCGGATACCTTCGAGGGGCCATAGGAGGAGACCAGCATCCAGGAGGCGAAGCCGAAGAAGCCGGTGACGAAGGCGACGGCCGCGTAGGTGGCCCGCGGGACCGTCTTGCGGGGTTCGCGCGCCTCCTCGCCGTAGATCGCGGTGGCCTCGAAGCCGATCATCGACGCCACGGCGAACATGAGCGCCACGCCCGGGGCACCGTCGAAGGCCGCGCTCGGCGAGAAGGACTCCGTGAAGGCCAGTCCCTCGGGGCCGCCGCCCTTGAAGAAGGTGACCAGCGCGAAGACGCTCAGGATGCTGAACTCCGCCAGGACGAAGACCGCCAGAACCTTCGCGCCCATCTCGATGCCCGCGCTGCCGAGCACCTGGACGATCACCATCGTGACCAGCGCGCACGCCCACCAGGGCACGTCCAGGCCGGTGTAGTGCGCGAGCAGTCCGTTGACGGTAGCGCCGTACAGGCCGTACATGGCGGCCTGGATCGCGCAGTACGCGAAGAGCGCGACGCCCGCGCTGCCGGTGCCGACGGTCCGGCCGAGGCCCTTGCCGATGTACGTGTAGAACGCGCCGGCGTCGACGACGTGCCGGCCCATCGCCACGAAGCCGACGGAGAAGAGCAGGGTGATCAGACCCGCCACCACGTAGGCGGCGGGCGCCCCCGCGCCGTTGCCGACGCCGACGGCGATCGGGACGGCTCCCGCGACACCGGTCAACGGCGCCTGTGCGGAGAGGACGAAGAAGAGGATGCCCAGAACGCCGAGCGAGTTGGGCTTGAGCTTGCCTGCTGTGGGGGCGTCGGCCGCGGTCTGGTTCTCGACCGCTGTCTGACTGTCCACTCGGATCACCTGCCAGGGAGGAAGAGGGATTCGTTTCAGGCCAAACGAGTTGCCTCATACTGGGCTGGAACTATCCGTTTGACAAGGGGCTGCGCCCGGTTTCCCCGCACGGAACGCGACAGGCCCCGGACGACAGGCGTCCAGGGCCTTCAAACGCGGTGGGCGGAGCCTCAGTCGCGGCTCTCGGCGTCGGTGTTTCGCCGCTCTTCCAGCAGCCGGAGCAGCGACCGCAGCTCCTCGATGGCGGCGTCGGTGATCTCGGGGCCGCCGAAGACGAGTTGGTGCAGCACCAGGCCGTCGAGGGCGGCGAAGACGAGCCGGGTGAGTGGCTGCCCGGCACCGTCGGGAAACATGCGGGACAGCTCGCGTCCGGTGGCGTCGAAGTACTCGTCGTACAGCGCCCGCAGGTGCGGAAGGAGTTCGGGACGGCGCCGGGCCTCCAGGAGCAGCTCGTACTGGAAGGACTGTATGTCCGGGTCGGCGGTGACCATCTCGGACACCCCCACCGAGAAGTCGTCGATCCTTCCGGTGCCGGGCTCCAGGGCGCTGGTGTTCAGGGAGGTGCGGATCGCGTGCGCGACCGCCTCCTCGATGAGCGCGTCGCGGGAACCGAAGTGGTGCACGACCAGTCCGTGCGTGGTGCCCGCCTCCTCCGCCACGGCCCGGTAGGTGAGCCGGCGGAGCCCGCCCCTGGCCACGACGCGCACGGCGGCGTTGAGCAGGGCTTCGCGGCCCTCCCCGTAGTTCATGCGCCGACGCGGCTTGCGGGGCTCAGGCGTCTCGGCGGATTCGGTCATGGCTGCGACCCTACCCGCCTGGTCCCGGGGCTCGGCACAGGCCCGAGCGGGGCCGTGGACCGGTCCGGGAACCCGTCGAAGAACCCGCTCCGGCCCGTGTCGGCGTGGTCGCGCCAAGGGCTGGGGCTGGGACTGGGACTGGGACTGGGACTGGGACTGGGACTGGGACTGGGACTGGGGCTGGGGCTGGCGCGCCGTACCGGGCGTCCTTCTCCGTGACACCCGGTACGGCGCGGTCGCGTCGCCCGCATCAGCGCCGGGGCGGGCGGATGCCGCGGAACTCCCAGTCCCCGCCGAGCGCGGTGGACAGGACCTCTTCGGACTCGGTGGGCTGGGCGCCGACGTCGCCGCGGATCGGGGTCGGGCCGGTCACGATGTGGTTGGTGAGGCGGCCCAGGCCCTCGACCTCGACCTCGACGACGTCACCGGGCTGTACGGGGCGGGAGTTGGCCGGGGTGCCCGACAGCAGGACGTCGCCGGGGTACAGCGTGATGGTGCGGGCGATGTCGGCGACGAGGTAATGCATGTCCCACTGCATCTCGTCGGTCGAACCGTCCTGCACCACCTCGCCGTTGACGAACGTGCGCAGGCTCTTGCCGCGGAAGTCCCAGTCGGTGACCAGGCCGGGGCCGAGCGGGCAGAGGGTGTCGGAGCCCTTGACGCGGAGCATGGAGCCCGCGTCGGTGTCCCTGAAGTCGTGCAGGCCGTAGTCGTTGGCGACGGTGTAGCCCGCGATGTACTCGCCCGCCTCGGCCGGGGAGATGTTGCGTGCCGTCCGGCCGATGACGATGGCGACCTCGCCCTCGTAGTTGAGCCACTTGCAGCCCTCGGGGCGGACGATGGCGCCCTTGTGGGAGTTGAGGGAGGAGGTGGGCTTGTGGAAGTACGTCGGGGTGTCGGGCAGGGTGATCCCGAACTCGTCGACGCGGCTGCGGTGGTTGAGGTGGACGGCGATGACCTTGGAGGGCACGACCGGGGGCAGGTGGTGCGCCTCCTCGGTCTTGACGCGGCGGCCGTCTCCGGCGACGAGTTCGTCCCCGTCGACGGTGACCTGGACGGCGGCGCCGTCGAGGAGGATGCGGCGGTATTCGGGCATGGCGGCTTCCTAGGAACGTCGGTGCGGGTTGTGGGGTGCGGCGGCCGCGGGGGTTCCCGCGCCGGTCCAGCCGCCGGCCGGGCGGTCGAACCAGAGGTGGACCTGGCCGGTGCCGATGGAGTTCTCGTACTCCCCGTACTGGCGGGCCTTGGCGGCGCAGGCCTGTTCGCCGAGGGCGCCGGCCATCATCAGGTAGTGGAAGAACCTGGCCTCGGGCTTGTACTTCCAGAACTCGTCCATGGTGGCGAGGACCTTGTCGTGGCGGCCCTCCTTGAACCAGGCGATGCGCTCCAGGTCGGCCTCGCGCGCCTCGGGGGTGAAGATGTGCGCCGGGTCGCTGGACTCGTGGTCGCGCAGTTCGCGCAGCGGCCAGAAGGTGTGCGAGAGGGCGCCCGAGGCGATGATCAGCACGCGGCGGCCGGGGGTGGCGGCGATGCCGTCGGCGAGGGCGCGGCCGAGCCGGAGGTGGTCCTCCATGTCGCCGGTCTGGCACACACCGATGGTCACCCACCGCTTGTCGGGCAGTCCCTCGCCGAGGAACTTCCAGAGGTTGATGGTGGCGTAGTAGACGGGCAGGTACGCGTCGTCGATCGCGGTGATCCATGTGCCGTGCTTGTCCGCGAACTTCGCGATGTTGTGGGCGAGTTCGGGATCTCCGGGGTAGTCGTACGGCATCCGGCTCATGCCGCGCGGCAGTTCCTCGGAGGTGAACAGGCCGGCCCTGCGGTGCTGGGCGGTGGCGACGAACTCGACGGTGGTGGCCCAGTGCGAGTCGAGGACCACGACGGTGTCGTAGTCGTCGCGTTCGAAGACCTCCTTGCGCAGCTCCTCCAGGCCCGTGACGAGGGTGATCTCCTTGCCCTCGTTCAGCTCCAGCCGGGTCTCCTCCGGGAGCACGATGGTGGGGACGTGGGCGAGCAGCCCCGCCCCGACGATCTCACCCATGGTCGTTCCATCCCTTCGGCGCGGTCACGGTGTTCTTCAGGTCGCAGTAGAAGTCGAAGCTCCAGGTGCCGCCCTCCCGGCCGACGCCGGAGTGCCGGGAGCCGCCGAAGGGTGCCTGGAGGTCGCGTACGAAGAAGCAGTTGACCCAGACGGTCCCGGCGACGAGCTGTCGCGTGACGCGTTCGGCGCGGTCCCGGTCGCCGGTGGCGAGGGTGGCGGCGAGCCCGAAGCGGGTGTCGTTGGCGAGGCGGACCGCCTCGTCCTCGGTGGTGAAGGTCTGGAGGGTCAGGACGGGGCCGAAGACCTCTTCCTGGACGATCTCGGAGTCCTGGGCGACGTCGGTGAGGAGGGTCGGCGCGTAGTACTGCCCGTCGCCCCGGTGGCCGCCGATGACCGCGCGGGCGCCCGCGTCGAGGGCGCGCCGCACGAATCCGTCGATCTTCTCGAGCTGGCGCTCGTGGATGTTCGGGCCGATGTCGGTGGCCTCGTCGCGCGGGTCGCCCTGGACGATCGTCGCGGCCTTCTCGGCGAAGCGGCGGGTGAACTCCTCGGCGACGGACACCTCGACCAGGATGCGGGTGGCGGCGAGACAGACCTGGCCCGCGTTGTCGTACTGCTCCACGGCGAGGTCGACGGCGAGGTCGAGGTCGGCGTCCGCGAAGACCAGCAGCGGTGACTTGCCGCCGAGTTCGAGGCTGAGCGGGGTGAGGTTCGTGGCCGCCGACGCCGTGATCCGCTGGGCGGTCGGCACGGAGCCGGTGAAGCTGATGCGGCGCACGTCGGGGTGCGAGGTGAGGGCGTCGCCGATCTCGGAGCCGTACCCCTGGACGATGTTGAGGACGCCGGCGGGCAGTCCGGCCTCGGCGGCGATGTCCGCGAGCAGGGACGCGGTGAGCGGGGTCCATTCGGCGGGCTTGAGGACGACCGTGTTGCCGGCGGCGAGGGCCGGGGCGACCTTCCAGGTCGACAGCATCAGCGGGGCGTTCCAGGGGGTGATGAGCACGGAGGGGCCCGCCGGGTCCCAGCTCACGTGGTTGGTGTGGCCGCGGGTCTCGAAGTCCTCGTGGTCCAGGGGCAGGAGCCAGTCGGCGAAGAAGCGGAAGTTGTGGGCGACGCGCGGCATCACGCCCCGGCGGTGCGAGCGCAGGAGGGCGCCGTTGTCGGTGGTCTCGACGATCGCCAGGTCCTCGATCCGCTTCTCCACGCCGTCGGCGACGGCGTGGAGGATGCGGGCGCGTTCGGCGCGGGGGGTGGCGGCCCAGGCGGGGAAGGCGGCCTTCGCGGCGGCCACGGCCGCCGCGGCCTCCCGCTCGGTGCCGCGGGAGATCTCACCGAGGACGCTTCCGTCGATCGGTGAGACGTCGGTGAACGTCTCGGCGGAGGCGACGCGTTCGCCGCCGATCCAGTGCCGGGTGTCGACGGCGACCCCGGCCACCGTGAGGGTGTGCTCGGTCATGTCCGGACTCCAAGTCCTGTGGTGGGTACGGTGGTCGGGGTCACTCGGCGCCGGAGGTGCCGGACTCCAGAAGGCGTCCGCCGTCCCAGACGACGCCGACCTGCCGGTAGTAGGCGGCGATCGGCTCGCGGATCTCCAGTCGGGCCAGCTCCTCGGTGGGCGCCTCGAA
Organism: Streptomyces sp. NPDC096324; assembly: GCF_044763015.1. Taxonomy (NCBI): domain Bacteria; kingdom Bacillati; phylum Actinomycetota; class Actinomycetes; order Kitasatosporales; family Streptomycetaceae; genus Streptomyces; species Streptomyces sp. NPDC096324. The sequence continues at coordinate 147,323 of NZ_JBIWFK010000012.1, read as the reverse complement.
CAGCTCCAGTTCGGCGTCGCCGACCCAGGCCTGTCCGCCCTCGAAGGAGGCCGCGCCCGTCTCGATCAGTTCGTCGAGCGCGAGGCCCTTGCCCTTCTCGATGGAGGGCAGCCAGCGGTGGTGGGCCATGGGGTGGCTGTTGACGAAACCGTTGGTCTCGGACGGCTCCCGCAGGGTGACGACGGTCTGGGCCAGGCGCCGGTCGGCGGCGGCGAGGGTGGCGCCGAAGCGGGCGCCGGCCTCGATGCGCGGGGCCGGGCCGTAGGGGTGCGGGCGGGTCTGGTGGATCGACCCGAGCTTCTTCGGGTAGCCCTGGTGCAGTCCGCGGGCGATGGCGAAGTCCTTGTCGACCCAGATGTACACGCAGCGGCTGTAGGTCTGGCCCCGGTACGCGCAGCGGACGACCGCGAAGGCCTCCTTGTACTGGGCGAGGACCGGGTCGAGCAGTTCGTCGCCGGAGCCGGAGCAGGACTGCCAGTCGGCCCAGATCAGCGCGACCGCGCCCGGGTCCTCTTCGGCCAACTCCAGAGGCTCGGGGAGCAGTTCACGCACACGCGCGGGGTCCGTGCGGTACTCGACGGTGAGCAGGTCGCCCGAGTAGCGCCACGGCGGGGACGGGACGAGCGACGAGGTGCCGCCGGCCGTCTTGGGGTGGAAGAAGCCACGGACAGGGGACATGACGGGGATTCCTTACGCTTCGTTACGCGGTGAGGGCGGGCTGCTTCAGCAGGTGGGCGCGGTAGCGGGCCGCGCGCAGCGCGGCGGCCTGGCCGCCGAGGGCCACCACGCCGACCAGCAGGTCGCCGGTGTGGTAGCCGACGACGACGTCGCCGTCCGGGTCGCCTTCGAGGATCCGCACGTCGTCCTTGCCGAGCAGGGGCGAGCCGAAGGACTGGAGCCGGAACTCGTGCTGGTCGCTCCAGAAGGTCGGAAGCGGCGCGAAGGGAGCCAACTCGGCTTCCCTGCCGTCGAGATGGGCGGCGAGGACCTTCGCGGCGTGCTTCGCGGTGTCGGTCGGGATGGACCAGTGCTCGACCCGGCGGGGCAGGCCGTCGTAGCGGGCGTTGGGGAAACGGGCGATGTCGCCGACCGCGACGACCTCGGGGCGTCCGCCGACCCGCAGGTGCTCGTCGGTGAGGACGCCGTCGGTCAGGTCGAGGCCGTTGCCGTCCAGCCACTCGGTGTTGGCGACCGAGCCGACCGACTCCACGACCACGTCGGCCGGGAGGACCGTTCCGTCGCCGAGGACGACTCCGGTGACGCGTTCGCCGCCCTCGAATCCGGCGACTCCCGTGCCGAGCGCGAAGCGCACTCCGCGCTCCTCGTGCCGCTCGAGCAGCGCGCGGCCCAGCAGTTCGCCGAGCGGTCCCACCATGGGCAGCGGCAGCGGGTCGACGACCGTGACCTCCGCCGCGCCGAGTCCTACGGCGGTGGCGGCGACCTCGCAGCCGATGAATCCGGCACCGACGACGACCACCCGCGCTCCGGGCCGGATCAGGGCGTCGCGCAGGATCTGGGCGTCGGCGAGGGTGCGGACGGTGTGGCGTCCGACGAGCGGGCCGGGGCACCGGAGCCGGCGGGGGCGCATGCCGGTGGCGACGACCAGTCCGTCGTACGGAATCAGCTCGCCGTCGGCGAGTTCGACGACGCGCTCGTCCAGGCGGGCCGCGGCGATCCGCGTCCCGAGCCGCCATGCGACGTCGGCGGCGGCCGCCTTCGGGGTGAAGGCGAGGGACTCGAACGACGCCTTGCCCGCGAGGACTTCCTTGGAGAGCGGGGGCCGGTTGTACGGCATGTGCGGCTCGTCGCCGACGACCGTGACGGCGCCGGTCCAGCCCGCCGCGCGCAGTTGTTCGGCGGCGCGCAGACCGCCCATCGAGGCGCCGGCGACGACGACGTGTCCCGTCATCGGGATCAGCCCTCGATCCGGATGGCCTGGAGCGGGCACACGTCGGCTGCTTCCTCGACCTCGTCGCGCAGCGCCTCGTCCACGTCGGAGACGTAGGCGAGGTGGCCGTCGTCGTCCATCGAGAAGACGTCGGGGGCGGCGAAGACGCACTGGCCGTGGTCCTGGCACTTGATCATGTCGACGACGACCTTCATGGCCGGTCCTCCTGTGGATACGGGCGTCGGAGCAGGGAGGGAAGGGGGAAGAGAGGGGCCCGACCGATGCCGGACCGGGCCCCTCGGCCAAGGGGATGCGGGACCTCGCGGAACCGCATCCCCGACTCGTTTGGCTTCAAACAACATAGGAAGCCGTTCGCCCCTGGTCAATACCTGTCCAGGTGGATAAATTCTTACCGCCGACCCCTTGCGGGACCAGAACCCGACTCATACCGTTCGGATTCAAACGACCGACTCGGGGTTCGACTCACTCCCCCGCACCCCGGCTCCCGTTTCTCTGCACACCACGCGTCCCCGGCCTCAGTCCACGGGGACACCCCACCCTTCCGCCAAGGAGACAACGGTGAGCGCATCCGACACCCCAGACATCCGCCGGCACATGGAGCGGCTCGCCGCCGAGGGCGTCGACGTGGTCCGGGTCGTCTATCCCGACCTGATCGGCACCGACCGCGCCCGTGACGTCCTGCTCGACCACCTGCCGTCGGCCTGCGAGCACGGACTGGCCTTCTGCCGCGCCGTCTACCACACGACGCCGCAGGGCGACGTGGTCCCCGTCGCGGGCGGCCTGGACGCCGGCCTGCCCGACGTGTCCGTCCGCCCCGACCTGTCCACCGCGGCCGTACTGCCCTGGGAACCCGGCGTCGCGACCTGTCTCGGCGAGGTCACCGACCCGGCGACCTCGGCCCCCGCGCCCGAATCACCGCGTGACCTGCTGCGGACCGTCCTGGCCCGGTGCGCCGAGCACGGGCTGCGCCCGGTCGTCGGCCCCGAGCTGGAGTACTTCCTGCTGGAGGCCGCGCCCGGCACGCCCACCGGCTGGCGCCGCTCCCCGGAGGCCACCGGCGCCGTCTACACCGCCGGTCTGCGCGCGGACCCGGGCAACCATCTGCTGCGCACCCTGCGCCGGCTGCGCGACCTGGGCATCGGCGTCATCACGGGCAACCACGAGTTCGACGGCGGCCAGTACGAGATCAACCTGACCCACTCGGAAGCCCTGGACGCGGCCGACCGCGCCTTCCGCTTCAAGGCCGCCGTCAAGGAGCTCGCCCGCCAGGAGGGCAACCTCGCCACCTTCATGGCCAAGCCCTTCGGCGACGCCGGCGGCTCCGGTTTCCACCTCCACCTGTCCTGCGAGGACACCGGGGGCCGCAACGTCTTCGACGACCCGTCGGGCGCCCACGGTCTCTCGGCGACGGCCCGCCACGCCATCGCGGGCATCCTCGCCCACGCCCCCGCGCTCGCCGCCCTCGCCAACCCCACCGTGAACTCGTACAAGCGCTTCGGACCCGACACCCTCGCGCCCTGGCTGATCGACTGGGGGCTCGACAACCGCAGCGCCATGGTCCGCATCCCGCCCGAGCGCGGCTCGGGCGCCCGCCTCGAACTGCGGCTCGGCGACGCCAGCGCCAACCCCTACCTGCTGATCGCAGGAACCATCGCCGCCGCCCTGCTCGGCGTCCGGGCCGGCGAGGAACCCGAGGCCCCCCTGGAGGGCTACGGCTACGACACCGCGCGCTCCGCCCTGCTGCCCACGAGCCTGGCCGCGGCGCTGGACGCCCTGGAGGCGGACACCGCCCTCACCGACATCCTCGGCAAGGACTTCGTCTCGTCCTTCCTGACCTACAAGCGGGACGAGGTCGAGCGCTTCGGGCGGCACGTCACCGACTGGGAGTTCACCGAGTACGCCTACCACCTCTGACCCTTCGAAGCCCGGCCCAGGAGAACCACCATGACCAGCCCCACCGTTCCCGCCACGCCCACCACCCAGGCCGAACTGCGCGCCGCCCTCGCCGAGCCCCTGCCGCTCGAAGAGGTGGACCTCGCGAACCTCGACAACTTCGCCGACGGCATCAAGCCGTGGCGCATGTTCCACACCCTGCGCCACGAGGACCCGGTGCACTGGCAGCCCGAGGAGGCCCCCAACTCCGGCTTCTGGGCGGTCACCCGGCACGCGGACATCGCCACCGTGGACCGCGACGCGGAGACCTTCACCTCCTCGAAGTTCGTCAACCTGGAAGAGCTCGACGACGACCAGATCAAGAAGCGGGCGTCCATCCTGGAGCTCGACGGTGTCCGCCACCGCGCGATGCGCAGCGTCATCCAGCGCCAGTTCGGCGCGAGCGTCATCAACAGCTACGGCGACTTCCTGCGCGGCCTGACCGCGCAGACCCTGGACGCGGCCCTGGCCAAGGGCTCCTTCGACTTCGTCGCCGACGTCTCCGCCGACTTCCCCATCAACGTCCTCGCCCGCCTCCTCGACGTGCCGCCGGAGGACAACCAGCGGCTCATCGACTGGGGCAACCGGATCATCGGCAACACCGACCCCGACTACGCGGACGTGCTGCTGCACAGCGCGGAGAGCGACAAGTACCGCGATCTGCCGTTCCGTTCGCCCGCCTCCCTCGAAGTCTTCGAGTACGGGCGCGAACTGGCCCGGCAGCGCCGCGGCGGCAACGGCACGGACCTGGTCTCCAAGCTGGTCAACACCGTTCCGCGCGACGGGATCCCGCTGACCGAGCAGGACTTCGACAACTACTTCCTGCTCCTGGTCGTCGCGGGCAACGAGACCACCCGCCACACCATCTCGCACTCGATGCTGGCGCTCCTCCAGCACCCCGAGCAGCTCGCCCGACTCAAGGACGACCCGTCCCTGATCCCGGGCGCCGTCGAGGAGTTCCTGCGCTGGGCCTCTCCCGTCTACCACTTCCGCCGCACCGCCACCCGCGACGTCGAACTCGGCGGCAAGCGGGTCAAGGAGGGTGACAAGGTGGTCATGTGGTTCGCCTCCGGCAACCGTGACGAGGAGGTCTTCGGCAACCCGTACGACTTCGACGTCACGCGGACCAACAACGACCACATCACCTTCGGCAAGGGCAGCCCTCACCTGTGCCTGGGCAACCTGCTCGCCCGCACCGAGATCCGCATCATGTTCGAGGAACTGATCCCGAGGATCGCCGACATCAGGCTGGCCGGCGACGCGCCCCGCGTCCTGTCCAACTTCGTCAACGGCATCAAGAAGCTCCCGGTGGAGGTCACGCTCGCCTGACGACGCCGTCCGCGGACGGCGCTCCGCGCCATGCGTGGCGCACGGGACGCGGCTGTCCCCCCGCCCCACCGGACGGGGGGATTGCCGTGTCCTCAGTGGTCCGTCTCCAGGTGGAGTCTGAGCAGGTCCACTCCGTAGTCGTTGCCGTTGGGCGTGCGGACGATGGTGTGGATGTGCTGCTGGGTCGGGGTGCCCTGGGGGCCGCCCGGCCCGCCGGGTCCCCCGCTCGCGGACGCGGAGGCCGAGGCGGACTCGGAGACAGAGGCGGAGGGGGAGGCCGAGGTGTCGCCGTCGCCCTCGTGGTAGCCGAGCGGGGACTCGGCGTCGTACTCGATCAGTACGACGGGGCTGTGGACTCGGTAGTAGAACGCCGAGTCGTCGTCGTACGCGCCGATCCAGTAGAAGTACGTGTCGTCGAGGTGCTTCTCGATCTCGCGCAGCCGCACCCGGGCGTGCCCTTCGTCCTGATAGCCGACGTACACCCCGGCCAGGTCGAGCAGCAGGCGCCGCTGCCCGCGGTTCAGGGTCGAGCCCTTGACCCCGGCGTACGGGACGACCGCGTTGTCCTGGCCGGCGCCCGCGAGGAGGTCGGTGCCGGACTTCTCGTCCGTGGACAGCGCCTGGGCGAGCTGGGTGCCGTTCAGGGAGCGGAGGAGTTCGAGGCCCGCGACGGTCTCCTCCCGGAACAGGTGGTAGTCCTTTCCCTCGTACGTGATCTTCGTCGGCTCGGATCCCATGAACGTCGGGGTCATCACGACCTGGTCGCCCAGGACGAAGTAGTTGATGACGAGGTGGTGGCCCTCGAACTGGAAGCCCCAGGCCTCGGTCGCCGAAGGGGTGCCCATGACGGTGAACCAGTAGGCGTCCTCGTTGAGCGCCTTCGAGGTGTCCCCCTCGTACTCGCCGAGGAACTGGTTGAGCTTGCGGATGTTGTCGGCCTGCCGGAGCCCGCGGGCCGACAGGGACGCCCTGAGGAGCCTGATGCCGAGCGCGTACTGCCTCTCGGTCAGGTCGCGCAGGGCGACCCCGTCGCGGTCGTTGGAGTCGACGTTGGTCCAGTCGAGCCATTGGTCGGAGTCGATGTCGAAGAGGGTGGCCGCCTTCTGATCGTCCGTGAGCGCGTCGACGAAGGCCCGGGCCGCGCGGACGACCGGGACGGTGGAGACGCCGGTGGAGTGGACGGCGTACAGGTCACCGACGACCGTGCCGTCCGTGGTGACGCCGACGAAGTCGTCGTACGCGATCGTCTGACCGAAGCCGCCACCGGGCGGCGGGCCCGACGGGGACGCGCTCGCCGTGGCGTCCGCGGCGCCCGTCTCCTCGGCGCCGGCCGAGGTGGCGGCCCAGCCGCCCATGGCCGCGACGGCGGAGACGCCGCCCGCGAGCAGGGCCTTGTTCATGAACCAGCGGCGGGAACGATGGGCCGCCCGAGTACGCGGCTTGTGTCCGTGATTTTCGTTGACCATGCCCCCAACGATTTCGTCAACACTTCAGTGGGCCTTAGCAGCGACCTGTGCATGACATAGGAATCGGAGGCGGTCCTGTGCGGCGGCGCGCAGTCAGGCCGAGCGGTCCTGGACGCTCCGGGGGAAGACCGTCTCCCGCGCGAGGAAGGCGAGTTGGGCGCGCTTCTCGGGGAGCTGGACGTCGGGAAGGTCGACCTCGGGCAGCACGACCACCGGGCCCGGTGTGAATCCCTGGCGGTGGAAGCGGGCGATGGCCCTCTCGTTGCGCACGTCGGGGTCGACCACGACGCGGTCGCGGTCCAGGCCCAGCAGGACGTACGAGGCCGCCGCGCGCAGCAGTGCCGTGGTCCAGCCGGGACGCCCGCCGCCGGGTCCGGCCGGCGCGATCAGCAGGTGGACGCCGATGTCGCCGGGTTCGACCGGGTAGCACTCGCCGACCCGGTCGGCCGACGGTTCGTACGTCTGGAGGAGCGCGACCGGCTCGCCGTCCTTCACGAGGAGGTGGGCGTGATGGGTGTCGAGCGTTCCCATGTGGGCGTATATCGCGGTCACCTGATCTCTCGTCAGGCTTCTCATGCCCCAGAAGGCGGCCCGGTCCGCGTTCACCCAGCCATGGACCACGGGACCGTCGAGCCCCGCGTCCACGGGCAGGACGCGGACGGTGCCGTAGCCGTCGACGGCCTGCTCGTACAGGGCCGCTCGCGTGGCGTATGCGTCGGACATCGGTCTCCCTCGTTCAGCCGGTCACGGGCGTGCCCGGCGCTTTCCTGTGACCACCCTGTGCGCGTCACGCGGCCATATTAGGTTAGGCTCACCTAACTGATTGACCGGGTGAAGTCGTACCGAAGGGTGAGGAAGCGATGGGGCAGGCGCAGGGGCGGGGTTGGGAAGGCGCGGTTCTCAAACTGCTGCGTGCGAAGGACTACGTGTTCACCGTGACGCGATCGGAGGATGTCACCGCTGGGTACCGCCGGGTTCGCTTCACCGACGGGGGCATGCTGGCGGTGACCGGCGTCCACCCGACCATGTGGGTGCGGCTGTGGTTCGACAACGCGGGCAAGCCCCACCAGCGGGCGTACACCCTGGTCGACCCGGATCCGGTGGCCGGCACCTTCAGTCTGGAGTTCGCCCTGCACGAGGGGTGCGCGAGCGACTGGGCGAAGGCGGCGAAGCCGGGGGACACCATCGAGGCGACGGTGCAGGGCACGGGCTTCGAGCACCCCGAACCCGCGCCCTCGCATGTCGTCGCCGTGGCCGACCCGGCCTCGCTGCCCGCCCTGAACTCCCTGCTCTCGGCGCTCGGCCCGGTTCCCGCGACGATCTGGTTCGAGGGCAGTCTGGAGGGTCTGCCGTACCGGGCCGCCGAGCACCACGACGTACGGCAGGTGGAGCGCCGGGACGCCGGACGTCATCTGGTCGACGAGGTGAAGGCGGCCCTGCCCGAGGTGCTGAAGGACAGCCCGCAGCCGTATGTGTGGATCGCGTGCGACACCGCGACCACGCGCGCGCTGTCGGCACACGTCCGCAAGGAGTTGTCCGTGCCCAAGCAGCGGGTCAACGCCCTCGGGTACTGGCGGGCGGGCTGAGCACGCACGCCTGACCGTGCGCAGCGGGTACGGCGGGGCCGCCCGTTCCGCCGCCCCGCCGCCCCGCCGCCGCCCTGCCGCCCCGCGCCCGGTACCGCCCGTTCGGCGGCGCTGAACGCGGGGCGCGCCAGGAATCCATCCACCATGCAGTCCCCCACGCACTTCCCCACGCGGGCCGTCACCGCCGAAGAACCGCCATCCGGACACGCCGGAACCGCGCCACCCGCCGCCGCTAGGCCCGAGGTGCATCCCGGCGACGGTCTGGAGGCCCGCCTGGCCGCGGTCAAAGACGAGATGGACGCCCGTCTCGCACTGGCGGCCGTCGCCTACGAGGTGAACACGGCGCACATCGCGACGCCGCCGGTCGACTGGTCGCGCATCGGAGCTCCACCGGCTCCGGTCACACCGGTCCCCGCCGCTCCCCCGGTCCCGGCTCCCGGTGCCACTCCCATCGCGGCCCTCCTGCACCGCGCGTCACTGCGGCTGCGGACGGACGGCTGGTGCGCGGGAGCGCTGGTCGACGAGGAGGGCCACGTGTGCGCGCAGGGCGCGATCCGCAGGGAGTCCGGCGGTGACCGCCATGCCGAGACGGAGGCCATGGGCGTGCTGCTGGAGGCGATCCGCAGACGGTTCGGACCGCACGTGGAGTCCGTACCCTCCTTCAACGACGCCTGGGGCAACGGCCGCGAGCCGACCCGCATGCTGGAACAGGCCGCGATCCTCGCCGACGCCCGCGGCATCTGAAGGACGGGCCGCCCGGCCGTCGGCGCCGCGATCGCCGTCAGCCAGGGCCGAGGACGGTACGCGTCACCGACACCCGCCGACCTCTCGGTGGCCCCGGGCCCGAAGCCTGACCAGGGCCGGAGGCAGCGGTCTCAGCGGAAGGCCGCGATGTGGCGCCGGGCCCAGTCGGCGAACGAGCGGGGTGCGCGGCCGAGGACCCGTTCGACGTCGGGGCTCACGCGCCGTTCGGCCGGGGTGGGTTCACCGAGGATCGCCAGCGTCGTCTCGACCACGGGCTCGGGCATGAAGCGCAGCATCTGCGCGCGGGCCTCGCCGCGGGTCTGCTCGACGAACCGGACGGGTTCGCCGAGTGCGTCGGCGATCGCCTCGGCCCGCTCGCGAGGCGTGCTGAGCGCGGGCCCGGTCAGCTCGTAGATCCTTCCGGCGTGGCCGTCCTCGCGCAGGACCGCGGCGGCGACCTCGGCGATGTCGTCCGGGTCGACCGTGGGCAGGCCGGTGTCGGCGAACGGCGCGGCGACGGTCCGCTCGGCACGGACCGACTCGGCCCAGGCGTACGCGTTGGAGTCGAAGCCCCCGGGACGCAGGATCGTCCACGCCATGCCCGATTCCCGGACTGCGTCCTCGATGGAGCGTGCCATGTCCCCGTGCGAGGCCGAGTCCGGCCGGGTCGCGACTCCCTGGGAGGACAGCAGGACGACTCGCCCGACGCCGCCGGCCTTGGCGACGTCGAGGATGTCCCGCGGGCTCAGCAGGTGCGCGCCGGCGCCACCGTTCTGCAGGAACAGCGCCTCGGCTCCGTCGAACACGGGCCGAAGGCTCTCGGGATCGGCGAGGTCGGCCCGCGTGTGTCCGACGCCCCGCGGCACATCCGCGTCCGAGATCCCCCGCGATGTCGCGGTCACCCGTACGCCACTCGTCGCGAGGATCCGGACGAGCGACCCGCCCACGTTGCCGGTTGCCCCCGTCACTACAAGCATGAACAACTCCCCAGTCGATGCGGCATGGTTGTCCCACCCGGGAGGCTGGGACCGTCGCGGAGAACCTTGCTCTCCGGGCGACACGGGGACGCTAACACCGCCGATATAGTAGGTACCTAGAGGAAAGTGACTATCCCGAGGGGTGCGCATGGCCGGCACGACCGACCGGGCGGCGGCTGCCGACGTCGACCCTCAACTCGCCTGTCCCACCAGCGCGGTCGTCGACATCGTGTTCAGCCGGTGGACCACACCGATCCTGTGGACGCTCAACACCCATGGCCGACAGCGTTTCGTCGAGCTGGAACGACGGATCGGTACGATCACCCCGAAGGTACTGACCCAGCGGCTGCGGCAGTTGGAGCGCGACGGCATGGTCGTCCGTACGTACCACCCGGAAGTCCCCCCTCGGGTCGAGTACGACATCACCGAACTGGGCCGCAGCCTGGCCCCGCTCTTCGCCCACCTCGCCGGATGGGCCGCCGCCAATCTGGACAGGGTCGAACAGGCCCGGCAGGACTACGACACCGATCCGCCCCGGTAGCCCGCGCCGCGCTCGCGCCCGCGCCTTACGCGGGTTCCCCCTGAGCGGGCGGGTCCGTGGCCGTGGCCCAGAGTTCGTTGAACGTCCTCACCTCGCCGTCGACGCGACGGCCGTCCGCGTCGAGGCGCGTCTTCACGTTGCCCTCCTGTCGGTCCGGATCGAACTCCAGGCACAGCTCGCTGTCGAAGATGACGACGTCGCGAGCCGCCGCCGCCCTGCGGTTCCGCCGCCCCGGCGAGCCGTTGGAGGAGAGGACCCGGTAGCGTACGTCGATGCTGAAGCCACGCTGCTCCTCGCAGAGTTTGAGGAACCGTGTCATGAAGTCGGGGTCGTTCCTCTCCGACTCCTTGATCATGAAGAGCCGTCGGATGGTCACGTCCCGGACCCGCATCGCCTCGATCTGGGCGTCGAGATACGGTTTCGCCGAGTCCGTGTCCCAGAAGGGCTGATCGACCGAGCTGCTGGTGGCGTCGATCGTGCGGCGCGCGCATTCGGTGAGCCTGATGAGCCATTCGGTGTTGTCCCGGGGCCACTGAGCGGTCATGCCGGTCAGATCGGTGACGACGAAGGCGAGGCTCTCCGTCTCGGCCCTGGCGAACGCCTTCACGATCTCCGGACCCTGCTGCCCGACCCGGCTCAGGCTCTTGATCAGACGCGTGGCGTCACCGGCGCTCATCCCCGCCTGGTCCAGCTCGCGCAGCAGGCCGGCGGCCTCACTGAGCTGCATGAAGTGTTCCTGGTGCTCCCGGCCGCGCTCCCGCTGGCCCGTCTCCATGTCCGCCAGCCGCTGCTCGAAGTCGACCATGTACTGGATGATGAGGGCGGATCCGCCGATGACGACGGACACCGCGATCTTCCACAGTTCGTCCCCGGACTGGTGCACCAGGTTGGTGAGCACGTACGCGATCGTGCTCACGACGATGGTGACCAGTGTCTTGAGCACGATCGGCGCGATACGCATGCCGCCCGTCGGCCCCGGTGTCCCCGGTGTCCCCGGTGTCCCCGATGCTCCGGCCATTCCTGTCACTCCCCCGCCCAGGTGTCTCCAGGATGGTGCCCGATCAGCGCGGAGTCGGCACCTCTTGAGGCAACTGGATCGCGTGGAGCGCGAGTTGATCCCGGATGCGCCGTGTCAGCGCGCTCCACTGTCTGCTGTATCCCGGTGTCTCCTCCAGGTGGTTCCATGTGCCGTGCAGGACGGGATCGAGGCGGGCGCGGGGCATCCACAGGTGCAGAAGGTGGTCGACGAGCGGGCGCACGACCTTCACGGTGCCGCGGACGTCGCCGGACCCGGCCCTCAGTCCGTCGAGTCTGTCCGCGACGGTCGTGAGGAGCCAGTCGTGCAGAGCCAGGTCCTCACAGAGCACGGCGGCGGCGGTGAGCGGCGTCCCGTGCGGAAGGCGCAGTCGCAGGGTCCGCAGGCCGTCTTCGGCCAGCGTGAACAGGGAGGACGGTTCCTCACCGGCGTCGGCGTGCGTCGATGTCCAACGCAGCCTGGTGTCAGTGGAGTTGAGGGGAGCGTCATGGTCGAGGACGGGGTGCCGGGTGATCCTCGCCAGCATGCCCTCGGCGATCGACCCGACGTCCAGAAACCCTGGCCGGGACCCAGCGAGAAAGCCCTCGGCGACCGGTTTCCCGACGAGCCGTCCGACGGTGACCAGGGAGCCGGGCCGCGCGAGGTAGTAGCCCCAGGCCTGTCGCCTGTCGGTCCCGGTGGCGGGGATCGAGAAGGAGGCCGTGGACTGCAGGACCCGGCCCTCGGTGAGCACCGCTCGCGTGGTCACCGTACCCACTCCGCGCACGCGGGCACCGGTGGAGGTGGGCAGTCCGCAGTCCACGCCGGTGAGGAGGTCCGGGGAGATCACGAGGCGGTTCGGGCGCCGGGACGCCCTGACCCGTTCGTCGGCCCGCAGGTCCAGCACGCGCAGGGCGGCCCGCTCGTCCAACGCCTCGCGGGTGGGGAGCAGACAGGTGCGTACCTCACCGCAGGCGAGGACGGGGGGAGCGAGCGCCGCGTGGCCGCTTTTCACCTGCTCGGTGCCGCCCGTCACAGGCCCGGTGGAAAGACGTAGGACGTACGGTCGGCGATGTCGGCGGGCACGGTGAAGCCCTCACGCTCCGAGCGCGACATCGCCTGGTCCAGTACGGCGGCCTCCAGGTGAACCTGTCCGAGGACGACGCGAACGGCGTGTTCCACGGCGAGGAACCGGGTGGGGAGCACACTGCAGGTGGAGTACGCCGTGAAGGGCTCGGCCCGCGGGTTCAACCGCACGACGGGCGGAAGGTCGTCCCATTCCGTGGGGAACTCGCGGTCGTCCCAGGGGGTCGGGGTGAGAACGGCGCGGCCGTTGTCGCGCAGGAGTCCCAGCCTGACCAACTGCCAGACGGAGGCGAGAAAGGCACAGGACCAGGTCCGCTCCTCCCCCGAGCCGCTCCACAACTCGACGTCCATGAAGACGGAGTGGCCGCGTGCGGTGGTCTCGCTCGGGGGCTGCCAGGTCGTTCCCGCGGAGTCCAGGGCCGCGGAGGTCCGCTGGGCCGGGGCGCGGCGGCCGTTGCTGATCCAGCCGGTGCGGCTGACCGGCGGCCGGAACCCGTTGCCGCCGGGCGGCGGGGACTCCACCAGTCGGTGCAGAACGGACTCGGCGAGGTGCAACTCCGAGCGGTCCACGCCGGGTGCGACCGCGCAGCCGGACTCGCGGGCGAGGTAGTCGATGGTCAGACCCGCGTCGGCGGCGGCGCCCAGGAGCGGGGGGATCAGCCGGTCGGGGGTGGACAGCCGCGAGAAGTAGTCGTCGATCAGGAAGCACGTGCTGACACGCGCCCTCCCGTTCGCGAGCCGGGCCTCGGTGCCGGCCCGGACGGCGTCCGCCCACGGCCGTGCCGTCGCGAAGTGCCGGCGCAGCCGGGTGGTCCCTTCGGCGAAGTCCTCCATGTACAAGTGCCCGAGTTCCAGGGAGACATGGGAGAACGGTACGGACGCCGTGGGCGGTTCGGCGCTGGTCTCCCGGAAGGACGCGATGGGCTGGTTCACAGCTCCCCCCAGTGGCTGTCGTCGTACAGCCGACGGGTCAGACCGTCCAGTGAGTCCAGGGTCCCGTGGTCGGCGATCCTGCGGTCGAACACGTCCTCGTCGGTGATGAGGCGTTCCTGCCATTGGAGTACGGGTTCCAGCGGAATCGACGCGAGCACCCGGCTCTCGCCGATACCGAGGACGGCGGCGAGCTGTTCGAGCCTCTGGTCGCACTGCCGCAGCCAGGCGTACTGGGCGGGTGTCACCTGGGCCCACAGCGGTGAGTCCAGGTCGGCCACCGCGGCCCGTACGAAGCGGATGGAGCCGTCGAGCTCCTCGGGCCGGTGCCCCAGCAGCTCGCCGGCCCGCAGGATTCCGCGCTCGCCGAAGGTGAGTTCGGCCGCCGCCCTGACGTGCTGGTGGGTCCAGCGGTGGAACACGAGCCAGCGGCGCTTCAGCCTGTCGAGCCCGCCGCGGGGAGCGGTGGCCGCGAGGACCAGGTCCATCGCGTAGCTGCGCCCCGCGCTCAGGTCGACGACGATCATGTCGAACTCCCGCTTGAGACGCAGGACGAGGTCGACGCAGCGGTGGAGTTGATCGTCGCCGGTGACGAACTCCCCTCCGGAGCGGTCGCCGGGGAACAGGACGAGCCTGCCGGAGCCGCTGGGCCGGTCGCGCAGGTCGGAGTGTTCCGTGCGGGTCCAGACATCGACGCGGTGGGGTGTGCCGATCGCGCCCCGGAGATAGGAGTGCAGCCCGGTCTCGCGGACGTCCAGGTCGCCCACGGGCAGGTCGAACACGGCGGTGGCGGTCGGCGAGCCGAAGTCGAAGTCCAGGAAGCAGACGTCGTCCCCGGCCAGGGCGCTGCGGTAGGCGAGGTTGGCGCTGGTGACGGAGCGGCCGGTGCCTCCCTTGTCCGAGGCGGCGAAGACGAGCACGGTCACCCCTCCCCGTCCGTGGCACGCGCCAGGGTGTCCAGCCGCGCGAGGACGCCGAGCGTCAGCGCGAGCGAGGTTCCGGGCAGGTCCTCGATCAGCTCCCGGGCACGGCGGAGATCCGCTTCGACACCCTTGATCCACTCCCCCTGCGGGGTTCCGCCGAGCGGTGCCGGGTGGTTCTTCTGTTCCCGCCCCAGCAGATGGGCGGCCTCGCTGATCGCCTCTCTCGCCGCCGCGGTGAGTTCGTCACTGCGGATCGGAGAACGGTCGTAGAGGCCGTGGGCGGCGACCATGCATTCGGTGACCCGCTCGGTGACGCTCCAGGACGGGGTGGTCGCCGGAGCGGGCGCCTCGGGGTGGACGGCCCGCACGTCGTCCCAGAGTCCGACGCCCTCGCCCTCGGTGATACGGCGCCGCCACACATGGTCGAGGACACTCTCGGCCAGTCGCAGCAGCCGGTCCTGGGAGCCGATGTCGTTGGCCAGGGAGCACAGTTGGACGGACCGCTTGAGCAACTGGGTGGAGAAGTCGTTCATCACCCAGGTCATGGCCGGGCCCCGTTCGTCACTGCCCAGCAAGGGCATGGCGATCCCCGGACGGTGCAGCGCGACGGCCGGGTCGTCGCGGAGGGCGCGGCCGGTGATCCTGCCGCGCTCGGCGAGGCGTTCCATGACGGCGACGATCCGGCTGAGGTCGTGAACGGTGGTTCTCCGGCGCATCAGGTCGTGGACCAGGATGGAGACGACGGTGAGGGAGAAGTACTCCGACTCGACGGGGCCGCGCGTGGTGCGCCAGGGGATCTCCTCCAGGAGCCAGACCTCGTCGTCGAAGCGCGCGATGCCCGACCAGTACTGCTGCGTGATCTCGAAGCGCAGTCTCAGGGCCGAGGCGAGGTGCTGCTGTTCGGCGTCGAGCAGACCGAGGGTGAGGGTGCGCTCCGACAGGAGGTCGATGATCCCGTCGAGGGCGACGACGGTGAAGTGGAGGTACGGAACGGGGCGCGCGACGCCGTCCGGCTGCCGGCGGCCGCCCTGATCGGAGTCCGTGGAGACCACCGGGGCGTCCTTGACCACGCCCCATGCCCAGCCGCACTCGAACAGGCGGTTCTCGTTGCGCAGTTCGTCGCAGACGTCGGTGTCGAGGCCCAGCGCGAGACTGTCGGTGATCAGGGCGCGCAGCGGCTTGAACCGGTGCTGGAATCGCTGCACGACCTGCCGGTCGGACAGCCGGCCCCGGCCGAGCAGGCGCGCGAGCGCACGGCCCTGATCGGACGAGATGTCGACGACGTCGACGGTGAAGGAGCGCAGCAGGCCCACCATCGCGGCGGTCAGCCGGTCGCTGGTGTCCTGCCGCAGTTCCTCGATGCGGGCGACGGCGGACGCGCGGGTCGTCGTGTTCCGGTAGACCTTGAGGAATCCCAGGGTGGCCAGGCACAGGCTAACGGACATGGAGTAGGAGTCGACCACGTCGAACTCCCTTTGTTTAGCTGAGAGTTCGAGCTCAGGGTCGACGGAGCCGAAGGAATGGCCGCCGCCGAAGGTGGGGGCTTCACCGTCGTGGTGCCGCTTCATGAACTCTCCCACGATCTCGATGAGCCGCACGGGAATGTCCGTGGAATCCCCCACCTCACGCAGGGCTTTGCGCACATCCCGCTCGGTGGTGTTCGGATCGTCCAGGCGAAACGCCGGGAGCTCCGTCGCGGGGTACAGGAGGCAGAGCAGCCGTTCCGCGTCCGCGACACTGCTGAGGCCACCCGATTCGCCCCAGGACCACACTCCTTGCTCGAAGGAATGACGAGCCAATGCCTGCCACATGTCCAGCAACTGCTGGCGTGGTTTGATCTGCATTCCGCGCTCCCCCATGGCGGCCGTCCGCTCACCGGAATCCGCACGCGAGGATCATGGACGTGTAGCCGGGTCGCACCTCCCCCGGGCTGCCGATCCGGTGCGTCCGCACATGCTTGGTCAGGCGTTCGATACTGGCGGTGATCTCGGCCTGCTTCATCTCGCAGGCGGGAAACCAGGTGTCCCCCACCCGATACCCTTCGGAGTTCTCCATGAAGGCGGCCGCGAAGGGCGCTCCCGGAACAAGGGAATCCAGAAAATGCTCGACGGCGCGGTGGAATTCGTCGGGCGAGGTGGAGATGGACTCGGCGACGAAGAACATCGTGCCGATCTGCCACCTCTCGCGCCGCTCGGCGGGCTCCAGGACGTCGCCCTGCTCGACCCGTGCCACCTCGCTCAGCCGCTGCCAGGGGCCGCCGGGCATCGAGGCGTACGCGTCGTCCTGGCAGAGCTTGCGCCAGAAGTCGTCCCAACTGCCGTCGTGCCGGGCGATCTGCCGCCGAAGGTAGCGGAGATTGGGCCGCGCCTTGTCCAGCAGGGTGATCTCGTCGCACCAGGGGAGCATCGACAGGGCCGGATAGAGATTGGCGCCGGCTCCCACGTCGATTCCCCGCACCGGCCGCGCGGGAGCACTACGGAAGTGATCGCTGAAGTGAGCGCGTACGATCGACATGATCGCCTCGTCCACGGAAAGCACCGTGCGGTAGTTGTTCTGGACGTATTGAGCGGGGTCGAAGTCGTCCCAGGGCGTGTCCGCGTTCAACTGCGCCTGTTTTCCCGGTGATCCCAAGGGCATGCCCCACGGTATCAATGCTCCCGATCCCCGACTTCCCCTCCTTCTGAATCCTCTGCCGATGAAGGAGGCACGAGGGGCGCACGGTCGCATACGGCTCCCGACACTTGGGCCGAAGACTTGAACCGTGCGAGTGGCGGCGCGATTCTGGTCCGATGCCAGCACTTCACTCTTCGGTCGTTCGGGTCGGCAAGGCCGGCGATCAAGACTTGTCCGAACTGATTGATCTGGATCACCAAGCCTTTCCTGCCGACCCGTTCCCCTTTTCGCTCATGCGCCAGTTCATGGACATGTACCCGGACCATCTGCTCGTCGCGGAGGGCGACGACGGCCGCATCTGCGGATACGCGCTGGCCACACCACCGAACAAGGGACAGAGCTGGATCGTCAGTCTGGCGGTCGATCGCGTCGTACGAGGCAAAGGAGTGGGGCGGCAGTTGATGCGGGAGACCCTCAAGTCCCTGCGCGCCGCGGGGACGGGGACCGTCCTGCTCTGGGTCGAGCCGGCCAACGACCACGCCATAGCTCTCTACCTGTCCCTGGGCTTCGTCCCCGACCCCGCGGGCCCCCTGCCCGACCACTTCGGCCCCGGCGCCCATCGCCTCCTCATGTCGCTGGCCATGGGCGGTTGAACGGGGGCACAGGCCGCCGTGGCGTCGACGGGCGTCGGCCGCCGGCGCCCCGGAAGCGCCGCGGGTGCGGCCCGGATCGGCGGCGCACCCCCTGACACGCCGCCCCGCGAGGGGCTTCAGCCGGTCCGCTCACGACCCGCTGAAGCCCCCGGGAGACGGCCTGGGGCGAACCGGCCGTCCAGTTGGGGGACTTGACCGTCCAGCACCCCGGCGATCCCTGTTATGACGCCGCGGGACCGTCGAGTTCGCGTCGCCTGGCGGCCAGCGCCTTCGCCAGGACCTTGTCCCGGAAGGGGTTCGCGGGGCTCAGGGCCCTCGCCACCTCCACCGCCTCGTCCAGCAGTGCCATCCGCCGCTCGGGCAGGTCCCGCACCAACGGGGACGCGCTCGCCTCCACCAGGACGTACGCCAGCTTCGACCCGTACGCCTCCGGATCGACCGGTGTCAGGGTCCGGTAGATCCACAGCCCCGCGACTCCCCGCACCACACGTGTGTTGGCGCTCAGCAGCAGGACCCGCGCCCGCATCACCATGTCCTGATTCATCAATCCCCCTTCGTTCCACCACCCCCGGCCCGCCCCGGCACACGACGGAACAGCGCAACGAACGCGCCGGCGGCCCGAGACGGGTGCCGGCACGCATGCCGATGAGTGGATGACGACGAGTCTGCGGGCAGGCCACCGGCGCTGCCAAGACCGAAAGGACGTGCGCTCCGT
Organism: Streptomyces sp. NPDC096324; assembly: GCF_044763015.1. Lineage (NCBI taxonomy): Bacteria > Bacillati > Actinomycetota > Actinomycetes > Kitasatosporales > Streptomycetaceae > Streptomyces > Streptomyces sp. NPDC096324. The sequence goes on along the minus strand of NZ_JBIWFK010000012.1, from coordinate 128,904 downwards.
CCTACCGCGAACGCCCCCCGAGCAGGCATGATGGACCTGACACTCTCCCAGGACCGCCCCGCACGCGTCGCGGTCGCCTGTACGAGGGTGCCTGAACCTGCCGGCCGGCCCCCTGGGCCCCGGCCCCCGGCCCCCGGCCCCCGGCCCGACGGTGACGCCGTCCGCTGCCGAAGGGATACTCGGAGCATGGCATTCCTCGTCTTCATGACCTTGCCCGGACTGGTCATCCTGCTGACCGCGCTGTCCTTCGTCGATCAGCTTCTGCTGCGCGCGAGCAGGGCCGGACTACTGCCATGGCGCAATGCCGCACGTCAGGGTCAGATATCGGCGACCGGGTTCGAGCAGTTGCACGCGAGCCTCTCGCCGGGCAAGCAGACCGAGCTGAAGGAACGCCAGTCGGCCCTGCTGCTGCGCGACGACGAGGAGGACGGGGCACCGCCGAACCGGACGACGGTGGATCTGGACGGCGGAACAGCGGTCATCCGCATCCCCGGCGCCGCCGCCGGCCCGCGCTAGCCCGCGTACACCGGCCGACACCGGAAGTGGAGCGCTCGGTCGGTGGGCGATTCGGGCGGGCGAGCCGGTTCCTGTTCGGCGACGGTGCGTGGGGGTCGCGGCGCGCGGGCGTCGGGCACCGGGCGTCGGGCAGTACATGCATAGGATCGCCGGCATGGCACTGCGACCTGTTCACGTGAACGTCAAGGCCGTCGACAGCTCGGCCGTCGGCCGGTTCTGGGCGGAGGCGCTCGGCTGGAGCGCGTACAGCCCCGGCGTGACCACCTATGTCGGGCCTCCCGGCGGTCCGGTCTGGCCGGACCCGGTCGTCCTCGGCATCGACGTCGTTCCGGTACCGGAGCCCAAGACGGCGACGAAGAACCGTGTGCACCTCGATCTCGCCACCACCTCGGCCGCCCACCAGGCCGAGCTGGTCGACCGCCTCAGGACGCTCGGGGCGACGCCCGTCGACGTGGGCCAGGGCGTCGTGCCGTGGACGGTCCTCGCCGATCCCGAGGGCAACGAGTTCTGCGTGCTGGAGCCCCGGGAGATCTACCGCGACACCGGGCCGATCGCCACGGTGGTGGTCGACTGCGTGGATCCGCGGGCCATGGCCGGGTTCTGGGGCGAGGCGACGGACTGGACCCTGCACGAAGTGGCCGACGATCATGCGACGCTGCGGTCGGCCAAGGGCGTCGGCCCGTATCTCGAGCTCCTCCGCACGCCCGGCGTGAAGACCGTGCCGGACCGCGTCCACCTCGACCTGCTGCCGTACCCCGGCGACGACAAGGAGGCGGAGGTGGCCCGGCTGCGGGCCCTCGGCGCCATCGAACTCGACATCGGCCAGGGAGACGTGCCGTGGACGTGCCTCACCGACCCGGAGGGCCACGAGTTCTGCGTACTCACGCTGTCCTGACACGGCGCGGCGACGCCGCCCGGCTATGTCTTGTCCAGCTTGTCGAGTTGCGTCGTGACGACCTCGTCCGGCACGGCGGCCGGGCCCTTGCCCCAGGGGCGGCCCGGGTTGCTGTAGGTGGAGAACATGACGACCGTCGCCCCCTTCCGGACGGCGACCACCGTGCAGGGAACCCGGACGGGCTTCTCGTTCTCGTCGGCCGCCGCGAGTTGTGTGAGGCGCACGGACACCGACTCGTCGCCGTAGCCGGGGTCGGGTCGGAGCTCGACCGTGTCGTAACGGAAGTCGACCTGGACGTCCTTGAAGGTCTCGCACTCCTTCGCGGCGGTACGCAGCTCACCGATCACCTGTGAGGCGACTTCGGCCGTGTACGTGGACAGGCTCAGGGTGATTCCGGGGCCGGGCTTCTTCATGGAGAGACTCCGGCCGATGCGCGCGCCGGCGGCGTGGGCGGTACCCGTTCCGACCGCGTGGACGAGGGGTGAGCACGCGGAGGGATCAGCCGTTCTGTGGGCCGCTCTGGTCGTCGTGGGAGCCTGCGCCACGTCGTAGCCGTCGAGGTCGGTGCCCGCGAGGGCCGCGTGCTCCAGTTCCGTCCGGCTGAGAGCCTCGGCCGGGGCCACCGACGCGGTCCGGTCCGGTGCCGATCCCGCCGGGGACTCCTCCCCCCATGCGCATCCGGCGAGGGACGGAAGGGCCGCCATGAGCATGATGGCAGCGACCCGGGCCCCTGATCGGCGCATGATGAATTCCCCGTCTGTAGGTCTCGGTCGTCCGACCCGGACTAATGAGCCGTCATATTGCCTGCGGAATGGACCAGTTGACCAGTTCGATTTACGGCGACGCCCCGCCTCCCATCGGCGACGACGGCACGGTCACCCGGTGATGCTTGGCTAGTGTGGGCGGTTCCTCGGCTCGACGCGCGCCCCGTCCGGTGGGAGCGGGTGTCCCGTCGTACGGTCGAGGTACGCCCCGACGTCTTGGTGAGAGCACAGGGACTGGTGTGAACGAGGTGTCGCCCACGATGGCCGCTCCGGGAGAGGACCGGCACGCCACGTGGCTGGAGCTGTTCTTCGACCTCGTCGCCGTGGCCGGCGTGGCCCAGATCGCGCATCTGCTGCACGGCGAACCCGGCGCCGCCGATGTCGGGCAGTACGCGCTGCTGTTCCTGGCGTTCTGGACCGCTTGGATCTGTTTCACGCTGTACGGGAACGTGGCGGGCGAGGGCACGCACGCCCGCACGGTGCTGGCCGCGATGTTCGGCATGGCCGTCATGGCGGCCGCCGTCCCCGGCGTCCACGAGGGCGAGGACGGTCAGGCCAGGGCTCTGGCGCTCGCCTATGTCGTGATCAGGATGCTCGCCAACCGCGCCTGGCGGCACCGCCGGGAGCTCCTCGTCGACTGGCCCGCCGCCCAGATGTCCCTCGGCGTGATTCCGTGGATCGTCTCCCTGTGGGCGCACGAACCCGGCCGGTACTGGCTCTGGGCCCTGGGCATCGCCCTCGACCTGTGGGTCACCTTCACCGTCTCCGCCCGCGACGTCATCGAGAGCCGGAAGGCCCACGACGAGCGCGAGGAGAGGCGCTCCCGGCGCCACGACACCGTGCCGCCCGTGTCGGTGGCCGCGCCGCACGCCGACCACCTGAGCGAACGGCTCGGCCTGTTCGTGATCATCGTGCTCGGCGAGGGTGTCGCCCAGGTGATCGAGGCCGCCTCGGACGCCACCTGGGACAGACGGCTCTACGGCCTCGCGAGCGCCGCGTTCTTCCTCCTGGTGGCCCTGTGGTCCCTGTCCTTCCGGCACGGCTACGCAGGGGTTCCGTATCTCACCGCGCGCTCCCTGCCGGCCCGTGCGGCGCTCCCGCTGCACTGCTTGGTGTCCGGCTGCCTGGCGGCTCTCGCGGCCGGACTCGGCGCGGCGGTGGAGCACCCGGACACGCTGCCCGCCGGCACGCGCTGGCTGTTGTGCGCGTCTCTGGCCGGATACTTCGTGCTCACCGGGATCGCCGCGCTGCGCCGGCCCGACGGCGTGCGCCGCTGGTTGCTGTCCGTGGTCCTGCCCTGCTGCGCGCTGCCGCTGCTGATCGCGGGGTTCGGCGGTGGGCTCGGGACCCTGGCCGTGGTCTGGCTGCTCGTGGCGGTCACGTTGTGGCCGACGTTCTACGAGAGCCGGCACGCCGAGCGGGCGAAGGCGGCGGCCCGGCCGGGGGCGTGAGCTCCGTGGTTCACGCGGCGCTCGCCCCCGGCGGCGAACGGATGGGACGCGAGCGGGCCGCCGGCGCCGGTGCTCACCGGCTGCCCACGCCCCGCTCGCGTCATGTCACCGGCCGGACGCGGCCGACGACGCCACCTCACCAGGTGTGCGCGACGTCGATCACCAGGCGACCGGAGAGCTGCGTCACCCGGAACGGCAGCCGGGCCCGCACGCCGAGTCCCACCTGGGTGACTCCCTCGAAGCTGGCTCCGAACTTCGTGTCCCGGAAGGTGCGGTAGCCGGTCAGGTCCACGCCCGGAAGGGGCCGGCCGCCCCGGCCGGGGTAGGTCTCGGTGTAGGTCTCCGGGTCGTACGACGGGGAGGACACCAGGATTTCGAGGATCGCCCCGCCGGAGACCGGAATACGGATGCCGGACGGGTCCTGGATGAAGGCGTCGACGTAGTGCACGGTGTACCCGATCCCCGTGGTGCCGGCGGTGGGCACGTCGAGGACCATGCGGTCGTAGCAGTCGTGCTGACCGGTCCTGATGTCGGTCAGCGACCCGTTGTCGGCGTCCGCCACGGTCTTCGGGAGGCTGCCCCAGCCGGTCGGGCACACGACCGCCGCCGTGGCCGCGCCGGCCGGTGCGGGCGCGGCCACGACCGCGCCGACACCGGCCATCGTCAGGGCGGCAAGCACCGCCATGGATCGTCTCGTACGCATGGTTCCCCCTTGGGGTCGCGGCTCTCGGTTTGCCTGCCATGTACGACATGCCGGTCACGGTTTTGGTTGTACGGACCGCCCCGAAACGTGGTCTGTCGCCAGGCCGCCGACCGTTCGCCCCAACGGGTTGCTCAGAAGGCCGAGTTGTCGAACCAGAGGGTCAGGAGATCCTCGTCGCCCTCGTGTTCGACGGCCTCCGCCTCACGGTCGAGGCGGCCGTAGACGAGGAGCAACAGGTCGGCCGCGCTTCCCCGAACGGTCGCGTCGGCCGATCCGGTCGCCGCTCCGGACGCGTCGAGCCCGAAGCCGTCGGGCCGCAGGCGCACCAGCCAGTCGCCGTCACCGTCGGTCGTCCGGAAGCGGATGGTCCGGTCGGGACCGCGCAGGTTGGCGACATCGGGTGCGAAGGACGTGGCGAAGGGCAGATTGACGAGGAACTCGTCGATGCCGTCGACCGCCACCGTACGGTCGATCGTGGCCGGCAGGCCGAGTGCCCGCTCGGCGTCGACCCGGTGCACCAGGGTCTCGAAGAGCATCCGGCGCGCCCAGAAGCGTGCGTGCTGGTCGACGCCCCAGGCCCACATGGGCAGGTCGGGGCCGGTGGCCGCGAAGGCCTCCGCGGCCACCGTCGCGCTCTCGGCCAGCCAGTCCGCGTAGCCGTCCCACCGCTCCGGAAGTCGCAGGTCGACATCGCGAGTTCGCGGCGGTGCCTGGACGCGGGCGTGCAGGAGGGCCGAGAACCAGCGCTGGACGCTGCCGGTGTGCCGGACCAGGTCCGCCAGGGTCCAGCCGGGGCAACTCGGCACCGCGGTCGCCGGATCGGCGTTCTCGAGCGCCGCGACGAATCGCGCGGTCTCGACCGCGATCGCCGCACGGTGGTCGATGGGAGTCGCTCCGCGGTGGTGATGGTCCGAGGACATCATCGTCGTGCCTTTCTACGAGGGTACGGGCGGTTCCGCCGAGCGGGCGGTCCCGCGGTGGCGCCGGACCAGCGGCCTCCGAGGGGTGCTGGTCCGGCGCGGCCGAACAGGCCGACGTGCTCGGGGTTTCGAGCGAGGGCGGTCCCGATCACACGGACGCGGACGCGGCCTCGGACTTGGTCTCGAACTCGGACGCGGACTCGGTCCGGGACTCGGAGTCGGACTTGGTCTCAGACGTGGTCTCGGTCTCGGTCGTCACGAGTTCCGGGGTCTCGGGGTCGGCACTCTTGCGCACCACGGGAGTGCGCGGCGCGTGAGCGGCCTTGAGCCCGAGCAGAGCGACGACCACGACCAGGATGAACGCTCCTCCGGCGATGGCGAAGCTCAAGGTGAACTGGCTCTCCTGGGGGAGGGTGGGCATGCCGGCCGGCAGCGCCACGGACTTCGACGCCAGGAGCGAGGTGATCACCGCGCTCGCGACGGCGCTGCCGACGGAACGGGAGATGGAGTTGATGCCGTTGGCGATTCCGGTCTGGTGGGCCGGGACGCCGGCGACGATGAGGGCGGGCATGGAGGCGTAGCCGAAGCTGATCGCCAGACCGATGAGCATGCCCGCGCTGATGACGGAGGCGCTGGTGTCATGGGCGGCGGTCAGCCAGGCGAAGCCGAGCACTCCGAAGCAGGCCCCGGCGGCCAGTGTGACGCGTGCGCCGAGCCTGCGCACGAGCACCCCGCCGAACTGGGCGCCCACCAGGGAGACCAGCGTGGTCGGCAGCAGATAGACGACGGAGGCGGCGAGCACCGAGGCGCCGAAGCCGTAACCGACCAGCTCGTCGGGCATCTGCACGAGGTACGAGACGCCGATGAACTGGGTGAACATCGCGAAGCCCAGCAGCAGCCCCGCCAGGTTGGTGAAGAGAACGGGCCGGTGGACGAACATCTTCATGTCCACCATCGGCTCCTTGACCCGGTTCTCGGTGAACACCCAGACACCCGCCATGACGACCGCGCCGGCGAAGGTGCCGAGCGTCCGGCCGGACGTCCAGCCCCACTCGTGTCCCTGCGAGATGGGCAGCAGGAGGAGCACCAGCAGCAGCCCGAGGGTCAGCGCACCCAGCCAGTCCGTCCGTCCACCGGTCTTCGTCCGGGAGGCGGGCACCACGAACAGCACGCCGACCAGGGCCACGACCGCGAGCACGACGGCCAGCCAGAAGGGCCGGTGGTAGTCGGGGTGCGAACCCTGGGTGAGGAGGCCCGCACCGACCAGGGCGAGCCCGCTGCCGAACGCGAGCGTGCCGCTGACCAGGGCCATCGCTCCGTGCAGCTTCTCGGGCGCGATCTCCTCACGCAGTACGGAGAGGGCGAGAGGGAAGATCGCGGTCGCCGCTCCCTGCATCACACGCCCGACGATCAGCCAGGTCAGCGAGGTCGTGGTGGCGGCGAGCACCGAACCGGCGATCATCACGCCGAGCACGCCGACGAGCGTGGGCTTCTTGCCGTGCTGGTCACCGAAGCGGCCGAGCAGCGGGGTGAACACGGCGGCGGACAGCAGGGTCGCGGTGGTCACCCAGCTCACGTTCGCCGTGCTGGCCTTCAGGTCGCTCTGGATCATCCCCAGGATCGGGACGACCAGGGTCTGCATCATCGAGACGACCATGGCGGCGAGCCCGAGCACCAGGACGATCCCGGTCTGCCCGGAGGACCTCGTCGACGCCGCTTGCTGTGTGTGAGACACGGAAAGTCTGCCCTAACTAGTTAACAACCTCGATGCTTGAGAACTTCAAGCAATAGCTGACCGTAGCCGTGAATATTTGAGATGGTCAAACTTCCTGGCGTAGGGTGACTCACATGACAGGAACCAGCGGTGTGGACACGGACCAGCTCATGGAGCTCCTGTCGGTCTCGCTCGGGGCCTACTACGGCGACTTCACGGTGGCCGCGGCGAGCGAGAACCTCACGGCGAGCCAGGGCAAGACGCTGAACGTGCTGCGCCGGGGACCGGCGGCGATGCGGGCCCTCGCCACCATCCTGACCTGCGACGCCTCCAACATGACGGGGATCGTCGACCGGCTGGAGAAGCGCGATCTGGTGCGGCGCGAGCCCAGCCCCACCGACCGGCGCGTCAAGAACGTCGTCCTCACCGCGGAGGGCCGCCGCGTGATCGACGTGATCCGCGCGAAGATGGACACCACGCGCGCGGGACTGAACAGGCTGAGCGAGGAGGAGCGGGACACGCTCTACACCCTGTTGCAACGCGCCTTCACCGCGGAGCCCGCCACGCCGCGACCGGGCGCCTGACCCAACCGCGTTCACGCAGCCGGGCACGCGAGGGCTTTCATGTGGCCGGGTTGCGGGCGCCGGTGCCCACGTCCGTCTCCGCGGCAGTCGCCGACCGGTGAACCACCGAAGCACCCAGGGACGTACACCTTGGGCACGAACCGCGCATACGGACGTGACCCGCCCGGTCCCGGCGCGACGCCGAGTCGTCGTCCGCCCAGACCCCGTCCAGACTCCGTCCCGACCGCGGGCTGGACGACCGGCGAACGACGGACGAAAACGGAGTGCGACGGCGAGCGCGGGGCGTGCAGACTTCCCGCCATGGCCGCCTTCGACTACGCCGTCGCGCTTCAGGACAGGGCGATGCGTCATGTCTCGGATGCGTCCACGGGGCAGCCCCTCCCGTCCGACCTACGGGTGACGATGCATTTTCACCCGGATCGAACAGCGGGAAATCGCCCCCTGCTCGCCCGGATGACCGACGACGGTGTCTACCGGTCCCAGTTCACGACGGGTACGAGCAACGGTGGACTGACCGCCCACCGCGGCGGGGACCGGTGGCGCTGGGAGAGTCGTATCTTCGCGGGCGCCTACGACGACGCGGCCCCCGAACTGCGCCCGGTCTACGGTGCGTTGAACTACCGCCGCACCCCGGCGGGCGGCGCTCCGCGTTTCGGTTCCTCGCACTTCAGGCTCACCTCCGAGACGCTCGCGCGCACCACGTTCTGCTATCCGGACAGTTCCGCCGAGCCGTCCGCCTTCGCGATCGCGGACCGATGTTCGCTGATCGACCTCGCCGAGGCGGCGAACGCGGACGCCCTGGACGACCACATCGAGGCACACCTCCATGGGCCCGTCAGATTCGACCGCGACGTGGAAGCTCTCGTGCTGGACCCCAGCTATCGCGGGACCGAGGTGCATGACGCGGCGCGACGCCTCCCGTGCCCCCTCGAATGGCATCCCGGCTTCCGCCTCGACGTCGCCGAACTGCGGCGCCATCCGCATTACCGGGGCCGGGAGTACGTGGATCTGGGAGCCGAGATCGCCGTCGACGGCCGGCTCACTCCCCGGGTCGTCGGAGACGCCGCCCGCACCGGCCGGTACGAACCGCAGGATCTCAAGAAGGTCTGGCACTGCCTCGCCAGGTTCGGGAACCTCGGCACCCACGGATCCGGGCGGCCAGGATCGATCGAGGGGTTCTCCTGGTCGGGAACCGCCGCCGCCGAGAGATCACCCGTACCCGCCCTACCCAACTACCGGGGCGTGCAACGCAGTTGGGCGCCCGCCGGCATTCGGCACTTTTTCGCCAATGACCCGAACCTCGATTGGTCTACACCTTGACTGGTACAGACCAAAGCGGTTGAGTGTGGCTCCACACCCCCCACCACCGTCGCCCGGACTCCGCGGCACCGGCGTTCGTCGGCGTACGCGCATGGCTCCCCCCGCCTCCGGAGCGGCCCCGCTCCGCAAAGGACTGATCCCGTGTCACAACGCCGCGCCGTTTCCCTCCTGGCCGCGATCCTGATCGGAGGCTCCGCACCGGTGCTGCTGCCGGCCGCCGGCGCCTCCGCCGCATCCTGTTCGAGCTACCCGGACTGGGTGGCCGGCCGGTCCTACGCCACCGGCAACATCGTCCGGTACACCGACGGCAAGACCTACATCGCCGAACACGACAACCCGGGCTACGACCCCACCATCAGCACCTGGTACTGGGACCCCTACGCCTGCGACAGCGGCCCGACGAACCCGTCCGGCGGGTCCTGCGCGAGCTACCCCGACTGGGTTCCCGGCAGGTCCTACGTGACCGGCAACATCGTCCGGTACACCGACGGGAAGGCCTACATAGCGGAGCACGACAACCCGGGGTACGACCCCACCATCAGCACCTGGTTCTGGGACCCGTACTCCTGTGACGGCGGCACGACCAACCCGTCCGACGGATTCGTCGTGAGCGAGGCGCAGTTCAACCAGATGTTCCCGAACCGGAATTCCTTCTACACCTACAACGGCCTCAAGGCCGCGCTGAGTTCGTTCCCCGGCTTCGCCAACAGCGGCAGCGACACGGTCAAGAAGCAGGAAGCCGCGGCGTTCCTCGCCAACGTGAACCACGAGACCGGCGGCCTGGTCTACGTGGTGGAGCAGAACACCGCCAACTACTCGCACTACTGCGACTGGAGCCAGCCCTACGGCTGCCCGGCCGGTCAGTCCGCGTACTACGGGCGCGGGCCGATCCAGCTCAGCTGGAACTTCAACTACAAGGCCGCGGGTGACGCGCTCGGCATCGACCTGCTGGGCAACCCCAACCTGGTCCAGACCGACGCCGCCGTCGCCTGGAAGACCGGCCTCTGGTACTGGAACACGCAGTCGGGCCCCGGCTCCATGACGCCGCACAACGCGATGGTCAACAGCGCCGGCTTCGGTCAGACCATCCGCAGCATCAACGGCTCACTGGAATGCGACGGCAAGAACCCCGCGCAGGTGCAGAGCCGTGTCGACGCCTACCAGCGCTTCACGTCGATCCTCGGCGTCACGCCGGGAGCCAACCTCTACTGCTGACGGGCCGAGGTACGAGCGCGTGGAGCCGGAGGTGCGTCGCCGCCGCGGCGCACCTCCGGCCCGCCGGGCCCACCCCCGACCGCGGAACTGCTCGGAAACCCCGACCGCGGCACTGCCCGGAAACACCACACGCCACACGAGCGGCGGGTGCGAGAGTGCCCTCGCTCCGGGTAGTCGTTTGGTATGAACGCATACGATCCGGATACTTCCCTGGATTCTCGGACGATTTTGGAGTCGGACGGCGTCTCGGCGCGCTGGATGGCCGGGCTGGCCCGCATCGAGCGGTCGGAAGCGGCGGACCCCGTGATCCGGAAGCTGCAGCGGGGAATCCGTTCGCTGCCGCTGGGCACGGCCCGCGATCTGCTGCACGGCCGGCCGCTGGGCCATCCGGTGCATCCGGTCCTGGTGCAGGTCCCGATCGGCTGCTGGCTGTCGGCCGCCGTCATGGACGTCATGCCGGCGGGGCAGCGCGCCGCGACGACGCTGACGGCCGTCGGGCTGGCCGGGATCGCCCCGGCGGCGATCACGGGGTGGGTCGACTGGGCGGACCTGCCGCCCGAGCAGGCGCGGGTCGGACTGCTCCACGCCGTCGCGAACGTGACCGCCGTGGCGCTCTTCGCCGCCTCTCTGACGGCACGACTCCGCCACCACTCGGCGAAGGGAAGACTGTGGGCACTCGGCGGCCTGGTGGCGGTCGGCGTCACCGGCGCACTGGGCGGCCACGTGGCCTACCGACAGGCCGTGGGCGCCTGGCCGGCTGACTAGGGCTACCCACCCGGGTGCCTCCGGGTCCCCTCGGCCACCTCATCGGGGCGCCAGTGCCATCGGGGTTCCGGCCCCGCTGGTTCACGAGCGGGAGGAAGCCCCGGTCCCGGACGGCTCCGCGGTCCCGGACGTCTCCGCGAGGACGTCCTCGCGGAGCGCGGCGCAGCAACTGCTGAGCAGGCGCGAGACGTGCATCTGCGAGACGCCCAGCCGTTCAGCGATGCGGCTCTGCGTCATGTCGCGGAAGAACCGCAGGTAGAGGATCGTCCGCTCGCGCTCGGGCAGCCTGGCCAGGGCGGGCTTCAGGGCCTCCCGGTTCACGACGAGGTCGAAGCCCGTGTCGGGTTCTCCGAGCGCGTCCGCCAGGGAATAGCCGTCGTCGCCGTCGGTGAGCCCGGCGTCCAGCGACAGGGTCGCGAAACTGTCCAGGGCCTCCAGGCCCACGCGTACGTCGTCCTCACTGAGGTGCGCGTACTCGGCTATCTCGGCCACGCCGGGCTGTCGGTCGGCGTTGGTGGGCGCGAGGTCCTTCACGGCGCCGCGGACCCGGTTGCGCGCCTCCTGGACGCGGCGGGGTACGTGCACGGCCCACATGTGGTCACGGAAGTGGCGCTTGATCTCACCGACGATGGTCGGGACCGCGTAGCTCTCGAAGGCGTTGCCCCGACCGGGGTCGTAGCGGTCCACGGACTTCAGCAGGCCCAGAGCGGCGACCTGGGTCAGATCCTCGACGGATTCACCCCTGCCCCGGTACTTGCCGGCGATGCGTTCCGCCATCGGCATCCAGGACTCGACGATCTCCTCGCGCAGCGCCTGCCGCTCGGGCCCGTCGGGAAGTCCCGCCATGTGCGAGAAGGCGGCGTCGGTGTCGGGGGCGTCGTCGTGCCGACGGCGCTGCGCGGCGGTGGTACAGGTCATGTGCTGACAGCTCCCTCAAGGGTTGCCGACCGGGCAGAAGCACCATGGGGGCGCGCACAACCTCGGTGACACGTACCGGAGCGAACGCTCTCACGGACGTGCCTTTTATCCGAAGCACTGTTGTCTGACTCCCCGGACCCTGGGGCGATAAACCTATATCGGGACAATGTGACCCTTCGGGGCAGCCCGGTCGTGAAGCGTGACGCCGAAGCTGTTGTTCGGCGCCGCTTCGTGTCGGACCGGCTCGCCCCCGTGACAGACCGTAAGCGGTGTCCGCGAGGTCGCTGCCCGAGGAATTCCTCGCGCACCTTCCTGGACCGTCACGGGAACTGAACGGGTCGCACGTCCGACTGCCTCACCACACGGCCTTCAGCAGGCCGCTGGAGATACGCCGCGGCTCGGTCGTCGGTGGGGCGGCGCCCGTCGCCCCACCTCGGGGAGCGGCGGCGCGCGCAACCGACTCAGAACGAGGTGGGACTTTGTCCGTCGAATCCGACGCCCCCGAACTGCCCGCTCCAGACGAACAGTTCACCGACCCGCCCGAGGGCGCGGAATCGGCGGCCGGGACCCTGAGACCGGAGCGACAGCCCTCGGGCTTCGGGCCGTTGATGGCGCGACTGCACTTCTACGCCGGTGTTCTGGTGGCACCGTTCCTGCTCGTCGCGGCGGTGACCGGACTGCTCTACACCTTCACCCCCCAACTGGACGCGTTCGTCTACGACAAGGAACTCACCGTCACGCGCACGGCCGGCACCTCCCGGCCGCTGGCCGACCAGGTGGACGCCGCGCGGGCCAGTCACCCGAAGGGCACGCTCGTCGCCGTCCGCCCGGGAAGCGGGGAGGAGACGACACAGGTGGACTTCGCGCTGCCCGAACTGGGCGAGCGGGCGCACACCGTCTACGTGGACCCGTACACGGGCAAGGTGACCGGACAGCTCACCACCTGGTACGGATCCACGCCCCTGAAGACCTGGCTGGACGACCTGCACCGCAACCTGCACCTGGGCACGACCGGCCGCTACTACTCGGAGATCGCCGCGAGTTGGCTGTGGGTCCTCGTCCTCGGCGGTCTGGTCCTCTGGTGGCGCCGGCAGCGCCGAGGCCGGACCGCGCGACGCCTGCTGCTGCCCGACCTCGCCGCCAAGAAGGGCGTGCGCCGCACACGGAGCTGGCACGCGGTGACGGGGGTGTGGCTCGCGGTCGGTCTGCTGGTCCTCTCCGCGACGGGTCTGACCTGGTCCCGTTACGCCGGCGCCCACTTCGGTGAGGCGCTGGACGCGCTGCGCTCGGGCACGCCCGGAGTGTCGACCACGCTGCCGGGCGGATCCGCCGACGAACAGGGCGGCCATCACCACGGGAGCGGATCAGGTACCCACACCACGCCGGGTGTTGACCCGGCGGCCATCGACGGGGTCCTCGACGCGGCGCGGCGCGACGGCCTGTCGGGCCCCGTGGCCATCGGCGTGCCGCAGGACGCCACCACCGCGTGGACCGTGTCGCAGACCCGCAATCTCTGGCCGGTCGGACGCGACAGCGTCGCCGTCGACGCCTCGACCGCCGAGGTGGTCGACCGGGTGGACTTCGCGGACTGGCCCGTCCTGTCCAAGCTGACGCGTTGGGGCATCAACGCCCACATGGGCACGCTGTTCGGCCTCGTCAACCAGATCCTGCTGGCGGTACTGGCCATCGGCCTGACCTGCATGATCCTCTGGGGCTACCGCATGTGGTGGCAGCGCCGCCCCACCCGCGCCGACCGCGGTGCCCGGCTCGGCGCCCCGCCGGCCCGAGGTGCCTGGCGCGGAATGCCGTACGGGGTCCTGGTGCCCGGCGTCGTGGTGGTCATCGCGCTCGGCTGGGCGCTCCCCCTCTTCGGCATACCGCTGGCCGTGTTCCTGGCCACCGACCTCATCGTGGGTGCCGTGAGCCGCCGCCGACCGGCGACCGAGCCGACCTCCGCCGGCTGACCCTCACCACAGCTCCGGAGAGCGGCACTTGGCGGGACCGCGCCACCGAGCGGTCCCGCCGACGGTCGAGTTGCCCGGCGGGACCATGATTTCGTGCGTGTCCTCAGGAAGCCGCCACGATCCCCGCGGTGTCCCAGGCCCTCTCGAACTCGACGGCCGGATACGGTGTCCGCTTGCTCTCGGTGAGCAGACGCCGGGCGAACTCCCCCATGGCCAGCGCGGCCCGGGCATTCCGGTCGACGATCCCGGCGATTTCCCGCGGTATGCCTTCAGGCCGCTGTCCAGCGATCCATGCGCGCAGGAACGCCTCGTACTCCGTGTCGTCGTCCGGGCCCACGGGCAGGTGATGGCGCAGCAGGTGGCGCGCGCTGTGGCAGCGGTCGTAGAGGCGGTGGGCGGAGAGGAACTCCCTTTCGGCCGTCGTCAGTTCGAAGCCGGAGCTCAGCGCGAGCCCGAAGTCCGCGAAGTACAGCCGCCGGCCGTCGGTCAGGACATTGGCGAAGTGGGCGTCGAAATGGACGAATCCACGCGAGGTCATGAAGGCGGTGCCGCGCGCCAGTGCCTGCTCCGCCCAGCGGAACGGCGAGACGTCCCCGCCCCGCGCCGCGGCGGTCCGGTGGTCGTGCAGCCAGTCGGCGAGTGTCCGCGGGATGTGTTCCAGGAAGAGCACCAGACTGGCCGAGGACCGCCCGATGGCCTCCAGACGCTCCCGCACCGCCGATGAACCCTCCCAGTGTTCGACCGCCTGGTCGATGTCCCCGAACGCGTCGACGAACCCCTCGGGGGGCGAGTCGGGCAGCACGCGCCAGTGGTACATCAGCGGGAACCCCTCGTACACGTTCCCGAGGACCCAGTTGGTGGTCATGACGTGCGCGGCCAGCTCGCGCCAGGCGCCGAATCCCGCCGAGCCCACCCCGTACTGGTAGAACATCGGCAGCCCGAAGAGGTTCGCCGTCGACCGCACGTGCTCCGGCCGCGTCTCGGTGTCCGTCAGCGGGACCTTCTTGACGAACACGCGCGTGCCGTCGATGTCGAGTTCCGCGGACCTGCCGCCGATGCCGGACCCCAGCGGGGAGGCGTCGGCGACGACCTCGCCGAGCCGGCGGTCGCTGAGCAGGGACAGGCGGGAGGCCACCCTCCCGTAGGTGGCGAGCCGTACGGCGTGGCTCGGTTCCGGGGTGTGCATCGAGGACTCCTCGGCGCCCGCGCCCGGGCTTCGGCGATCTTGTCGCGGTCGAGCCTATCCGCCGGTCCTGCGGGCGACGAGGGCCGCGTTTCGCGGTGTCCAGCGGGCCACCGTGATGCCTGTGCCCCGGAGCCCGCGCGGGGTCGGCCCCCAACGCGCCCGACCCCCTCGTGGAAATCCGTCCCGCATCCTCGACGGCGATACTGGACTGGTCCCGGCGGGCGGTTGCCCATCCCGACCGCGGGAATCGGCTTGGAGGAGCAGGAGGTCCGGGCGTCGCCGTCCGTCACCTTGCTCATGACGTCTGGGAGAGGACCTCGGGGAGCGAACTGTGGCAACGACGGGAGAGCGGCCTGACATCGTGGCCCGCGGGCGGCTGGCGGCCTTGCGCGAGACGGGACTGTCGGCCGCGGCGGACGCGGACATGGACCGGTTCGCCCGGCTCGTGGCCGAGGTGATCGGCGTGCCCATCGCGCTGGTGTCGCTGGTGGAGTCCTCGCGTCAGGTGTTCCCGGGCATGGTCGGTCTGGCCGAGCCGTGGGCGGACACCCGCTGGACACCGTTGACGCACGCGCTGTCCCGGCACGTCGTGACCACCGGCCGGCCGCTCGTCCTGACCGACGCCCGCCTGGATCCCCTGACGTGCGCGAGTCCGGCCGTCCCCGACCTCGGAGTCGTCGGCTGTGCGGGGATGCCGCTGACCGACGGGGCCGGGCATGTGCTGGGGTCGCTGTGCGCGATCGACACCCGTCCGCGGGAGTGGACCGAGCGTGAGCTGGAACTGCTCCAGGACCTGGCGGCGGCGTGCAGCGCGGAGCTGCGGCTGCGGATCGTCTCGCGCCATCGCGAGCAGGCCCGCGCCGACGAGGCGCGGGCGCGCGCCGAGGCGGACGAGGCGACCGGGCGGCACCGCGCCGCGCTGGAGCGTTCCCAGTTGCTGCTGCGGGCCGCGGACGCGCTGGCCGACACCACCGGCCTGGCCGACGTCCGGGAGCAGATCCGGGAACTGGTCAGCAGCGACCTCAAGCCCGCGTACGTCGGGCTGGTCCTGGTCGAGGGCGGCTCCACGAAGCGGCTGCGGCGCATGGTCGACGTGATGGGCGGCGCGCCGATGGAGCGCACGTACGAGACCTACACGCTCGACGCCGCCTGGCCGACCGCGCGGGCGGCCAGGGAGAACCGCACGATCACCGTCACGGACACGGCGCAGCTCGAGCGTGACTACGCGCCCGAAGTGGCCGAGACGTTCGCGGCTCTGGGGCTGCGGACCGCGGTGTGTGTGCCGCTGCCCGGCACGGTTCTCCCGCTCGGCACACTGGTCCTGGGCTGGGACCACCGGCACGAGATCGACATCGTCGAGCAGGCGGTGCTCGCCTCGCTGGCCGGGTACACCGCGCGGGCGGTCGAGCGGGCCCAGTTCGTGGACAACCGTGTCGACGCCGCCCGGGAGATGCAGGAGGCCCTGCTCACCGATGTGCCCTCGGTGCCGCGTCTGGACCTGGCCGCGCTGTACCGGGCCGCCGCGCGCACGGATCTCATCGGGGGCGACTGGTACGACGCCTATCCGCTGCCCACCGCGGCCCAGGGCGGGGAGGAGTCCCTCGCTCCCGCCGTGCTGGCCCTGTCCATCGGCGACATCACGGGCCATGACATGAGGGCGGCGACGCTGATGGGGCAGGTGCGCAGCATGCTCCGCCAGGCCGATCTCGACCACGCGGGCGGCGGGCCCGCACGGGCGGTCAGCGCGCTGGAGCACGCGAACGCCTCCCTGAACCTCGACGCCAGCGGCACCCTCGTCCACGCGCACCTGCGCCCCTGCCGTGTGGCCGAGCCGGGGAGCTGGGAACTGACCTGGACCAACGCCGGACATCCGCCCCCGCTCGTCGTACGGCCCGGCGGTGCCGTCGAACGGCTGACCGCGCACGACGTCATGGTCTTCCCCGGGCTGAACACACCGCCGCGCACCGAGGACCGGCTGCTCCTGGAACCCGGCAGTGTGCTCCTCCTCTACACCGACGGCCTGGTCGAGCGCCCTGGAAAGGACATGGACCTGGCCATCGAGGCGGCCGGGCGCCTGCTGGCCGCCCACGCCGGCCGTTCCCTGGACGCGCTGCTGAACGAGATCGCGGACGAGATCGCCGGTGCCGACGCCATCGACGACATCGCCCTGCTCGCGTTGCGCATCCCTCCGCCCGACGATCACGCGGCCCCTCCGCCTCGGGCGGCCTGACCGACCGTGCGAGGCGGCCGGTCATCACCCCTTCGGGGGCGGAGCGGGAGACTCGCCCCCGGAAGCGGAACCCCTCGTCCCGCGGCCGTGTAGAGATCCGCTCATGACCACAGCCCACTGGCTCTTCGGTGACCAGCTCGGACCCCACTTCCTCTCTCCCGGCGAGGACGGCCCGGACCGTGACGCGCCGGTGGTCATCATCGAGGCCCGCTCCGTGTTCCGCCGTCGGCGCTTCCACCGGGCGAAGGCCCATCTCGTCCTGTCGGCCATGCGGCACCGCGCGGCCGAGCTCGGCGGACGCGTGCGCTACGTCCGCAGCGAGACCTACCGCGAGGGGCTGCGCGAAGCGGTCGGCGACGACACGGTGACCGTGCACCACCCCACCTCCCACGCGGCCCTGCGGCTGGTCGAGTCCCTCGGCACGGTCACCGTGCTGCCCGCCCGCGGGTTCCTGGTGCCGCGACCGGCCTTTCGCGCCTGGGCCGACGACCGCGGCGGCCGGCCGCTGCGCCAGGAGGACTTCTACCGCTGGGTGCGGCGCGAGCACGAGCTGCTGATGGACGCCGACGCACCGGCGGGCGGGCGATGGAACCTGGATCACGACAACCGTGAACCCCCGCCCCGGGGAGAACACACCCTGGGCGCGCCGGCACCGTACCGGCCCCGCGAGGACGACATCGACGAGCGGGTGCGCCACGACCTGGACCGGTGGGAACGCGAGGGCGCGGTGCGCTTCGTCGGGCGGGACGGCCCGCGCCGGTTCCCGGCGTCGCGGCGCGAGGCGCTGGCCGCGCTGCGCCGGTTCACCGAGCACCGGCTGGCCGGCTTCGGCCCGCACGAGGACGCGATGCTGGCGGCCGATCCGGTGATGAGCCACAGCCTGCTCTCCTCGTCCCTGAACCTCGGGCTGCTGCACCCGCTCGAATGCGTCGAGCGGGCCGAACGGGCCTGGAGAGCGGGACAGGCGCCGCTGAACAGCGTGGAGGGGTTCGTCCGGCAGATCGCCGGATGGCGCGAGTACGTCTGGCAGCTCTACTGGCACTTCGGCGACGACTACCGGGACAGCAACGCGCTCCGGCACGACGCGCCGCTCCCGGACTGGTTCCTGGAACTGGACGCGGACGCCGTGACCGCGCGCTGTCTGGCCACGGCGCTGGCACAGGTCCGCGACACCGGCTGGACGCATCACATCCCCCGGCTGATGCTGCTCGGCAGCTACGCCCTGCAACGCGGCTGGGACCCGAGGGCGGTGACGGACTGGTTCCACCGCTGCTTCGTCGACGGCTACGACTGGGTCATGCTGCCCAACGTCGTCGGAATGTCCCAGTACGCCGACGGCGGGCGGATGACCACGAAGCCGTACACCTCGGGCGGCTCCTACGTGAACCGCATGAGCGACCTGTGCAAGGGCTGCGCCTACCGGCCTACGGAACGCTCGGGAGACCGGGCCTGTCCCTACACCACCGGGTACTGGGCCTTCCTGCACCGTCACCGCCGACGGCTGGCCGGCAACCACCGGACGGCACAGGCGGTCCGGGGACTGGACCGGCTCGCGGACCTGGACGAACTGCTCATCCGGAACAGGGACCTCGGGGACGCACCGCCGTGATGCGAAGGGGGCCGGGCCCGAGGGTCGCGGGCCGGGACGCGCCCGCTGACGCGACCGGCCGGCGGGGCGGAGCGGCGTAACACCAACGCACTCCCGCGGTTGACGGCCGTGGCACCCGCGGGGACGGTTGGAAGGTGGAGCCCCGCGGCGGCGGGGCTGAACCGCCTACTGCCGCGGGGTGAGTTCCCCGGACGGGGTGGCGACGCGGCGGGACGCGGACGCGTGGACCTGCCGCGCGGTCTCCCCACTGCCGCCCGACGCGACATCGCGCCCCGACGCAAGGGAGCACCGCACATGACCGACGCCCGGCACGACCGCCCCGCATCGGACCCGCATCCCCCCTCTCACCCGGAGCCTTCGGTGGCGCACCACTCGGACAGCCGCCCGGCGGACCGGCCCGGAAGGATCTCCGACCTGCGCCGGGTCGGCATCTCCCCCGACCACTGGTATCCGGTGGCCACCTCGCGCAAGGTCCGGCGCAACCGGACGTTCGCGGCCGTCTTCGCCGGTGAGCGGATCGTGCTGTACCGGGGGCGCAGCGGTGCGGTGCACGCGTTGGAGGACCGCTGCGCGCACCGGCAGGTACCGCTGAGCATGGGCGTGGTCGAGGGTGACATCCTGCGCTGCTGCTATCACGCGTGGGCCTATCGCGGCGACGGACGCATCTCGCAGATTCCCTACCTGCCCAAGGGCTGCGAACGTCCGCCGCGCGGGGTGCGCTCGTATCCGGTGCGCGAGGCCTACGGGCTGGTGTTCGTGTTCCCCGGTGACCCGGCGCTCGCCGAGGACGCGCCGTTCCCGTTCCTCCCCGAGTACCACTCCGCCACGCACCGCACCATGACGTTCTCCCGCACCGTGCGCTGCCACTACTCGTTCATGCACGAGAACCTGCTCGACATGAACCATCAGTTCCTGCACCGGAGCGTGCTCGGCCGGATCCAGCCGGAACTGCTCGGGTACGACGCCGGGCCGCGGCACGTCGAGGCGCGCTATCTCTTCGTCCCCGCCGGAGGACGCAAGGACCGGGGCGCGGGCCTGCTGTCCGCGGAGGGGATCGGGGGGAAGGACCGGCCCGATGTCATCACGATCCGCACCGAGTATCCGTACCAGACCCTGCGGGACGTCCCCGAGGGCGGCGACCTGCCGGTGTTCTCGCTCTGGGCCGCGTACGTGCCGGAGGACGCGGAGCAGCGGATCAATCACGCCTACGGCCTGCTCACGATCGCGAAACCGTCGGTGCCGGGGGCGCTGCATCTGGCCTGGCCGCTCATCCGCCGTTTCACCGAGCGGGTCTTCGCGCAGGACCGGACGGCGGTCGAGGCCGAGCAGCGCGCCTGGGACGAACAGGGCGAGGACCACAACCACGAGGTGTTCCCGCTCATCCTCGATCTCCGCGAGGTGCTGCGCGACAACGGCGTACCGCTGCGTCCGGAGCAGGCGTCCGGCTGCGCGCCGTGCGGGATGGCCGCGCCGGCGCACCACGCGGCCGGGGCGGGTGCCGCCGGGGCGACGGGCCATGCCGGAGGGGCGCGGTCCGCGGGCCCGGCCGTGGAGGGTGCCGGCCCGGCCGTCGAGGGCGCGGGCCGGTCCGAATAGTCGCGCCGGTTCACCGAAGGCGACCACTCGGACGTCCTGCCGAGCGCCCTGCCGGATGCCGCAGGGGATGCCGTGCCGGAGGGCCCCGCGTCCCGGTCGACCGGTCAGTCCGCGGTGGTGACCCGCGCCTGCTGTTCGGCGACGGGCGACGCCTGTGTGATCACTTCGGAGCGTCGCCGGCCCCGGTCCATGACACCGCCGGTGAAGGCGAGGCCCAGACCGGCCACGGCGAGAGCCGCGCCGACCAGGTTGGGCGCGGCCCAGCCCCAGCCCGCCGAGATGACCAGGCCGCCGAGCCACGCTCCGCCCGCGTTGGCCAGGTTGAACGCCGAGTGGTTGGAGGCGGCGGCCATCGTCGGCGCGTCCTTCGCCTTGGCCATGAGCAGCATCTGGATCGGTGTGGTGATGAGGGAGCCCATCGCGCCGATGAAGATGATCGTCAGCAGGGCGGGCACGGTGCTGTGGACCGCGAAGTAGAAGGTGACCAGGGCCGCGGCCAGCAGGACGAGCCCCCAGTACATCGTCGGGCGCAGCGCGCGGTCGGTGAGCGGTCCGGCGATCAGGGTGCCGAGCGTCATGCCGACGCCGTAGAGCGCGAGGACCCAGGTGGTCGAGGTGCCGGAGAGGCCGGTCAGGTGCGTGAGCATCGGTACGAGGTAGCTGTAGACGGCGAAGAATCCGCCGAAGCCCACGACGGCCGTGGCCAGACCGATGACGACCTGCTTGTTGCCCATGGCCCGCAGCTCGTGCCGGACACCGGACTGCGCCCCACGCGGCTGGTTCGGGACGAAGGCGGCCAGCGCGGCCAGGGCGACGAGGCCGATGACCGCGACCGCGCCGTAGGCGGAGCGCCAGCCCAGGTGCTGGCCGAGCGCGGTGGCGGCCGGGACGCCGACGATGTTGGCGATGGTGAGGCCGAGGAACATCTTCGAGACGGCGCGTGCGGCCCGGTCGGGAGCGACCAGCCGCGAGGCGACGACGGCCCCGACGCCGAACAGCGCGCCGTGCGGCAGTCCCGCCAGGAAGCGGGCGGCGAAGAGCGTGCCGAAGTCGGGGGCGACGGCGGACGCCGTGTTGCCGATCACGAACAGGCCGGTCAGGAGGAGCAGCAGTCGCTTGTGCGGGACACGCGCGCATATGCCCGTCAGGAGTGGCGCGCCGACGACGACACCGAGCGCGTACGCCGACACGACGTTGCCGGCGTGCGGTACGGACACACCGATTCCGTCGGCGATCTGGGGCAGCAGCCCCATCGTGGCGAACTCGGTCGTGCCGATACCGAACGCGACGACGGCGAGGGCCAGGAGAGCCAAGGGCATGGTGCAGGAGAACCTTTCGAAGACAACGAGCCGGTGACCGGTGAGCGGGGCGATGTGAGCTCGCCCACGGATTACACGTCCCGTCGCGCCGGGCCTCGTGACCCGGAGCACCCCGGGAAGAGGGTGAGCCCATGGCGAGTGCAGCAACGACGCGCAGGCATCCATTCCAAGATCGCCCCGCGGTTTGCGGCATCGGGCCGGGCCCGCTCCCCTGGCTTCTACGGCGGTCGGCCCGGGCAAGTGAGCAAGGATAGCCGCTGTGGCCGCGACGCCGTCCGGGCAGGGGGCGGCGAGGGCCCTCGGCCGACCGCCCTCTCACGCGGTGAAGCCGATGTCGTCCTCGTACGGGCCCCCGCCGTCCCCGCGGTGCGTGTCAGTGGCCGATGTCCCTCACCAGGGCGCCGGGGCCGGTGGCTGGACCACCGGCGGACGGTCGTCGCAGGTGATGGTGTCGGGCAGTTCCCAGGACGCCATCCACGGGCCGGTCGTGCCGCCTCCGTCGTTGCCGCCGAGGTCGTTCGCCGCGAACTCGGAGCCGGAGGCGGGGAAGTTGAAGGATCCGCAGTTGTTGATGCCGACCGCGCCGACGTCGCGGGCGTCCACGTTCTCGAACGAGGCCGAGCCGGCGGAGCGGGCGCTGAGCACGGAGGTGCCGGTGCCGTCCACGCGGATGTCTTTGAAGCGGACGCCTCGGATCGCGTACTTGTCCTTCACAGGGAAGTCGGAGACGAGCATGATCGCGTTGTAGGTGTTGTCGAGGAAGTGGTCGCCGGTGACCTCGATGTCGGCGTCGATGTCCCGCTCCAGGGCGTAGAACCAGATGGCGCCGAGGCCGATCTTCCAGTTGAGCTCGAACGGCCCGGAGCGGACCGTGGTGTTGTCCGTGATCCTCAGGTGTCCGGCGAAGGGTTCCGCGCCGAAGCGGGAGCCGACCTGGATGGCGCTGCCCTCCCTGACGGGGTCGGCGACGAGGTTGCCGGTGACCGTGTTGTCGGTGCCGCCGTACAGCGCGATGCCGTTGGCGAGGACGGGGCTCTGCACGGTGTTGTGGGCGAAGACGTTGCGCGCGTCGCCGGTCTTCTCCGACCACATGGCCAGGCCGTCGTCGCCGGTGTTGCGGACGAAGGTGTCCGAGACGCTCGAATCGGTGACGCCGGTATGGAAGTTGATCCCGTCGGCGATCTGGTCGGCGATCACGGTGCGGGTGGCCCGCAGGCCCGTCATCGGGCCGTCGAACCACATGCCGACCTTGGTGTGGTGGAGGTAGAGGCCGTCGATCGTCGAGTGGCTCATCGCTCCGCCGATCGCGTTGACCTGGTCGGTGTCGACGCGTTCGCGTACGTCTCCTTCGACGGTGAAGCCCGACAGATGGACGTCGTGGCTGCCCCCGTCCGCCGCGTCCTTGCCGTAGAAGCCGACACCCGTGTGGACCGAGCCGTCGGGGGCGGGGGTGCCGAGGGTGACCTGGTGGCCCTTGACGATCGTGTACCAGCTTCCCGCCCCGACGATCGTCACGTCGTCCACGACGATGTGCCGGTTCACCTGGTACGTGCCCGGCGGCAGGTACACCTTGAGGTGCCGCTTCTTCGCGTAGGCGACGGCCCGGTCGAACGCGTCGCCCGCGTCGCGCCGGCCGGTGGGGTCGGCGCCGAACGCGAGGACGTCGGCGGCCTTCTTCTCGACGTGCGGCGCGCCGACGAGTTGGGTGTCGAGCAGGTCGATCACGGTCCAGGCGGCACCGCTGTTCCCGGGCGCGGTGAGACGGACGGTGTCGCCGGCCGCGTACCGCTTGCCGAGCAGGAGCCGCTGTTCGTCGTAGAAGTGGCTGGGCCTGAACGGCTTGTCGACGGTGGGCGCCGGGGTGGTGGCCGACGGGACGCAGCCGCATTCGGTGATCCACCAGTCGGGGTGCAGCAGGTCGCCCTGAGGGTCGTTGCTGAAGGGGTACTGGTTGTAGAGCCAGGAGTACCGCGAGGTGAGGCTCATCGTGGTGCGGTGCCGGCCGTCCACGGAGACGTCGAGGGGCGCGGTGATGCCGCCACCGCCGGGGGCGTCGGGGATGCTGTAGCGCACGGTGAGGGCGTTGGTGGCGCGCGGCAGGGTGAACTCGACGTACTGGCCCGGCTTCAGGCGTACCGCCGTACGTCCCGACGCCTCGGACGGCAGGGTGTAGGCGGTGCGGTCGGGGCCGATGACGGTGCCGTTCGTCGACGCGCTCTCCGCCTCCTGCTCGGCGAAGTCCACCGCGGCACCGCGCCCCGCGACCAGACCGGGATCGAGCCCGGCCCGTGTCACCGCGGGGGCGCCCTCACCAGCCGTCGGGCCGCCCCCTCCGCCGTGCCCGGAGGCCGCCGGGGCCGGAGCGCCGAGCACGAGCACGAGTCCGGCAGCCGCGGCGGCCACCGCCGCGACCGTCCGAACCGGTCTTCGCGGGCGCCGTCCGACCCGCTCCGCAGCCGCATGTTCGATGTACGGCGCCATCGGATTCTCGTTTCTCTCGGAGCGGAGGACACCGAGGGCCGCTCGGTGCGCGGCGGCACGGCGGGAATCAGC
The DNA here is from genome assembly GCF_044763015.1 of Streptomyces sp. NPDC096324. NCBI lineage: Bacteria > Bacillati > Actinomycetota > Actinomycetes > Kitasatosporales > Streptomycetaceae > Streptomyces > Streptomyces sp. NPDC096324. Next base: position 104,682 of record NZ_JBIWFK010000012.1, on the reverse strand, counting down.
CGTGCCGCTGCGTACCGGGACATTAGGGCGCGACGGGACACCCGGACAAGACGTCGAACACGTCTTTCCGTGATTCAGTACAGATCCTGCAAGTCAAAGTCGATTTCTTGCAGACCCGTCGCCCAGCACACGTCGGATCGGCGGTGGACAGTCACACTCGGTCAGGGGCGGTTCAGGCCCCACGTCTGCAAGGTGAAGGGACGGCCCTTCTCCTCGCCGGTGATCAGCGGCACGTCGAGGAGTTCGAAGCCCGCCTTCGTGGCCACGGCGACGCTGGCGGCGTTCTCGGCCTCCAGTTCCAGGATCACCTGCTCCGCGCCCTCCTGCTCGAAGGCGTACGCGGCCATCACCCGTACCGCCCGCACCGCCAGGCCCTGGCCACGGTGCGCCGGGCCGACCGCGTAGCCGATCTCCATGCCCTCGGGGGCGCGCCGCAGCATCACCTCGCCGAGCGCCGCTCCGCCGTCGACCGTGATCGCGAGCAGGACGGCCGTGCCCTGGGCGCGCATCTCCCGGTCCCGGTCCAGGCGTGCGCGGGCGGCGGCCTCGTCGAAGGGGGAGACGATCGGCGTCCAGTAGGCGATGTCGGGGTGGTCGAACAGCTCCGGCATGGCCGTCAGGTCCGCCTCCGTCCAGTCACGAAGGACGAGCCCCTCCCCCGCGAGCTCGATCCGCTCGGGAAACGACGACGTGGTGCTGCTCATGGTGCGGGACCTCCCAGGCCTGTTCGGAACGAGCCAGGATAACCGGGACGGAGAGCACCCCACCCTGGGGGAAAGCCGCCGGATGTGCTCGCGGCACTGGGATCATGAACCATGCGACCGGATGACTGGCACTTCACCGAAGACGTCGACGACTTTCTCGCCCGCGCCGGACACTTCCTGCGCTCACAGCCCGGTCGGCACATCATGCAGCTCACCTGGGCCGAGAGAGTCCGACAGCGTGGGGCGGACGCGTTCGGCTCCGAAGCGCCCCTGTTCGGTGTGCTGGAGCACGGGGGCGAGGTCCACGCCACGTTCTACCGCCTGCCGCCCAGGGGTTTCGGCCTGTCGCCCCTCTCGCCCGAGCAGGCAGACGCTCTCGCTGTCCGGCTGGCCGCCCTCGGGAACCCCGTTCCCAGCGTCAGCGCGGACGACCGCACGGCTGCCCTCTTCGCCGAAGCCTGGCAGCGGCACACCGGAGCGACCCCGAAACCGCGCGAGACGCGGCTGCGTCTGTACCGCCTCGAAGCGCTCACCCCACCGGACCCGATGCCGGCGGGCCGCGGTCGCGTCCTCGGCGAGCGGGATCTGGAGCAAGCCATGTTCTGGTGCGGCGAGTTCGCGCGGGCCGTCGGGGAGGAGGTGTCCATCAGCGCCGACACGTGGGCCGACACCCGCTTCGCCGACAAGCGCTACACGCTCTGGGAAGCCCCGGACGGCACTCCCGTCTCCGTCGCGGGCATGAACCCGCTGATCGGCGGCCAGATCCAGGTGGACATCGTCTACACGCCGGCCGACCAGCGTGGTCGCGGATACGCGGGCGCCGTGACGACAGAGGTGAGCCGCGCGGCGCTCGCCGCGGGCGCGCGGGACGTGGTGCTGTTCGCGAACCTGTCCAATCCCACCAGCAACGCCCTCTATCAGCGCCTCGGTTATCGCACGCTCACCGACTGGGCCGTGTACGACTTCGTGCGCGACACGTCGGAAGGCCCCGCCACATAGCACCCGCGTCCAGGGCCGGGGCGGATGCGGTGTGCCGCCCTGCCTCCTGGTCGAATGGATCTAAATTGGCTGATCATGGGGCGAAATAGCGGAATCAGTCGTCGATCGGTGCTCAAGGCCATCCCCGCCGCCGGTTTCGCGGCAGCGATGGACGAGGCCCTGGCCGGGCAGCGCGCGACGGCGGTGACAGCGACCTTTCCGCAGCCGGCCATCTGCGCCTCGCGGCCGGTGCCCGGCTCGGCATCGCCGCCGGTCGTGGCGCAGACCCTCGACGTCCGGTTCACGGACGTCTCCGTCCCCGGCTACGGACCGGTGACCACGCGGACCTACAACGGGACGATCCCGGGGCCGACCCTGCGCGTGCGCGGCGGGGACATCCTGCGGCTGACGCACATCAACGGTCTGCCACCCAACGCGCCGCACACCGGCGGTCACAACGCGCCGCACCACCCCAACAGCTTCAACCTGCACACCCACGGAATGCACGTCCGCCCGTCCGGCCACGCCGACAACGTGCTGCGCGAGTTCGCGCCGCGCACCGCCGAACAGGCCGCCGCCGGCGCCCCGGAGCCGCGGTACGAGACGACCATCCACGTCCCGGCGGACCATCCGGCCGGCACCTACTGGTACCACCCGCATCTGCACGGCTCCACCGCGGAGCAGGTCCTCGGAGGCATGGCAGGAGTGATCATCGTCGAGGGCGACGTCGACGAGATCCCTCAGATCGAAGCGGCCGCCGACGTCGTCGTGTGCATCAACGAACTCAAATTCAAGGACGGCAAGGTCCCTGCCTTCACCTCGGGCGGCTGGACGACCGGCATCCCCTCCACCTTCACCGTCAACGGCACGGTCAACCCCACCCTCCACCTGCGCCCCGGCGAGGTCCAGCGGTGGCGGCTGGTCGCCGCGACCGCGTTCACCGCCCTGCGGCTCCAGGTCACCGGAGACCGTGGGAACCTGACGATGCACCAGATCGCGCAGGACGGCGTCACGTTCGCCCGACCCGTCGCCCAGGATCTGGTGGACCTGGCCATGGGCAACCGCGCCGACGTCCTGATCCGCGGCGGCACACCGGGCAGGTACGAGCTGCGAGACCGTACGGTTCCCGAGCCCCTGATGACGATCGAGGTCGCCGGAGAACGCGTGGAACCGCCGATGGCGCTGCCGGTCTCACTGCCGCAGGGCAGACCCTTCCTCGACGAGCGGGACATCGCCAACCCCGACGCCGACCGGGACGTCGTGTTCCACACGGACGCGGGCGCGTTCACCGGGGCCTTCCCCAACGCCTTCCGCATCCTGGGCAGCCACCCGACCCCCGCGGCACACGCCGGCGACGACCTCACCCACGACCCGGCCTACGGTCTCTTCGACCCCGGCCACACCAACCACACCCTGACCCTGGGCACCGTCGAACGCTGGACCGTCCGCACCGACGAGACCGTGCCCGCGCACAGCCATCCCTTCCACCTGCACACCAACCAGTTCCTGCTCACCCACCGCGACGGCGAACGGCTCGATCCGCCCGTCTGGTACGACACCATCGGCCTGGACGGCGGCACACCCGGCGACCGGGTCACCTTCCTGGTCAGGTACGAGGACTTCACCGGGCACACCATCGCCCACTGCCACCAGCTCCACCACGAAGACCTCGGCATGATGCAGGCCGTGCACTACGTCGAACCCTGAGAGCGGGTCATCCCCGCGCTTCGGCTTCCCCCTCACAGGGTGTGGTGCAGCCGGCTCACAGGGTGTGGTGCAGCCAGCGCTGCAGGACTTCGTTGACGTCCGCCGGGAGGGAGCTGATCTGCTCGATGACCGCGCGGTCCTCGGGCATCGGCGGGATGCCGGCCGCCGTGAGGGTCGCGTGCAGGGCCAGGCGTCGCTCGTCCCGCGGGTCGAGGGTGTAGCCGAGGCGGTGGGCGGGGTTGGGCGGCGCCAGAACGAAGTCGCCGTCGTCGCGGGGCCCGGCCTGAGCCGGCACGGCGGTGTCACGGGGGTGTACGGCATAGGGGTCGACGAAGGCGCGGGAACCAAGGGTCTCACTGTTCCAGGGGGTCATCTCTGTCTCCTCATCGACGAGTTGTGAACCACCTGTCGAGATCTCCGCGAGGGCCCCTTCGGTTGCGTTCTCGGCCGAACATCACGCTGACGGCGTCATCGGCGGCTGATCACCTCGTACGACGGGACGACGGCCGCCGATGCTACGAATCCCGCGCGACCATCCGCCACGGAGTCACCCTCGCGCACGCGACCACCGGCCACCCGAGCCCGTAAAGCCACTGGCCACCGCGTCGCCCACGCCCACGCGCCACCGGCCGCCGGGTCACCCCCGCCCACCGGACCAGCGCACGGCGGCGGCTCCCGCGAAGTCGCCGGCGTGGGCGAATCCGCCCAGTACGACGAGATCACCGTCCTTCACCCGGCCCGAGGTGATCGCCTGGTCCAGGGTGACCGGGATCGCCGCGCCGAAAAGATTGCCGCACTGGTCGAAGGTGTTCAGGTGCCGCTCGGCGGGCAGTTCCAGCGCCTCCGTCCAGTTGCGCAGGAAGGTGCGGTTCGGCTGGTTGGTGACGAGGACGTCGATGTCGCCGGTCGCCACGCCGAGCCGTCGGCACAGATCCCCGATCACCTCCGGGACCAGCCGGTTGCCGCGTGCCAGCACCTTGGCGACGCTAGCGTCGGTGAACCCGATCCGGAGCTGGGACTCCCCCGGCTCCCAGTACTTGCGGCCGTCGTCGACCGCCAAGGTCATGTCGCCCGCGTGCTCGCCGATGTGCCGGGTCTCCACGTCGAGGACCGGGGAGCCGGCCGACGTCGTCACCCATCCCACGCCGCAGCCGTCCCCCGGGATCGCGGCCTGCGCCAGCCGGCGCACCTCGGACTGGGTGAAACACTGCCCGGCGACACTCTGCGCGTTGCAGATCAGCGCGGTCCTCGCGTCGGTGGTCGTGAGGATCTGCCGGGCCAGCTTCAGCATGTACACGAAAGAGGCGCAGCCCGCGTTGGCCACGTCGACGAGCCACTCCGGGTTCAGGCCCAGTCGGCGCGCCACTTCGGTGCCCGCGCCGACGAACGGGAGGTCCGGGAGCTGGCTGTGCACCAGGAGTACGTCGACGCCCCGGATCTCGTCCCTGCCGTGACGTTCGATCAGGGGCTGCACGGCGCGCTCGATCATGTCCGTGTTGGTCTCGTCCGCGGCGACGTGGTGCCGTGACCGCGGAACCTTGAACATGGGGTGGCCGCGCAACTTGTCCTCCGCGCCCGGGTACTCGGTGTAGTACGCGGCGGGGACCGGTTCGCCCGGAAGGTAGCCGGCGACGTCGGTGAGGCTGACGGTGGTCACGGTGCCACCGCCCTCGCGGGAGCCACGCTCACCGGCTGGCCGTTGCGGTGGCGGTGCTCCAGGATCGCCTTGAGGTTGTTCATCTCCACGGTGTGGCCCGCGTAGAACAGGTCCCAGTAGTCGCCCACCCAGGGCCGGTCGGGGCGGGGAGCGAGGCCGGGGTGCGGGTTCGTGTCGTAGTGGGGATGACGGCAGTTGGTCCAGGTGATCACCGATCCCGGCCTGTCGAGCACGAGCCGGGCCGGCACGACACGCATCAGGTAGATCATCCACAGCTTGTCGCCCTGGTCCCAGGAGCAGTGGTAATCCACGGTCATGGCCTCGGGGTTGGCGACGGTCCTGCAGTAGATCCTGGTGTCGTCCTCGAGCCGGTCGCGTCCCACCCACAGTCCCGGTGTGCCGGTGGGCTCGAAGTCCCGCAGGCTGCACGTCCATTCCTCCAGGTGGTGCCCCTGGCGGAGGTAGTCGTAGGTCAGTTCGGGCGGGCAGTCGACGTACTCGTGGATCGTGCAGTACTGCCCGTAGACCTGATGGTGGGGGTAGACGGAATGGGTCAACTCCACGCAGTGGGCGGTCAGTTCGTCCTTGCCCGGGTTCTCGATCCGCATCAGGCCCGGGATGTCAGCCGGCGCGGACGACTCGTCGCTCATCTGCATTCTCCTTGTGGTCGGCGTGTTCGGCACGGTCGGCAGGGCCGGTGGCCCGGGCGAAGGGCTGGAACGGCAGGAACGGAGGGACTTCCCTCGGGTCGCAGTCCAGTGCCACGAATGCGGGGCCGGCGCCCGCGTTTCCGCGCAGCAGCGCCTCGCGCAGGTGCGCCGCGCTCTCGGCACCGGTGACGTCGAGGGACGGGAACGCGGCGGCCACCCCGGCGGCGATGTCGGTCCGGCCGAACACGTCGTCGTCGCGGACACCGCCCTGGAGGAACTCCTCGCGCAGCGCGCACATGGCGTGGGCGTTGTTGTTGAAGACGACGAAGGTGACGGGCGCGGAGTGCTCCACGGCGGTGTGCACTTCCGCCCCGTGCATGAAGAAGGCCCCGTCGCCGGCGAGTACGTACGTGCGCCGCCCGGTGGCGAGCGCTGCACCGATGCCCGCGCCGAAGGTGTAGCCCATGCCTCCCATGCCGAGGGCCACCACGAAGCGCCCGTGGCGCGGCGCCGGAAGGAGGTGGACCGCGCTGGCACCGGTGTTGCCGGCGTCCACGAAGACGTGCGCGTCCTCGGGCAGCGCCTCCTCCACGGCGGTGAGGGCCTGGGCATAGGGGACGATCCGCCCTTGGACGGCCGGGGAGTCCGGGCGCACGGCGGGGGCGGGGAGAGGGCCGGGGTGCCGGGGGCAGGCGCGCGGGCTGGACGCGAGCCTCTCGGTCACCGCGCGCAGCGCGTCCCGCAGGTCCCCGACCAGCGCCGTGCCCGGCACGAACGGCTCTTCGACGTCCAGGCATACGACCTCGGTGGCGGCGAGGGCCCGTTCCAGCCCGCCGCGTGCCAGGAGCGGCAGCCGGGTGCCGACCAGCAGACACACATCGGCCCGCCGCAGACAGTGTTCGACGTTGGCGTGGCCCATCACCCCGGCCACCCCCGCGAACCGCGGATCACGGTTGTCGAAGACGTCCTTGGCGTCCGGGGTGACGGCCACCCACGCGCCGAGTCTCCGGGCCAGCCGGGACAGTTCCGTACGCGCGTCCGCCGCGGCGACGCCCTCTCCGGCGATGACGAGGACGGTGCTCGCGCCGCGAAGGATGTCCGACACCTCGGTGACAGCGGCCTGCGAGAGCGCGGCCGGTTTCGGCGCGGCCCCGACCCCGACCCCGACCCCGACCAGCGTGGCCCCTGTCCGCGCGGCCTCTGCTGGCGTGCCCCCTGTCCGCACGGACCCTCGCTGCGCAGCCTCTGCCCGCACGGACCCTCGCTGCCCAGGCTCTGCCCGCACGGATCCTGGCTGCGCATTCCCTGGCGGCACGGCCCCCGTCTGCACAGCCCCTGTCGGCGCCGGATCACCCTGGCCATGCCACGGGATCCGTGCCTGTTGGACGTCCTTGGGCAGCAGCAGCACCGCGGGACCGCGCGGCTCGGTCCGCGCCGCCGCCATCGCCAGCGGCAACAGCTCCACGAGCGAGTCCGCGTCCTCGACCCGGGCACAGAACCGGGAGATCGGGGTGAAGACCTCTCCCGCGTCGAAGGAGTCCCCCTTGCCGCTGGTGTCCTGGAACGCGCCGTGGCCCTCCTGGACCGTCGGCGGCTGGCCGACCAGGGCGAGCAGCGGCACCCGGGAGGCGTACGCCTCCGCGAGACCGGGCACCAGGTTCATCGCGCCACCGCCCGAGGTGGCGGCAACCACCCCCAGACGCCGGGTGGTTCGGGCATAGCCGTCGGCCATCGTGACGGCGGAGAACTCGTGCTTGGCGACCACACCGCGGACGGCTCCGCCGCGGTGCACGGCGTCGTACAGGTCCTCGATGTTCGCGCCACCGACACCGAACAGGTGGGTGACCCCGGCCCGGGCGAGCTCACCGGCCAGGTAGTCGACCATGCGTACCGTCCCGGCATCCGGCACGTCCGCCGCGGTGGTCATACGGGGCTCCCGTCCTTCTCGTGACGCCGGTCGACGAGACCGGACGACGTGATGACCTGAAAACGGTGCCGGTACTCCTTCGGGGTGACGCCCAGCGTTCGCCCGAAGGAACGGAAGAAGGTCTCGGCAGCGCCGAATCCGCAGCGGCCCGCTATCTGGCTGATCGGCAGATCGGTCGTCTCCAGCAACTCGCGGGCGCGGGCGATCCGGGTGCGCTGGACGTACTGCCCGGGGGTCGTGCCCACCTCGCGCCGGAAGACCCGGGCGAAGTTGCGCGGGCTCATATGGGCCTGCTCGGCCATCTCGGCCACGGGTAACGGGTTGTGGAGGTTCTCCAGAATCCACTCCTGCGCCGTCCGGATCGGCGGATGGTCCGCCAACTGGGCGTCCAGCAACGCGCTGAACTGGGACTGCCCTCCGTGCCGCTTGAGGAACAGCACCAGAAACCGTGCCGTCTCCAGGGCGACCGCCGCTCCGTGATCGGCCTCCACCAGGGCCAGCGCCATGTCGATCCCGGTCGACACGCCCGCCGAGGTGACGAAGGGGCCGTCCCAGATGAAGATCGGCTCCGCGTCCACCTTCACCGCCGGATAGCGGCAGGCCATCGACTCGCTGTACGCCCAGTGGGTGGTGGCGCGTCTGCCGTCGAGCAGGCCCGCCTCGGCCAGCAGAAAGGATCCGCCGCATACGGAGGCGACTCTGCGCGACCGGGCCGCCGCCGTGCCGATCCATGAGATCAGCACCTGGTCCCGCAGCGCCTCGCCCACACTCCAGCCGCCTGGCACGAGGAGTGTGTCGATGGGGCCCTGCCCCGCCTCGAGCGGCATGGCCGCCACGCTCACACCCGAACTCGTACGCACCAGTGGCGCGTCGGCGGACACCAGCTCGATCCGGTAGGGGGCGGCCCCCGGGTCGAGGAGTCGGTTGGCGATGTCCAACACTTCGATCGGGCCGGTGATGTCCAGCGCCATGGCCCCCGCGTACACCACTACAACAACACGTCGCTCTGCCACGGTCACAGCCTGTATCGGATCTCCGACTGACTGCAATGACAGTTCACTGACGCATCCGGCCAACAGGCGGCAGTCCGAGGAGAGTTACGGGCTGCTGGCCAGGCAGTTCGCGTACGGCCGCCGACCATGGCGGGTGAGGTAACTCACAGGCGTGTGACAGTCACCCCGACAACCCCACAGGGCGTCCCGAAGACCCGACCCACAGGGCATCCCGAAGCGCGGGGCGCCGAGGACGCGTTCTAGGGGCGGCGGGCCAGCAAGTGGGCGTCGAGGAAGCCGCGTTCGGAGGCCGGGTCGTGGCGCAGCTCGGCGACCACGACGAGCCCGGCCCCGGTCAGCAGCTCGGCGAACCGGTCGACCGGCCAGCTGTAGGCGGGCGTCACCTTGTGATCGAAGCGGATCGGCTCCGGCCCCTCGGTCCCGAAGAACGAGACCAGGAGCAGACCCCCCGGAGCCAGGACACGCACCTGTTCGGCGAGCAGTGCGGGCAGCTCCCCGGGCGGGGTGTGGATCATCGAGTAGTGGGCGAGCACCCCGCCGAGTGTCCGGTCCTCGACGGGCAGGGCCTCCATGCGCGCCTCGTCGAACCGCAGTGCCGGATGGGCCCGTCGGGCGTGCTCGACCATGGCCGGGGAGAGGTCGAACCCGAAGGCGTCCAGGCCCGAGTCGTGCAGCATGGAGGTCAGATGGCCGGGTCCGCATCCGACATCCGCTGTCCGCGGGTTGCCCGTCTCGCGCACGAGCTCCGCGAAGGCGCCGAGCATGGCCCGCGCGAACGGCCGCGTCTCCAGCCGATCGGCGAACATCGACGCGTAGAGCTCGACGATCCCGTCGTAGGCCGTCCTGGTCTCGTCCTGGTGTTCCGTCACGGGGATGAAGCTAACACCCGTCCCTCTCAAGGCAGTTGACCGACGAGACGTGAGCCGCTGAGCTCGGTATCACCCTTGTCCCCCACTTGTTCCCCCTATCCCTCTTGGTCCCGGGCCCCTGAAAATCCCTGGTTGCCGGAATCCGCAGCAATCCCACCGAGTTCCGCCGTTGCGCGACGCACCGGTGCCGGGTCCGGAGCGCTCGTGCGTGCGTTAGGATCGCCCGCCGACCTGCGGAAAGTCCGAACAGGGGCTCGCGGAGGTGTGTCGTGAACAGGGCAGTGAAGTCACTGGGCGGCCTGGCCCTTTGGACCTGCGGTGTGCTCACCGTGCACGCGGTGGTGACCGTAGCGACCGGGTTGGCCGCATGGCACAAACACCAGGTCCTGCTGGCGCCGGCGCTGCCGCCCACACCCGATGGCAGCGAGGCCCTGCCTCTGATCAACGCCGACATATGGTTCGGAAACCTGCTGGGCTGGTGGCAGGCCACGACCCTGGCGGCCCTGGTCGTCCTCATGGTCTGGATGACCGGCATGCGCGACCTCGCCGAACGGCTCTGGCCCGAGGGTCAACGCCGCCGTCGCGCGTGGCTGTTCTTCGGCTGGGTGCTTCCGGTGGCCGACCTGTTCATCCCCAAGATGATCGTCAACGACCTGTGGGCCGCCGCCGACTCCGGCCCGCGGCGTCGGCGTGGCCATCCCCTGCTCGCCGTCTGGTGGCTCTTCGTTCTCGCCGCCGGTGCGGCGGGCGACAAGGCCCTGTCCGCGATGAAGAAGGCGGACACCGCGGCACGGTCCGGCCGGGTGTTGGAACACGTGTTGGTGAGCGATGGTCTGTACGTGTGCGCCGCCGTGATGTCCATATGCGTGGTCTGGCAGCTCAGCGGTCGGCTGAGGGCTGCCGCGTCGGACCCGCTCGCGTTGCCGACGTGACGGCACGGGACGTCGTCGGCGTCGGCACTTGGTCATGGGCTCCGATCGATCTCGGTGGTGGGTCAGCCGTCGCCATGTGCCGGTCCCTGACACCGACGGCACGACGCGACGCTCCTCGGGCCTGGGACCCGGACGCATAGGACGTCAGGTTCCCGTCAGGGACCGAAGCTCCGGGCGTACGCGCCCCTTGTGCCGGTTGTCGAGCCTTACCATCGGTTGAGGCCACGACGCGAAAGGCGGCGACATGGTGCAGTGGCAGGGGACCAACTTCACCGTGGACGGTCACGAGCCGACCAGTGCCGAGGAGTACTACCGGATCGGCCTGCACTGCTGGAACAGTGGGCAGCACGCCGGTGCGGAGGTCCACTTCCTGGAAACCGCGGCGTCCACCGGCCACAGTGCCGCGATCGAACTGCTGGGGCACATCGACTACACGCAGGGGCGGTACGCGAGCGCGGTGCCACGGCTGCGGCACAGCAGTGGTTCACCGCGGGCTGCCTTCTACCTCGCCTCGCTGTACCACCACGGCTGTCCGCAAGCGGGCATCGTCGAGTCGCTGGACGAAGCGGCCCGCTGGTACGGCAGGTCGGCCGAACTGGGCGAGCCCGAGGCGATGCTCGTCCTGGGCGACCTGTACCTGGAACGGCTGATTCGGGTCACCCGCACGCCGGCGGAGCACGCCCTCGAGCAGTTCCTCGCGGCCGCCACACGCAACCACCCCTACGGCCAGTACCGCGCCGCGGAGATCTACCGCACCCTCTATCAGGACAACGAACGTGCCGCGGTGATGTACCAGTCCTGTCTGGACAACCCGCTGACCGCCCGCCACGCGCTGGGGTCGATGATGACGCTTCAGAGCCAGGCACACCTGCGGGAAATAGGGGCCCTGAGGGCAGCCCGCCGGTCGCAGGAGCGGCGTGACATCGTCAACCCGACGCAGCGGCGGGGCGACTACTACTGACGTCCTCGGTCAGTGGATGGCCAGGACCCACAGGAACGCGGCCAGCGCCCGCACCAGGTGTTCCGTCTCCTCGGTCTGCTCCAGCAGCGCGCCCGGTACGTGGGACAGCTCCCAGGAGGCCCGGTCCGAGCGCCCGTGCGGTTCCTCCGCCTCCCACAGGTGGACGATCTCCTCGGTGCTCGCGCTCAGCCGGGCGCACGCGTCGGCCGTGGCGCCGAGGACCTCCACCAGGGGGCCGGCGTCGTTCCGCCCGTCGGTGCCCCACCCCGCGCCGTCCGGCCTCGTCCCCTGCCGCCCGGCGCCGAGCGGTGTGCCGGCCGCGCCGGACAGTGCGGCGGCCGTAGCGGCCAGGCGCGATGCCCGCTCCAGCCAACTCGGTGCGGGGTGACCGGAAGCGGCGGGTGTGCGGAGCGATCGTTCCAGGTCGCGGCCGAGGCGTCCGCCGACGGACCGTTCCTGGTCGGTGGGCCGCCAAGTCCCCCGCTCCCGCAGATCGTCCGCCTGTCCCATGGCCCGGCGGGCCCGCGCGAGAGCCGCCGGCCAGTCGCCGGTGTCCCAGTCCGGCGTCGCCCGCGACTCCCGGACGCGGTAGCCGAGCGTCAGCCGCACCCCGGCGGGCCGCGGCCGCGGGAGGTATGCCTCGACATGCGCCTGGAGTACGTGCCTGATCCCGGCCACCGACGCCGCGCTGCCGACGCCGATCCCGGCCTCGCGGGCCGCGTCGGGCACGGGCCCCGTGTCCAACGGCTCGGCTCCCTGGGCGCAGTAGCTCAGGGCGTCGGCCAGGGGGACCCGGTCGACCAGAATGCCCGCGTCGTAGGCCGCTCGCCAGAAGAGCAGGCCGAGCGTGCTGTGCCTGGCACTCCCCCACGGCCACTTCACCCGCGCGCCCGGGTCCGCGGAGAACCGCTGGGACACCCCTGGTCCCAGGCCGCCGTCGCGCTCGTCATACCAGGCGACCAGCAGGCGTGCCTGGTGACTGGCCCGCTCCCACGCCCCGCAGCCGTAGGCGACCTGGTGCCCCGGCTCCCACCCGTTCCTGTCCACGGCGCGAACCGTACCGGGCCGGGGCGCGGGACGTCCGGGCGGGCGTCCCGGCCGCGGCATCCGCCATCGCCCGCGGGCTTCGTCTAACGTGGATGGGGCCTGCGCGCCTCCCCGGTTCCGCCGCGGACGAGCGTGGATTCTCGATGAGGGAGCCGTACATGACGCACAGCATCTGGGGCTACCACCCGGCCGCCGGGCACTCCGCGGGCACGGATCTGGTCGGGTTCAAGGTCGAGGCCGTCGACGGGGCCATCGGCAAGGTCGACGAGCACGCGGACGACGTCGGCTCCTCGTACCTCGTCGTCGACATCGGTGTTTGGATCTTCGGCAGGCATGTCCTGCTCCCCGCGGGCACCGTGAGGCGGGTCGACCGGGACGAGCGGAAGATCTACGTCGCGCTCACCCAGGAGCAGATCAGGGAATCCCCCGAGTTCGACCGGGCCAAGCACGTCGGCGACGCCGACTACCACGAACAGGTCGGCGGCTACTACCAGAGCCACCGCTCCTGACCCACCGTCGCGCCGGTGGGTCAGGGACCGGATCTCCCGCGGACCGCCGGCTCTCAGCCCTGGGCCAGCTCCGCCACCGGCTGCCACTTCTCCCAAGACTCCAAGCGCTTCTCGTAGTCCGCCTTCGCGATGCCCAGCGGCGCCGAACCGAAGAAGCAGCGCAGCGGCGGCTCCTCCGCGTCCACGATCTCCAGCACGGCCGCGGCGGACGCGCTCGGGTCGCCCGGGGTTCCGACGCGCTCGCGCCGCTGTTCCTGGACTTCCTTGTGGAACTCGGCGTACGCCGGCAGTGGCTCGGACGTGCTCGACGAGGAACCGGCCCAGTCGGTCGCGAACCCGCCCGGCTCGATCAGGGTGACGTTGATGCCGAACGGCGCCACTTCCTGCGCCAGCGCCTGGCTCATTCCCTCGAGCGCCCATTTCGAGGCGTGGTAGATGCCGACCAGCGGGAAGGCGCTGATCCCACCGATGGAGGAAACCTGCAGGATGTGGCCGCTTCCCTGCTCGCGCAGGAAGGGCAGCGCCGCCTGGGTGACCCACAGGGCCCCGAAGAGGTTGGTCTCCAACTGCGCGCGGGCCTCGGCTTCGGTGATCTCCTCGATCATCCCGAAGTGGCCGTAGCCGGCGTTGTTGACGACCACGTCGAGCCGTCCGAACCGCTCGTGCGCCAGCCGCACGGCGGCGAAGTCGGCGTCGCGGTCCGTCACGTCGAGCTGCAGGGGCAGCAGCCGCTCTCCGTAGGTCTCTCGAAGATCGCCCAGCGTGGACAAGTCGCGCGCCGTCGCGGCCACCGAGTCGCCGCGCTCCAGCGCGGCGATCGCCCACTCCCGTCCGAAACCGCGGGAGGCGCCGGTGATGAACCAGATCTTCTGTGTCATGGAGTGCTCCTCGTGGAACGTGTCGTCCGCTCGGTCACCACGTCACCGCGGCGCCACTCCTGCCACCCAACACCTTCGAGTGCGCTCCACGGCAAATCCGGCTCCCGGGCGCGGCCCGGCACCCGCTCCGGCCCCCGCTCCGGTGGGGGCGGGGATCGGTCACACCTGTACGAGTTGCGGTTCCGGCTTCTGCACGGGCGCGGTCTGCGGATTCCACTGTCTGGTGGTCCGCAGATATCCGTAGATCACGGACGCCATCGCCAGGAGGAGGATCGGTCCGAACACCCAGGGATAGCGGGCCATCTCCACCGGCAGACAGCGGTACGACACCACGAGCGCGGTGAAGACGACGGAGCCGTAGGCGACCAGCGTGACTCCCGCCCGGTCCCATCCTCGGGCGAAAGCACGCATGGTCGCCTCGACCGTGAGCGCGAACACCACACCGGCGACGAGATCCGCGCCGTAGTGGTAACCGAATCCGAGCGTCGCCGTGAGCGTGCCGACCAGCCAGAACGTGCCCGTGTTGCGCAGGAGCCGGGAGCCCTCGCGGGTATGGATGAAGAGCGTGGTGGCCCAGGCCGTGTGGAGGCTGGGCATGCAGTTGCGCGGGGTGATCTCGTCGAACGGAAACGCCTGCGGGGCACCGGTCGACAACGGGGTCTGCGGCCACAGGTTGGCCGCCGCCCACTGCCCGCCTTCGGCGCCGTAGGCGAAGACCGGACCGACCACCGGGAAGATCATGTAGACGACGGGCCCGACCAGACCGATGGCCAGGAAGGTGCGCACCAGATGATGGGCCGGGAAGCGGCCCTCCCGCGCCACGTTGCGCAATTGGTAGAGCGCGAAGACGGCCGCGGCGAGCGGGAGCTGACCGTAGACGAGGTGGAGGGCGTGGTAGCCGATCGGGCCGGTGGCCTCGACGAACCGGCCCATCACCCAGGACGGGTTGCCCAGCGCGTGATCGGCTGTGGCCACGTACGCGTCGAGCACGGACGGGCGGGTCTCCGATGTGATCATCAGCCAGGTGTCGCCCGTCTTGTGACCGGCCACCAGGAGCAGGCCCAGTCCGACGCCCTTCAGAAGCAGGACGCGTTCCCTGCCCGTGCGGCGGGTGACGGCGATGAACGCATAGCCCAGAATCACCCACAATGCGCCGTTGCCGAACATCATCTTGGCGTCGACCACCCAGCGCACCAGGAAGAAGACGACGTCGATACCCGCCGCGATTCCCAGCGAGATGAACCGCTGCCGCCAGGGCAGGACGACCATCATCAATGCCAGGCCCGCGTACAGCAGAGGACCCGAGGTGGGAGTGAATATCACTTCCCGGGCCTGGTTGGTGATCGGCCCCGGCATGCCGTAATGGCGCGCGACGATCTCCATCGCGACGAGGAAGCCGAAGGTCACCACGGCTGCGACGGCCCACAGAATCACCCGTGACCGGCGCCGCTCATCCAATTCAATTATGCTGTTTATTCGTGAAATTACTCGGGATGCTATAGATATCAACTGTTCGGCCGATTTGTTTAGGTATTGGTCATCCGGCTCACCCTTCGCGCTAGACAGCGTGTTCTTCTAGTGCAGGACGGACGATCAGGGCAATCGTCGTGAGTTCGATCATGCTATGAGCGTTACAGGTGGGTTTCAAGGGTCACAGCCGGTGCAAAGGTCGGCGGATCCTGTGCCCGACGATCTGCCGAGGTTACCGAAAGCTGCCACTCTGTCTGTAAATCACTCTTCGACGCTGAGGGGTTCTCATGGCGCGGACCGACCGGAGACCCATCGCGGGACCGAGGCCGTGGAGCCGGTCATGACGGGCACCACGGCCTCCGGCGGCCACTACGGAGAAGATCTTTTCGAGCCGGAGCACCCGCAGGAGGCCGAGCGCATCGACGCGGCCGCCCTGGTCTACGACCCTGTCACCACAGGCCGTTTGCGCGCGCTGGGCTCCGGACCGGGCGACCGCTGCCTGGAGGTGGGAGCCGGGACAGGGACCGTGGTCCGCTGGCTGCTGGAGGAGGCGGGAGCGGCGGAGGTGGTCGCGCTGGACCGGGACACCAGCGGCCTGAAATCCCTCGCGGGCCCGGGGGTGCGATTGGTCACTACCGATCTCCGGGACGAGAATCTGGACCTGGGCACGTTCGACCTCATCCATGCCCGGTTCGTGCTCATGCACCTGCCCGAACGCCGTCAACTCGTCTCCCGTCTCGCCCGATGGCTGAACCCGGGCGGCCGGCTGGTGCTCGGCGACGCCGTGGATGTGCCGAATCCGCTCGACTCCTCGTCGGCCTACCGGCGGACCATGGACGCGATGTGGCAGGCCCTCCGGACGACCATCGGCACCGACATATCCGACATCCCGGCCTATCCGTGCTTCCTGAGGGAGGAAGGACTCCAGAACGTCGCATGCGAACTGGTCTGCCCCCCGCTGGTCGCGGACGGTCCACTGGCCCGCTTCTGGTCCGAGACCTGGGACCGGATGCGCCCCGCCCTCGAGGAGACCGGACACGTCGACTCCGCCGTCATCGACGAGGCGATGGCCTACCTCGCCTCACCCCGGCTCGCCGAACTCGGACCCGGCATGATGATCGCCTGGGGACAGCGGCCCTGAGCCCTCCCAGACCTCGGGCCTCGCGCCGGCGTTGGTCGCCCTCACGTCTGCTCGGTCGTCCTCACGTCTGCTGGGACGGCTCGTACGTCTCGGCGGCGAGGCCGAACGTCCACGCCACTCCCTCGCGCGCCGTGCGCGTCGCCGGTGGGACGCGCAGCCAGTACGTCCGGTTCGTGCCGTCCGGCTCGGGGGTCGAGTTCACGACCTCGACCATGACCACGTCCTCGTCCCCGACCAGTTCGACCCGCCACAGCACACCCGTCTCGTCGCGGTGCACGGGAACCGCCCCCGACTCGTCCAGGTACCGGTCGTAGCCGTAGTGCTCCAGCATCACCCGACGCAGCTCGGCGTTCTCCTCGTCGCGTATCCGCTCGGGCGTCAGCGCGGTGAGTTCGTCGAGGAAGGTGCCCGGGACCGGCATTCCGCGCCACGCGTACAGCTCGAAGCCGTCCGCGTAGCGCAGTGCCGGGCCGTCCCCCCGGTCCAGGCGTCCCGCTTCGTCGCGGTGCAGGCTCAGCGGCCGCTCGCTGACGACCGCCACCTTCTCGTACGGCCACCACCAGCCGGCCTCGCGCGCCACCGCCGCGATCCCGGCCAGGTCGCTCGACTCGTCGGGGTCGAAGGCGCACAGCCATGCCGCGTCGTGCTGGCCGAGGGTCGCGTCCAGGAGCAGCAGCCGCACCCGGCTCTCCTCGTGCCGGTCGGTGCCGAGGTCCTCGACGACGCCCGCGCGCACCCGGTCGGCCAGGGTGCGGGCCGACTCCCACAGCGCCGCGCCCGTGGCCCGCCAGTGTCCGCTCCATCCCTCCGGGCCCAGCCGTTCGTGCGCTCGCGCGCGTTCCCCGGCCCAGGGCCCCGCGACGACGGCATTGCGGACGCTGGGTCCGGTGTCCCCCAGCACCGCGCCCTCCACGGGCGCCGTGCCCATGAGCATGCGTACGGCCTCGTGCGGTGACCGCGCCCACACGATGCGCTCGGGCTCGTCCAGCCCGGCCTTCCGGTAGGCGAGCCGGACGCCCTCCTCGGCCGCCGCCCGGTCGCCCGCCCCCGTCCGGGTCGCGGTGGCACGCCAACTGCCCTGTTCCATCACACCGTTCCTCTCCGATTTCCCGTGTACCCGAGCGGCACGGCACCCGCGGTGCCACCCGGTCCTGCCGTCGAACGCGCTGTCCACGCCCCGGTGCGCACCGCTCCGCACCCGGAGCACGGGACCACCGGCACACCTTCAGTCTGCGACGATCCGCACCGAACCCGGCACGTACTCACGCTGGCGGATCACCCGGTACCAGCCCTTGTGGAGGGAGATCGCCGCGTGCTCCTCGTGCACGACCCGCGCCCCTTCCGGAACGTGCAGGAGCATCGGGCCGAACACCCCGCCGTCCCGTATCAGCCGTCCGGGGCCGACCACGGCGTGGGCGTGCCCGGTGACTTCACCGAGGGCCAGGACGAGTCGTCCCCGCCCGTCGCGGGGCTCGGACGCCGCGTCGAGGGCGTGGTCCGGCACCGCCCTCTCGTCCAACGGCACGATCAGCACGTCTCCTTGGCGGAACATGGGTCTCCCTCCCCGCACGGCACGGCGTGTGCCATGGGAAAAACCGTAGGGGCGACCACTGACAATCGGCCTCCGGACCGGCCGCACACCCCCGCTGACCAGGCGTCATATCTCGCGGAGCCGGTCGTCGCACCCCGATCGGAGGGCTCTGGGCCCGGTACCCGCCGGCCGTTCCCGGGCGTCCCGTCCACAGGTACCGACCCTGTTCGCGGTGATGTCAGAGGGGCTTGGTAGAACTCGTCTGTCTGGGTGCGGATCGCGCGCTCCGGACTCGGCACCACGACCGTCGATCCAGCGGAATCAGCACGAAGGAGCGGGCGCGCATGACCATCAACAGCCATCTCGAGGAGTTCCACGGCCTGCAGGCCTTCACCTTCCCCGATGCCGACGACAAGTCGCCCCGGGCCACCTCGCTTCCCGCGCCCGAAACCGTCGCCTGGCGCATCGCCGTGGACGCCTACGACAGCGAGGAGGAGTGGGAGGGCGCGTTCGCGCGTTTCCTGGCCGCGGTGGACACGGACCAGGTGCGGGCGCTGATCGTCGGCGCGTGGAGCGAGGTCTACGACACCTCTCCCCACGCGGTGATCGAGGCCCTGGTCGCCGCGCGCGACCGGCTGCCCGCGCTACGGGCGCTGTTCCTCGCGGACATCGTGATGGAGGAGTGCGAGATCTCCTGGATCGTCCAGGGTGACGTGTCGCCCCTTCTGGAGGCCTTCCCCTCCCTGGTCGAATTCGGCGTCCGCGGCGGCAACGGCCTGGTCTTCCCCGCCGTGAAGCACGAGCGGCTGCGCACCCTGACCGTCGAGAGCGGCGGCCTGCCCGCCGAGGCGGTGCGCGGCATCGCCGCCAGCGACCTGCCCTCGCTGACCGCGCTCGACCTGTGGCTCGGCACCTCCGAGTACGGCGGCGACGCCGATGTCGCCGACCTGGAACCGTTCTTCGCGGGCAGCCGCCTGCCCGGCCTGGTCCGACTGGCCCTGCGCAACAGCGAGATCCAGGACGCCATCTGCACGGCGCTGGCCTCGGCCCCGGTCGTGGCGCGCCTGGAGCACCTGGACGTCTCCATGGGCGTCCTCACCGACGACGGCGCGACGGCCCTGCTCTCGGGCCAGCCGCTGACCCACCTCAAGGTGCTCGACCTGCACCACAACTACCTCAGCACGGCGGTGCGGACGCGCCTGCTGGAGACGCTGGAGCCCGCCGGTGTCGAGGTCGCCGCCGACCAGGACGAGGCGGAGTCCGACGAGGAGGAGGACGGCACGGTCTGGCGTTTCGTCGCGGTGGGCGAGTAGCGCCGACCGGTACCGGCACAGCGAACGAGGAGGCGGGATGGGCGGGTTGCGGCGGCGGGGCGCGCCGGTGAGGTGGGCGGTCGTCGCGAACGGGGAGAACCGCCGGGTGGACCTGTTCAGGGCGGCGGCCGCGAAGGCGGGCCCGGGCGCCCTGCGCGTGGTCGAGTGGCGGGACGTCCTGCGGGACGGCGGGCACGACTTCGCGGACGACGAGGTCGTCCGGCTGGACTCCCCCGGCGAGAACGCCGAGGTGGACCGGCTGTTGCGCGGAGCCGACGAGCCGACCAGGGTGGAGGGGTCCGCGCGCTGGTACGCGGGTTTCCTGGACGGTGTGGGTTCGCTGCGCGGGGGCCGTCGGCTCGACGACCCGGCGGATCTGGCCGTCCTCTTCGACAAGAGGCTGTGCCACGCCCGGCTCGACGCGGCGGGTGTGCCGGTGCCGCAGTCCCCGACCTCGGGCGCCCTTCGGGCCGTGGAGGACTGGAGCGGCGTCCGGGACCTCATGGCGGAGGCCTCGCTGAGGCGGGTGTTCGTCAAACTCGCGCACGGCTCGTCCGCGTCGGGTGTGCTGGCCGTCGAGACGACCGCCGCCGGCCGGATCCGGGCCACCACCTCGGTCGAGCGCACGGCTGACGGCGCCCTCCACAACTCCCTGCGGATCCGCCGCTACACGGACGAGGCGCGGATCGCCGCGATCGTGGACGCGCTGGCGCCCGACGGGCTGCACATCGAGCGCTGGCTGCCGAAGGCGTCGCTCGGCGGCAGATCGGCCGACCTGCGGATCGTCGTCGTGGCCGGCCGCGCGACCCACGCCGTGGTCCGTACGAGCCGTTCTCCCCTGACCAATCTGCATCTGGGCGGTGCCCGCGGCGATCTCGCGGCCGTGCGCGCACTGTCCGGCGACCGGTGGGCGGAAGCCCTCTCCATCAGCGAACGGGCCGCCGCCTGCTTCCCCGGCACCCTGTGCGTGGGCGTCGATCTGCTGCCCGCCGTCGGCTGGCGCCGCTTCGCCGTCGGGGAGGTCAACGCCTTCGGAGACCTGCTCCCCCGTCTGACCGGCCTGCCGGGCAGCGGCGCGGAGGGCCTGGACACGTACGCGGCGCAGGTCGCGGCGGTCCGTTCCCGCTCCCCCGAAGACTTCCCCGTACGACCCGCGCTTCCGCTCGACACTCCTGCCAGGACAGCACATGCCTCAGCCTGATCCCGACCGCACGCCGACCGCGACACCCTCCGCCCCGGAACCCCCGGGGACGCCCGACATGAACGAGGTGGTGGGACGGGACGACCTGCTCCTGCTCACCCTCGACACCCTGCGCCACGACGTGGCCGTCGAACTCGCCGCGGCCGGCCGCCTGCCGAACCTGACCGCCCATCTGCCCGACGGCACCTGGGAGCGGCGGCACGCGCCGGGGAACTTCACGTACGCCTCCCACCAGGCCATGTTCGCGGGCTTCCTGCCCACCCCGGCCGCTCCTGGACCGCACCCCAGGCTGTTCGCGGCACGGTTCGCGGGCAGCGAGTCGACGGCGGACCGCACGTTCGTCTTCGACACCCCGGACCTGGTGTCCGGCCTCGCCGCGCACGGCTATCGCACGGTGTGCGTCGGGGGCGTGGGCTTCTTCAACAAGCAGGGCGCACTCGGCGGCGTGCTGCCCGGTCTCTTCCAGGAGAGCCACTGGGAGCCGGAGTTCGGGGTGGCGTCGCCCACCTCGTTCGAGGCCCAGGTCGCGCGGGCGGAGAAGATCGTGGCCGAACTTCCCGGTGAGCAGCGGCTGTTCCTGTTCCTGAACGCGTCGGCGCTGCACCAGCCGAACTGGTTCCACCTGCCCGGTGCCACCCGTGAGGCGGGCGACAGCCTGCTCACCCACGCGGCGGCCCTCGAATACATCGACGCCCATGTCGGCCGACTGTTCCGCGCGATGAGTTCGCGCCGCCGCTGCTTCGCCATCGTCTGCTCCGACCACGGCACCGCCTACGGAGACGACGGCTACACGGGCCATCGTCTCGGCCACGACAGCGTGTGGACCGTGCCCTACCGCCACTTCTTCCTGGAGCCGACCGCATGACGCTCGCCCCCGTGGCCGCCCCGACCGGCCTGCCGCGCCCTTACCAGAGCTACACGTACGCCTATCCCCACAAGACCGCCTACCGGCCCCTCACCCCGCGCCCCGCGCTCAAGGACCTGTGGGCCGGCGAGTCCCGGCGGTCGCTCTCGCTCTATCTGCACATCCCGTTCTGCGAAGTCCGCTGCGGTTTCTGCAACCTGTTCACCCGCATCGGCGCTCCGGGCGATCTGACGGGACGCTATCTGGACGCGGTGCGGCGCCAGGCATCCGCGATGCGCGAGGCGCTGGGCGACGAGGAGACCCCCCGCTTCGCCAACGCCGCGTTCGGGGGCGGCACACCGACGTTCCTGGAGGCCGCCGAGCTGGAACGGCTGTGCGACATCGCCGAGCGGGAGATGGGCGCCGATCTCCGCGCGATCCCGCTGTCCGTGGAGGCCTCGCCCTCCACGGCCACGGCCGACCGGCTGGCGGTCCTGGTCGAACGGGGCGCCACCCGGCTCAGCCTGGGGGTGCAGAGCTTCGTCGAGGAGGAGTCCCGTGCGGCCGTACGGCCACAGCGGCGCGCCGACGTGGAGGCGGCGCTCGCGCGGATCCGCGAGGCGGGCGTCCCCGTCCTCAACATCGACTTGATCTACGGCATCGACGGCCAGACCGCGGCCAGTTGGCGCCACTCGCTGGACGCGGCCCTGGCCTGGCGGCCCGAGGAGATCTACCTCTATCCCCTCTACATCCGGCCCCTCACGGGCCTCGGCAGGCACTCCGACGCGCGCACGGCCGACCTGGAGTGGGACGAGCAGCGGCTGCGCCGGTACCGGGAGGGCCGTGACCACCTGCTGGCCCACGGCTACGAGCAGGTGTCGATGCGCATGTTCCGGCGGGCGGACGCCCCTCCGCAGGGACCTGACGACTACGCCTGCCAGACCGACGGCATGATCGGCCTCGGCTGCGGTGCCCGTTCGTACACCTCCACGCTGCACTACTCCTTCGACTACGCCGTGTCGATGCGCGAGATCCGCGGCATCATCGACGACTACACCGCCACGAAGGACTTCTCGCACGCGCTGCACGGCCGCCGTGTCGACGCGGACGAGGCACGGCGCCGGCACCTGCTCCAGTCCCTCCTCCAGGCGGAGGGACTGCCCGTCGCGGACTACCGGCTGGGCTTCGGATCGGATCCGTACGACGACTTCCCGTCCGAGATCGGCGACCTCGCGGCACGAGGATGGCTGTCGCACCGGGACGAGGACCGGCTTCGTCTGTCCGCGGAGGGACTCGCCCACTCGGACGCGATAGGCCCCGAGTTCTTCTCCGCGGCCGTACGGGACGCCATGGCCGCCTACGAGACGAAGTGAGGCTTCGGTGGACCTGACGATCCTGTACCGGGGCCCGCTCGCGTCCTGCGACTACGACTGTCCGTACTGCCCGTTCGCGAAGCGCCGCGACACCACCGCGCAGCTCCGGGCCGACCGCGCGGCCCTGGAGCGGTTCACCGCGTGGGCGGGCGAGCAGCGCGAGGACCGGCTGTCGGTGCTCTTCACCCCGTGGGGCGAGGGGCTGGTCCGCTCCTGGTACCGCCGCGCCCTCGTGGACCTGTCGCACCGGTCCCACATCGAGCGGGTGGCCATCCAGACGAACCTCAGTTGCCGCACCGACTGGCTGGAGGCGGCGGACCGCGACACGGTGGCGCTGTGGTGCACGTACCACCCGGGGCAGACACCGCACGAGCGGTTCGTCGCCAAGACCCGGGAGCTCGGCGCGATGGGCGTCCGTTTCAGTGTCGGCGTCGTCGGCCTGCCGGAGCACCGGGAGGCCGCGCGCAGGCTGCGCGCGGAACTCCCGGAGCATGTGTATCTGTGGGTGAACGCCGCCGAAGGACACACCTATACGGACGAGCAGGCGGACGAGTGGACCGCGCTCGACCCGCTGTTTCCCTTCAGCCGCCATCCGCACCGGTCGGCGGGTCTGCCCTGCCGCACGGGCGAGTCGGTCATCTCGGTGGACGGCGACGGGCGGGTGAGCCGCTGCCATTTCGTACGGACCGAACTGGGCCGGCTGTACGACGGCTCGTACCGTGCCGCGCTCGCCCCGCGCCCCTGCCCCCTGACGATGTGCGACTGCCACATCGGCTACGTACACCTGGAGACTCTGCCGCTGTACGACGTCTTCGCGGGCGGCGTCCTGGAACGCGTCCCGCGGGCGCTGCCCGACCGGGGCCGGGCGCTGCTTCCCGTGGTCCCCGCGGCCGGCTCCGGCTGAGAGCCGGGCGCGGGCGGCCGTCCGGTCCGGCCGGTGTCAGTCTTCGCGCCGTCGGCCGACGTACACGGTGTTGGCGGCGGTCCCGCCCTGGAGCGGGTTGTCGAAGTCCACGACGTGCGCCGCGGTGTCCGTGAAGACCTCCGCGAGCACCGACCCGAATTCGTCGTCCGGCGGGTCGTTCGACCACAGCGCGAACACACCGCCGGGATGGAGCAGTTCGGTCAGGGCGGTCAGACCGGCCCGTGTGTAGAGCACGGCGTGGCCGGGGTGCAGCACATGGCGCGGCGAGTGGTCGACGTCCAGGAGGATCGCGTGGAAGCGGCGGCCGGGGGTGTCGGGGTCGAGGCCTGGCGGCGTGCCGGTGGTCATCGCGAAGAAGTCCCCGCGCACCAGCCGGCACCGGGGGTCGGACGCCAGGCCGGCGCCGAGGGGTACGAGCCCGCGCCGGTGCCAGTCGATCACCTCGGCCAGGGTGTCGACGACGATGAGCGAGCGCACGCGGGGATCGTCCAGGGCCGTCCGGGCCGTGTATCCGAGGCCGAGTCCGCCCACGACGACGTCGAGCGGGCCCTCGGACAGCTCCGCCAGGCCGAGCCGGGTCAGCTCGATCTCCCCCGTGGTGAAGAGGCTGGACATCAGGTACTCGTCGCCGAGCTTCACCTCGTACACGTCGTCGCCCGAGACCGGGTCCCGTCGACGGCGCAGGCTGATGTCGCCCATGGCCGTCGGCTGCCAGTCGATCTCCTCGAAACGCGCGCTCATCCGAAGCCTTTCTCCCCGGCCTCGCCCCACCCCCGCGGGCGGAGGAACGGCCACCGGCACCGGGCGCCCCGGCCGTGGCGATGCGGGCGACGGGGCCCGCACGGTCCGGCTCGGGCCCGACGCTGTGGAGGATCTTGGCACGGGAAGGCCATGGGCAGGTGGCCAAACGGTCGTACGACACCGGATCGAGTCGGGTGGCGGACTCGTCGTTCGTCACGCCCGCCGGGTCAGGCTCGCGCGGCGGCCTCGCCGATGTCCCGGTGCATATGACCCATGAGTTCGCCCATCTCGCGGACATCGGCGCTCGGCGACTCGGCGTTCTCCGCCGCGCCGCGCAGCCAGTCGGCGGTCGCCAGGGAAAGCGCGACGGCATCGTCCACACGGTCGTCACCGAGGAGTTCCTCGACCCGGAAGGCGAGGCTGCCCAGGGTCTCGGCGTTCGTCTCCGGCGTCAGATAGCCGCGCAGGGCGACGGGGAACGGGTCCTGGGCTCGGGCCTGGCGCACGGCGTCGAGCACCGCGGGATCCTCGCTGTACTGGTCGAGATGGCCGAGAAGGACGTAGATCCGCGCGATGAGCCGCGGCCGGCCGGGGTGGCGGTCCAGCCAGGCCATCAACTGCTGCTGGCCTCCGAGGTGGTCGACGACCGGGGTGAGCGCCTCCACCGACTTGGTGGGGAGATCCCAGTGGTGAGGCAGCAGTCGGGCGATCTCATCGGCCAGGCTCGCCTCGTCCTCGGCGCCGAGCGTCCCGGCGGTGAACCCGCTGACCTTCGCGCTGTCCAGGGTGAACCCGTCGGGCAACGCCGCCTGGCGGTCTCGGCTCGAGGAACCGTGCCGTCGGCGCAGCAGTTCGCCGACGCTCTTGAGGAGCGGCATGTCGTGCACGAAACCTCCTGATGAACGCGCTGAAAGGCCGGCCTCAAGTCCGGAACGGCGACCGCGGCCACCGAGGCGACGGTCCGGCCGGCGATTCCATCGCTGCTCCCCGGCATCGACACCATCACCCTGCCGCCCGCCCGCCGGGTCCGCGCGCCCGGTGACCCGGATGGGTACGGGGCCCGCACGTCCGACGCGCTCCGCGGGCGGCGAGGCGGGCACCGGGCGGGCAGTGACGTTTCGTCGTGGCGCTCGGCCAGGGTGTCCCGTGAGGGTCAGACGTCCGCCACCAGGAGTCGGTAGCCGACGTCGAAGGTGTCGAGCGCCAGGAGGTCGGCCTGGCGCCGGTGCCAATGGCCTGTCGCCAGGTCGTCGGTGAGTGCTGCCAGGCCCGGCGCGAGGGCCTCCTCGCCGGTCTGGGCGAACATGGAGATCCCGGCGCGCACTTGGGGGTCGAGATAGGCGTGGGGGCGGCGCCAGAACGCCGCGCCGAACCCGTCCGTGCAGTCGTGCGGGACGTGAACGGGCTCCACACGCGCCCCGCCGAGCAACGCCTCCAACCGTCCGATGGGGACGGCCCGGTTGTCGTCGAACGCGGCGGCCTGCGGGAGGTATTCGCGTACGAGCCAGAACGTCTCGCGGAAGATCTCCTGGTCCCAGGTCAGGATGACGATGCGGCGGCGCGCGACCCGGCGGAGTTCGGTGATGCCGGCGGCGAGGTCGGTCCAGTGGTGGACGGTCAGCAGTGCCATGACGGCGTCGGCGGCGTCGTCGCGCAACGGAAGTTGTTCGGCGACCGCGCACACGGCGGGCGCGGAACCGCGCGGACGCTGGGCGATCATGATCTGACTGGGCTCGACGGCGAGAACCGTCTGCTCCGGTTCGTAGGAACCGGTGCCTGCCCCTATGTTGATCACCGTCCTGGCGTCCCCGAGCGCGGCATGCACCTGTCTGGCAATCCGCGGATCCGGCTGCCGGGTCCGGCCGTACGTCGCGCCGAGCGTGTCATAAATGGCCATGCCCCTCAGTATGCGAAGAAGTCGCCCACACCGGGACCGCTCCCGGGAACTGGTGACCTTGTCGAGGGCTCCGGCGGGCGAAGCCCGAGGGCTCACGTGCCGCGCAGGTGGCCGTAGGCGTCGTGCACGGCGGTGCGGCCCGCTTCCAGCGCGGTTTCGAGGAGGTCGCCCTCGCGTGCCAGACGGCTGACGGTCGGTGAATCCGGGGCGGGACGGATCGAGACGATGGCCGCGTGGTCGATCAGACGGGCGTCGTCCTCGGCCAGTCGCGTCTCACGGTCGAGGAACACCTGCCGCAGGGCCGCGGGCTCACGCCGCAGCACCGTCCTGGCGATGAGCGGGGCGGAGCGCGACGGCCGCGCGACGTCGGTCGCGCGCCGTGAACGCAGCACCATGACGTGGGTCGCGCCCTGGGCCAGCGCGGTCCGGTAGGGAATGGACTCGGAGACGCCCGCGTCGTAGAACCGGCGTCCGCGCAGCGTCACGGGTTCGCCCGCCAGGAGGGGCAGGGAGGCGCTGGCCCGCAGCGCGCGGCGCAGTTCCGCGGCGTCGGCGATGAAGGGCCGCAGGTCGGTCGACTCCCCGGTCTCGGCGTCGGTGGCCAGGGGGTGGTACTCGATGCCGCTCGCGAGGATGGATTCGAAGTCCATCGGCGCGCAGTCCTGGTCGCCGTAGCGGTAGAGCACCTCGTAGAAGGCGTGCAGGTCCACGAGCGGTTTGCCGCGCAGCGGGTTGGAGCGCCGGATCAGCGTTCTGGCGTACTTGGGAACCGCCCAGAAGCGCAGGGACTGCGGGCTCGTGCTCAGCAGCCATGCCGCGGAGGCGGCACCGGCGGAGGCGCCGTAGACGGCGTCGAAACTGTTGGTCAGTCCGAGTTCGTGGAGGGCCAGGGCCATCCCGCCGGCGATGATGCCGCGCATTCCGCCGCCCTCGATGGCCAGGGCGACGCGGTGCCCGTCGGTGCGCGCTCCGGGGTGGCTGCCGGTTCGCGCGCGCTCGGTGAGGACGCGCCAGACCGCGTGCGGCTCCTCGGGTTCGGGTATGGCGGCGGAGGTCGTGGCGGTCGTCGTCATCGCGGTCAGGGCTCCAGGGGGCAAGCTCGGGGGTCTTCCGCCGGGGGTGGCACCGCCCGCCGGACATTCACTTTACCAATGAACAGCCACTCACTAGCCAGCGGCTAGTCAAAATAGGGCCACGTCTGAACGCCACATCAGAGTGCGGCGTCAACGGGCCCCGTCACCTCCTGAGGCCCCCGGGGCACCCTGGGCACCCGAGGCATCCGGGACGGCGAGGAGACCTCGGGCGGTCAGGAGCAAGGTGGCCCTCAGGTCGCCGTCCGAGAGGTCGGACAGCTCCCCGAGACCTTCCAGCATCCACAGACACATCACGTACGCCATGCGCTCGGCGGGCGTGGGCGAGCCGCCGAACAGCACCCGCAGCACGCGCCGCCTGCGCGTGTCGTTCTCGGCGTAGACGCTGGCGGCCCGGATCTCGGGATCGTGCAGGAGCATGGTGCCGAGTTCGCGGTTGCGCACCAGGAAGTCGACCCAGCCGACCGCGTACGCGTCCAGCCTCTCCTGGCGTGACGGCATTCCCGCCAACTCGTCCAGGAGGACGGTCATTTCCTCCACCGTCGGATCGAGCGAGGCCTGGAGGATCTGCGCCTTGGTCCGGAAGTGGTAGTAGACCGCGGCTTTGGTCAGGCCCATCTCGTCGGCGATGGCCTGCAACGAGGTGGCTTGGTAGCCGCGGCCGGCGAACAATCGCTGGGCCGTCTCGACGATCTGCCGTCTCGTCGCCGCGGCCTGGGCGGCTCGACCGACCACCGGGGCGCCCGGCTCCCGCTCGCTGGGCACGCTCGTTCGCTCCCGCATGGTCTTGCCTTCATGGGCACTGGTGACATGGGACTGGCCGCTCACTTTACTCTCGCTGTCCTCGGCCGGCGGACGGCCGACCGGCCCGGACGCGCCTGGCCGGGCGATACGGGACCCGGTACGGGATGCCGGTCATCCACCCGCCGGGACGCCGTGGCCGACCGGTCCGACGGGGATCATCGGCCCGCTCGCTCAGGAGCGTCAGCCCGCGGCCACCGCCGGATCGGCGGGGGCCCTCGGATCAGCGGGGGCCGTGGGATCGAGTGCCTCGACGGCCGCGGCGGCCGCGGCGGAGTCCGGGCCGTAGAAGATGTCGATGTCGACCTCCTCGCCGCCCATCGTGAGGGTGTCCCACGCACCGCTGAGCACCAGCATGCGGAGCGTCCTGTCCTCCAGGGTTCCCAGCCGCTCCAGGATCGCCTCGTCGTCCGGCAGACCGGTCATGCGCGTCGCCAGGCGGGTACGGATCCCGCGCAGCCGCTCCAGGAGCGTCGCGGTGTCGGCCTCGCGGTCCGGCTCCTCGGCGATTCCGTCGATGCCGTGCGCGATGATGTCCTTGATGGCCCAGGTGGCGCCCTTGTCGTCGGTGGTCACCATCGCCTTCCAGGCGCGGCTCTTGTGCCGGTACTGGAGCATCGACATGGCGGCCTCGTGGCGCAGGAAGTCCGCGTCCCGGAAGGGCTTGCCGTTCCAGGCTCCGTTGAGGGACCGGGCGAGCGAGATCGCCGAGGCCAGGCCGCTGTTGAGCCCCCGGCCCGGCCAGAAGTGGATCGAGTTGGCGGCGTCACCCAGCAGGAATCCGTACGTGCCCGGCGTGTTGGCCGTCGGAGGCAGCAACTCGGCTGTGAAGCGCGGTCGTTGCACCATGCTCAGGCGGAACGACGTGACCGCGCTGAGCTCCCCGGGCTCGACGCCGAACAGCCGCAGCCCTTCGCCCACCCGCTTCCACAGGGCGGAGCCCCTGATGAGGGCCGGCAGGAACAGGGTGCTGTGCGTGGAGCACCGGAAGTCGCCGTGCTCGTCGCGCCCCATCAGACAGGGGCGGGAGGCGATGCACTCCTCGAAGACGCGGCGGACCGGATCGATGCCGACGACCTCCGCGGCCTCCGCGTCGGTCAGACGCATGTTGAGAAATCCCTCACCACGCAGGGAGTTGAGCAGGAACCGGTTCTGCCCGACGGTCAGCAGGACGGCCGTGGGATCGGCCAGCGCGGATTTCACCCGCAGACCGAGGACGACGTCCTGGAGATGACGGTCGTCCAGCGAGTAGATGGATTCGTCCGCCTTGCCGAACTTGGCGGCGAAGTGCTCGCGCGTGTGGGACCGCCCGCCGTCGCAGATCGCCAGCACGTGCCGGCCGGCCAGCTCGTCCCGCTGCTCCTCGACGCTGAACCGGGCGGGAACGAGCCGGATGCGGCCCCGCTTCTCGTTCGCCACCTCCAGGAGCCGGTCCTCGATGTAGGCGATGCGCATGTTGCGCGGGTGGTGGTCGCCGATGGAGTCGGGACCCGACGGCCACATCTCGGTGTAGCTGTCCGGGTCGAAGAGCCGGGCCTGCACCTCCGCGGGCAGGCTGAGGTACTGGCGGCTCTGTACGGTGACCACCTGCTGGCGCCGCACATTGCCCTGGCTCGCGTCCTTCCAGACGATCTTGCGACCCTGCTTCCGCCACCGGCCGTCGTAGACGGCGATGTCCACCTGGGCACCGAGGAAGTGCTCCAGCAGCAGGGCGAGCGACAGGCCGACGGGACCTCCGCCCGCGATGGTGACCCGCAGCACCGGCCCGCGTTCCAACTCCTCGTCACCATGGGTCAGTGACCTGGGCAGGGAGAGCGCCATGATCGTCTCCATGGCGTCCGCGACCTCGAACCGGAACTCCTGGTCGCCGATGGTGATGTCGTCCCCGGGCTTCAGGAGCCGGGAGTCGATCTCCTCGCCGTTGACCAGCGTGCCGTTGCTGCTGCCGCAGTCGCGCAGAACGTAACCCTGGGTGTCGTCCAGGACGATCTCCGCGTGGAAGCGCGACACGCTCAGACTGGAGACGACGACGGTGTTCTCGGAGTTGCGTCCGAACGTGACCCGGGTGCCGATCACCGGTATCCGTTCTCCGGCCAGTAGTCCTTCGCGTCCAACAAGCACCGGCGCCACTGGATTTCCTCCCCAGGCTGAGACATTGCTTCTGTCGCGGCGCCACCCGCGCGCACGTCCGGGCGGGCGTGACCGGGCGGCGTGCGACAGGTAGGGCGGGGCGCCATTCACTCGACGTACGGGAGCGGTGAGCGGTTCAGTCCGACAACGGCATGGAGTCGCTTGACCGGTACGGATGCCTCATCATGCCCGATTCCGGAGCCTTTCGGGAGAGGCCGTCCGGCCCCGGACACCCGGACCGCGCGCGTTACGGCTTGCGCGCGACGCCCACGTACAACGGGATCCGTTCGCCCTCGGCGCGCGCCCGCTCTCCCCCGGGATTCCACCGGGCGGCGAGTTCGATGCCGGGGTCGAGGAGTTCGAGTCCGGTGAAGAACCCGGCGAACTCGTCGCGCGACCGGACCTGCGCCGTCGTTCCGCCCTTGCGGTAGACCTCGACGACCCGCTCCCACGCTTCGGGGTCGAAGTCCCCCGTCGCGTGGGAGAGCGCCAAATAGCTGCCGGGAGCGAGGGAGTCGACGAGCTCCCCGACGATGCCGTACGGGTCGTCCTCGTCCCCCACCAGGTGCAGGAGGGCCATCATCGACAGGGCGACCGGCTGGTCGAGGTCGAGGGTCTGCCGTGCCGCCGCCAGGATCTTCTCGGGCTCCTGCGCGTCGGCCTGGATGTACGCGGTGCGTCCCCGCGCGTCGCTGTGCAGCAGCGCCTCCGCATGCCGGAGGACGATCGGGTCGTTGTCGGCGTACACCACGCGCGCGGACGGGCTGACGGCCTGGACGATCTGGTGGAGGTTCGGCGCCGTCGGGATCCCGGTGCCGATGTCGAGGAACTGGCGGATTCCCCGCCGCGCCAGCAGACGGGCGGCACGATGCATGAAGTCCCGGTTGGTCCGGGCCATTTCACGGACCGCGGGGAAGAAGGAGATGACCTGCTCGGCGGCCTCCCAGTCGACGGGGTAGTTGTCCTTTCCGCCCAGGAAGTAGTCGTACATGCGCGCCGACTGGGGCTTGCTGGTGTCGATCTCGTCCGCGCCTGTTCCGGTGTCTGTCACTTCGGTCCTCCGCCGCTCCGGGCGTGATCGTGGGAAAGGGTCGGGTCGGTGCCGGGCACCGCTGTCCTGCGGACGCGCGTCAGGCGACGAGGAAGTCCGCTCGTCCCTCCTTGGCACCGCCGACGAACTCGGCGATGACCGAGGAGGCACAGATGAGGGCGGGGCCGTCCGGGTCGGTCGCCTGCCTGACCGCCACGACGCCGCCGCCGAGTTCCTTGATCTCGACGCAGCCGTCGTCGCCGCCGGCGCTCCAAGGCTTGCTCCACCCCTGGGTTCCCAGCTCTGCGGCGGCGTTCACGGCGTGCTTCATGGTCTTTGTCTCCTTGCGGACGCGACCGGGGACTCCCCGGTCACGTCGTGTGGGCTTGGCTTGGGCACTCGTCCGGCCGGACATCACGCGCCGCGGGCGGGCTTCGTCGCGGTGCTGCGAAACCCTCCGCGGCACAGGGGACTTGCTCGCGTTCCTCGCCGTACCGGCGCGGTCGGGGCCGGTGATGCCGACGGTGTCCGGGACAGGGGAGGGCGGGAGGCGGGAGAGGGACCCGGGCACTTCCGGGTACGGCGGAGCGGCGCGAGGGCAACTCACCTGTAGGACGCGGGGATTCGGCGACCCGTCCGTCACCGCTGGAGCGACCGTGCACCCGGCATCGCATCGCGCGCGGTCGGAGCAGACCGCGGTGCGCTCACGTCTCACGCCTCATCGACCCCCTGGACGCCGAGCAGTCTGCCACGACCTTCGGCCTCACGGACAGGTTTGGTGATCCCGGCGCCACTGCCCGTCACCCCGAACTACCCTCGCCACTTGGGAAGTTCATGGTGCGGATGGAGTGGTCGCAGGCGTCCGGGTCCGCGCCTCGGAGTCCTCGGTCAGGGCCACCACTCGGCGGCAAGAGCCTCCACCTGTGCCGGAGTCGCGACGGAGCGGACCGGGACCGCGTCGGGCAGGGCCCTGCGGGCGAGGTTCGCCAGCGTGGAGCCGGGGCCGACCTCGATGAGGCGGAGACGGCCGCGGGCCGTGGCCGCGAGCGTGCGCATGGAGCCGGCCCAGCGGACGGGGGTGACGAGCTGACGGAGCATCCTCGCTCGCCACTGCTCCTGATCGTGGAGGTGGGCGCGGGCGTCGACGTTCGCGATCACCGAGCAGCGCGCGGGGTGAAGGTGAGCGCGGTCGACGGCCTCGGACAGGCGCTCGACGGCCGGAGCCATCAAAGGGGTGTGGAACGCGCCGCCTACCGGGATGCGGATCGCGCGTGCGCCGTCGCGCGTGGCCTCGTCGGCCAGCGCGGCGACCGCCTCGACGGTGCCGGAGATCACGACCTGTTCCGCGCCGTTGACGTTGGCGACCCACACCTGGGCCCGGCGCAGGGACCGCATCCGGGCGGCGAGTCTCTGCGCCCTGGGCACGATGTCGGTGCCGACCAGGACCGCCATGGTGCCGGGCGTGAGCCGGTTGGCCTCTTCCATGGCCGCCCCGCGTTCGTCGACCAGTCGTACGCCGTCCTCCGGGTCGAGCACCCCGGCTGCGGTCAGGGCGGCGTACTCGCCGAGGCTGTGTCCGGCACACACCGCGGGCAGCAGGTCACCCACCGCCGTGCGCAGCGCGTCGAGCACCATCATCTCCAGGGTGAAGGTGGCGAGTTGGGCGCTGTCGGTGCGGGTCAACTGCTCGGCTCCGGCGTCGAGGAGCAGCCGGCCGAGGTCCTGTCCGGAGATCTCGGAGAGACGTGTGACGACCTTCCAGTGCGGGGTGTCGCGCCAGGGCTCCCCCATGCCGGGGCGCTGGGCTCCCTGACCGGGAAAGAGCAGGCCGACGCCGAACGGCACGGTCTCCGGACGGTGAGCCGTACTCAGGGGTGACTCCTGTGACATCGCTGCGGACACCTTTCCGGTCGGCGTGCGGGGCCCGGACTTCCGGAACCGGCGTGCGGGTGGCCCGGACGTCCGGAACCGGGAGGGGGAGGTCGGTTCCGGAAGCCCGGGCGGTGCGGGGCGCGTGCCGGAGCCCCGGTCAGCGGGCGTGTGCCGCCGGTCCCGTCCCGGGGGCCTGCGGCACGTGGACGTCCAGGACGTCGCTCAGATAGACGGGCAGCGAGGCCCGTACCCCGGCGAACGGTTCGTGCCCGCCGGGATAGCGCTGCCAGGTCACCGGGTGCCCCCAGGAGGTGAGCAGGTCCCGCAGCACGGCGCCGCTGCGTTCGGGGACGACCCAGTCCCTGGCCCCGTGGCCGATCCACACGGGCAGGCCGCTGTTGGCGGGCGCGGGCCTGCCGGTCGGGAGCAGCGCGGGCAGGTCGGGAGGCATGAAGGGCGCGTACAGTGCCACGCCCGCCAGCCGTCGGGTGTACGTGAGGGCCATGGTCAGGGCGACCGTGGCGCCCTGGGAGAAGCCCGCGAGCACGACCCGCCCGGCACCGATCCGGTCGGCCTCCGCCTCCAGCAGCGTCGTGAGCGGCCGGTGTGCCGCCAGCAGGCCCTCGACGTCGATCCGGTCGATCGCGAGGAGGTTCTGCGGGAACCAGCACGGCACCGCCAGACCGCTCAGCAGGCTGGGAGCCGTGACGGGTGCTTGCGGGAACACCCCGCGCACTCCCGCCTCGGCGAGCCGGAACCGCTGGGTCACGGCCATCAGATCACCCGGCGCCTGGCCGATGCCGTGCAGCCACACGACGGTGCCACGGTGCGGTCGGGTGGGCTCGGCCGTCTCGTACTGCAGCCGGTCCACCGTGCTCATGCGGGCCGCGGTGCCGGCCGTGGCGTGGCCGGTCGCCGGAAGAGCATCGAGGCGTACTGGCCGCCGAAACCGAAGGAGTTCTTCAGCACGGTGGCGACCGGTCGCCGGACCGGGGTGAGGGAGGTGCGTACGGCGCAGGCGGGATCGGGCTCGGTGGAGGTCGTGACGGGCGGGATGACCCCCCGGCACATCGTGAGGGCGGCCGCCGCCGTCTCCACCACTCCGGAGGCCGCGGAGCCGTGCCCCGTCAGGGACTTGACGGCACTCACGTCGAGGTCGGCCGTCCGTTCGCCGAAGAGCCGGTGCAGTGCGCGGGCTTCGGTGACGTCGTTGAGGCGGGTGGAGGTGCCGTGGGCGTTGACGGTGTCGACGTCGTCCGGGTGCGTGCCGGCCTGTTCGAGGGCGGTCCGCATGACGCGTTCGATCATGTCC
Source organism: Streptomyces sp. NPDC096324 (assembly GCF_044763015.1). Classification (NCBI taxonomy): domain Bacteria; kingdom Bacillati; phylum Actinomycetota; class Actinomycetes; order Kitasatosporales; family Streptomycetaceae; genus Streptomyces; species Streptomyces sp. NPDC096324. The sequence goes on along the minus strand of NZ_JBIWFK010000012.1, from coordinate 70,178 downwards.
ACGCTGGGAGCGGTCATGTGGCGGGTGTCCACGGCGAGGCCCCAGCCGCCGATGACGGCGTACGGCTGTGTCATCCCGCGCCGGGCGGCGTGCTCGGCGGTCTCCAGGACGAGCGCGCCCGCCGACTCGTTGATGACCATGCCGGTACGGCGTTTGTCGAAGGGCATGGAGGCCAGCGCGGGGTCGCCCTTCCAGCGTGAGAGCGCCATGAGCTGGCCGTACTGGGAGAGTACGTACGGTGTGTTGCGCGAGACGGCCGCGGACACCACCGCGTACCGCGCGCGTCCCGAGCGCAGCAGCCGGGCGGCTTCGGCGATGGCGCGCAGGCCGCCGGAGCAGGTGGCTTCCAGGCGTACAGGGAGGACGGCCGTCCCGAGACGGTCGGCGATCTCGGTCGGATAGGCGGACAAGTCCCGCGTCTCGGGCGGGAGATGCCTGCCGCGCAGGGATGCGAGGACGGCCGAGGGTTCGTTGCCGATCCGGTCGTAGCGTTCGGCGAGGTCTTCCATGTGGGTGATGTAGTCCTGCGGGAACGAGCCGGTGGGGCCCGGCCACACGCGGGCGTAGACCAGGGCGGCCGGCCCGTCCTGTGCGGGCAGTTCGTCGAGGCGGGCGTCGCCGAGCGCCTGGTCCACCGAGGCGAGCATGAGGGAGTCGCCCCAGGACCTGTCGGGTGCGCCGTAGCCGGCGGCGACCTTCGCCTTGACGTCCTCCGGGATCAGCCCGGCGGTCCAGCCGCAGGGCAGTCCCGTGGTGTCCATCCGCTCCTCGCGGACCACTCCGGAGCGGCCTTCGAGGTTGGCCGACCAGAACGTCTCGACGTCCCCGCCGATGGGGGTGATCACCCCCATGCCGGTGATGACGATGTCGTCGCTCATGTCCGTGCCTTCCCGTCGTCGGCCGTGATCCCGTGCGTCGATGCGATGACGAGGGCTCCGGCCGCCGTCGAGTGCTGTCCCTGGTTGAACGCCGTGATCAGCGCGGTCGGCGCCGGTCCCAGGGGGCGGGTCTCCCCCATGACCGGGTCGAGATCGCCGAGTCCGGGATCGGGGCGGCGCAGCAGGCCCACGGGGGGCAGTGCGCCGCGTCCGAGGCTCTCCACGACCAGTGCGGTGTCGATGAGCGCCGAGCATTCGAAGGCGTTGCCGATGGTGCCTTTCGAGCCGGTGACGGGCAGGCTGCCGACGCGGGGCAGTACCGCCCGGGTCTCCACGCGGTCGAGGCGGTCGGAGCCCGCGCCGTGTGCCCACCAGACGGTGGGTGTGGTGTCCGCGTCGGCGAGTACGGTGTCGACGGCGAGTTCCGCCGAGGCCGCGACGTCGGCGGCGACCAGCACCTCGCAGCCGGCGAGCCGGGCGCGGGCCGTGCCGCGCGCGGTGTCGGCGCGCTCCAGGAGGACGGCTGCGGCACCCTGGCCGAGCAGGGTGCCCGACCTGTCGGCGTCGAAGGGGCCGGCGCCCGCGGTGGCGCGTGTGCCGAGGGGGTCGTCCTGGTCGAAGGCGGCCATCGCGGTGGTCGTGAGGGGTGCTCCGACGCCCACGACGAGCATCCGGTCGAGTTCGCCGCTCTCCAACAGCCGTACGGCCAGGGCCAGTGCGCCCGTGCCGCCGGCCGCGGACTCGCCGTAGACGGCGACGTTGGAGCCCCGGAATCCGCTGGCCATGGAGACGAACTGGCCGAGCTGGGAGGGGATGCCGCGGATGTAGGAGTAGTCGGGAACCTCGTCGTGGAGGAACTTCGCGAGGGGCCTGGGGTCGTCGCGGAAGCGGGAGGCGAGTTGCGGGATGACGTCGCTGAGTTCGTCGCTGCTGCTGCCCACGGCCATGACGGTGCCGCCGCGTACGTCCTCCGTGTCGCCGGTGATCCCGGCCTGTTCCAGTGCCTGGCGGGCGACGGCGACGGCCCAACGGGCCGACTGGTTGGCGTACTTGCCGGCGTTGGCCCAGTCGCGGCCGGCGGGCCAGGTGATCTCCGTGGTGTCGACGGAGGCCGACGGCCACGGCAGCGCGGGGGCGGGCCCGTCGTGGCCGCCGGTGTCGAAGAAGGTCTTGCCCGCCGCCATGGCCTCCCACAGCCGGGCCGCGCCGAGGCCCGCCGGGGAGATCACGCCGATACCGGTGACCACGATGTCGGGACGGTCCTGCCGGCCGGCGCTCTCTCCCGTCAAGCCGGCGGCCTCCGCGGTGGCGCGTTCACTCGGCACGCCGGCCTCCGCCGCTGATGCCGCCCCACAGGCGGTATCCGCCGTCCACGGTGATGGTCTGCCCGGCGATCCAGGACGCCTCCTCCAGGCAGAGCAGGGCCACCACGTCGGCGCTGTTCTCCGGCGTGGTCATGCGGTCCCCGGGCCACGGGGAGACGGACAGTTCCTTGGTGACGCCGTGGGCGAAGTCGGGGCGGACCTTGAAGACCCCGGTCTGGACGAGTCCGGGACGTACGCAGTTGGCGACGATGCCGTACGGCGCCAGCTCGTAGGAGAGGTAGTCGGTCAGCGCCTCGAGTCCCGCCTTGGCGGCGGCGAAGAGTCCGGCGCGCGGGATGATGCGCGTGGTCGTGGAGTTGGTGATCGTGATGAAGCGGGCTCCCTCGCGCTCACGCATCAGCGGGAGGGCGTGCTTGGCGAGCAGCCAGGTGGCCCGGGAGTTGGTGTCCTGCACGAACTGCCAGTCGCCGAGGGAGGCTTCGGTGAGCCGGGCGAACTTGGTGGCGGCCGCGTTCTGGACGAGGATGTGCAGGTCGTGGTGGATCTCGCCGATGTCCGTGATCAGGTTCTCGATCTCGGCGGGTTCGCTGAGGTCGGCGCGGTGCAGGGTCACTTCCGTACCCTGCTCGCGGAGTTCTTCGGCGAGTTCCTTGGCCGGGCCCTCCCGGTCGACGTAGTTGATGGCCAGGGTGGCTCCCCAGGCCGCGAGTTTGCGGGTGATGCCCGCGCCGATGCCGCGTGAGCCGCCGGTCACCAGGGCCACCCGCCCCTTGAGGGGCTGATACTGACTGTCCATCACTGAACCCTTTCCACGGTTGCGGTCCGCTGCGCGGCGTGCCGCAGCACGACGACGCTCATGCGTCCGATGGCGTACGTCCGGTCGTTCTCGTCGAACACCCTGCGTGTGGTCTCGACCAGGCCGATCCGGTCGTCGATCTCCTCGGCCCGGTCGGTGGCGGTGGTGAACCAGAACGGGGTGTCGGGGTACAGCGGCCTGACGAAGTCCCAGTTCAGCCTGCGCAGGCCGACGATGGCTGCCGGGGAGCCGTGCTGGACCACCCAGCCCGAGGTGATGGAGTGGATGAAGCCTCCGGGCACGATGCGCTGCCGGCGCTCGGTGCCCCGGGCGAAGTCGTCGCTGTCGTGCACCGGGTGCTTCTCCCCCATCAGGTCGAGGAGTTGGTCGAGCAGCGCGCCGCCGAACACCACGGGTCCGAACCGGCGCACCGGCGCGTGTGCCAGGTCCTCCCAGTACTTCACGGCCCCCACGGCTGTTCCTCCGTTCGTCCCTGGTTCACCGGGATCGCCGGCCCGGGCTGCGCATGACCATGCGGCCGCCGTCCACCGTGAACGTCTGGCCCTGGATGTAGTCGGCCTCGTCACGGGCGAGGAAGGCGATGAGTCCGCTGATGTCCTCGGGCAGTCCCCAGCGGGTGCCGTCGCTGTCGGAGCCGAGCTGGTCGGCGACGGCCGCGGTCATCTCGGTGCGGACCTTGCCGGGCGCCACGCAGTTGACCCGGATGCCTTTGCGTCCGACCTCGACGGCCAGGGCACGGGTGAGGGCTTCGAGGCCGCCCTTGGACGCCGCGTAGGCGCTCTGCCCCGGTCCCGGGGTACGGGCCGAGTTGGAGGAGACGTTGATGACGCGGCCCCAGCCCTGGTCCAGCATCGTCGGCAGGACCGCCCTGCTGGTGAGGAAGGGGCCGGTGAGGTTGGTCCGCAGGACGTTCTCCCAGCGGTCGGTACGGGTCACCGCGAGGAGCTGGTCGTCGATCACGGCCGCGTTGTTGACCAGGACGTGCAGGGCGCCCTCCTGGGCGGTCACCCGCTCGACGAGCTCCTCGACCTCGGCCTCGTCGCCGATGTCCGCCTGGTGCAGGACAGCGCGGCCGCCGCCCGCCTCGATCTCCTTGACCACACGCCGTCCGGCGTCCAGGGCGCTGCGGCAGACGAGGTGCACGGTCAGTCCGTCGGCGGCGAGGCGGTGCGAGACGGCGGCGCCGATCCCCCGGGATCCGCCCGTGACGAGCGCGACGCGGGCGGCCGCGACCGACTCAGGCACGACTGCCGGCGGCGACGACGGCCACGATGGAGGCGATGCTGCGGTGGTGCTCGTCGGCTTCGGCGTTCCACTGGTCGAGGTCGAACTCGACGCCGAAGTGCCGGTTGATACGGCGGGCGAGCTGCAACAGGTCCAGGGAGTCGAGGCCCAGGTCCTCGACCACGGACTGTCCGGGCTCGATCGCCTGGTCGGCGATGCCCGGCTTGACCTCCTTGAGCAGCTCGATGATTTCGACCTGGGCGGCATTCGACACGGTGGTCATCGCATTCCTCCGTTGATGTGACAGGAGCAGGACCGGCCGGCACCTCCGGCCGGGCAAATCCATGTCACCAGAGCAGCGAATGAGCCAGCAAGGCCGTTATGCAGCGGGATTCGGGACACCCACTGGGCCGCTCGGGAGACGCTCGCGTAAAACCCCATGTCGACGCACGGATCCCGGCACTCCGCATCTCGGACAAAGTGAACCAAAAATCCACCGTAAGGAAAGGGATCCCCATGCAGAGTAAAGTAAAGTAAAGCCATCTTGACTCTTCGTCGAGGCCATCCATAGCGTCGATCTATGTGAGCCCAAGTAAAGGCCAAAACGGGCCCTCCTAGCGGTACGCAATGCCCGGGTCCCGGCATCGGCCGAATCAGTGGGCTTCGTCGATCGACATACCCTCGGACGCGTCACGCGTCCGGCAGTCTCGACATCCAGGGGGCAATGGTGGGGCGGAGCCGAACACCGATCCCGCAATCCGCGCAGTGTTATGAACTGGCGCAATGGCTGCGCTCGCTGCGCCAACGATCCGGACTCACCTACCGGCAGATGGCGGAGCTCACCGAGGGGCTGCGGATCGCGGATCCCGCCTGTTCCGCCGTCACCCTCTCCCGCGCCGACCGGGGCACCTTCCTGCCGCGCCGCCATGTCGTGGAAGCGTATGCCCAGGTCTGCGGGGCCACGCGGCGCGAGGCCCGGCTGCGCTGGGAGCAGGCGGCACGGCGATCAGGCCACGCTCCCGACGGCCGCGAAGTCGCGTCCGCGCCACGCGCCGGACGCAGACTGGAACTCGTCTACCACCCGGCACACCTCCTCGAAGCGATGCACCAGGCACGGCTCGCCGCCGGCCAGCCGTCCTTGCGCGAAATGGAGAAGAAAGCCCGCGACCTCGGGGCAGGACCGTTGCCGCGCAGCACGGTCGCCGACATTCTGGCCGGTTTTCGCATGCCGTCGGAGGAACTGCTCGTCGCCTATGTACAGGCATGCGGACAACAGGGCCGACGACTCACGCTCTGGCGCAATGCATGGGCTCGCGCATTCGGCGCGGACGCCGCGTGATTCATCTGTCCGAAATCCACTTCCGAGAACATTTCAACAAGGTGAAACCCATTCTTCGTGGGCCCGTTGTCATGACGGGGGCGCAACCCGCGATTCCTCGCCATGGTCATTGTCGGGAAACGAGGGTCGGGCGGCTCGGAATCAGTTGTGGATTCCCGGCGTCGTGGCGATGAACCAGCCCGCCGGGGGAAGTGAGACCGTACCCGTGGCGGAATCGACGGAAGCGTCACCGGCGACGGTGGTCCACGCGGCGGCCGGAATACCGGCGGTCGCCGGACCGGGTCCGAAGTTCAGTGCGACCGCGAGGGTGGAACCGGCGTCGGGCGCGGCCAGGGTGTAGCTGAGGACGGTGTTGTCCAGGCTGTGGACCCGGGTCTGGGCACGTACGAGCCAGGGGTGGCGGCGGCGCACGCCCACCAGGGTCTGGTGGAGCCGCTGCACGGCGATCCCTTCGGCCCCGAGATCCGCCGGCGCGGTGGGGAACGCGGGACGGATGGCGTCGTCCCCGCCCACCCGGTCCTCCTTGACACCCTTCCGGGCCCGCTCGTCTCCCGCGTACACGGAGGGTGTTCCCCCGACGGTGAAGAGCACGGCGAGCGCGTGCGCCAGGTGACGGGGCTCCTCCAGCCGGCTGGCGACGCGGGTGACGTCGTGGTTGCCGACGAAGGTCTGCGGGGCGAAGGTGTCGAGCATGGCGTTGTGGCGCTTGAGCGCCCAGGCCAGTTCGTGCGGATTGCGGTCGTTGAGCGCGCTCCAGACCGCCTTCCACAGTTCGTACTGCGTCACGGTGTCCAGCCCGCCCTCGACGACGTACGACGCGTAGTCGCCATGGATGACCTCGCCGCTGAACCACACGCCGGGGTGACGTGACCTGACCCGGTCCGTGACGGTCCGCCAGAAGGGCCGGGGCACCGCATAGGCGGCGTCCAGCCGCCAGCCGGCGACACCCCGGTCGAGCCAGTGGCCGAGGACGTCGACGACATGGTCGGCGACCGCGGGGGCCGCGTGGTTCAGCGCGACGAGATGACGGTGCCCCTCGAAGGTCCGGAAGTCGTCGCCCTCGGGGACGAACCAGTCCGCGTACGGGGAGGCGGCACCGCGCCGCGCCACGTCGGCGAAGGGCGCGAAGGACCTCCCGACGTGGTTGAAGACGCCGTCGAGCAGGACGCGGACCCCGCGCGACGCGGCCCGGTCGATCAGTTCGACCAGATCGGCCTCGGTGCCCAGGCGCGGATCGACGCGAAAGTGGTCGGTCGTGTCGTAGCCGTGGGTCTCGGCGGCGAAGACCGGCCCCAGGGCGAGGCCGTTGCAGCCGAGCCCGACCAGGTGGTCGAGCCAGTCGACCAGGACCGGCAGCCGGTGGCGCACAGGCGCGCCGGCGGGCAGGGCGTTCGGCTCCGCGCCGAGGAAGCTCAAGGGGTGGACGTGCCACCAGATGGCGTGGTCGGGCCAGGACACGGGAGCCTCCGTCAGTGGGGTCGGATCATGGAGCCGGACACAGCGGCCGGGGAATCGGCGAGGTGGTTCATCAGACGGGCGGCGAGCAGGAGGATCTGACGCTCCGTCTCGGTGAGCTCGACGAGGGCGATGTCGAGCCAGGCGTCGCGTTGGGCCATGTCACGGGCGAGGGCCGCACGGCCCGCCTCGGTCAGCTCCACCACGCGCTGCCGCCCGTCCTGCGTGTCGCGCGTCCGGCTGATCAGGCCCTCTTGTTCGAGGTCCGCGAAGACCCGGGTCAGGGACTGCGGCTGCTGATGGTCCGCGGCGGCCAGCGCACCGGCCGACATCGGGCCGTTGCGGCGCAGGTGGCCGAGGACGCTGCTCTTGTTGAGGCTGAGCCCGTCCGCTGGGCGCTCCGCGCTCAGCCTGCGGGCGAGCCGGATGACGCCCTGGCGGATCTCGGTGGAGGCCCGGCCGTCCTGCGCCTCGGATCCGGCGTCCCGCGCCTTGGACCCGGATCGTTCCGCACCCTCGTGTTCTGTTCGCTCTCCCATCACATTGATAAGGTATCACTTACGATCCGATGGGAGGGCTTGACTCCAGATGGCTTGTTCCAGCGGCTTCCTTGGCGGTGATTCTACGTGTTGCGTAGTTTTCTGAGATCGACGCGTCGGGCGCTGCACTTCGATCCGCGAGGAACGCACCTGCGGACGACCGCCGTGGCCATGGCCACGGTGCTGGGCACGTACGGCTGGGCGCTGCTCGTCGAGCACCAGGCCGGGCTGCGCGTGGACAGTGTGGTCCAGGCGGTGGTGATCGCCTCGGCGCTCGGTCGCGTACAGCGCCTCTTCGACCGGACGGACCGACTGGTGGCCTGCGTCGTGCTGCCGTGCGCGGCCGCGGGGGGCACGGAGTTGAGCACGTTGATCCAGGAGCACCCCCTCGCGGGTGACGCCGCGTTCGTCGTGGGGGTCGCCGGGGCGATCTGGGTACGCCGGTTCGGTGCCCGCGCCACGCGAGCGGGCACACTCGTCGTTCTTCCGCTGATCGCGGTCCTGGTGGTGCCCGCCGGCACGGTTCCCGCCGACGGACACGAGGACACCGCCTGGGCGGCGGTGACGGCGCTGGCGGCGGTCGTCTGGGGAACCGTCGTGACGTGGACCGCCCAGCACGCCGGCCTCGTGAAACGGCCGCCCCCGGCCGGGGTGACCACGGCGCCCCGCTCCCCGAGGCGCCGACCGGGCGTGAGCACCCGGATGGCGCTGCAGATGGCGGCGGCGCTCGCCGCCGCGTTCGCGATCGGCCGGAATCTGTGGCCGGACCACTGGGCGTGGGTGGTCCTCACGGCGTTCCTGGTGTGCAGCGGTGCGCGCAGCCGCGGCGACGTGCTCGTCAAAGGGGCCTGGCGCACCCTCGGCGCCGCGGCCGGCACGGTGGTGGCGACCGCCGTCTCGGGAGAGTTCGGTCCTCGGTCCGACACCGCCGTCGTCGTCATCTTCGTCGTGCTCGCCGTGGCCACGTGGCTGCGTGAACTCAGCTACGCGTACTGGGCGGCCTGCGTCACCGCCGTCCTCTCGCTGCTCTACGACTGGTTCGGGCAGAGCCCCGGAGACCTGCTGCACACCCGGCTGGCCGGGATCGCGGTCGGCGCGGTTCTCGGCGTGGCGGCTTCCTGGCTCGTGCTGCCCATCCGGACCGAGGCGGTGGTACGGGCCCGGACCGCCGCGGCGCTGTCGGGACTGGGCGAGTTGATGGAGGCGGACTGGCGGAACGGCCCGGCCGTCCGCATGGCACAGGCCCGATTCACCTACCGCGTCGAGCAGTTGGCCACCGTGACGGCCCCGATGCGGATCCTGGCCGCGGTACCCGTCCCCCGGGCCCTGTCCGCCCACCGGCACCCGGACCACTTCACGCTCCGGTCCGTGACGGCCCTGCGGCGCTGCGCCGACCCCGTCGACGAGCTCACGGACGCCGCCGGACGGGCCCCCGACGCGCTGACCGCCGACCCCGCCGTGACCCGGCGGCGCGCTCAGATCGCGGCGCACGCACTCACCGTACGCCGCGCGATCGGCCGCCGCCCGACCCCGCCCACCGCCCCGGAAGGACCCCCGCAGGACCATCTCACCCCACCCGGGCCGACCCCGCCCCCCGACCGTTCCGTCCCCACCACCCTGACCGCGCTCGAGGCGATCGACACCCAACTCGCCGTACTCGGCGCACTGTTCGGTCCCCCGCCGGTCCTCACACCCGAAGCACCGGCGGCAGCGACCGGCTGACGGGGGCGGACCTGGCCGCGGGCTCACCCACCGGGTGGTGTTCCGGCGTCGTGGGGCGTGTCGGGAGGTCGATGCCGTACGGAAGGACGGCGTCGTCCGCGTGTTCTGCGACGCGGCGCCGCCGTCCGGCTGGAACATCGGTCACGAAGGCCGCCAGGTCGTCACCGCCACCGATGACTTTCGTCGCTCCCGGCGGTCCACGGCGTGAGGGTGAAACGGACGGAGGCGAGGACGAGGGTGTTTGTCTTGATTCCCGGGGCCGGGGGTTCGGCCTGGTACTGGCATCCCGTGGTGTCCGAACTACGGGCGAGGGGACACGAGGCGGTCGCGGTCGATCTGCCCGGGGACGACGAGTCCGCGGGGCTGCCCGAGTACACCGACGCCGTGGTCGCGGCGATCGGCGGCCGCGCCGATACGGTGCTGGTCGCGCAGTCGCTGGGCGGCTTCACGGCGCCGATGGTCTGCGCCCGCGTTCCGGTCGGACTGCTGGTGCTGGTGAACGCGATGGTGCCGCTTCCGGGCGAGACGCCCGGACAGTGGTGGGGCGACACCGGTTCGGAGCCGGCCCGCCTCGCGGCCGCCGAAGCGGGCGGCTACGGAACCGAGTTCGACCTGGAGACCTACTTCCTGCACGACGTCCCGGCCGAGGTCGTCGCCGCCGGAGCGGGCCACGAGCGGCCGGAGGCCGACATCGTCTTCAACCAGCCCTGCGACATCGAGCGATGGCCCGGCACCACCACGCGGGTGCTCGCCGCGACCGGGGACCGCTTCTTTCCCGTGGACTTCCAGCGCCGAGTGGCCCGCGACCGCCTGGGGATCGAGGCCGAGAGCATTCCCGGCGGACACCTGGCGGCGCTCTCCCACCCGTCCGAGCTCGTCGACAGGCTGGTCGAGCGGCTGACGTGAGTGGTCCGCGGACCCGCCGCGGACCAGGGCCGCCGGGCCCGGCGACGAAAACGTATCCCCCGGACACGAAGCTCGTTGAAGTGGTCAGCGCGCAAACGCCCCCGACGGATGCGCGACACGTGAGGGCCCGAATCCCTGCCCGGTCTCGGGCCCTCACCCCCTCCAAAAACCCTGTCCCTCCGGGCGATCGTGTCCACCCGGAGGGACGGGGCGAAGAGGAGCCCGGCGGGCATGCCATGATCCACACCCATGAAGACGCCGAACCCTCCCATGGTCCGGGCCGCCGCCCGCAACAACGCCGAGTGGTGCGCGGCGATGAGCCGATCACACGGCGTCGAGGGCGAGTTCACGGAGCAGGCGTGGGCCTCCCCGGCCCGCACCCCGCTGTACTACCCGGACGCGGTGACACAGGTGCCCGGCGCCGACCCGGCCGCGCTGGCGGCCCGGATCGACACCTGCGCACCCGGCGCCTCCGTCAAGGACAGCTTCGCCGACCTCGACCTGACGGCGGCCGGCTTCCGGGTTCTCTTCGAAGCGCAATGGATCCACCGGCCGGCGACGGGGCCCACCGGACCCCCGGAGCTCGCCTGGAACGTGGTGGGTGACCCGGGAGCGTTGCGCGACTGGGCGTCGGCCTGGGACGACGGGAACGGCGACGCCGATCTGTTCCGCCCCGGGCTGCTCGACGACCCGGCCACCTTCGTGCTCGCCGGGCGCGCGGCCGGCGGCCGCGTGGCGGCCGGAGCGGTGGCGAGCCGCGGCGACCACGTGGTGGGCGTGTCCAACGTCTTCGCACGCGACGGCGGCCCCGAAGCCGCCTGGCCGGACCTGCCGAAGGCCCTCCACGCGCTGTTCCCCGCCCTGCCCGTGGTCGGCTACGAGCAGGGCGACGACCTGGCCGCCGCCCTGCGTCACGGCTTCGAACCGATCGGCCCGCTGCGGATCTGGACCCACCCGGGGCGGGACTGACGCGCGAGGAACCGACTCGGGCCTCGGTGCGGCGCTACGAAGCCTTGCCCGCCAGGCGCTGCGCCGCGCGCTCCCCCCGTCGCTCCACGGGCTCGACTCCCCACGCCGCGCCCAGACCGCTCGGCGGCATGTCGACGTAGATCGACTCGTACGAACCCGCCGGGACGATGTACGTCTCGTGCCAGATCCCCACGGCGCCCTTGCTGTTCCGCAGCCGCCGGTTGAACGCCGCCCACGCGGGGCGGTGCTCCTGGGTCTGGTCGGAGGCGTACGCGAGCAGCTTCTCCCGCGACTCCCAGTACTGCGCGACGGTGAACACGCGCGGACCGCCGCTCAGCAGCCGGTGGTCCAGCAGCCCGCTGTCACTGTCCCGCGCGAGTTCCTTCAGCATGCGCGGCATCGCGGTCAGGGTCGGCAGCCAGTGGCGGACGGCCCGCCAGCGGTTGACCCGCATGCCGATGAGGAAGACGACGACGTCGCCCTCGGCCGCGGCCGTGACCCGCTGCCCGGATGTCGGTGCATTACCCATGAGACTCCCCGTTCCCGTGTTGGATAGTGGCACGATCCATGTTTGGATAGTGTCACTGTCCGATGAAAGGTGCAACAGGATGCGGCTGGCGGAACTGAGCGGGCAGAGCGGTGTGTCGACCGCGACGATCAAGTACTACCTGCGCGAAGGACTGCTCCAGCCGGGCCGCCGCGTCTCCGCGACCCAGGCCGACTACGGGGAGGACCATCTGCGGAGGCTGCGGCTGGTGCGGGCGCTGATCCAGATCGGCGGGGTCTCGGTGGCCGACGCGCGCGAGGTGATCGCCGCCGCCGAGGACGAGTCGCTCGACCACCATCTGCGGCTGGGCGCGGCGACCCGGATGCTGCCCACCGTCGAGAAACCCGACGAGGACGACCCCGCGATCGCGACCGCCTGCCGATCCGTGGAGGCCCTGCTGGAGCGGCTCGGCTGGTCCTGCGAGCCCGGCACGGACCTGCTCAACCCCGCCCACCGGCGGCTCATCGACTCGGTCGCCGCGCTGGACCGGCTCGGCTACCCCTGCGACACCGAGTCGTTGCTCCCGTACGGACGGCTGGCGGCGCAACTGGCGGTCACCGATCTGGACCTGGTCGAGGAGCAGGCGACTCCGAGCGAGCAGATCGAGGCGGCCGTCGCGCTCACGGTGCTGTACGAACCGGTGCTGCTGAGCCTGCGGCGCATGGCCCACGCGGAGGAATCGGCCCGGCGGTTCTGAGGCCGGCCCAGGTCACTGGACGGGAAACACGGCCGGGCCCCGGTCGGCCCATGGTCATGGAAAGGGACATGGGCTCGGGCCGCCGGGTCCCGGCGGTGTCGACGCGCTCGTACGACGGCCACGGCGCGGCGCGCACCCTGGTGATCTTCGCCCGGGTGCGCGCCACGCGTCGAGGCGGCCGTGTCGTGCTCAGCCCAGTTTGCGGCAGAGCAGCGCGGCCGGGCCCTGACTGGCCCCGAACCGGGTCGTGAAGGCGATTCCGGCGGCGTACTCGTCGTCGGCGCACTGGCCCTTGTAGTCACCGTTCGCGAAGTCGCCTCCGGCCGCGCCCGCGGGCCGGTTGTCGGAGCGGTCGAACCAGACCGTCCGCCCGGCGCCCGCCAGTGAGGTAGCGGCCGGAACGCAGAGCGCGGCGGATGTTCGGCCACCCCGGCGGCTGTAGCCGATGAGGAAGTTCCCCGACGGGCACTGCAACTTGGTGTATCCCGAGGCCCAGTCGCCGCCCGAGGGCACATGGCGCTCGTCGGTGACGACCGTCTGGGTGTCGGCCGAGGAGCGGAGGTCGCCGGTGGAGACGTCCGTGCACAGCGCGCGAACACCGCTGTGGCCGAGCCCGATCAGCCGTTCGCCGTCGGGGCACGTGGCCTTGGACGCGCCCGAGTTCCAGTCACCGGAAGCCCGTACGCGCAGCGACTGCACATAGTCGCCGTGATCGGTGGCGAGCATGTTCCGGCTCGGGACGGCGTCCACGGCCCCGGTGCGGGTCGGGGCGGTCATGAGCCGGTTCCAGGCGGTGCCGCGCCAGTCGGACTGGTCGAGGATCCCGTACCGGTTGCCGGAGGTGTCGTAGCGCAGCAGGGACCAGTCGTCGTGGCCTTCCCAGCCGACGAGCGGCCAGTAGGCGAAGTCGACGTCGTGGTCGGCGAAGTAGTCGGTGATGTTGCCGAACCAGGTCCGGGCCGCCGTGCCCGTCTCACCGGAGCCGATACCGAACTCGCTGATCCACACGGGAGCGGTGAAGTGCTGGTTCGCCTCGGAGGAGACGAAGAAGGCCTGGTCGTTCAGAACTTGGTTGAGTTGGTCCCGGCTGAGGTCCTGGTAGCGGGCGTCGTGGGTCTCGCCGATGCCGGTCGCCCCGCTGTGGTTGGGACCGGTGTATCCGTAGAAGTGCGCGGAGTACACCAGCTTGTGGGCGGCGACGAGGGTGTGCGAGAGATTGCGCGCGGGGGTGAGGGTGGGACGCCCGTGCGCGAAGCCGTCGACCGGGATACCGGTCCAGTTGATCCCCTCGATGACGATGAGGAGGTTGCGGTTGGCCTCCGAGAGGATGCGGTCCGCGGCGAGCTGGGCGGCCGCGTACCAGTCGTGTGCGTCACCCAGGCCCCAGTTGGGGTCGTCGAGTACGTCGCGGCGTACTTCGTTGTAGAGGTCGGCGCCCACCACGCGCGGGTCACCGGCGTAGCGGCGAGCCATGAAGACCCAGTCGTCCGCCCACTGCTGGGTGGACTGACTGCTGTTCCAGCGCTCGTTGCCGTCGACGCCGCAGCACCACCGCGAGGTGTTGGTGTGATTGTTGAGGATGACGGCGAACCCGCCCCGGGTGAGGGCGGCGACCACGGCGTCGTAGACCTGGAGCGGTGTCCTGCCGCGCAGCCCCGGGTTGGCCGTGACGGCGGCGTCCGGCACCGGGGTCGTCGAATGGATCATCTCGTTGGAGAAGGGCAGCCGGATGCTGTTGATGCCCAACCGGTGGAAGTCGTCGAGCAGTTGGGGCAGCGTCACACGGTCCAGGCCGAGGGGGATGCCGTAGGAGTTCTGGCCGGCGTGCTGGTTGGCGGGATCGTCCTTGCCGCCGCTGCCCGTCCAGGAGCCTTGTGCGCCGTCCCAGTTGGCCGACTTCAGCCGGAAACGGTTGCCGTCGGCGTCCACGATGTACCGTCCGCGGGTGGAGAGCGGCGCCTTCCAAGTCTCCGCCGCCACGGTGGTTGCGATGGCTCCCCGCGCGCTGTCCGCGGGATCCGAGGTGGCGGCGACCGCCCCCGGAGCAGTGGCCAGCAGCAGGAGCGCGGTTGCCGCTAATGTCAGGTACTTGCCAAATCTGAGGGTAGGCATCGGACCTCTGTGAGGGGTGTCGGTACGCGAACGGGAGTGTCGGTGCCCGCCGGCGCCCGAGAAGGGGTGCCGGTCGCCGAGGTTCCGGCGTGACGGGGCGAGTCGGGCTCGTGCCCGCCGGAGCCTAGCGGGAAGCCCCGGCCGTGGTGAGAGTTCCGGTCAGCCGGTCGGTCGGTCGGTCAGCCGGTCAGCCGGTCGGTCGGTCGGTCGGTCGGTCGGTCGGTCGGTCGGTCAGCGGACTCGGATGAACGTCACGTCATAACCGCTGTTCGTGCTCCGGGTCTTGATGTAGACACCGTCGGACCCGCCATTGGGGTTGCCGGTGTTGCCTTCGACGGTGGTGAAGCCGGCGCCGCCGCTCACCGTTCGCACGATGCCTATGTGTTCCTGCCCGCCGGTGTAGTTGTTGCCCCCGTTCCAGTCGAAGGCCACGATGTCGCCCGGCTGCGGGTTCGTCGTCACGGAGAGGTGATAGTTGCCGGCCCGCGCCTGTTTGACCCAGCCCGAGACATAGGTGTTGCGGTAGGAGCTCGCCCCGGTCTGCTTGGCCACCCAGCTCACGAAGGTCGCGCACCAGGCGTAGTTGCGGGTGGAGAGCGACAGGCCCACGGCCGATCCGTAGCTGTTCGCCCGGGCGCTGCCCTCGACCGTGCCGACCTCGGCCGCGGCCACCGCGAGGATCTTGCCGTAGCCACCGCCGGGCGGCGTCGAGGTGGGCGGGGTGACCGCGCCGTACAGAGCGGCCTTGGTGTTCGGACCCACCTGACCGTCGACGGACAGACCCTTCTCGGCCTGGAAGTCCCGCACCGCACTGTCGGTCAACGGCCCGAAATCGCCGTCGACGGCGAGATCCGCTCCGTGATGGTTGAGCAGGCTCTGCAACTCGGTGACACAGCCGCCGCGCTGACCCTTCACGATGGCGTTCGGGCACGAGGCGGAGTTCAGGTTGACGGGGGCCGGTGCGCCGCTGCCGCCGCCCGTGCTGATGTTCGCGTACAGGGCGGACTTGGTGTTCGGGCCGACCTCCCCGTCGACGGAGAGCCCCGCCGAGGACTGGAACGACTTCACGGCGGCCAGCGTCAGGGGCCCGAACTCGCCGTCCACGTCCAGGTGTTGCCCCTTGCCGTTGAGCAGGGCCTGGAGCGTGGCGACACAGCCGCCGCTCTGCCCCTCCACGATGTTCGAGGGGCAGGAGGTCGATCGCAGGTCCAGGGCGGTGGACGCCGACTCGTCGGTGTCGTAGAGCTCGCGCTTGGTGTTCGTGCCGACCTGGCCGTCGACCGACAGACCGTGCGCGGACTGGAAGCCGCGAACCGCGCCGGCCGTCGCCGGTCCGAAGTCGCCGTCCACGTCGATCGCGTAGCCGAAGTGGCGGAGCAGCCGCTGGAGTTCCGTGACGCAGCCGCCGTTGTCGCCCTGGACGATGTTCGCCGGGCACGAGGAGGACGTGAGGTTGATCGGCGCCGGGGCCGAGCCGCCTGTCGCGTACAGCTTGGCCTTGGTCTGGGGGCCGACCAGCCCGTCCACGGCGATCGCGGTGGAGGACTGGTACTCGCGTACCGCGTAGAGGGTGTTCGCTCCGAAGACGCCGTCCACCAGAAGGCCGGCGCCGTGGGCGTTGAGCAGGTTCTGCAACTCCGTGACACAGCCGCTCGTCTGGCCCCGCTGGATCACTCCGGGACAGGAAGAGCTGGTCAGTCTGACCGCCGCGGGTGCCGCCGCCGCGGGGCCGGCACCGATCAGGGTGCCGGCCGTGAGGAGCGCCGTCGTGGCGGCGAACACCCCGGTTCTGACTCTCCAGCCCGGTCGCGCGTTCGTGGCGCCTCGATCCTCGATGGACATTTTGTCGTCGTGCACACGAAATGGACTCGTCTTCATGACCGCGAAACGTCTCCTTCGCTGGGTATACGGATGCGCCCGGCAGACGCACGCCTCGGGCCTGCGGCTGGTAAAGGGAGGAGGAATTGGCATTTTGACCGGGTCGCCACGCTTGCGGACCAACGTCCCTACCTGGCAACGGAGTTGAGGCTGTCGGAAGTCATGATCGGACCGTCATTCCGCGCATGACGGTGACAGTTCACGTCCCTGCGCACAATGTCGGACCACACAACTGGCCTGATTCAAGCGATACCCATGGCCGAAAGAAACGCACGCATGACAGCCTTTGCCTATTCAGTCCTTTTCGGCTGTCTGTCTCATTGAGGCGCCTCCGGCATCATTTTGTCCGGTCAGGCATCCCAGGCGCGAGGGCGCTTCAGCGCTTTCCCCGCGGGGCGCGGCAACGGGAACACCGCGAGGCCGTGGCGCCGGCCACGACGGGGGCGGGCGCCACGGCCGACGCCCTCCGGGACGCGGCCCGACTCACCGAGGACGGCCGCGTTCCCGGTACGGCGAGTTCGCTCACCGTTCACAGGTCACCGTGCGCAGGCAGTCGGCCTACGAACGGTGAATTGCCGGGCACACGCAATTCCGGCTCAACCGTCGGCGGTGATCCCGGAGAGGCTCACCGTGGGTCGATCGAATATCCCTGTCAGTATGTACTGCTGTCGGTGCGTCAGGTCGGTGGCGAAGACCACCAGGTCGGCCTCGGTCTCTTCGCAGTGGACTGCCACCTCGAGGACCTTTCCGGAACTCAGCAGCGTGCGCGAGGAATACGGCAGGGTCATCTTCCGGGCCCCGCCGTCCGAGACACCACGCCGTTGCGTGATCCGCCCGACGATCCGAGCGCCGCGTGCCGTCAATTCCTCCGCCGCCGCGTCCATGAGCGCGCCGAAGTCCTTCTCCCTGGCGGAGAAATAGCCGACGAGCACGACATCGGCGCCCGTCACGCCGACCGGCGCGACCGGGCGCCCCGCGGACCCCGCTCGCCCACGACGAACAGGGCGGCGGTCCCGTCCGCGGAACCGACGCACGGGCCGGGACGTCAGCTCGCCCTGGGCGCGACGGCCGCGGTGTCCTTCGAGCGATCGTGCTCCACTCGGGCCGTCTCCAGGAGATTCAGCCAGGAAGTCACCGTGGGCCGGCGGCGCAGCAGCGCGCGGCGCTCGCGCTCGGTCATGCCGCCCCAGACGCCGTGCTCGATGCGCTGGTCCAGTGCGTAAGCGAGGCATTCCGTGAGCACCGGGCAGCCGACGCACAGCATTTTGGCCCGGTTCTGCGCCGCGCCTTCGACGAACAGGTCGTCCGGATCGGCCGTACGGCACAATCCTCGATCGCTCCAGTCGGTGCTCGTCATCTCGTGATGCCGTCCTCTCCCCTGGCCCCCGCCTGCGAGTTGCCCACCTGCCCTGGGCAACAGGCATATGACACTACGCCTTTCGCGGACCGCAACTCTATCTGCCGTACGGCACCACACCTTCGAGTGAGTCCGGCTTGCCTCGCGCGCGTGGCGGCGCTATGGAGGTGGCTCGACGATGCACGGTCCCGATCAGCGCCTCCGGTACGCGGCGCGGCCGTCATTCACTCTTCCTTCCGATGGAAAGCAGGAGACATGTCCCGGAACAAACAGACCGTCGAGTCCTACTTGGACGGTTTCCGGAAGAACGATCACGCACAGATTCTGAGTTGCCTCACCGATGACATCGAGTGGACGGTTTTCGGCGGATTCCATCTGACCGGCAAGGAGGCGTACGACGCCGCGATCGAGGGCCCCGGCTTCGTCCCGCCTCCCCGGCTGGAGGTCGTCCGCATGGTCGAGGAGGACGACGTGATCATGGCCGAGCTCACCGGAACGGTGATGCGTGAGTCGGGAGAGCCGATGCGCATGTCGATGGCCGAGGTCTTCCGCATGCGCGACGGGAAGATCTGCGAACGCCGGGCATGGGTGATCGAACTCAAGCGGAACGCATACGTCTGATCCGCCGGGGCGCTTCGGGTCAGCCCGCGCGGACGGTCGTGGCCGCCTCGTACGTACGCAGCGCAGGGGCCACCTCGATCCGCGTGACGGCGCCCCGGGCCACCCGGCGCGGTCAGGAGTGGCCACCGTCGCGCCGCACCTCGAACTCGGCCTCCACGACGGCCCGCTCGGCGCGGCGCTCACCCTGCCGCCGTGGTCCCCGAGGCTCACCCGGCCGCCATGGTCCCCGGGGCTCGCGGCCGGCTCCTGGGCCGCCGGCACTCATCTGGTCACGCGATAGGGCACGCGCGTCACGCACACCGGCCCGGCCGTCCTCGCGGTCGGTCCGGCGGCCGGCGTCCTCGCGTATCGCGGCACGGGGCCCCGGAACGCATCCGGTCCGGCCACCTCGGTGATCCTGGCCGCCCCGACGGTGATGGCGGCCGTGGTCATGGCCACGCGCCGCGCGACCCGCTGACGCCCGTCCGCCGCCGCCCCGTCGACCTACGAGCCCGCGGCCCCGTGGGGCCGCGGGCTGTCAACCCCGCTCAGGACCCGCTCAGGCTTCCGCGCGCCTCGGCAGTCGCCAGTTCGGGCGGACGAAGTGGCAGGTGTACCCGTCGGGGTAGCGCTGCAGGTAGTCCTGGTGCTCCGGCTCCGCCTCCCAGAACGGACCGGCGGGCGCGACCTCGGTCACGACCTTCCCGGGCCACAGTCCGGAGGCGTCGACATCCGCGATGGTGTCCTCGGCGACCCGCTTCTGCTCGTCGTCGACGTAGAAGATGGCGGACCGGTAGCTGAGACCGATGTCGTTGCCCTGGCGGTTCTTCGTCGACGGGTCGTGGATCTGGAAGAAGTACTCCAGGATCGTCCGGTAGTCGGTCTTCGTGGGATCGAAGGTGATCTCGATCGCCTCGGCATGCGTGCCGTGGTTGCGATACGTCGCGTTGGCCACGTCGCCGCCGCTGTATCCCACCCGCGTGTCCAGAACACCCGGGAAGGTCCTGATCAGATCCTGCACGCCCCAGAAGCAGCCACCGGCCAGCAGCGCCTTCTCCTCGTTCCGGCTCATCGCACGCACCCCTTCTTCCTAGTACTCGTCGGACCCGCGCCGGCGCGCTCTCGTGCGCCGTCGGCGGTCCGTCCGCCCCGCCCGTACAGGGACGGGGCACCGCACAGCACAAGGCCCAAAGGGCCGGTCGAAATTCCCGCCCGGGCACCTGGGCCGTGCCGAGGGTCCGGACACCATCAGGACCCGCGCGCGCCCGCGCCCGTACGAGATCGATAACGATCGCGCAAGATTCAATCAACTTCGCCGTGAGGATTTGCTATCGCTACGAGGAAACAGGCTCAATGTCCTTCGTATGTCCGCGATAAGCGGTGAGCGGTAAGTGGATAGGGAGCGGATGAACGGCACGATCGACGGCTTCAGCTATGGGCTGGTCACACCTGTGGCCGCCTACGTCATGGCCTGTGTGGGCTCGGCGCTGGGGCTGCGCTGCGTGGTGCGCACGGTGCACCACGAGCCCGGGTGGCGGCTGGGCTGGCTCGCCCTGGGTGCCAGCGCCCTGGGATGCGGCATCTGGACGATGCACTTCATCGCCATGACGGGCTTCTCGGTGGCGGAGACACCCATCACCTACGACGTCCCGCTGACCGTACTCAGCCTCGCCGTGGCGATCGTGGTGGTCTCCGCGGGCGTCTTCATCGTCGGGCACCGCGGTGCCACGCGAGCGGCCCTCACCGTGGGCGGCGCCATCACCGGCCTCGGCGTCGCGACCATGCACTACCTGGGCATGTTCGCGATGCAGCTCAACGGGGAGCTGAGCTACAACGCGTTCACCGTGTCGCTGTCCGTGATCGTCGCCCTCGTGGCGGCGACCGCCGCGCTGTGGGCAGCCGTCTCCGTGCAGGGCTTCCTCCGCACGCTCGGCGCCAGCCTCGTCATGGGCCTGGCCGTCACCGGCATGCACTACACGGGCATGGCCGCCGTGAGCGTCCATCTCCACAACAGCATCGAGTCGGCCCCGACCATCAGCGGCCAGGAGGGCTCCTCGCTCCTGCTGCCGATGCTCCTGGGCCCGATCATCTTCCTCATCCTCGCCGCGGCCGTCGTCATGTTCGACCCGGTCCTGATCCTCGGCGACAGTGACGGTCGGGACAAGCACGCCAGGGGACGCTCCAAGGTCGTCGCACGCGGGAACACCATGCCGGTACGGGTGACGGGCATCCAGGACTCTCCGGCACCGGTGGTCCACAGCGTCCCGCAGGCCGACCACTGGCCGTCGGCAGCCCCTCAGCGGTCCGCCGACGACGAGCGTGCCCAGTACCGCGAGACAGGCGCCGGCGACCCCTACGGATCCCGGTACGAGGCGGAGTAACCCCTCCCCCCTGCCCGTCGACGGCCCGGCCGACGCGATCGACCTCGCGCTCGTGCCGGGCCGTAGCGGTCTCCGTGGCCCTGCCCCCCGTCTCCGTGTCCCCATCCCCTGGCCGGCGGACGGGATATTTCGGCCCGCCGGGATGATCTTGAGACTAGGGTGCCTGGCATGACCTCCATAGGCTTGCGCGGTACGACGCTCCACTACGACGACACCGGCGCCTCGGCCGGGCTGCCCGTCCTGCTGGTCCACGGGCATCCCTTCAACCGGACCCTGTGGGCCCCGCAGGTCGAAGCGCTCGTCGCGGCCGGACACCGCGTCATCACCCCGGACCTGCGCGGCTACGGGGCCAGCGGAGTGGAAACCGGCCCCGTGTATCTCTCCGACTTCGCCGACGACCTCGTCGCGCTCCTGGACCACCTCGCCATCGACCGGGCTGTCGTGGGCGGCGTCTCGATGGGCGGGCAGATCGCGATGGAAGTGCAGCGCGCCCATCCCCGGCGCGTCCGCGCGCTCGTCCTGTCGGACACCTCGGCGCCGGCCGAGACGGACGAGGGCAAGGCCTTTCGCAATCGGCTGGCCGACCGGCTCCTCGCGGAGGGGATGAACGGCTACGCGGACGAGGTCATCGGCAAGATGCTCGCCGACTACAACGTCACCGCGCTGCCCGACGTCGCCGAACACGTCCTGGGCATGATGCGCGCCACCGATCCCCGCGGTGCCGCAGCGGCCCTGCGCGGCCGGGCCGAGCGCCCCGACTACCGGGACACGCTCGCGGCCGTCCAGTCCCCGGTGCTGATCGTCGTCGGCGCCGACGACGTCTACACCCCGGTCGCCGACGCCGAGGCCATCCGCGAGCTCGTCCCGCACGCGGTCATGACCGTCATCGAGGGCGCCGGCCACCTCCCCGGGGCGGAACAGCCCGGCCGTTTCAACGCCGCGCTCCTCGACTTCCTGGCGACCCAGGTGACCACCCGCGCCTGAGCGCGGGGGCTTGCCGGGCGGGCGACACTCGGCCGGTACGTTTCCCGGCCGGTCCTACGACGGGTCCTGGGTCGGCACTTCGAACCACATGGTCTTGCCGGTGGGCGTGCAGGTGCTGCCCCAGCTCTCGGCGAGCAGGTCGAGCAGTTCGGTGCCGCGGCCGCCCTCGGCGTCGGCGTCGGCCTCACGTCGTACGGGGCACAGGGGCTCCGTGTCCTCGACCTCGCACAGCAGCCGGTCGTCGCGCAGACACAGATTGAGCCGCAGCGGGCCGCGCGTATGGCACA
This sequence comes from Streptomyces sp. NPDC096324, assembly GCF_044763015.1. Taxonomy (NCBI): domain Bacteria; kingdom Bacillati; phylum Actinomycetota; class Actinomycetes; order Kitasatosporales; family Streptomycetaceae; genus Streptomyces; species Streptomyces sp. NPDC096324. The sequence continues at coordinate 48,161 of NZ_JBIWFK010000012.1, read as the reverse complement.
GGGCGTTGGTGACCACTTCGCTGACCAGGAGTTCCGCGGTGTCGGCCAGTTCCTCCAGGTTCCACTCGGCCAGTTGTGCCGTCACCAGACGGCGGGCCCGGCGGGCCGAGGTGAGCTCCCGCGACAGGGGCCAGGAGGCTTCCCAGGGGGTGACACGGGCGCGGGGCGCGTCGAACGGACGTATGGGTTGCAGCGCACGCGCCCAAAGAGCCATGTTCCTGGCGAGCCACGACGTGGGTGCTGCTTCCACGGATGCCCCGTTCTGCTGATCGCGTCTCGTGGCCCCCTCGCGTCCCGATTCCTCGGGCCGGCGGTAGAGCCGGGTGAAGCGCCCGCGGCGTGGTGCCGCCCTGAGGTCGATGGCCCCCGGGGCCATGGAAATCAGTCCCTTCCGCACTGCTGGCAACCAGACCGCCGGAGCGGCACGGACCTGTCGACGACGACCGGTCCGGACAAGTGTCAGGTCACGCGTTCACGTAACGCCCGTCACGATAACAAATATGCATGTAGCGGTCGCTACGGTAAACATTCTTTCCAAGAGTACTTATCGGGACATATGGAACGTGTTCGGCGTCACACGACCCCGTCGAGGCGGCGCCGCGACCACGGGAGCCCTTCATGCCACGACAGCCCGACCAGGGCAAACGCCGCGAGCTGGCCGACCGGGTCCGGGCGTACCTGGTGCGCAACGGCCTCGCGGAACTGTCCCTGCGCCCGCTCGCCCGAGCCCTGGGGACCAGCGACCGCATGCTCCTGTACTACTTCGGGACCAAGGAGGCCATGGTCGCCGAGGCCCTCGCCCTGGACGAGCGGCGACCGCTCCTGCACGCCCGGGACACGCTCGCCTCGGCGGAAGCCCCGCGTGATCCGGCGGGACTCCGCCGCTTCATGGAGGAGATCTGGCAGCGGTTCAACGCACCCGACCTGCGCCCCGCCCTCCCCCTGTACGTCGAGATCATGGCCGCCGGTCTGATCGACCCGGACCGCTACGGGCCCCTGCTGCGTGACGTGCTGACCGAGTGGACGGACCTGCTCAGCTCCGTCTTCCGGGACCTCGGCATGGCGCAGCTCCGTGCCCGGACGGAGGCCGCCCTCCTGGTGGACGCGACCTTCGGCCTGGTCGTCGCCTCGCTGACCGAGGACGGCCGGGAGCGGGCGGACGTGGCCTTCCTCGCGCTCCTCGATCGCCTCGAACCCGGCTGGCACGTCACCTGAGGCGCGTTCGGCGCCCGCGGTCTGTCCCGCCCCCATGTGTCCGCCACGTCCACGGCCGGCGAACCTCACGCCCGGGGCTGAGTCCCCGTACCGGGCATCACAGCTTCGCGCCGAAGTCCTGCGTCCACCAGGGACCGCCCGACCCCTTGTGCACACCCACCCCGATGTTCTTGAACGAGCAGTTCAGGATGTTCGCCCGGTGGCCCGGGCTGTTCATCCAGGACTCCATCACCGACTCGGGGGTCTGCTGACCCATGGCTATGTTCTCGCCGTACGTGGACCACTGGTAGCCCGCGGCGGTGATGCGCTTTCCGGGGTCGGCACCGTCGGGGTTGGTGTGCTCGAAGAAGTCACGTGCGGCCATGTCGTCGGAGTGGGCCTGAGCCGCGTCCTCCAGTTGCGGATCCTCCGTGAGGGGTCCGCAGCCGGCCGTCGCCCGCTCCTTGTTCACCAGCGCGACCACCTGCGCCACGGTGGTCGTGGGGGCCGACTGCGCCTGGGCCACCCCGGAGGCCCGCCGGGTCGGCGCGGCCGAGGCGGCCCCGGCCGACTTGCTCGGCTCGGCCGCACGGGCCGTCCTGGACGCCTTCGCCTTCTTCGACGCCGATGGCGACGGCGAGGCCGATGCCGTGGCACTGGCCGAGGGCGAGGTGCGGGAGGCGTCCGGTGCCGCGAGGTCTCTGACGGAGTCGCCCGCGGTGCGCGAGGGAGCCGCCTCGTCGGTGCCCGTCCCGGGTCCCGTGTCCAGGTACCAGAAGCCGCCACCCGCCACACAGACCGCCACGAGGGCGCCGCCCAGCGCCCTGCGCCGCATCTGTCGGCGCCGACGCGCCTCGCCGCGCGCGGCCGATCGCGCACCCGGCACCCGGTGCCCGGCCCCCGACGCGCCCGCGTCCCCGTGGCCGGCGGCCGACGTCCGTGACGCCGAGCCCGTGGCGGCCATCCCGCCGGAGACATCGCTCAGCGCCGCGGCCAGCCCCGGCGACACCGCGACCAGCGCCAGACCGGCCAGCAGCCCCTCCGCGGGCATCAGTCCGCTCCACAGACCCGAGCAGCGCACGCAGTCGCGGGCGTGCCGGGCGATCCGCTTGCGCCACAGCGCCGAGGGCCGGCCGTCCCAGGAGGCGAGGACACCCCGCAGTTCCTCGCACGGCGGGCGGGCGGCGAGCGCCCGTACGACCACACGAGCCGTCTCCAACTGCGCCTTCATCCGCTGCACTCGGACCGCCGCGTGCTGCGGCGACAGCTCCAGGGCCTCGGCCACCTCGGTCCGGGTCACCTCACCGGCGCATTCCAGCCACCACAGGGAGAGCACGCCCCGGTCGTCGGGTTCGAGCCAGCGTGTCGCCAGCGCGGTCTCCCGGCGCTGGCCGGAGAGCTGGAGCCGCATCATGGTGAGGTCCACGAAGTCGGAGCCGGGGTCGGCGAGTTCCTCCGCCTCCTCCACTCCGTCCGGGGCGAGCTGCCGGTCCCGCCAGTGCGCCCGGACCTGGTTCATCGCGATCGCCACGAGCCAGGAGCGGAAGTTCTCCGGCGTACGCAGCCCGTCCAGGCCGTCCAGGGCGCGGAGCATGGTGTTCTGCACGACGTCGTCGACATCGACCGAGCCGTTCAGCGCGCGTCCGACGATGTTGTAGACCAAGGGGAGATAGGCGCTCACCAGGGCGTCCTGAGCCGCCGAGTCACCCGACCGGGCGGCGATCACCAGTGCCGCCGGCTCCACCGCGTGCTGTCTCCTCATGAAATCTTCCCCGTCCTCGACTCCGCACGATGCTGCCGTTGCATGGGAGACCGCCCGCGGAACCTCGAATAACAGTTCTTCGGAGACTCGTTGCGGAGATGCTTCCCACACGGGGATGCCGATGGCAATGAAGAAGGTCACATCGGGGTGCGTCGGCTTCCGGCCCGGCCCGGCCCGGCCGCCGGGCCGGGCCGACGGCCAAGTGCCCACTGGTAAAATGGGGAGCACGCTTCGAAGTCGCCGGGGCCCGTGCCGAGTGGTACGGGCCCCGGGGCGTTCCGGGCGTCAGACTGAGGAAGGTTCCCCATGAACGCGAAGCCGCCGGCCCCTGGACTCTCCGACGCCGGCGCCGACCGGCCGGCGCCGCCGAGCGACGTCACGGCACCCTCGTCCCGCTCGGCGGAACTGCCTCCCGCAGCGTCCTTCGACGCCCTCGGTCTGCCGGCGGAACTGGTGGCCAGGATGACCGGGCTCGGGGTGACGGAACCCTTCCCGATCCAGGCCGCGACCCTGCCGAACGCGCTGGCCGGACACGACGTCCTCGGCCGGGCACGGACCGGCTCGGGCAAGACGCTGGCCTTCGGGCTGGCTCTGCTCGCCCGGACCGCGGGCAGCCGGGCGGAGGCGAAGCGGCCGCTGGCGCTGGTCCTGGTGCCGACCCGGGAGCTCGCGCAGCAGGTGAGCGACGCGCTGGAGCCGTACGCGCAGACTCTGGACGTACGGCTCGGGACGGTCGTCGGCGGCCTGTCGATCAACCGGCAGCAGGCGCTGCTGCGGACCGGCGTCGAGGTGCTCATCGCGACGCCGGGACGGCTGACCGACCTGGTGTCACGCCGGGACTGCTTCCTGAACCAGGTGCGGATCACGGTGCTGGACGAGGCCGACCAGATGTGCGACCTGGGCTTCCTGCCGCAGGTCTCGGACCTCATGGACCAGGTGCACGCCGACGGTCAGCGGCTGCTGTTCTCGGCCACGCTCGACAGCAACGTCGACCAGCTCGTGCGGAAATACCTTCACGACCCGGTCGTGGCCTCGGTCGACCGGGTGGCCGGCTCGGTCACCACGATGGAACACCACCAGCTGAACATCCACGGCGCCGACCGGTACGCGACGGCGACCGAGATCGCCGCACGGGACGGCCGGGTGCTGATGTTCCTGGACACCAAGGCGGCCGTGGACCAGTTCACCCGTCACCTGCGGTCCAGTGGCATCCGTGCCTCGGCCCTGCACAGCGGGAAGTCGCAGCCGCAGCGCACGCACACGCTCGCCCAGTTCAAGAACGGTGAGATCAACGTACTGGTGGCCACCAACGTCGCCGCCCGTGGCATTCACATCGACGCGCTCGACCTCGTCGTCAATGTCGATCCGCCCGCCGACGCCAAGGACTACCTGCACCGCGGCGGGCGCACCGCGCGCGCCGGGGAGTCCGGGAAGGTGGTCACCCTGGTCACCCCCAACCAGCGGCGCGACGTGAACCGTCTGATGTCCGAGGCCGGCATCCGGCCGATCGTCACGCAGGTGCGCTCGGGCGAGGCGGCGCTCACCGCCATCACCGGGGCCAGGCGCCCGCCGACCGGACCGAAGCCGACGGGCAACGCGCCCTTCCGGGGGATCGGAACGCGTCCCGGGCGGCCCGCCAAGGAGTCACGCAAGACCGCGGACGCCCGCAAGGCCGCGGAAGCCCGCGCGGCCGCCCGGGTACGCAAGAGCCGCTGAGGCGGTTCCCGCTTCCCCGGGTGACCGCGCCGCGGCGGCCCCCCTCGTCCGAAGACGGGTCGGCGAATGTCGGCCTCCGACCCCAACTCCCCGGCGAGCAGGGCCCGCCGCGAGGCGAGCTGGGCGCCATCGTGAAGCGAGCCAGGTACCACCGTGAAGCGAGCCGGGTGCCGTGGTGAGGTGCCTCCTCAGCTCACCGCCTGCTTCACGAGCGCGCTGATCCTCGCCTCGACCTCGGCGGTGAGCTCGGTCAGGGCGAACGCGGTGGCCCACATCGTGCCGTCGTCCAGCTTCGCCTGGTCGCTGAAACCGAGCGTCGCGTAGCGCGCCTTGAACTTCTCCGCGCTCTGGAAGAAACAGACGACCTTGCCGTCCAGCGCGTAGGCGGGCATCCCGTACCAGAGCTTCGGTGCGAGAACCGGAGCGCCGGCGGTGACGACGGCGTGGACGCGCTCGGCCATGATCCGGTCGGAGTCCCCCATCTCGGCGATCTTCGCGAGGACGTCCCGCTCCGCCTCAGCCGCCTTGTCCGCGCGTGAACCGCGGCGGGCCTCCTTCTTCAGTTCCCTGGCGTGGTCCTTCATCGCGGCCCGCTCTTCGGCCGTGAACCCCTCGTGCCGACCACTTTCCGTGCTGCTCATGACAGAACTCCCCCTAGAGGATCCGTTGTCCGCAATCGTGTGCACGCCGGCGGCGATCCGCCACCCGACCACATCGGCACGCACCGTGCCGATGTGGTCCGAATATTCCGCGTGGCCCCCGCGTTGTCAACGGCACGGTGCGTGCCGATAGGCTGCACTCATGACGGAACCGCCCGCCGCGCCGCGGCGTCGAGGTGCCGAGCGCACCGAGGAGCTGCTCCAGGCGACGCTCGATCTGGCCGCGGAGGTCGGGTACGCGGGTCTGAGCATCGAGGCGGTCGGCCGCCGGGCCGGAGTCGGAAAGCACACGATCTACCGGCGCTGGCCGTCGAAGGCGGCACTGCTGCTCGACGCGCTCAGCCGCGTGTGGACCAGCGACCTGGACTACCGCGACACGGGGAACGTCCGCGAGGATCTGCGTGAACAGTTCCACCGTTCCGGCGCGGCCCTCTCCGCCCCGCCGATCGGCCCGGTCTACCGCGCGGTCATCGCCGAGGCACAAGGCGACTCGGCGCTTCGGGCGACCCTGCACGAACGCTTCCTGGCCACCGTCGAGCGGAGCACCCTCGACCGGATCACCCGCGCCCAGCGCGCCGGCGAACTGAAGGCCGAAGCGAACCTGGAGTTCGCGGCCGAGGTGCTGTGCGGCGCGCTGTACTACCGCAGCCTGCTGTCGACCCGCCCCATCGACACCGACGCGGTCGACGGACTCGTGGACATGTTCATGGCCGCCTACGGAACCACCGGCTGAAGGGGCATCGCCCCGCGGTGAGCCCGCTCGGAGAGGCCGCTCAGGCCGCGCCCGGCAGCCGGACCGTGACGACGAGGCCGCCCTCGGCGCAGGGAACGAGTTCGAGGGATCCGTCGTGGGCGCGGACGATGCCGGCCACGATGGCGAGGCCCAGACCGACGCCGGCGTGCTCGTCGGTGCGTACGCGTTCCGTTCCTCGCTGGAACGGTTCGGTGAGGGTCGCCACCCGTTCCGGCGGGAGTACGCGGCCCGTGTTCTCGACCCGCAGCACGCTCGTGTCCCCGTCCGTGCCGGTGTGGACCGTCACGGTGCCACCGTCGGGGAGATTGTGGACGACGGCGTTCTGGACGAGGTTCGTCGCCATCCGCAGCAGGAGTTCCGCGGAACCGCTGGTACGGGCCGCCCCGCCGGTGACGTCGAGCGTGATCCGGCGCCGTTCGGCGAGGGGGAGCAGCGTTTCGGCGGCTTCCTCGGCGACGAGGGAGAGGTCGACGTCCTCGCGGGGGACGTCCCCGCGGTCGCTGCGGCTGAGGAGCAGGAGTGCCTCGGTGAGGTCGATCGCCCGCGTGTTGACGGCGTCCAGGCGCTCGATGAGTTCGTCCCGGTCCCGCGTGGGGTCCTTGCGGGCGACGTCCAGGAGTGTCCGTGAGATCGCCAGCGGGGTGCGCAGCTCGTGGGACGCGTTCGCGGCGAACCGCTGCTGCTCGGCGACCTTGGACTCGAGTTGTTCGAGCATCGAGTCGAACGCGTCGGAGAGTTCCCGGAATTCGTCCTGGCGGCCCTTCATCCGGATCCGGTGGGACAGCGACCCACTCCCGGCCGTCCGTACCGCGTCCGTGATCCGTGTGAGGGGGGAGAGCATCCGGCCCGCGAGGATCCACCCACCGATGAGGCCGAACACCAGCAGGAAGCCCAGGGAGACGGCCGCGGCGGGGGCGAAGCCGCGCAGGAGGTCGGAGCGGCTGGGCCCGACGATGATCACGGCGCCGTACGTCTTCTGGATGAGCCGGGGGTCGGCCGTCGGCAGCCAGCGCAGCACGAACACCCACATCACGACCAGCAGGAGCGTGCCGGCGACGAAGAGGAATCCGGCATAGCTGAGCGTGAGCTTCAGCCGGGCACTGCGCCCCGGGTGTCTATCCATGTGTGTCACCTGGGTGTGTGTCGTCCCCGCCGGTGTCCGCGCCGGTGTCGATCCGGTAGCCGACACCGGGCACCGTGGCGATGATCCATGGTTCGCCGAGTCGTTTGCGCAGCGCGGAGACGGTGATGCGGACGGCGTTGGTGAACGGGTTGGCGTTCTCGTCCCAGGCCCGCTCCAACAGCTCTTCGGAGCTGATGACACCGCCCTCGGCGGCGACGAGGACGTCCAGCACGGCGAACTGCTTCCGGGTGAGCGCGACATGACGTCCGTCGCGGAAGACCTCCCGGCGGAACGGGTCCAGCCGCAGGCCCGCGATCTCGCGGACCGGTGGCCGGGCGTAGGCGCGCCTGCGGTCGAGCGCCCTCAGCCGCATGACGAGCTCCCGCAGCTCGAACGGTTTGGTGAGGTAGTCGTCGGCGCCGAGCCCGAATCCGGACGCCTTGTCCTCGATCCGGTCGGCGGCGGTGAGCATGAGGATCGGGATGCCGCTGCCGGAGGCGACGATGCGCCGGGCGACCTCGTCGCCGGAGGGGCCGGGGATGTCGCGGTCGAGGACCGCGAGGTCGTAGGAGTTGACGCCGAGCAGTTCCAGGGCGGAGTCGCCGTCGGCGGCGATGTCGGCGGCGATCGCCTCCAGCCGCAGACCGTCCCGGACGGCCTCGGCCAGGTAGGGCTCGTCCTCCACGATCAGTACACGCATGTCCGAAGCCTAAGCAGCACGCCGTATCGTCGGCGTATCCCGACGGCGGGTGCGCACCGGGCCGCGGTTCAGCCCACCGGCGCCCGGGCGGGGTGCGGCCGGTCCGACGGCGCCTGGTCGGTCGTGCGCCACCAGCGGCGCGAGGCGAGCCCGGCCAGCAGGGCGCCGGTGGCGTTGACCAGGACGTCGTCCACGGAGGACACCCGGTCCAGCCACAGGACGTACTGCGCGATCTCGACCGCGACCGAACAGCCCACGCCGAGCGCCAGGATCCGCGGCACGGACGCGAGCGCCGCAAACCGGATCGGGGCGAAGAACCCCAGCGCCGCGAAGACGAGCAGGTTGCCGATAATGCCGCCTGCCCCCATGGTGACGAGGTCCCGCAGCGGTACCAGGCTCACCCGGCGGGGAGCGACGCCGGGCGCGAGGCCCGGCATCATCGTCAGCCACAGGAACGGCACCGTGCCGTGGACCATGCCCACCTCGGCCAGCGACCTGCGCCAGGCCACTGCCGAACCGAGTCCGGCGCGCTGCCTCCAGGACGCGAGGGCCCACGCCACCAGCACGGCCAGGGGCACCGCGACCAGCGTCATGAGCACCACACCGTTGAACGTGTCGTAGCAGCCGTGCCAGTGCCCGGCCATGCACCGCGGGGCCGACATCAGGAGCATCCGCCGGATGGCGAACAGACCGCTCGTCAGAGCGAGTAGGACGAGCCCGAGAAGCACGAACCTGAGCGTGCGGCGGAACGATGCAGGCGAGGATGTGTTGTGGCTCATGCTCCGAGTGAAAGGGGTCGCCGGTTGCGGGGGCGTATGCGGTTTTCGATACACCCGCGATACATCGAGCCCAGGGGCGCGCTGTCGTTTTCCGCCCTTCGCCATGCCGAATCGGCCGGCACCGGGGGTCCTCCGGTCGGAGGCCGGCCCTGCCAGAATCGCCGCAGCGCTCGACGGAGGCGGGGTCGTGCACCGCTTCGCCCGCCCGCAGGAGCGGCCCGGGCAGACGTCGGCCCACGCGACTGAGTGTGAGCGGCCGTTGAGGACTCCGCGGATACGGACCCCAAGGGCGAGGATGCATGTGGTGGCCGCAGCGGTCTTCGCCGTCTGCGTCGGCCTCGGCGGAGGCGTGATGCGGCTGGCGACAGGCCGAGCTGCTCGACGACACCGGGATGCGGGTCACGGGTGTCGTCATCCGCGTGGTGGTCCCGACCGGCAAGGGAGAGAAGAGCGACGAGATCGCGTACACCGTGGCGGGCCGGCGCTACACCGTTCGCAAGGTGCCGAACGGCGGCTATCCCCTTCCGCCGAAGGGGACTCGGGCGTGTCTGGAGGCAGCCCGAGAGCGGCCTCGGCTGACCCGGCTGTGCGGTGACCGCTACCCGGACGGCGACGACGAGTTCCCCTCGTTCGCCCTGTTCACCGTGGCCGCCACGATCGGTCTGCTCTTCGTCACCGGGCACTGGCTCACCACACGCCGCGAACTCCGGCGACCCGCGGCCGGCTGACCCGGTTCCGCCCCGGCCCCGGGTCGAAAATCGGTGGGCCGGGCCCGCCGGGGCTGTCACGCTCCTCGTATGGGCGCATTGGACAGCGTGGCAGCCAGAGTTGCCAGTGGGCAGACCGTGGAGTTCCGGCCGAGCGGCGCCTCGATGGTCCCGCTGATCCGTAGCCGTCAGCTCGTGACCATCGCTCCCGTCGACACCTCGAAGCTCGCGATCGGTGACATCGTCCTCGCCCGGGTCGCCGGCACCGTGTACCTGCATCTGGTGTCGTCGCTCGAAGCCGCGAGGAAGCGGGTGCAGATCAGCAACAACCGGGGGCACGTCAACGGCTGGACCGGGCACGACCGTGTCTTCGGCATCTGCGTCGCGGTCGACGGGACACCCCGGGCGGGGGCCGCGGCCAAGGTGCCGACAGCCGGGCCGAAGGGCGGGCAGACGGCCGGGACCGACGGTGACGATCGCCCCAAAGACGAGACCGTCGAATAATTGCGAGAGTCTGTATCAATCTTGCGCAGCTTCATGGACTTCTCTTGCCTCCACTCCTAGCCTTCTTGCGTCCGCTCACCCCACGAGCCCTGAGGACGCATGCCTGTGACTCCCTCTCCCCTAGGCAGATTCACGCGCCGCGGCACGGCGTTGTCGCTGTCGCTGGCACTCGCCGCGGCCGGCACCGTCGTCGCGGTCGCGGTGGCCCCCCACGCCGTCGCCGCCGGTGTACCCGCCCCTTCCCCCGTCGGGATCTCCGGCCGGGGCGCGGCCGTCCCCTTCAAGGAACAGGAGGCCGAGTACGCCGCCACCAACGGCACCCTCATCGGCCCGGACCGGCTCTACGGCCATCTCCCGTCCGAGGCGTCCGGCCGCCAGGCCGTGACGCTGGACGCGACGGGCGAGTACGTCGAGTTCACGCTGACCGCCCCGGCCGACGCGATGTCGTTCCGCTACTCGCTGCCCGACAACGCGGCGGGCACCGGCCGCGACGCCGGCCTCGACCTGAAGATCAACGGCACCCAGCTCAAGTCGGTGCCGGTGACCTCCAAGTACGGCTGGTACTACGGCGGTTATCCGTTCAACAACAACCCCGGGGACACCAACCCCCACCACTTCTACGACGAGACCCGCACCCTGCTCGGCTCGACGCTGCCGGCCGGGACCAAGGTGCGCCTCCAGGTGTCGTCCACGAGCGCCTCCCCGTCCTTCACCATCGACCTCGCCGACTTCGAGCAGGTGGGCGCGCCCATCGGCAAGCCGTCCGGAGCCCTCGACGTCGTCAGCGACTTCGGGGCCGACCCGACCGGCGCGGCCGACTCGACGGCCAAGATCCAGGCGGCCGTCGACGCGGGCAAGGCCCAGGGCAAGACCGTCTACATCCCCCAGGGCACCTTCCAGGTGCGCGACCACATCGTCGTCGACCAGGTGACGCTGGCCGGCGCGGGTCCCTGGTACAGCGTCCTCACCGGCCGTGACCCGGTGAACCGGTCGAAGGCCGTGGGCGTGTACGGGAAGTACGCGAACCAGGGCGGCAGCAAGAACGTCACCCTCAAGGACTTCGCGATCATCGGCGACATCCGCGAGCGCGTCGACGACGACCAGGTGAACGCCATCGGTGGCGCGCTGTCCAACTCCACGGTCGACAACGTGTGGATGCAGCACACCAAGTGCGGGGCCTGGATGGACGGCCCCATGGACAACTTCACCATCAAGAACAGCCGCATCCTGGACCAGACCGCGGACGGCGTGAACTTCCACATGGGCGTCACCAACTCCACGGTCACCAACACGTTCGTCCGGAACACGGGTGACGACGGTCTGGCGATGTGGGCGGAGAGCGTCCCGAACGTCAAGAACAAGTTCACCTTCAACACGGTGATCCTGCCGATCCTCGCCAACAACATCGTCACGTACGGCGGTAAGGACATCACCATCTCCGACAACGTGATGGCGGACACCATCACCAACGGCGGTGGCCTGCACGTCGCGAACCGCTATCCCGGCGTCAACTCCGGTCAAGGAACGGCTGTTTCGGGCACCACCACGGCCGCGCGCAACACCCTGATCAGAACCGGCAACAACGACTACAACTGGCAGTTCGGGGTCGGCGCGGTCTGGTTCAGCGGCCTCAACGAAGCCCTGGACGCGACGATCAACATCACGGACAGCGAGATCCTCGACAGCTCCTACGCCGCCATCATGAACATCGAGGGCGCGACGAAGGGGCTGCACTTCGAGAACGTCCGGATCGACGGGGCGGGCACCTACGCCCTGCAGATCCAGGCGACCGGCACGGCCTCCTTCACCAACGTGACGGCGACCCACATCGCCCAGTCCAACCCGATCCACAACTGCGTCGGTTCCGGCTTCGTGATCACCCGTGGCGCCGGCAACAGCGGCTGGTACGCGGACCCGCCGGCCTGCACCGGCAACTGGCCCGCTCCCCAGTGGACCAACGGCGGCGTACCCGGCGGAGGCACCACGCCCCCGACCGACCCGCCCACCGATCCTCCGACGGACCCGCCGACCGACCCCACCGTGAACCTCGCGAAGAGCCGGCCGGTCACCGAGTCGAGCCACACGGACGTCTACCCCGCCGCCAACGCCGTGGACGGCAATGCGAACAGCTACTGGGAGAGCGCCAACAACGCCTTCCCGCAGTCCGTCACCGTCGACCTGGGCGCGGCCAAAGCGGTCAAGCGCGTCGTCCTCAAGCTGCCGCCGGCGACCGCGTGGGCCACGCGCACCCAGACGCTGAGCATCCAGGGCAGCACCGACGGCACCACGTTCACCACCCTGAAGCCGTCGGCGGGATACACCTTCGACCCGTCGAGCGGAAACACCACGACCCTCACCCTGTCCGGCACCCCCACCCGTTATCTGCGCGTGCTCGTCACGGGCAACACCGGCTGGCCCGCGGGGCAGTTGTCCGAGATCGAGGCGTACACCGGCTGATCGAGGCACCGGCCGATCGAGACACACCGGCCGGCACGCCCCGTTGCGCGCACGGACTCCTGGCGGCCCCGCTCCGGAACTCTGACCCGGGCGGGGTCGTCAGGCCCGTTCCACCGGGCCGTCAGCGGCGGCGCAGGGCCGGGTCGAGCAGGGCCGGAGGGGTGTCGAACTTCTCGTGCGGGGCCAGGTCGGTCCCCGGGGCCACGACGGCGTCGATGGCGTCGAGCACGTCCGCGGAGAGCACGGTGTCCGCGGCGGCGAGCTGGCTGCGCAGATGGTCCGGTGTCCGGGGGCCGATGAGCGCGCTCGTCACGGCGGGATGCGCCGTGACGAAGCCGAGGGCGAGCTGGATCAGCGTCAGCCCGGCCTCCTCCGCGATGACCGCCAAGCGCTCCACGGCGTCGAGCCGGGCCTGGTTGGAGGGGATGGAGAGGTCGAAGCGCTGTGGCAGGAACGCCGAGCGGCTGGTGGTGATCTCCCGGCCCCTCCTGACCGCGCCGGACAGCCAGCCCGAGGCCAGCGGGCTCCAGGCCAGGACGCCGAGCCCGTACTCCTCGGCCACGGGCAGGACATGGGCCTCGATCCCCCGTTGCAGGATGGAGTAGCTGGGCTGTTCGGTGACGTAGGGCCTCACCTGATGCTCGCGGGCGGCCCATCGAGCCTGCACGATGCGGTGGGCGGGGAACGTCGAGGAACCGAAGTAGCGGATCTTGCCCGCGCGTTGCAGGTCGGTCAGGGCGGACAGCGTCTCCTCGTCGCCGGTGGCCGGGTCCCATCGGTGGATCTGGTAGAGGTCGACGTGGTCGACACCGAGCCTGCGCAGACTGGCGTCCAGCTCGGTGATCAGCCAACGGCGCGAGGAGCCCCGGTGGTTGCGCTCCTCCCCCATGGGCATGCCCGCCTTCGTGGCCAGCACGATGTCGTCGCGGCGGCCGGCGATGGCCTTGCCGACCATCTCCTCCGACTCCCCGTCGCCGTACATGTCGGCGGTGTCGATGAGGTTGATCCCGCCCTCCAGGGCGGCGTCGACGATGGCGGTCGCCTCGTCCTGGCTCGTGCGCCCGATCCTTCCGAAGTTCATCGCGCCGAGCGCGAGCGAGCCGACCTGTACACCGGTGCGGCCCAAGGTGCGGTACTGCATGTCCCTGCCTCCTTCGATACGGGTGAAGCCTGGTGACGGCGCGGCTGGTCGCCGGGTCCCCGGTCTGCCATCATGAACAAACGGAACACCGTCCCGTTTGACGATACGGAACACTGTCCCACTTAGCAAGACGATACGGAACACCGTTCCGTTTTCCGTCTTGGATGACCGGCCGCAGAGGGAAGGGCGCGATGAACGACAGCGACGACACCACGGGACAGGCGGCGGCCCGGCCCAGACGGGCCGACGCCCGGCGCAACCAGGAGACGCTGCTGGACGCCGCCGCCGCGATCTTCGCCACGTCGGGCGTCGAGGCACCCGTGCGCGACATCGCGGCCAGGGCCGGCGTCGGTACGGCCACGATCTACCGCCACTTCCCGACGCGGGCCGACCTCATCGTCGCCGTCTACCGGCACCAGGTCGAGGCCTGCGCCGAGGCGGGCCCGGCCCTGCTGAACGACTGCGCGTCCCCCTACACCGCGCTGTCACGGTGGATCGACCTGTTCGTCGACTTCCTCGTCACCAAGCACGGGCTCGCCGCCGTCCTTCAGCCCGACAACACGGCGTTCGACAGCCTGCACAAGTACTTCATCGACCGGCTGCTCCCCGTGTGCACCCGGCTCCTCGACGCCGCCGCCGAAGCCGGCGAGATCCGACCGGACCTGACGGCCTATCAACTCATGCGCGGCATCGGCAACCTGTGCATCGGCGCCCACAACGACCCCCGCTACGACGCGCGACGACTGGTCGAGACCCTCGTCGCGGGGCTGCGCCGAACCGAGGGACCCTGACCGCGCGCAGGGTCCAGGTCCTGTCTGACAATTCGCATCGTCGCCGGGCAGACAGGAATCGTCAGACAGGCCCTAGAGGGCCACCAACCGGCCACCGCGGCCCGCCAGTCGGACCGAGGCCCCGGCACCGCAGACCGCTGCCACGGCCAGGAGCGTGCCGCAGGACTCCGCCACGGCGTACGTGTCACCCGACAGGGCGGCACGCAGGCCGCGGGCGGCCCAGTAGCCGGGCGAGGCGGGGGCCACGTCCGAGACCCAGGCCGGCAGGGCGGCGAGCGGGACGAGCGCCCCTCCGAGACTGCTCATCAGCATGCCGCCGATGTCGAAGGCGGCCGAGAGCGCGCCCAGGCTGCGGACCAGCACCCCGAGCAGGGTGCCGAGTCCGAGGAGCGCGCAGGCCCAGCTGAGCAGGACGCCCAGCAGCAGGAACGGGTGCGGGACACGCAGACCGAGGAAGCACGCAGCGAAGCCGACGATGAGGAACTGCTGGGCGAGCAGGACCACGAAGGCCGGGACGGCCTTGCCGACCAGCAGCTCGGCGGGGCGCAGGGCGGTTCCGCGCAGCCGGTCCCAGGTGCGGCCGAGCCGTTCCGTGAGGATCGCGCCGCCGCAGATGCTGAGCGCGAGCAGCGAGAACGTGACCAGCGTGCCGACGACCGCCTGTTCCGTTCCGGCCGTGCGGCCCTGCCCGGTCAGATAGAGCGGACGCAGCAAGGTGATGAAGACGAGCGGGAGGATCATCCGGCTCAGGACCGGCCCGGGTTCGCGCGCCATCAGCAGCACGTTGTGGCGGACCAGCACCGCGAGGCGGGCGACGGATTCACGCGGCATCGCGGACCTCCGTCCGCGTCACGGTCCGCGCGGCTTCCATGGACCGGTAGAGATCGTCCAGTCCGGGCCGGCGGACGTCGACGGACACGGGTGTACGACCGGACGCGAGCAGGGCCGCCAGATCGGCTCCGGGGTCCGTGGTCGGCCGGCGCAGCTCGGGTTCGCCGGGGTCGGCGAAGGTGACCCTGAGCTCGCCGGGCAGGTGGCGGGTGAGCTCTTCCTGTGTGCCGCGCGCGATGATCCGTCCGGCCCGCGCCAGGGCCAGTGTGGCGTCGAGGTCGACGAGCTCCGGCAGGTAGTGGGTGGTGTAGACGACCGCCGCGCCCGCTTCGGCCCGGTCCCTGACCGCCGCCAGCAGGGCCGCGCGGGTCTCCGGGTCGGCTCCGGCGGTCGGTTCGTCCAGCAGGAGGAGGGGCGGTGAGCCGACCATGGCGGTGGCCGCCTGGACCCGGCGGCGCTGGCCCCCGGAGAGGGCGGCGACGGGGTGGTCGGCCGCGGCCGTCAGGCACAGCTCGTCCAGGACCCGGGCGATCTCGGCGTCCCCGCGCCGTCCGCGGAATCCCGCCAGCCCCGCGAACAGCCGCACGTTCTCCCGGGCGGTGGCGCCGCCGTACAGGGCGAGTTCCTGCGGGGCCACGCCGAGGAGGCGCCGAGCGGCCCGGCCGTCCCGCAGCGCGTCGAGCGCCCCGATGGTGACGCGGCCCGCGTCGGGACGTACGAGACCGGCGACGATCTCGACGAACGTCGTCTTGCCCGCGCCGTTGTGACCGATCAGGCCCACGATCTCCCCGGCCGGGACCGTCAGGTCGAACCCGTCGAGCGCGTGGCGAGCGCCGTAGCGCTTCACCAATCCCTCTGCGATCAGCATCATCCGTCCTTCATCAGGTCTGCGCCGCATGTGTATACGCCGTACACGTCTACACCGTATACGTCTACACTGTAGACCCATGAGTGGGAGACGGGAAGAGATCCTGGACGCCGCCGTGGCCATCGCCGACGAGCACGGGGTCGACGCCGTCTCGATGCGTGCCCTGGCCGATCGCGTCGGGGTGACGCCGATGGCGCTGTACCGGCACGTCAAGGACAAGTCGGCGCTGCTGGACGGCATGGTCGGACGGCTGCTCACCGCGTTGCTGCCTGCGGATCCCGCCGAGCACGTCACGTGGGACGCACGACTGCGCGCTCTCGCGCACGCGGCCCGGAAGGTGACCCAGGAGCACCCCTGGGCCGCACACCTGCTCTTCTCGCGGCCGGCTGTCACCCCGGACGGCCTGCGGGCGGTGGACATCATCTACACCGCGCTCATCGAAGCCGGGGTCCCCGAGCCTCAGGTGCCCCGGCTGGAGCGCCTGATCAGCACGTTCGTCATCGGTTTCGCCGCCTCCGAGGCCTCGGGCCGCTTCACTCCGGGCGTCGGCGACCCGCGCGGCGGTCGGGGCCGGCTCGACGACAGCGATCTCCCCGGACACAGCGCGCTCGGGCCGTGGCTGGACCTCCCCCTCGACCTCACCGCCGAGTTCGAGGCCGACCTCACCGACATCACACGACTGGTCGAGGCGGTCGCGCGGCACGAGGAATGATCCGTACCACGACACACCGAGCTCAGCACCCCGGACACACGGGGCGGACCGGTACGTACCCCTCGGCCGCTCAGTCGGTGAGGCCCAGCGCTCCCGCCGCCTGGATCGCCAGCCACACCTCGGCCAGAGCCGCCGTGGACGTCAGATCGCGGTCGGTGAGCGCGCCGAAGCGGCGCAGCCGGTAGGCGAGGGTGTTGGGGTGGATGTGCAGCGCGGCGGCCGCCGTCTCGGTGCGGCGGTCGCGCTCCATCCAGGTGCGGGCCGAGACCAGCAAGCGCGAGTCATGGCTCTCGTCGTACCGCAGCACGCCGCCGAGCACATGCTCCACCAGTGCCGTCAGGACGGCGGGATCGTCCGGCAGCCACCGGCCCGCCCCGTCGTCGCCGTAGTGGACGACGGCGCGGCCGGACTCGATGGCCTGGGACACCGCCCACAGCGCCTCGCGCTGGGCGACCTTCAGCGCGCCGCCCGGCAGAAAGGGGCGGCTGGCCCCGGCCGCCACTCCGGGCAGCTCACCGACGGCCGCCGCCAGTTCCGGCGCCCCGAGGACGTAGCGGTCCTCGCCCCGGGTGAGCAGCAGATGGGGCCGGTCCTCCAGGCAGCGCAGCAGCGCCTCGTCGGTGGTGCGGCGCACGATGAGGAGCACGGCGTCGCCCTCGATCGCGTGCCGGGCGAGCCGACGGCGCGCCGCCTCCGGGTCGAGCACCTCCTGCAGCAGTTCCGCGAACGTCTCCGCTCCCTGGCGGCGCAGCGTCTCGCGTTCGTTGCGCACCATCGCCAGGCGCAGTGCCGCGACGGTGGCGATGTGCTGCACGACGGCGAGTCCCGCGGGCCGGGCACCCGCGCGCTCGTACGCGACGAGGAAGCCGGCGGGGCCGCCGGGCGCCGGCACCGGGAGGACGAACCCTCCGGGGATCGTCGGCGGGGCGTCGACGGACGGGGGCAGGACGGCCGGGTCCGGCACCGGGACCCCGGGCAGGAGCGGGCGGCCCTGAGGCGTGCACAGGAAGACGTCGTAACCCGACAGGCCTTCGAGCCGGCGCAGGAGCGTCGGGGTGTCGAGATGCTCCGTGACCAGCCAGCGCAGCGCGCCGAAGACCTGGAGCTGCGCGCCCAGCCGGTGCCGCGCCTCCTCCTGGGCCGAGGCCGCGACTTCTTGGGCGACGGCGATGAAGGGAACGGCGAGCGGCACTTCGAGGACCGGGAAGTCCCGCTCCTCCGCGGCCCGGAAGAACGCGTCGTGCAGCGGGGGCATGTGGAGCTGCGCCGAGAGCGCGAGACCGGACGCCCCGGCGTCGTCCAGCCGCTCCAGATAGGCGCGCTGTTCCGCCGCCGTACGGGGGATCGCCAGGCCCGCGGTCATGATCAGCTCGGCTCCCAGGAGCCACGGCGTCGGATCGACGAGCTCGCTGGCGTGCGCCCAGGAGACGGCCCGGTCCAGACCGCCGCCCGCCTTCAGCGAGAGCTGGAGGGCCGGGGAGGAGAGCAGGTCCTGGATGGTGAGTTTGTCGCTGGCCACAAAAGACATCGTACGCATCTGTGATGGACACCATTGTCGCAGGTCACCGGGGGCCTCACACTGTGGAGGCCACCGTTTGAACGGTGCACTAACGGACATTGGAGGGCCCGTGACGACCTCGGTCACCGAAATCGAGACATATGGCGTCGAGCGCATCCCGGACGAGGACCGCACGGCCCGGCCGATCGACCTGTTCCGGCTCGCCTTCGGCGGCGCCAACACCTTCGCCACCTGTGTGCTGGGCGCCTTCCCGATCCTCTTCGGGCTCTCCTTCTGGCAGGGTCTCGCGGCGACCGTCCTCGGCCTGGTCGCGGGTGCGCTGCTGCTGGCCCCGATGGCGCTCTTCGGCCCCGCCAACGGCACGAACAACGCCGTCTCCTCCTCCGCCCACCTGGGCGTGCACGGCCGGGTCGTCGGTTCCTTCCTCTCCCTGCTCACCGCCATCGCGTTCTTCTCGATCTCGGTGTGGTCCTCGGGAGACGCGCTCGTCGGAGGCGCGCACCGGCTGGTCCACGTCCCCGAGACGGACGTCACGTACGGCATCGCCTACGCGATCTTCGGCGGACTCGTCCTCGTCGTCTGTATCTACGGCTTCCGCTTCATGCTGCTGGTCAACAAGATCGCGGTGCTTGCGGCCTCGGCCCTCTTCGTGCTCGGCGCCTTCGCCTTCGCCGGTGACTTCGACCCCGGCTACGCGGGTGCCTTCGCCTCGACCGCCGACCCGCTGTTCTGGCCCTCGTTCATCGGCGCCGCGCTGATCGTGCTCTCCAACCCGGTCTCCTTCGGCGCGTTCCTCGGCGACTGGTCCCGCTACATCCCGGCGAACACCCCGCGCCGCCGGGTGATGGGCGCCGCGTTCCTCGCCCAGATCGCCACCCTGCTGCCCTTCGTCTTCGGCCTGGCCACCGCGTCGATCATCGCGACGAAGGCCGCGAAGTACGTCGACCCGGCCGCCCCGAACTACGTCGGCGGACTGCTGGCCGTCTCGCCCGGCTGGTACTTCCTGCCGCTCTGCCTGATCGCCCTGATCGGCGGCCTGTCCACCGGCACGACGTCCCTCTACGGAACCGGCCTGGACTTCGCCAGCGTCTTCCCGCGCTTCAACCGCGTCCAGGCCACCTTCTTCATCGGTGTCCTGTCCATCGGCTTCATCTTCCTCGGCCGCTTCGCGCTCAACCTCACGCAGTCCATCTCCACCTTCGCGACGCTGATCATCACCTGCACCGCGCCGTGGATGGTCGTCATGGCGCTCGGCTACGTCACCCGACGCGGCTGGTACGACGCCGAGGCACTGCAGGTCTTCAACCGCCGTCAGCGCGGTGGCCGCTACTGGTTCGCGCACGGCTGGAACTGGCGCGGCATGGGCACCTGGATCGTCAGCGCCGTCGTGGCCCTGCTCTTCACCAATCTGCCGGGCCAGTTCGTCGGTCCGCTGGGCAACCTCGCGAACGGCGCGGACATCTCGCTGCCGGTCGGCCTGGCCCTCGCGGTCGTGCTCTACCTCGCCGCGCTCACCCTGTTCCCCGAGCCGCGCGCCGTGTACGGGCCCGCCGGCCCCCGCTTCGTCGGGGCGTCCGACGCCGAGATCGCGCCGATCACCGGTGGCATCGAGGAGAAGTCGGCCGAGCCCGCCGCGGCCGTCTGACCCACCACCGCCACCCACCACAGACTGGGCGCCCGGCCCTGACCGCCGGGCGCCCCTGACCAGGAGCCGAGCATGAGCACCAGCACCGTGCAGGAGATCCGGGCCGCCGCGGACGCGCTCGTGGCCGCCTTCGCCGAGGGCCGCCTCGACGACTACTTCGGGGCCTTCGCCCCGGAGGCGACGTTCGTCTTCCACACCACGCCGCAGCGGCTGAACTCCACGGCCGAGTACCGCGCCCTGTGGCGGCAGTGGGTCGAGCAGGACGGTTTCCGCATCGTCGGCTGCACCTCGTCCGCGCAGTCGATCCAGCCCTTCGGCGACACCGCCGTCTTCACCCACGACGTGGAGACCCGGGTCGCCACCAACGCCGGCGAGGAGACGGTCCACGAGCGGGAGACCATCGTCTTCGCCCGCTCCGAGGACGGCGCCTGGCTCGCCGTCCACGAGCACCTGTCGCCCCGTACCGCCGCCTGACCAGGAGAGACGTTTCCATGAACAGCACGTTCCGTAACTACATCGACGGCGCGTTCGCGGATGCCGTCGACGGCCGGACGCTCGACGTGGTGGACCCCACCACGGGTGACGTCTACGCGACCTCGCCGCTCTCGGGGTCGGCCGACGTCGACGCGGCGATGGCGGCCGCGGCCGCCGCGTTCCCCGTCTGGCGCGACGCGACGCCGTCCGTGCGTCAGCGCGCGCTGCTGAAGATCGCCGACGCGATGGAGGCACGGGCCGACGAACTGGTCGCCGCCGAGAGCCGCGACACCGGCAAGCCGCTGCACCTCACCCTCAGCGAGGAACTCCGCCCGGCGATCGACCAGGTCCGCTTCTTCGCGGGCGCGGCCCGGATGCTGGAGGGCCGCTCGGCCGGCGAGTACATGGAGGGCATGACCTCGATCATCCGCCGTGAGCCGGTCGGCGTGTGCGCCCAGGTGGCGCCGTGGAACTACCCGCTGCTGATGGCGGTGTGGAAGTTCGCCCCGGCGCTGGCGGCGGGCAACGCGGTGGTCCTCAAGCCCTCGGACACCACCCCTGCCTCCACGGTGCTGATCGCGGAGATCATCGGCGGTGTCCTGGAGGAGCTCGGTCTGCCCCAGGGGATCTTCAACGTCGTCTGCGGCGACCGCGAGACCGGCCGGCTGATGGTCGAGCACCCGACCCCGGCGATGGCCTCCATCACGGGCTCGGTTCGCGCCGGCATCCAGGTCGCCCAGAGCGCGGCCAAGGACGTCAAGCGGGTCCACCTGGAGCTGGGCGGCAAGGCCCCGGCCGTGGTGTTCGAGGACGCCGACCTGACGAAGGCGGTCGAGGACCTGGTGGTCGGCGGCTTCTTCAACGCCGGTCAGGACTGCACGGCCGCCACCCGCGTCCTGGTCCACGCGTCGGTCCACGACGAGTTCGTCGCCGCGCTCGCCAAGGCCGCGGCCGAGACGAAGACCGGGCAGCCGGACGACGAGGACGTGCTGTACGGGCCGCTCAACAACGCCAACCAGCTCGCCCAGGTCACCGGTTTCATCGAGCGCCTGCCCGAGCACGCGCGCGTCGAGGCGGGCGGCCACCGGGTCGGCGACAAGGGCTACTTCTACGCCCCGACCGTGGTCTCGGGCCTGAAGCAGGACGACGAGATCATCCAGAACGAGGTCTTCGGCCCGGTCATGACCGTCCAGTCGTTCACGGACGAGGACCAGGCCGTCGCGTACGCCAACGGTGTCGACTACGCGCTGGCCTCCTCGGTGTGGACCAAGGACCACGCGCGGGCGATGCGGATGTCGAAGAGGCTCGACTTCGGCTGCGTGTGGATCAACAGCCACATGGCGCTCGTCGCCGAGATGCCGCACGGCGGGTTCAAGCAGTCCGGCTACGGCAAGGACCTGTCCGCGTACGGCTTCGAGGACTACACCCGGATCAAGCACGTCATGACGTCGCTCTGACCGGTCGTCCTCACGACGGAGGGGTGGGGGGGGGGGCGGGGCCCGCCCCCCCCACCCGCGGGGCGGCCGACGTAACAGTGAGGCCTGCGGGGCGGGCGGGGCGGTCAAGACGACCCACCCCCCCCACGGGG
>NZ_JBIWFK010000012.1:0-26227 GCF_044763015.1 Streptomyces sp. NPDC096324 | reverse complement strand
AGCGCCTCCTTGGACCACCCCGATCTAACGCCGCTCGTGATGCCGAACGCCCGGGCCCTCCCCACGCGGGGGGGGGGGGCCCGCGAGCCCGCCCGCCCCACCCCTCCGTCGTGTCCGACGAGTTCCCTGTCAGCCGTGCGAGACGTTCAGGCCGTAGAAGGCGACCCTCGCCCCCTTCGTGGTGCTGTCGGAGGACGACTGGTTGTACGAGCCGGCCTTGAAGTACTGCTTGTAGGGGAAGAACGACGACGGGATCGCGTAGTGCGTGGTGCTGCCGTTGACGGTCAGGTCGATGGTGTTACCGCCGGACACGGCGATCGTGTAGGTCCACGTCTTGCCGACCGCCACATGTCCCACCGTGTGGGTCGTCTGCCCGCCGGACGGCGAGTTCTCGGTGCCGACGACGATGTCGCCGCTCGCTCGGTAGTACAGCTCCACGAGCGGCTTGGTGGACGATCCGCCGGAGCCGAGGTGGATCTGGCCGACGCACACGTTGGAGGTGACCGACACCACCCGCAACGTGGCGCTCAGCCGGTGGCTTCCGCCCAGTGACCAGTCCGCCGCGCCGCCACCGCGGTTCATCTCCCGCAGCTCGGAGCGGGCGTAGGAGGAGTTGGGCGTCGTGACGCCCTTCTCGGGCGCCCAGAACGTCATCGCGCCGTCACGGGTGTCCGTGTAGAAGTACGCGTCCTGGTAGCCGTTGGCCCCCTGCAACCGGGCGGAGGAGATGGTGGTGGGCGAGCCCGGTGAGCCCACGGGCTCCTGGAGCTGCCAGACCGACAGGTCGAAGTTGCCGCCGGGCGCGACGTTCGGGTCGGCGGCCCCGGCGCTGGAGGTGCCCAGGACGGTGGCCGCGGCGACGAGGCTCGCGACGGTGGCGGCCGTCAGGAGCCGTGGGTGAGCGGCAAGTCCAGTGCGGAAGGAGAGAGTTCGGGTACGTGGTCGATGATTCATCATGACGGTCACGGCCTTTCGTCTGGTCGGGTGGAGCAGACGGTGGGGGAAGCCGAGGTTCACGTACATGAACATTGAGTTCAACCGTGAACTTCGTGTGCCGTGACGCTAAAGGTCTGCACCAGCTCCGTCAAGAGGTCGCGCGCGCACGGCCGTTGAGCGCGGCCAGGACGTACGGGCGGTGCCACCGCGCGTGGGCACGCGGCCCGTGAGCCCTAGGAGGAAGCCGGCCGGAATGGTGATCAGCCCCGGTGTCTGGAGCGGGAACCAGCGGATGTCGTGGTCGGGGAAGACGGCGAACGGGGTGCCCGACACGGCGGGAGATCCCGCGAGCAGCAGCACCACGAGCGGGAGGGTCCCGTAGACGGTCCGGCGCACCCCGGTCGCGGAGTGGCCGGGCAGGAAGAGCGCGTACAGCAGGACGGGGGCGAGCACCGAGGCCGCGACGGTGAACGACAGAGAGAGCAAGGTCAGTCTGCCGCGGTCCCCGAGGGCCGCCGACACGACGACGGCGACCGCTCCGACCAGGACGATCCCCAGCCGCGCCCGGCGGATCTCCCCGGCGGCCGAACGGCCCCGGCCCCTGTGCCCGGGCCGCCCCCCGAAGTCACGGGCGAGACTCGATGCGGCGGCCAGCGTGATGCCCGCGACGGCCGCCAGGGTGGTGGCGAAGACGGCACAGGCGACGATCGCGAACAGCATGCTGTGCCGGGCACCTCCGGCGACCGGGTCGAGCGCGCCCGTCACCATCAGCAGAGCCGTCGCTCCCCCGGGGTCGGCTGCCCGCACCGGACCCCGGCCCAGCAGGGCGCAGGCGCCCAGCCCCGCCACCACGACCCCGGCGCACACCACCGCGACCGGGCCGACCGCCCAGCCGACGGCACGCCTCGCCGTGCGGGCGTCCCCGACCGGGTGCAGCCTCATGGTGATGTGCGGCAGACAGGCGGCGCCGACCAGGAGGGTGGCCTCGAACCCGATCAGATCGAGGCGCCCGGCGACGGAGTGGCCGAAGTGGAGTCCGGGGCTCGCGTAGTCGGCGCCCGCTCCCGATCGCTCCTGGGCAGCACCGAAGAGGGCCGACGGTGACCATCCGTACCGGGCGAGGACGATCCCGGCCAGAAGCAGCAGGGCGGTGAGCACGACACCGACCTTCAGGATCTGTACGTACCCGACACCGCGCATCCCGCCGAACGCGGCGTAGCAGACCATCAGGGCTCCTCCGGCGACGGTGCACCCGGTGAGCGCGCCGTCCGGGAGCCCGAACATGGCCGCCATGATGCGTCCGGCGGTGGAGAGCTGCACCAGGAGCAGCGGGGTGAGGACGACGAGGGAGGCGATGCCGAGCGCACGGCGTACGGAGGGGTCTCCGAGGCGGTCGGCGAGGAAGTCTCCGAGGGTGAACACCCCTCTCCTGCGCAGGGGTTCACCCAGGAATCGCATCATCAGAAAGAGCGAGAGGACGGTGGCGCAGGCGAACAGGATGCCGTCCGCCCCGTCGAGGGCGACCGCGCCGGTGGTGCTGAGCAGGGTGGCCGCGGAGATGTAGTCGCCGGCGATGGCCAGCCCGCCGCCGACCGGTCCGAAAGCCGCGCCGCCGCCCGCGTAGAAGTGCTCGGGGTCGTCCAGATCGGCCGCCGCCAGGCCGCAGAGCAGGAGGGACACGGCGACGAAGCCGAGGAAGACCATGACGGCGAGCGACTCCCCGTCGCCCACGGCGCTCACCGGCGGTTCTCGAACGGCGTCGGCGCGCATAGGCGTGTCCGTGTGCCCGGGACCGGAGATGACAGAGGGGCGCGAGAAACGGGATGTGGGCAGGTTGCGGGTGACATGCCCGGCATGGCATCAGCCGCGCCGGAGCGCGTACAAGGGGACCGTGCGTTCGGGCGGCGCGTGCACAGCGGTTGCGGGGCGGGGATGTGCGGAGGCACACCGCGTTGATCCATTGGGATGATTCACGGGCACGGCGGGGTGAACGCGGGGACCGTACAGGCCGCTTGGCGGACCCCCGGCCCCTCGCGGTCACTAGCGTGACTCCCTGTGTCGATGAGCTATGCCTTTGTGAACCTGAAACCCGGAGTGGGCAAGACGACGAGCGCGGTGTGGCTGGCTCACGCGCTGCACGAGTCGGGCTGCTCACCGTTGCTGGTGGACTCCGACCCCGCGTCCTCGGCGCTGCGATGGAGCGAACTGGCGGGAGGCTTCCCCTTCCCCGTGGTCTCCCTCCCGGTGGGCGACGTGCACCGGCGCGTCAACGACTTCATCGGCAACCGCGAGGCCGTGGTGTTCGACGCCCCGCAGATGGAGGATCACGCCCACATCGCCCGGAGCGTCATGCGGTACGCGAGCGAGTGGATCGTGCCGGTGACCCCGTCCCCCATCGAGCTGGACCGTATGGCGCCGATCGGCCGCGAGATGGGCGACGTCCAGTCGCTGCGGCCCCGGCCGGCCCGTTCCGCCGTCCTGCTGAACCGTACGAACCGTCCGGACGCCACCCGCACCGGCCCGGACGCCGATGCCCGCGAGGCGCTCACGGAACGCGGCTTCGACGTGCTGTCCACCCACATTCCCCGACTCGACCTGTACTCCCAGTCGTTCGGCAGCCCTGTCACGGTCAAGGGATCGGCGTACATGGATCTCGCGGACGAGCTCATCAAGCGTCAGGACGCGATGTGAACCAGCGCAAGGACACCTATCGGGCCGCTCTGCAACGGGAGCCGGACGACGCCGCGCCCCGGCACGCCAAGGTCGCACGGCTGGACACGCGATACGTCCGGGTGACGATCGAGCTGGACCCGGCGCTGCCGGACGAGCTGGCGCGCTGGGTCGGCCCGCCCGTGTCCGCGCTCCTGCGTGTCGGCGCCGCCGCCCTGCGTCCGCTGACGGGCACGGGCACGCCGTAGGCCAGGCGGCCGGGCAATGGCGTCGTGACGAGAAGTCAGTTCTCCATCGGGTGGCCGCCGTCGCCTTCGACGACGACCCGGTCCACGCCCGGCTCGTCGCCCCGTTCGACCATCGTCAGGTCGATCCGGCCGTCACCCGTGGTGTCGAACTGGTAGAGATCGGCCTTGCCGTCCCCTGTGGTGTCGGTCATCCAGACGTCGGTCTTTCCGTCACCGTTGGTGTCGGCGCTGAGCACGACGTGATGCTCGTCGCCCTGGGTCTCGATCGCTTCTTCCGTACCGTCATTCGTCTCCATGACGGCCGGTTGCCCCGGTCGACCCGTGCAAAACAATGACCCGCTCGGCCTGCGGCGGGAGTGGGCTCACCTGTAAGGCAGGATGGACGTCATGACCGAGATCCGCACCCCCCGCCTCCTCCTCCGCCGCTGGTACGACGACGACCTCGCCCCGATGGCGGACATCAACGCGGACCCCGATGTCATGCGCTGGATCGACGACGGTTCGGTCCGCGACCTGGACGCCACCGCCGAGGAGATGGAGCGGTGGGAGGACGAATGGGACGAGGAGGGCTTCGGCATCTTCGCCGTCGAGCTGCTGGCCTCGGGTGAGCTGGCGGGCTTCGCGGGGCTGTCGGTGCCCGAGTTCCTGCCGGAGGTACTGCCCGCCGTGGCGATCAGCTATCGGTTCGGCTCACCGTTCTGGGGCCAGGGCTACGCGTCCGAAGCCGCCCACGCCACGCTGGAGTTCGCCCTCCAGGACCGCGGCCTCGACCGGGTGATCAGCATCAACCACGCCGGCAACGAGGCCTCGCTGAACGTCGTCCGCAAGCTCGGCATGGAGCCCTCGAAGGAGACGGTCCATCCGGAGTACGGCTTCCCGCTGACCGTCCACGCGATCGATCTCACCGAATTCCAGGCGTGATTCCCCCGATCGACGCGTGATGTCCGCTCTCGACGCGTGGTCCCCGGCTCTCGGCATGTGAGCCCGCTCCGGCGGGTCTCAGCCGGACTCCGGTGAGCCGGTCGTGCCGTCCGGCTCCACGGTCGGGACGGGAACGGTGCGGCCGGGAACGGTGCGGCGGAGGGTTTCGGCGACGGCCGTGTTCGCGACCACGACGACCGCCATGATCACGGCTCCCAGGGGATGCCCCACGCCGTACACCGCGGCCGCGCCACCCCCCAGTACCACCGCTTTGACGAGGAGCACCCCGGGCAGTCCGGGCCTCAGCCGTGCCTTCGGCGCCGCGAACAGCGACCAGAGCACGACGGCCGTCAGGGGCACTCCCAGGCCGAGCAGGATGTGGAGCGACCGGCTGTCACCGACGGTGAATCCCCACCAGCTCAGACACGCGAGGGCAACGAGCTCCACCACGAACGCCAGGATCTCGTTGGCCGCGAACCACGGCCGCTCGGCGAACAGGGCTGTGCCGGGATCCGTGGTCATGAAGTCCTCTCGGTGTGCGCGTGGGCGGCCGGCATGGCTTGCGCACGGGAACACTACTGCCCCGCACGGCAGTTGATGCCGAAGGCATGGTCGCCGCGTGGCCCCTCCGGGGTTACGGCGGCCCCCGTTTCGCCCGACCGAGGAAGAACGGTGATCACAGGATGAAGGCGGTCCGGTTCCACGCGTACGGCGGGATCGATGTGCTGCGGGTGGAGGAGGTGGAGCGTCCGACGCCCGGCCCCGGGGAAGTGCTCGTCGAGGTCCGCGCGGCCGGGATCCAGCCCGGCGAGGCGATGATCCGGGAGGGGGCGCGGCACGGACGCTGGCCGGCGGCCTTTCCCTCCGGGCAGGGCAGCGATCTGGCCGGTGTCGTGGTGGAGGCCGGTCCGCAGGTGCGCGGCTTCGCGGTGGGTGACGAGGTCCTGGGCTTCACGCACGACAGGGCGAGTCACGCGGAGTTCGTCGTGGTGGAGGACGTCAAGCTGGTCTCGCGTCCGAAGGGGCTCTCCTGGGAGGTGGCCGGCTCGTTGTACGTGGCCGGCACGACCGCGTACGCCTCCGTGTTCGCGGTCGACCCCGGCCCGGCCGACACCGTCGTGGTGTCCGGTGCGGCGGGCGGAGTCGGGTCACTCGCCGTGCAGCTCGCGCGGCGGCGCGGTGCCACGGTGATCGGGCTGGCGAGCGAGCGGAACCACGCCTGGCTGAAGGAGCGGGGGGTCGTTCCCGTCCACTACGGAGAGGGCGCCGCCGAACGGATCCGGCAGGTTTCCGGCGGGACGGTCGACGCGTTCATCGACACGTTCGGCGACGGCTACGTCGATCTGGCCGTGGAGTTGGGCGTGCGGCCCGAGCGGATCAACACGATCCGCGACTGGGAGGCGGCGGCCCGGGTCGGCGCGCACACCTACGGCGAGGGCGCGGCGGCCTCCGCGGTGGTGGTCGGCGAACTGGCCCGGCTCGCGGCGCGAGGAGAGCTGGAGGTGCCGATCGCCCGTACGTACCCACTGGAGAGGGTCCGGGACGCGTTCCGCGAGCTCGAACTACGGCAGACCCACGGCAAGATCGTGCTCCGGCCCTGAGAGCGCGCCCCTCGGACCGGCCTGTTCGCGGTCATTCGGCGGGCTTCTCCCAGACCGAGACATGCCGACGGCTCTCGCTCGTGAAGGGTTCCCGCGTCCAGCCGTCCCATCGCTCACGCAGGCGCAGGCCGGCGAGCTGGGCCATCAGGTCGAGTTCCGATGGCCACACATACCTGAAGGGGATCGACCGGTACTCGCCGCGGCCGTCGACGACCTCGACGTAGTTCGAGCTCGTCGCCTGGGTGGCGACGTCGTAGATGTCGAACGCCCAGCGCGTGGGGCTCACTTGGAAGGGCACGACGTTCTGACCCGCCGGGAGTCTGCGCAGTTCGGGGATGATGACCTCGATGACGAAGCAGCCCCCTGGCTCCAGGTGGGCCGCCGCGTTGCGGAAGCACGCCACCTGCTCCTCCTGCGTCGTGAGGTTCATGATCTTGTTGAAGACCAGGTAGGCGACGGAGAACGTCCCCTCCACCTTCGTCGTCGCGAAGTCACCGATCGTGACGTCGATCGCGTCACCGCCCGGCTTGGCGCTCAGCCGGGCGACCATCGCCCGTGACAGGTCGATGCCGTGGACCGGGACGCCACGTCCTGCCAGCGGCAACGCGACCCGTCCCGTCCCGATGCCCAGCTCAAGGGCGCGGCCGCCGCCGGCCAGTCCCGCCAGGAAGTCGGCCGTCGCGTCGATGACGTCGGGCACGAACTCGGCCCCCGACGAGTCGTCGTACGTGGCCGCGGTCCGTTCGCCGAAGTATCCATCCGCTTCGTCCATCGCCAGACCGTACTGCGGGAGCCGTTCGCGGCGCGCGCCAATTGTTCGGCGTTCATGGTCGCGGGCTCGTGACGTTCCGGGCGCACTCTCGGCGTGGGGTGACGGTCACGGTGGAGGAGGAGCGAGCTGCCGCCCGGCCCGCCGCCCCGGGCATCCCCCGCCGGACGTCCGGCCGTTCTGTCGGAGGCGGCTTGTATCCTGCACGCCTCCGACGATCTGACGATCATGGGTACGGGCATGTGGGTACGGGGCGGGCGTCCAGGGGCGGGAGCACGGGGAGTTCGATGAGTGACGCACATCCGATACGAAGCCGCGAACCGGGCCTCTCGGTCGGCGCGCGCATCATCGCCGTGGTCGTCCTCGTCGCGATCGGGGCCGTCAGCGCCTGGCTCCAGCATGACGCGCGCGGCCGGAGCGCGGAGCCGCGCAGGGAGTTCACCGCGAGCAACCCGCCCGCCGGTCTGCCCACCGCGCTCACCACCGGCCAGCACCTCCACTGGTCCGGCTGCACCTCACCGCCCACCGCGCGCACGGGCTACGACTGCGCCACCATGAAGACCCCGCTCGACTACAGGAAACCGGACGGCAGGACGATCGACGTCGCCCTAATCCGCCGCAAGGCCACCGGTCCGAACGACCGGCGCATCGGCTCGCTCGTGCTCAACTTCGGCGGCCCCGGCGTGTCCGGCGTGAGCGGACTGCCCGAATTCCTCGACGAGTTCGAGCCGCTCCTCGACCGCTACGACCTGGTTTCCTTCGACCCGCGCGGCGTCGGTGCGACCATCCCCGTGCGCTGCGGGAAGACCGCGGACGACACCGGCTACGACGGGGCCGACGCCTGCGCCGAGCACTCCGGGCAGCTCCTGCCGTACATCGGCACCTCGCACACCGCGCGCGACCTCGACCTGATGCGCTACCTCCTCGGCGACGAGCGGCTGCACTACTTCGGCGTCTCGTACGGAACGGCGCTCGGCGCGGTCTACGCCCACCTGTACCCGTCGCACGTCGGACGGCTCGTCCTCGAAGCGTCCGTCGATCCGACCGAGGACCGCGACGAGAAGCAGGTGTCGCAGGTCAAGGCGGTCCAGGCGGCGTTCGACCGGTTCGCCGCGCACTGTGCGACCCATGTCCGGCACTGCCCGACCGGCGACGGGCCCGAGGAGGCCGCGCGGCGCATGGCGCGCCTGGCCGACCGCCTGAAGAAGAAGCCCGCCCCGGCCGGCGGCGGAAGGAACGTCGACGCCGACGACCTCGCGTACGCCGTCAGTGACCATCTCCGCCTCGGCACGGACGGCTGGGCGCCGCTCGCCAAGGCCCTCACCGCGCTGATGGACCGCAACGACGGCCGTCCGCTGAGCAAGGGCGCGGACGACATCGGCTCCGCCGACCGCGCGGCGACCCCGCCCGACAACAGCCGCGCCGCCCGGACCGCGATCACCTGCGCGGACTCCAGCCTGCGCCCCGGCTTCGAACGCCTCGACCAGGACGGGGCCCGCGTCGAAGCCGCCTCACCCGTGTTCGGCGCTGCCTGGTCCACCGGCGTCTACCTCTGTTACGACTGGCCGTTCGACGGCGAGCGCACCACGCCCCAGGTGAACGCCGACGGCGCGGCCCCCGTCCTGGTGGTCGGCGGCACCGGCGACCCGATCACTCCCTACTCCGGCGCCCGCCACATGGCCCGCGCCCTGGGCAACGGCGTCGGCGTGCTCCTGACGGCCGAGGAGGAGGGTCACGGCACCTACCCGCAGAACCGCTGCGTCACGAAGACAGTCGACCACTACCTCCGCACGGGCCGCACGCCGACCCCGGGGACGGTGTGCCGGGGCGACATGTCCTGAGGCTCGTACGGATCCGCCGGGCGGCCGTCGGCGCACCGGTTCGCTCGCCTGGGGCCCGGGCGTGCACCATCACGCCGCCCGGTCACACGTCGGCTATGTCGAGGAGGATCTGCGCCAGTTCGCGCGGCTGGGAGAACATCGGCCAGTGGCCGGTGTCCATCTCGATCAGCCGCCAGCTCCCGCTGGTCAGCAGCTTGGCTACGTCGTCGCCCGGCTCGGGGTCACCGAGCGTGCACTTGATGTAGGTCGCCGGAAGGTCGCCGAGCGGCCCCTCCAGCACGGCGGGTTCGGTCAGCGTGGCACCCGGGTGAGGTGTCGAACCGCCGACGATCCGTGCAATCTGGTCATCGGTGAGACCGTGGCCCTCGAAGTGGGTCGCGGGCGCGACCGGCCAGAATCCGCCGTTCTCGGCGATCGACGCCCTCATCATCGCCCCGCCGTCCGGCCAGGCGGAGACGAACGGTTCGCCGTCGGCCGGAACACTGGAGTCAAGGAAGACCACGTGCGCCAGCCGGTCGCCGATCCGCCCGGCGGCCTGACCGCTCGGGACACCCGAGTAGCTGTGACCAACCAGGACGACTTCCCGCAGGTCCTGGCGCTCGACCTCATCCACGATGTCCTGGACGTGGGTCTGCTGCCCGGCCGGCACGCCTCGCTTCTCGGCGAGACCGGACAGCGTCAGCGGGTGGACGCCATGACCGGCCGCACGCAGATGCGGCACCACGTCGTCCCACGCCCACGATCCGAGTCGCGCACCTGCGATCAGCACGAAGTTCGCCATGGTCGCACCGTAGCGGAGCGGCCGGACGACCGCTCCAGGAATGGTGACGCCGCTCCGGAGGCGCTTTCGATACGTGCCCTGGCGTCCCCGGAACCGAACTGCCGACTGCCGCCCCTAGGACCGAACTCCCGTCCCCCGAGGCCGACTTCAAGCAGTCCCGGGAGAGCGCCGTAGGCAGTCCCGGGAGAGGTCCCTCACGTGTCCGCGGTCACCGCTCTCAGGCCGGCCAGTGACTCCCGTATGAACTGGGTCAGTTCCTTGTCCTCGGTGCGGTCGACCCAGCGCCGGAAGGCGAACTTGAAGACGGCGATCCCCACTTCCGCGGCGAGCCCCGCGGAGGCCTCGTCGACACCCCGCTGCCGCAACGCGTCCGTGAGCGTCGCGGACAGTGAGGCCAGCTTGGTCAACTCGCGTTCCTGGAGCTCGGAGTTGGCGTCGATGACGGACTGCCGCTGCCGGGCGTGCTCCTGGCGTGCCTCCAGCACGGCCGCGGCGCCTTCGAGGGCCGCCGCCACGGCATCCAGCGGGGTGGCGGACTCGGGGGCCTGCGCGACGGCACTCGCGAGCACGTCCCGCAGCTCGCTCGAACCCGCGAACAGCACCTCGCGCTTGTCCGCGTAGTGCCGGAAGAACGTCCGCTCCGTCAGCCCCGCCCGTTCGGCGATCTCCGCCACCGAGGTGCGGTCGAAGCCGCGCTCGACGTAGAGCTCCAGTGCCGCCCGTGCGAGGCGGCCGCGCGCGTCCGGCTGCCATCGACCCATGCCCCGCATCGTACTCGATGACAGTTACTGACATCGCGACAGCGGGATTCGATGACAGTCACTGACATCGAGTGCTACGTTTGATGACAGTCACTGACATCGCTCGGTGGTCGCCATGTGCCCTCCCGGCGCCCGGACGGCCACTCAGGCTGGAGGCTTTCTCATGCGTGTTTTCGTCACCGGGGCATCCGGATGGATCGGCTCCGCACTTGTCCCCGAACTCATAGGAGCGGGGCACGAGGTGGTCGGGCTCGCCCGCTCGAACGCCTCGGCCGCGGCCCTCACGAAGGCCGGGGCGGACACGGTGTCCGGCACTCTCGACGACGTCGACGTCCTGCGCGCGGCGGCCGAGGCGTCGGACGGCGTGATCCACCTCGCGTTCAAGCACGAACTCGCGTTCTCCGGCGGCTTCCAGGACGCCGCCGACGCGGACCGCCGTACCGTCGAGGTGCTCGGCGACTCACTCGCGGGTTCCGGGCGACCGCTGCTCATCGCGTCGGGGCTGATCGGCCTGGCCACGGGCCGGCCGAGCACGGAGGACGACGGCAGGACGCAGGACGAACTGTCCGCGCTGCCGGCCGGCCCGCGGACGCGGATGGGCACCGCCCAGGTGGTCCTCGCCCTCGCCGACCGGAACGTCCGCTCGTCCGTCGTACGGCTCCCCCCGACCGTGCACGGCGACGGCGACAACGGATTCATGGCCGCCCTGATCGGCATCGCCCGCGACAAGGGTGTCTCCGGGTACATCGACGACGGCACCCAGCGCTGGGCGGCCACGCACCGCGACGACGCCGCACGCCTGTTCCGCCTCGCCCTGGAGGGCGCGCCGGCGGGATCGGTCCTCCACGCGAGCGCCGAGGGCGGCGTGCCGATCCGCTCGGTCGCCGAGGCCATCGGCCGCCACCTGGGCGTACCCACCCGCTCCGTCCCGGCCGAGGAGGCGCCCGAGCACTTCACCTGGCTGTCGGGCTTCCTCGGCCTCGACAGCCCGGCGTCCAGCGAGCGGACCCGGGGCCTGCTGGGCTGGAACCCGACGGGGCCGGGGCTGATCGAGGACCTGGAGATGGGGCACTACTTCCGGGACGGGGGGCGGTAGTAGGGGCGGCTCACGCCGGTCCCCAGGGCGGGAGGGAGCTCGGGTCGCCCCCGGGACGGGAGGAGAGCTCGGGCCCGGACCAGGATCGGTCCCGGAACCGATACCCGGAACCGGGGCCGGGGCCTGGACACCCGTAAGCCTCCAGGTCATACGGAAGGACTGTCTGTACGCCAGATGCCACTCCCGGCGTCCTCCCGACGCTGCGATCCCGGCGAAACCCGGGCACATTGACAGATATGCCCCTCTCGTTGCATCACATCGTCATCGACGCGCACG
The DNA here is from genome assembly GCF_044763015.1 of Streptomyces sp. NPDC096324. Taxonomy (NCBI): domain Bacteria; kingdom Bacillati; phylum Actinomycetota; class Actinomycetes; order Kitasatosporales; family Streptomycetaceae; genus Streptomyces; species Streptomyces sp. NPDC096324. The sequence continues at coordinate 14,327 of NZ_JBIWFK010000012.1, read as the reverse complement.
ACCTCCCCTCACTGGCACGCTTCTGGGCCGAGGTGCTGGACTGGCGGATCCTCTCCGAGCGGGAGCGGGAGGTCGTGATCGGGCCGGACGAGACCGCGCCGGTAGGCATCTGCTTCATGCCGGTCACGGACCAGAAGGCCGTCAAGAACCGCGTGCACCTCGATCTGACCTCCGCGGCCGAGGACCGGGGGGCGGAGATCGAGCGCGTCCTGGCGCTCGGGGCCCGCAGGGCGGACGTGGGACAGAGCGGCGAGGAGTCATGGACCGTACTGACCGATCCCGAGGGGAACGAGTTCTGCGTGGTGCGCCCGAAGGCGACCCTCACCGGCTGAGGCCCGGTCGCCGGGCGGGTTCCGTTGGTGCGCTTGCGCCAGCGGGTGAGTGAATGGCCATCAGCCATCCTGCCCAGCGAACGCAGCGTGGGCATTTCACCGGCCGTCACGGCCAGCCGGGAGTCCTATCCGTGCCGCCTGAGACGACCATGGCCCGCACATCATGGCGAGACTTCTATGTGTACGCCGCCGGCTGCTGGTACCGCGATGGTTTCGGAACCCGGGCGGATGGAGTGCAGGCGATGCGCTGGTACTTCACGATGCTCGGCCGCGGCGACGGCGATGGAATCCACGACGCTATCGCGCTGCTGAAAGCCGCGTCCGGCACGGAGGAACAGGTCCGCGAAGCCGGCCGTCTCGCCCAGCAGCCCGCCGCAGCGGAGTCAGTGATCAGTACCGTACGGGGCAGGCGGCCCGGCACAGGGCGCTGAGTGTTGGAGTCTGCTCCCAGGGGCACGTGCTGGCCGCCGACTGCCCACAACGCCTTACAAGGAGTCTTCGCAGCGCCAACCAGCATGCCTGGCCAGATGCGGAGCGACTCCGGGCCCCCTGGATGATCTAGAGTTCCGGCGGCGGGCAGTCGACCCGCCTCTCAAGTACTCGATTCAGGGGTGGGGATTGATCACTGCAAGGTCTGCTGCTGTGCAGCGGAACAGATCGGCGGCCGTTCACCGCGTGGCCGCCGTGGCGGTGTCAGGGGGCATGGCGCTGGTGGGCATGGGGCTCACGGCGCCGGCTGCGCATGCCGCCGAAGGCGACATCTCGTTCTCGAACGTCGTCATCAACGGCGGCAAGCCCATCGTCGTCGGTACCAGTGCCGAGGTCGAGGTCCCGTTGACGTACACGGTGAAGAGCAACGTGTCGCTCGACAGTTGGTGGGTCGAGGCCTACCGCAGCAACAGTTCCACCAAGTACCTGCTCGCCATCTCCACGACCCAGTGGACCTGCAGAACATCCTCCGCGGGGGGCTTCACCTTCCGCGACTGCGACGAGACGATGACCATCGACCCGGACGGCATGCCGGGCGGCAATGGCGGCCACCTCGTCAACAGCGACGCCTCCGTGTGGAAGACCCTCGGCACGGGCATCAAGAAGAACGGTGGTTACGACACCGATCTCTTGTCCGCGACGGTCCGCCTCCAGCGTGCCTCGCGCATCCAGAGCACGAACGCGTCCCCGGAGCCCGTGGCCAAGGGCAAAGCGATCACCGTCACCGGCACCGTGCAGCACGCCAACTGGAGTCAGCACCGCTACGACAATTACGGCGGCCGGCTGGTGAAGCTGCAGTTCAAGCCCGCCGGTTCCAGCACCTACTCCACGGTCAAGACGGTGACCGCCAGCAGCACCGGCTACTTGAAGACCACCGTGACAGCCTCCCAGGACGGCACCTGGCGCTGGAGCTACGGCGGCAACACCACCACCGGTGCCAGCAATTCCTCAGGCGACTACGTCGATGTGACGTAAGGACCGCACCGCGGTCACATGCCCGCTGCACAGCGAAGGCCCCGCTCTGGCGGGGCCTTCCGCGTACCGGTGCCCCGACGACAGCTCCCGTCGCTGTCGGTGATGCTCGCGAGGGACGTGAGCTCTGTGTCTCAGGAAGTCCGCCCCCGTACGACGGAGCCCTGTGGCGACGCTGGGGTGTTCACGAGTGTTGTGACGTGCGGCGACGAGAGGCTCTGAAGATCATTCCCCGTGGGGTTGGTGATCGTTCCCCGAGGACACGCATCGGTGCTTTCAGTCGTGGCGGGGATACGCCTTGTTGCCGATGCGCCAACTGCCCTATCGGCCTGGACCAACAGGAAGATATCGGTGAACGTGTCTGCCCCGTGCGCGAGCGTCAGGGTGGCCGTCGCGACAGTGCCATGGACATCGACGGCGTCGATGCGGGGAATGCGGGTCGGTTCGTCCGGGGCTGGTTGGCGCTGGAAGAGAGTTCAGCATTCGTCCATGTGCCATGAGACAAATGCGCCGGGCCTTGCTCGCGTGGCCACGAAGCGTTGGTCTAGGCGACAACCTCAGCGACACCGCGTTCGCACAGAGACCGAGCGAGAGCAGTGACGACGAGTGCGTGCTCCGGGTTAGTGATCGTCTGATCTACCCGGAAGGGCTGGCCGGTGGCGAGGTGTTCGACCAGACGCGCGACATGAGCAGCATCGGGTTGGCGGCTCATCGCACCGAGGGCGAACAGAAGCCCCGTACCGTCGCCGGTCTGCAAAAGGATGACTGGGCTGTCTGGGCGGCCGCGCAGGACGCTGTCCGCTGTCAGTTCGGGTGCTGGGCGGAGTGCTCCTCCCCCGCCGATGACGCCGTTGGAGGTGGAGCGGGCCAGTTGATGGACCGTGAGGCTGTCGCGGATGGCCTGAAGGAGCGCTTCGGTATCGGTGGGCAGTGCCACGTCGGCCAGTGAAGTGAGGACGCCTCCGGGCAAGCGGGGATGGGACTCGGCGCGTTGGTTGAACTGCGGCATTTGGAGCGCGGCCTTGATGGCCGGCTGTGCTGCTGCGGCAGGGGTGCCGTTGCTGAATATGCCGATGGACAGGGCAAGGCTGGTTTCTGCGACGGGAAGCTGGTTGTAGTGCCACCAGTTCTCAGGGATGAAGAGTATTTCGCCGGGTTCGGCTTCCAGGACCAGGGCATCGGCTGCGTACGGGCTGACGTCGAGATGGCCGAAGCAGATGCCGTTAAAGGCTGCCTTCTCCTCGAGGCCGGCGTCGGCAAAGTAGTCTGGCTCCCACAGCATGATCTTCTTTCGTCCGTGAACCGGGACGAGGAACGTGTTGCACCAGTCGTTGTGCAGGCCGATCCAGGTCTCCTGGTAGTGCCCAGCAATGTAGACAACGTTGATGCCTGGTGCCGGGATACCTCGGCGGTCCACGAAGCCGCTGATGAAGGCTCGGGTCATCATTGCGACGCGGTCCGAGTGACGCAGGCAGTAGTCGCGCGTGTAGGTGACGGCCTCGGCGTCGTTCTGGGCCGCGAGGTCGGCGAGGTACTGCTCGAATTCTGCGACTGTCCTGGGCGGGGTACCAGGCAGGACGGGGTCTTTGAGTAACGTGCCGTCGACGTTCAGGGACACGTCGCCGGCGTTGATGATGTTGGCGCCGAGTTCGAGGACGTCTTCTATGGGAAAGAGGCGGCCGGAGGGGTCAGGAACCTTGAGGACGGCGGGACGGGTGCAGCCGTCAGTGGCCTGGATCGCCTGCTCCCAAAAGTCGGCGGGAACCTCCGGGAAGCGGATGGCTGTGGTGTCCGCGGGGACGGTGGTCATAGGACTTTCTCCTGAGGGAAGGCGCGGGGGTAGAGCCTGGTGTAGGCGTCGGGGATGTCGTCGTCAGGCAGAGTCAGCACGGTGCGCAGATCACGGCTGAAAGCGCCGATGGCGGTCGCGGCGAGGATGGCCAGGCCGAGTATGGCCATCGCGGTGCCTTCGCCGAGGTGTTCAGCGAGGAATCCACCGAGCAGGTTGCCGATCGGGATGGCCAGCCCGGACAGAAAAGCGACGCTGGCGGTGACGCGGTTACGCATGCTGGCAGGGGTGGCGAGGACCCGCACGGTGGAATTGGTGACAGTGATCATGATGAGGCCGACACCGCCGACGAGAAAACTGCCGGCGAGTGCGGCGGCCAGCAGGAGGGGCTGATCATTGATTGACGCGGCGGCGATTCCGCCGGCCAGGATCGAGAGCCCCGTGATGGTGAAGCCGGCCATCACAGTGGTGAAGCGCGTATTCGTCCCGCGAGTGCGGCGAGCGACAGGGCCTGTGCTCCCCAGCAGCAGTCCGACACCGAACGCTGCCTCGGCCACCCCGATCAGCCACGTGTCGTCGGGGAAGGAGCGGCGGGTGAGTGCGGGCAAAAGCACGGCAAAGACCGGGAAGAGAGCAAGGTTGACGGCGAGAGCCAGCATGGCGAGCTGGAACTCGGACCGAATCCGATAGATCGCCCGCCATCCGTCAATGGTGCTCCGGTACCACGTCGAAAGGGGAGGCTGACTCTTCTTCTCCGGGCGGGGCTCGCCGTCGGACGCCTCCGCGGACGCCGATGTGGTCGTCATGAGGAGGAAACTGCCGGCCACTGCTGCGGTGTTGACGGTAAGGGTGGCTCCCGTGCCGACGAGGCCAAGGAGCACGCTGGCCACGATCGGCCCGAGCACAGAAGACAGTGCCATGATGCTGCCTCGACGCCGCATCGCTGTTTCGACGAGAGAGACGGGTACCAGGGAGCGCACCAGGGTGGTCTGCAACGGTTCGCGCACACCGTTGCAGATGCCGATCACGGCGAGGCCCACAGCCAAGGCGGCCGAATGGTAGAGGTCACCGAGGTAAAGGCCGGTCAGCCCGGCGATCAGCAGCGTGCTGATCAGGTAACAGGCGGCTATGAGCCGGTCGGGCCGGTAGGTGTCTCCGAGCCATCCCAGTAATCCTCGGGCAAGGATCTCTGCGCCGGAGCCGACGGCGACGAACGCGGCAAAGGTGGCGGCGCTCCCGGTCTGTCCCAACGACCACCAGGCGACTGCGAGCTGTCCGCAGCGAGTGCCGACGCCGTTAAGGAGGACTGCGCTTTGAACTGCGTAAAAAGCCCGCCCCAGTCGGTTCTCGTCCGCGGAAGTGTTGGGCGATGTAATGGTGGAGTCTTGCATCAGGAAGCCGCAGTCTCTTTCGCGAGGGCGGAGCGGGTGTGTAGCTCCCAGGCCGCGGCCAGATCGGCCTGGACCAGCCGTCCCACCGGGGTGAGCTCGAGGCGGTCGGCGGCAGTGGTGACACAGCCACCGAGGTAGCCGACGAGTTCCGTTCCACGCTGGTGGGAGTCGGCGTCAGTGTCAGAACGAAGGAAGTAGCGGGCGGCCACAGCCGCGAAATGCCCGGCCAGCAGTACGCCCCTCAGCGACTTCCCCGATGTGCCGGACGGCAGGGTGAACTGTGTTGGCGAACCGTCAACTTGCAGGTCGCACAGTTCGGAGACGAAGGTCAGCCACACATGGGCGTGCTCATGGATGAGCGTTTCTTCCAGCAGACGGTCGTAGGCGAAAGCTGGGGTGCCCAGGAAGATGGTCTGCGGAATCAGAGCCGTGGTGCAGCTGATGTGACTTCCGGGCATGTGTCGGTAGCGAATGGGAATCTGGAACAGAGGCGTCCACTGGGGCACACGTGCGGTGATCCGCTCGGTGGCTTCGGTGATTTGCCGGAGCAGTTCCGGGTCTTCGAGCGGGACCGACTCGATGCCTTCGGTCCGGCAGCGAGCATTCTTACGAAAGACGTCAGCGGCTTTGGCCGGGTCGAGGTATTCGGCCAGCGTCGGGTAGGCCGAGGGATCAACTCGTCTGCGCGCAGCGGCTGCCAGGCTCAGCAGGGTACGCGGCTGAAAGGTGTCCGCAAGGAAGGGGGTTCCGCCGAGCGCCTGCCACAGTTCCATCGCACGAGTGGGCGAGGTCATGAGACTGTCGGCTGCCACGGCTGCTCCTTGAGAAATCGAAGAAGATCGTGCTGCTTGGTCCGGAAGGCATCGAAGTTCGCCATCTCGCCTTGCACCACCGTCGTCGGCAGGCCGACTCGATGGGTGAGGGCATTCTTGAGAGCGCCCATTGTGCGATCGGCGTACCAGCGTTGCTTGAGTTCGTTCACGATCGCGGCCGTCTGTTCCCCGGTGAGCAGGTGGCGGCTGGCGAGGTCAGCGAGGAAACGGCGTATGTGGAGCATGGGTTCTGACATGGGCCGGAAGGGTGGCTCGCTGCTGTGCATGAGAGCGACCTCGTCGTCGTCGAGGTTCGGGTCTCCCGCGTAAGCTTCAAATACTTCGCCGAACCCCCGCATGCCCAGGGTGTGCATCTCGGCGGCACGGATGGCACCCATCGAGCACAGGCCCCAGATCTGCCAGCCCTTTTCGAGGGCGGTACGAATCTCGGCATGGCCCACGGCCGGATAGCTGTGGAAGGTTCCGTCTGCGATTGCCACAATGCCTGGCTCTTCAGACAGAAGGGCGTCGATGTCGCCGCGCCGGGCCGGCGGGCGTAGGGTCACCCCTGTGTCTGCCCACGAGGTGGCGTCCATGCCCCAGATGGTCGGTCCTACGAACAACGTCACTGGTGAGGTGTTCACGCCTGCTCCTCAGGCTCGTCCATCATGTGCACCAGTCGCGGGCCGACCCGCTTGAGGTTGGGCTGGAACGACTCCAACTTCGGGGCGATGATCTTCACAACGGCCAGAGGCGACTCTGGGCGGGACAGCACCACACGCAGCACCTGGTGCACCCCGCATTCAGCCAGTGAAGCGAGCATGTCGGCCATGGCTTCTTCCACCGAGGCGATCCCCTCGGCGCTGGGGATCTGGGAATAGGCGATGCTTCGGCTCGCGTCTGTGACACGACGGCGCAGTTCGCGCTCCGCGACCCGCTCCTTGTCCGCGCCCTTGCCGGCGAAGTAGTTGAACCGTTCGATCAGGTCGTCGCGGCCACCGTGGATGTAGGACAGGCGAGACTGGGCGGCTTCGGCGAGCGCTCTGACTGCAGCGATCTCCTTGATCGGGTGCAGGCCGGATCCGACCGAGATCGCAATCGGGTCGTCGTCCGTGGGCTCCATGATGAAGCCCTGCACGTACGGGAGCCCGAACTCACTCGCGGTGTAGCGTACTTCGGCGTGCAGGCCTGCCGCCGCGACCCGGGCGCGCAGTTGGTCCAGATCGCGGGTGGCGACATCGAAGTCGATGAGCTGGGAGGTATCGCGAAAGTGGTTGAGCGCCTGTACGTCGCGCTCCATCACCTCGGCCAGGCCGTGCACGGTGGCTTCCAGAACAGAGTTGCCGGAGGCAAGTCCATTAGTACTGGTGCCGAATATGACCTGGCCGGGGTTTTCCGGGTACGGAGAGAACACCAGTTCAGCCGGTATGAGAACGGCCCGTCCCGTGACCACGTCCTGCGCCTCCACACAGGCAAGCGGACCGTCCGCCTCCACCTTGCGTTCCAGCTGCGGGCACAGATCCACGAACCGAAACGAGATGCCCGCCTGTAAGGCAACTTCGGCCGGCGTGGACATCACCACCTCGAGATGGGTGTGCCGGTACTCGGCCAGGGCGAACTCGATGGCCTCCATGTAGGCCCCCACCCGAGCCTCATCCGGATGGACGCCTTTACCCGCGTTCACGCACAGCGAGGCAGGCATAGCGCCAGGCCGGATACTGGAGAACACCGGTATGCCGATGCGGTCCAGCCAAGTGGTATCGGTGACCCTCGTGATCCCCAGTTCACTGGCCATTCCTCGGGCCGTGGCCAGCGTGTCGGCCAGCGACGTCGTGCGAAGACTTGAAGTCATCCGGTGCATGCAGAGGCTTCCTCGATCAATCTCGGTCTGTGTCAGAAGTACACGCGAACCGCCCGCACGGAATACCGCCGAAGCGGAGGCGCCACAGGTCAAGCTCCGTGCGTGCATTCGGTAAGTCCGACCAGGCCGTTGCGGCGGCCAAAGGCCGCCGCAACGGCTTATGCGCTGATCAGTCGCGGCTGGGCGCCGGCTCCTGCGGCACGAGGTTGTTCGACTCGTGGATCACGAAGCCGGCCTGCATGACGCCCTCGTTCTGCAGCAGGTTCGAGAACTTCTCCACCGCCGCGTCGTCCAGGACCAGGCTGTTGACCAGGCTGTCCGGCATGTTGCCTCCTTCTGATGGGTCGACCGACCGACAAGATCACCGGCCGCAGCGCTGACTGTAAGTCAGGCGGAAAGCATCGGCTGTGAGGCAAATCACCGCTGAAATACTGCTGCAACACAGAGGTCTTGGCGCAAAAGAATCAATCGACCGCAAGATCAACAGCGCCCCCGATCGCTATTTCACTACCAGCCTTCCCGATTCGGGAAATCTTTCAAGATTCAAACGGTGACACAAATGGCTCAATAGCGCACCTCAAAAAGACTCCAGACTCTGCACCCGCAGCCCACGGGCGTGTGCGCTCGGCAGACAGATAGGGGTAGAAAAATGGACACTCTCCTTAAAAGCCAACAACACTGAATAGATATGCCATTTTGCCGGGATCTGTGAACCTGCAGTTGGCCGTGGTGGTGCGTCGCGGTATCGACCAGATGCCCTCGACCGGGTTGAGGTCGGTTGTGTAGGACGGCAGTTGGAAGACGGTGGGTCAGTCGCGGTCGGCGATGTAGCGACGCACGCCTGCGGCGAGGTGGATGCCGAGGCTGTCCCGGGCCAGCACGATCGGACCGCCCATCTGCCACTGGGCACTTGGCCGACTCACGCTCCAACATGTCGAACAGTTCGTTGCCGAGCGGCGGCAGCGATGCCGGGTCCTTCGAGGCAAGAGTTCTCGATCCGTCCTGCGACCAAGCCTGCGCCAACGGTGTACCGACCTGGACGACCCGCAGGTCGTGAGCGATGAGCGCGGTCTCGTCGCCCTGGACGAACCACTCGGCCGCCTACAACCGCAATTGATCGCGGAAGGACCGCCGTTCGTCGGTCAGACCACCACCTTGCGCATACCATGCAGCCGGGATGCCGCAGAGATCACGAGGCGTCAGCCCCTACGACACACACTTTGAGTGGAGGAGCTCGAAGCCGAACTCAAGCGGGTGCGGGAGGACTTGGCGGACGCCGAAGAATTCTTCAGGCGCCGGGCGATCGGTCTCGAGCAGGCCCGGGCCGATGACCTGGGCCTCTGTCATGGAGCGGGTGACGAGAATCGAACTCGCACTCTCAGCTTGGGAAGCTAAGGGCATATAGGACTTACCCTCGGCCTGACCTATGGCAGAGGGGCGCAGACGCGTGGACGACTGCCGATCGGTTCCCCGTTGCTCCCCGTGGTTCCCCGCACGATCTGGCACGACCACTTCGTCCCGAACTCTCGGCGGAAGGGCCATCGATGATTCTCGGGCCGCTCAGTCAGCCGTGGCCGGCTTGTGAGGTACAGCCTCGGTTACTGAGGTTGCTGTACTTCCGTGCTGTACGGCTTCAGCCTACTGGTAGACGGCGAGGTCGTTGCCTCGGCTCATCGGTAGTCCTCCGGGTGGTTCTGCATCCAGGCATTGATCTTGTCCCGCGTTCCGGTGAGCAGGTCCTGGTGCTTCTTGAGGTTCGCGAAGGACTTGTCGCCGCCCAGCCTGGTCTGGAGTTGCGCGATCCACGCACGCGGCTCCTTGAAATGTCCAGGGCCTTGGGAATCGGCTTCCATCGCCCTGTCGAGAGCGTTGAGGTTGTCGAAAACCCGCCCGAGGAAGTACTCGCAGTTCCCCGGGGTCGTGCACCCGTCGTTGTAGGTGGCCTGAAGCTGGGCGAACACGTCGCGGACCTTCTCGACACCGGCTCCCGGTGCCGGTTGCACTGTGCTCGGGGCAGGCGTCCCCTCGGCCGCGGCGGCCGATGCCGTCTTGCGGACATCGGTGACGGGTGACTTCCCGTCACCCGGAGCCGCGCCCTGGCCGCCGGAACAGGCGAGCGACAAAGACGCCAGGACCACCACGAGCGAAGAAGCACAGAAGACGTGCCGCACACGTATGTCGATCATGCTCCATACGACACCTCACGAGGCTCACCGGTTGCACTACTTTCTCGCCTCGTGCCGGGACGGACGAAGGAGCCTTGGGTGTGGAGAGCCCCACGACCGCTGCCTTGTATGGGCGGACATGGTCGTTGGCACGTCCGCCCAGGTCACCACCGCCGTAGCGGCAGCCCAGATGAACGGCGCATCTCGACTGGGGCGACCCGTCGTTGACCGTGGTTGACCGCATGATGTGGCACGGTTGTGGCACGTTGCGAAACGACCCAGCGTTTACAGGTCCAAGCCGTTGATCATGGCGATCGACGGGTCCCCGACCCATCTCGGTCGGTGCGGCCACTGAGTTGGCCCTTACCGTCCCGGGCCGCCGATCTGGACAGGTCTGAGCATGACCCTGTCCACCTCGGCGCTTAGGGTCCACGGTCTGTGGCCGTCCGTCATACACGTGATCCACAGACGTAGTGGGCTTCCGGAATACTGCCTCCGCCAGCGCTCTTCATCGTCGGCTCCCTCGCTTACTCCTCACCGCCAAGGAGCATGGTCTCCAGCGCGAGCAGGTCCGCCCGACTGAGCCACTCCTCGGACCGGGATCGAGGGCGGCTCGGCCTGGACGGTTTCCATGGCCGAAACTGCATCGGCTCCTGTCAGCAGGTGAATGACCGCCCGGGAGCCCGGTCGATCCATGCTGTGGACATCAAAGACCCTTAAGAACACGATCAAGTGCGGACCGGCCTGCGGGCCCCCAGTTCGGCTTGCCGCCGGGCAGGCCGCGGTCCCCGTTCTGGCCCATCAACATCAGGAACAGGCTCTTCATCGCGGCCAGTCCGCGCGCCCGTCGCACTGCTGCCTCGTCCGCCTGAGCGTAGCTATTGAAAAACCGTGAGGCGCCGCCCGCGGGGAGTAGCAGCCAGGCCGCTGTGAGGTCCCACGCCGGGTCGCCGGCAAAGAGTGCGCCGAAGTCGACGACACCCGCCAATGTCCCGTCCGCGACGACGACGTTCGCGGGATGCAGGTCGCCGTGTACCCACACCGGTGGACCCTCCCAGCCCGGGGCCGCTACCGCCTCGCCCCAGACTTCACGGATCTCGTCGGCGCGGTCGGCAGGGGCCACGGCCTGGAAGAAGTGCTCGAAGCCGTCCGTGCAGTCCTTGGGGTGAGCGCCGAAGTCCGAAGCGGTCGGTGCGTCGGCGGGCGCCTCTACGTGCAACGCCCTGAGGAAGCCTGCCAGCGTCTCGGCCGCGTGGTCGCCGCGAGTGATCGAACCGTGGTCCAGCGACGTGCCCTCGACCCATGCCATGACGGTCCAGATCTTGGGGAAGCGCTCGGACGGCGCACCGTCCCGTAGGGGGACAGGAATCGGCAGCGGCAGGCGTGCGGCCAGAGCCGGCAGCCACCGGCGTTCCTTGAGCTGCAGATCGGGGCTCGTGTCCATCCGCTGCATCCGGACAGCCAACTCGTCACCGAGGCGCCACATTTGATTGCCCCACCCGCCCGCCACTTCGCGGATGGGCAGCTCGGCCAGGTCCGGATGCTGTTCCCGAAGCAGGTCGCGGACCAGATCCTCACTGATCTCAATCTCGGATTCGATCATGTCGAGCCACCGTACTTGAGGTAGACGGAGGCCACCTTGGGCTTTGGGAGATCCAGCTAATCCGGCACGTCGACTGTTCGCTCGTAGGCGTGGGCTGGGCGCCAAATGATCACTGACCCAGGGTCTTGGTGTTCTCCCCGCGCCCGCTCCCCCAGGGCGATCTTCGCCGCGCGAGTGCCGTGTCCGGGCGGGCCGCAAATCGTTGGACCAGAGGTCGCGTACGTGGGAGTGGACCTGATGCGCGAACGTTGAGGACTCTGGATGCCGCTGCCCGGTCCAGGAGTTCTCAGCCGTGGCCCGGCCCTTGTCCGCGCTCTGGCAGGGCCGGGCCGCACCCGTCCCGGCCTGGACCCCCGGGCGGGGTTCCTTCGGCGAGGAAGTTCACCTGTTGTCGGTCTACTGACCAAGCGAAGTGTGTGTCGTCGTCTCGCTCACCATTCGTCGTCCCAGTCATGCTCGGGGAACGGCAACGGATCCGTGACCCAGCCCGCCGTCAGCACGAGCCGTGTGTGGCGATGCAAAGCGAGGAAGCCGAAGGGCCGGTCGAAGGCGGCGCTGATCCTAGTGGTGACGTAGCGCAGGTCGGGCATTCCCGCGGCAGCCACTGCCTCGAAGGCCGTCACCGCGGCGGCCTCGAAACCCAACGCGCCGAACTTCGCCATGGTGTTCTGCTGGGCCGACCCGATGGCGAGCGGGAAGCCGCTGATGCCGGGGAAGTGTCCGCTCGAGGTGTCTCGTGCCGTCGTCAGCCCGAACAGGTGGTGCAGCTTCAGCAGATCGTGGCTCGCGTTCATGTCGTACGCCGCGGTCGTCACCTTCAGCGACGGCGGCTCGGGCCGTGTGCAGCGCACCTTCTCCACCCGCAGGCCAGGCCCCACGTTCCCACAGGGCAGCCGCGGTCCCGGCACGACCGCGTACCGACCAGCGAGCATGTCAACCCCGGCTCCCAGTACTTGTCCCGGCTTCATGTCCTCCTCACCGAGCAGCAGGTGCACATCGACAGCGTTGTTCCCCAGCACCTTCAGCTCGGTGACGTGTCCGTCGCGCGTGTGCGCAACCCCGACCCGGTCCGGCACAGCACCGGAGCGCTGCAGGCCCAGCCGCGGCCTGGTCGCCCAGGGCTCGTACGCCGTCTCCAGCTCCACTTCGCGGAAGGGACTCAGCCACCGGGTACGCAGGGCCAGCGCGCTCGCCAGCACCATCTGCGTGTCCTCGGTCGGCGTGAGAGGCATACCGCCGATCAGTCCGCCGGTCCGCTTCACCGCCCAGGCATCCAGAGCCTGTTGGTCGGCCTCGGGGACCCCGGTGAGTACGCCGTGGGCGTCGGCCGGCAGGCCCGCCTCCCACTCCTTGCTCAGCTCCAGCGTGCGCGTGGTCCACAGCGCCAGAGCCGTGTCCAGTCCCCGCATGGCGCCCATCGCAGCGAACAGCTCGCGTGCGGCGTCCGCCGCTTTCCCGGCGGGCAGCCCGAGCGCCTCCGCCAACTCGGCCCGCGCCGCACCCGCGGCCCCGTCGGCCAGGTGGGCCAGCAGCGGCCACACCCCCGCCGCCGAGAACACCATGCCCCCCTCCAAGGACTCCGCCCACCGTGCGGTCAACCCGTTCACCGCACGGACCGTCGTCGTCGCGATTCCCATTCCACCCCCATCGTCAGCACACTTGCTATGCGCCAGCCGTACATCGGTTCAGCGTCGCCACCCGGCCCAGAAGCACGTTGCCCGCGCCCTTGCCGCGACCTCCCTGCCCAGGCCACCCATCCGACCAACCAATCCCGGCTCACCATCTGCACCGGGTCACAAGGGTGGGGACTTACGAGTTGGTGCGTGATAGCGGGTGAGTCGTGTTTGCCTGATCACTGCCCGATCCGCTCGACGCCACCATAAGAGATCATCTCAATTGGCTTGATCGCTAGGCTGACCGCCGTGATGGCCATGGTGGAGCGGCTGGTGCCGGACGGGTTGTGGGAGTTGTTCCAGCGGGTGGTTCCGGCAGCGCCGGTGCGCCCGCAGGGTGGGGGACGACGCCGGCATGGGGACCGACAGGTGCTGGCTGCCATCGTGTTCGTGGCCACGACCGGTTGCACGTGGCGGCAACTGCCTCCGGGCTTCGGCCCCTCCGGGCCGACCGCACACCGCCGCTTCACCGAATGGAGCCGGGCCCGAGTGTGGGGCAAGCTGCACCGCCTGGTCCTGGACGAGCTCGGCGCACGCGGCGGACTGGACTGGTCGCGGTGCGCCATCGACTCCAAGAGCATGCGGGCCCTCAAAGGGGGGACCTGACGGGTCCGAATCCCGTAGATCGCGGCAAGAAAGGATCAAAGATCCACTTGATCACGGAGCGGACTGGTCTGCCCCTCTCCATCGGGATCTCGGCTGCGAACACCCACGACAGCCAGGGTCTGGAGCCCTTGGTGCGGGGCATCCCGCCCATCCGGTCCCGTCGCGGGCCGCGCCGCCGCCGCCCGGCCAAGCTGCGCGGTGACAAGGGCTACGACTTCGACCGACTGCGTACGTGGCTCCGCTCCCGCAACATCACACCACGCATCGCCCGTAGAGGCATCGAATCCTCCCAGCGCCTCGGCCGTCACCGTTGGACCGTGGAGCGCACGGTGGCATGGCTGTCCGGGTGCCGCCGTCTGCACCGCCGCTACGAGCGCAAGGCCGAACACTTCCAGGCCTTCGCCGGCATCGCCGCCACCCTGATCTGCTACCGCAGGCTGACAGCCTGACCGGCGAGACCTCCGAGCTGAGATGATCCTGCCGCAAAGACGACACACACCAGCGAGGACCGCCATGACCGACTACCTGGCCGCCGCCACGGCGATGCTCGGCCCGGCCCAGAACCGCTACGCGGACCCCTCCGCCTGGGACCGGCTCCACGCAGAACTCGGCATCCGACTGCCGACCGACTACC
>NZ_JBIWFK010000011.1:0-306791 GCF_044763015.1 Streptomyces sp. NPDC096324 | reverse complement strand
CCGCTACGAGCGTAAGCCCGAGCACTTCCTCGCCTTCACCGCCATCGCGGCAACCCTCATATGCCACCGCCGCATCACCAAATGAAATGACGTCTTAGTCAAGCGCATGGTGAGCCAGCGTCACATTGTGAAAATGTTTTACTCCTGTGTCCGGCGAGGCCACAAGCGCTACGTGAAACTTGCGCCTGGAGATCACTGAGTAGGGTGGTCGGCAGGACGAGATCCGGACCGGAGGAGGTTGCACTGTGGCCACCGGCACGCGTCAGAAGGCCCGCGGCGGCGCCCGGCGCGCCCGGCTGCGGGAGCAACTCATGCAGGACAGCCGAGACGCGGCTCGAGAGATCATCGCCGCAGGAGGCTTGAGCGGTCTGACGGTAACGGCGGTGGCTGGCAAGGTGGGCGTAACGCCAGCTGCTCTCTACCGGTACTTTGACGGCAAGCGCGGTCTGGTCCGCGCGCTGTACGGAGACATCACCGCGGAACTCATCAGCACCGTTCAGGCGGCTGTGGACTACCAGGACCCCGACGACCTCAGCGCCAAGCTGCACGCCGCGACGCATGCGGTCCTGGTCTGGTCCGTGGCGCATCCTGGCGAGTTCAGCCTGCTGATGGGGGCTGGTTTCCCCGAGGCCACCGAGTCGGGGGAAGAGATCCCGGAGGCGATCTCTCGCGAACTCGGCGGATTGTTCGCCAAGCTATTTGCCGAACTCGTCCGGCGGAGGCTGCTTGACGGCGAAGTCGACGAGAGGGTGCCGGAAGACCTGCGGAACCAGCTTGTCGTCTATCAGCAGGCGGTCAGTCCGGGACTTCCGCTGGGCGCCATCAGGGCAATGATGTACTGCTGGCGCCAGATCTATGGCCTGATCTCCATGGCCGTCAATCACCATCTCGCCTTCGCCTTCGACGACGGCTACGAGGCCACGTTTGAGGACATGATGGCTGATCTGCTGCCCAAGCTGGGGGTCCTGCCGAGTCCAAAGCGTCGATATGTGGAGCTCGGCCGTGACCAGCCTGCGGTGGCGGAGAGGCCGCGAGGAGACGAGATTCCCGGAACAGCGGGTGACCCGCCCCAGGACTCGAACCTGCGGCCCCGATCTATCGCTCAAGCCGGATAGTTTCGGCGATCACGAGCTCACCCCCGCTGACCGGCTCTTCCCGTTCCCGTGTCCCCTGCCGGGGACTCGAACCTGCGGCCAAGCCCCCTACGGGGAGTCGTACATCGCCGCCACGGTGACCCGCCCACCGCAAAACCGCTGGTCGCCCCCGTTCCCATCCGTTGGCCACCCCGCCAGGGGTTCGAACCTGCACAGCACTCGCTCAGCACCCCGTCTGCCGAGCCAAGTCACACCCCGCCAGCCGCTCCCCCATTTCACAACCGTTGCACAATCACGCAGGAACTCCCGGGAGCCCGCAGGTAGAAGCGGGAACCTCCCCCCAACAAAAAATGGCCCTGACCCGGGTAAAGCCCCAGGTCAGGGCCATAAAAGCAGACGAGTCGGGCTATACGCCGGGAACTTTTCCGCCCGTAGCCAAACAGGCTGCCAAGCGGATACTCAAGCTCACCGCTCGCAGTTCACTCCTCGTCCGGCGTCAACCGCAACGAGATCGAGTTGATGCAGTACCGCTGATCTGTCGGCGTCGGATACCCCTCGCCCTCAAACACATGTCCAAGATGCGACCCGCACCGCGCGCACCGAACCTCGGTCCGCACCATCCCGTGTGAACGGTCGGACACAAGTTCCACCGCATCCGAGTTGCGTGCATCAAAGAAGCTCGGCCAGCCGCAGTGCGACTCGAACTTCTCCGTGGAGGTGAAGAGTTCGGCGCCACAGGCGCGACAGGAGTAGACGCCCTTCGTCTTGGTGTCGGTGTACTCACCGGTGAAGGCGGGCTCGGTGCCCGCCTTGCGCAGCACCGTGTACTCGGACGGGGTCAGCTCCGCGCGCCACTGCTCGTCCGGCTTTTCGATGTCGTACGACATGAAGCTCAACCCCTCACGCTCAAGGAGGCCCACTGGGGGCCACGGTCACTCGGCCAGGCGGGCGAGGATCTCCGGTCCGAGATCCGTCACGTCACCCGCGCCCATGGTGAGAACGAGATCACCGGGCTTCGTCATTCCCGCGACGACGGACGGGACCTCGGCCTTGTCGTGGACCGGCGTCACCTCCGCGCCGGCGGTGTGCGCGGCCTGGATGATCAGCTCGCTGGTGACACCGGGGATCGGGTCCTCGCGGGCCGGGTAGATGTCCAGGACGACCGAGGCGTCCGCCAGCGACAGGGCCTCGCCCATCTCCTTGCCCAGCTCCTGGGTGCGGGAGAACAGGTGCGGCTGGAAGACCACGAGGATGCGGCCCGAGGTGCCGGCCCGCATGGCCTCCAGGTCGGCGGTCATCTCGGTCGGGTGGTGCGCGTAGGAGTCGATGACCTGGACGCCGGCCGCCTCGCCCTTGAGCTGGAGGCGGCGCTTCACGCCGGTGTACGAGGCGAGCGCGGGCGCCAGCTCGGCGGCCGGGACGCCCAGGGCGACGCCCGCGGCGAGCGCGGCCACCGCGTTGTGGGCGTAGTGGCGGCCGGGGACGGAGACCGTGAAGGTCAGCTCGGCGCCGTCCAGCAGGACCGTCACCTCGCTCTTCAGTCCGTGCGGGACGACGGAGAGCACCCGGACGTCCGCGTCGGCGGAGTCGCCGTACGTCACCACGCGCACGTCTCGGCCCGTGACACGGCGGGTCAGCTCACGGGCGCCCTCGTGGTCCGCCGAGATCACCAGCGTGCCGCCCTCGGTGACGCGGTCCACGAACGTCTCGAAGGACGCGTAGATCTCGTCCATGGACGCGTAGTTGGCGTGGTGGTCGAGTTCGACGTTGAGGATGATCGCGACCTCGGGCGCGTACTTGTGGAAGCTGCGGTCCGACTCGTCCGCCTCGGCGACGAAGATGTCGCCGTCGCCGTGCAGGGCGTTCGAACCGGGGGCGTCGAGGTCGCCGCCGATGGCGTACGAGGGGGCGAGGCCGAGCGAGGACAGGGACACGGCCAGCATCGAGGTGGTGGTCGTCTTGCCGTGGGTGCCGGCGACCGCGATCGGGCGCAGGCCGTCCATCAGACGGGCGAGGGCGTCCGAGCGGTGGACGACCGGGATGCCGAGCTCGGCCGCGCGGGCGAGCTCCGGGTTGTCCGCGCGGATCGCGGAGGAGACCACGACGCAGGTGGCGTCGGGGGCGAGGTGGTCGGCCGCGTGCCCGATGTGGACCGTGGCGCCCAGCGCGCGCAGCGCCTCGGCGGTGGCGGACTCCTTCGCGTCACTGCCCGCCACCACGGCTCCGCGCTGCGCGAGGATCTTCGCGATGCCCGACATCCCGGCGCCGCCGATGCCGATGAAGTGCGGTCGGTCCATCGCGGTAGGAAGGCCGGGTGCCATGCGTGTTTCTCCCCAAGATCCGGTACGAAGGTGGGCGCGCTCGCCCTGAGGGAACGCGGCCCCAGCCTATTGGGTGCGGCGGACAGCGCCTCACAGGGGACACCGACGGGCGCCCCGGGCGCCCGTCGGGGCGCGCCGTTCACGCCTTGCTGTGCGAGAACAGCTTCAGGACCGGCACGCCCACCTTGTGGCGGGCGCGGGAGGCCCAGTCCCGGTGGAAGAACTCCTCCACGTAGTGGGGGTCGGTCAGCACGATGACCTCGTCGGCCTTCACCTCGTCGACCAGGCGCTTGAGCGCGTCGAGGGGGTGGTCCTCGATGAGCTTGCCCTCGGCCGTGCCGCCGGACGCGCGCAGCGCGATGAGCGACACCTCCAGCGCCCGCTCGCCCTGCCCTACGGCCGCGTCGCCCTCCGGCGTCCTGCCCTCGTGGGTCGCCTCGTCGATCTCGCCCATCGCGACGTCGTCGATGGCCCGCAGCAGCCGGTCCGCCTGGTCGCCCCGGGGCTGGAGCAGCACGTGGAAGGCGACCGCCTCGTCACCGTGCAAGGTGGTGACGAACTCCACGTCGGCGGACGTCAGGGCCTTCTCGATCATCAATACGCTCGTGAACACGCCAGGCGCCCTTCTCGTCCGTGGGCCGTCCCGGCCCCCTGCGGAAACCATCCTGCCCCGTGACAGCACGGGTACTGCGCGAATTAGTGTGCCCGTCCGAAGAGAAACGGAATCTACTGTTCCGACTGTCGGCCGGATCGGCGGTACCGGCTGTACAGGAACCCGGCCTCTTCCAGCAGCGACGCCAGTTCGAAGTGCTGGGGAACCGGCACCGAGGGCCCTCCCGCGATCCGCTGGGCGTCCCCTGCGGCGAGCATCGGGGACAGCGTCAGGCACATCTCGTCCAGGACACCGGCCGCGACGAACTGACCCAGCAGCCTGGGCCCGCCCTCGGTCAGCAGCCTGGTGTGCCCGAGCTCGCCCAGGGCGCGTACGGCACGGGCGGGATCGACCCCCATGCCGTCCCCGGCCACGACCACCCGCGCGCCCGCCCGCTCGGCCTCGGCGATCCGCTCGGGCGCCGCCGCGGCACCGGTCAGCACCAGCGTGGGCACCAGGGGCGAGGTGAACAGGGGCAGCGAGAAGTCCAGGCCGAGGCTCGCCGTGACCACCGCGATCGCGGGCGCGGGGCCCTGCCCGGCGGCCTCCCGCAGGGCGGCGAAGGCCTCACGCGCGCGTGCCGGCCGGTAGCCCTCCTGCCGGACCGTCTCGGCGCCGACGACCACGACGTCCGCGAGCCCCCTGAGGACACCGAAGATCCTCATGTCGGTGGCGTTCGAGATGGGCTGCGAGCGCCCGTCGTGCTGGGCGGCGCCGTCGAGTGTGGACACCATGTTGGCCCGGAGCCAGGGCAGACGGACGTCGGGGTACGCGTACGCCTCGGCCAGTTCCCCGAACCCCCACTCGCGCTCCGCCCCATCCGTCCCGGAGGCCTCGCCGGAGGGCTGGGCTGCTGTTTCGTAGGTCACAGGGAACAGGCGTCGCATGGGTTGCAGTGTGGCACGGCGCATAGAGTGGTTAACCGTGTCGTCCACCTCCACCGCCTCCGCCGTCGACCCGATAGCCGAAGCGGCCCCGCTGTCCCTGTGCGCCCGCGAGCCGCACGTCCCCGCCGACCGGCTCGTCGCCGAGATGGTGCCGCCGCCGCGCTTCGACTCGGTCCGCTTCGCCACGTACATCCCGGACCCGAACCAGCCCAGCCAGACCGAGGCCGTGGGGATCCTCGAGTCGTTCGCCGCGGGTCTCGGCGGGGCGCACGCCGTGGGTGCGCCCAAGCGGCGGCTGTTCGGCTTCGGCAAGGGGGCCCCGAAGACACCGGCCGGCCCCCGGGGCGTCTACCTGGACGGCGGTTACGGCGTCGGCAAGACCCACCTCCTCGCCTCCCTGTGGCACGCGACCCCGGCGGAGCCCTCGCTCAAGGCGTTCGGCACCTTCGTGGAGCTGACGAACCTGGTCGGCGCGCTCGGCTTCCAGAAAACCGTGCAGACCCTCTCCGGGCACCGTCTCCTGTGCATCGACGAGTTCGAACTCGACGACCCGGGCGACACCGTCCTCGTCTCCTCGCTGCTCGGCAAGCTGGTCGACGCGGGCGTGGCGCTCGCCGCCACCTCGAACACCCTTCCGGGCAAGCTCGGCGAGGGCCGGTTCGCGTCCGCCGACTTCCTGCGGGAGATCCAGGGCCTGTCCGCGCGCTTCCGCCCGCTGCGCATCGACGGCGAGGACTACCGCCACCGCGGACTGCCCGAGGCGCCCGCCCCGTTCTCCGACGAGCAGGTCACCAAGGCCGCGTACGCCACCGACGGCGCGTCCCTGGACGACTTCCCGCATCTGCTCGGCCATCTCGCCCGTGTCCACCCCAGCCGGTACGGCGCCCTGACCGACGGGGTCGAGGCGGTCTGCCTCACCGACGTCCAGCCCGTCCCGGACCAGTCGACGGCGCTGCGGCTCGTCGTGCTCGCCGACCGGCTGTACGACCGCGAGGTGCCGGTCCTCGCCTCCGGAATGCCCTTCGACCGGCTGTTCAGCGAGGAGATGCTGAACGGCGGCTACCGCAAGAAGTACTTCCGAGCGATCTCCCGGCTGACCGCGCTGGCCCGCGACGCGAAGGGTCTCGTGGAGGGCCGGGAGGCCTAGAGGACGCCCGGTACGCCGGGTACCGCGACGCGCCACGGGCCTCGGGAACCCCTCCCCACCGACCGGTAACAAGCGCGCGCCCGCGACGTAGAGTGGAATGGCCAGACTTGTCGGGCGGCTCGGAAGGGGGTCGTCATGGTCCAGGAACTCATCGTGGCGATCACGGCGGCCTGTTCCGCCTCGGTCATCTACGTCGCCGCAGGCGCCCGCGTCGTCAAACAGTACGAACGCGGGGTCGTCTTCCGTCTCGGGCGGCTGGCCGGAGAGGTCCGCTCCCCCGGCTTCACGATGGTCGTGCCCTTCGTGGACCGGCTGCGCAAGGTCAACATGCAGATCGTGACCCTGCCCATCCCTGCCCAGGAGGGCATCACCCGGGACAACGTGACGGTCCGCGTCGACGCGGTCGTCTACTTCCGGGTGGTCGACGCGGCGAACGCCATCATCCAGGTCGAGGACTACCGCTTCGCGGTCTCCCAGATGGCGCAGACCTCGCTCCGGTCGATCATCGGCAAGAGCGATCTCGACGACCTGCTCTCCAACCGCGAAAAGCTCAACCAGGGGCTGGAGTTGATGATCGACAGCCCGGCGATCGGCTGGGGCGTGCAGATCGACCGGGTCGAGATCAAGGACGTGTCGCTGCCCGAGACGATGAAGCGGTCCATGGCCCGCCAGGCCGAGGCGGACCGCGAGCGCAGGGCCCGGATCATCAACGCGGACGCGGAACTCCAGGCCTCCAAGAAACTGGCCCAGGCCGCCGAGGTGATGTCGGAACAGCCCGCCGCGCTCCAACTGCGCCTGCTGCAGACGGTGGTGGCCGTCGCCGCCGAGAAGAACTCCACCCTCGTCCTGCCCTTCCCGGTCGAACTGCTGCGCTTCCTGGAACGGGCCCAGTCCGGACAGCCGCCCGTGGTGACGGACACCCGGCGGCCGTCGGCCCCGGAGGTACCGCCCTCGCTCAAGGGGCAGCCGGCGGTCGATCCCGTCGAGCCGCCCGTCGTGGCCGACCGGATCAACGGAGTGGTGGAGGCGCTCGGCCTGCCGGAGGCGTTCGCGGACACGGACGGACTCGGGATCCCGGACGCGTTCGGCCTGTTGGGTGACGTCGGGGCGCCGAGGGAGCCGGGAGACGATCCGGAGTCCTCCGGGCGTCCCGAGGAGTCCGGGTGACCGGAAAATCCCGTGCCCGCCGGGGAGGCCACTGCTAGCGTGCGTGCCATGAAGCGTGCCGCGATGAACACGACGACGCCGGAGAGTGTCCCGGCGCGCTGACCGCTGACGTGAGTCGAAGCCCCGGGGCGAGTGCCCCGGGGCTTCGCCGTGTGGTCGCTCGCCCTCCACCAGCGAGGAGACCACCATGAACGACCACCGCCGACTCGGCCGCGAACTCGGCCTGTTCGACACCGACCCCCTCATGGGCGCCGGACTTCCGTACTGGCTGCCGGACGGCGCCGCCGTGCGGTACGCCCTGGAGGAGTACGTCCGCGACGCCGAGCGGCGGGCCGGCTATCGGCACGTGTACTCGCCGGTGCTGGGCAAGAGGGAGCTGTACGAGATCTCGGGGCACTGGTCGCACTACGGCGACGACATGTTCCCGCCGATGGAACTCGGCGGAGAGCAGATGCTGTTGCGGCCGAGCCTGTGTCCCCACCACGCGCTGATCTACCGGTCCCGCCCGCACAGCTACCGCGAACTGCCCTTTCGTATGGCCGAGTTGGGTGGCATGTATCGCTCCGAGCTGTCGGGCGTGCTGGGCGGCCTGACCCGCGTGCGCGCCATCCAGCTCAACGACGCGCACATCTTCTGCACCCCGGACCAGGTCGCCGAGGAGGCCTCATCGGCCCTCGGGCTGATCCGCGCCGCGTACGACGCCATGGGCATCGAGGCGTCCCGCTACCGGCTCTCACTGCCGGGCCCGGGAGGGAAGTACGTCGCCGATCCGGAGCTGTGGCGCAGATCGGCCGCGCTGCTGCGCGAGGTCCTCGACGGGTCGGGCGTGGCGTACGAGGCCGTCGAGGGCGAGGCCGCGTTCTACGGGCCCAAGATCGACGTCCAGATCGCCGACCCGGCGGGCCGTGAGTCCACCCTCTCCACCGTGCAGGTCGACTTCCACCAGCCCGAGCGCTTCGATCTGCGCTACATCGGCGCCGACGGCGCGAAACACCGGCCGGTCATGGTGCACCGCAGTGTGATCGGCAGTCTGGAACGGGCCGTCGCCCACCTCATCGAGGTGCACGGCGGCGCCTTTCCCGCCTGGCTCGCCCCCACCCAGGTGGTGGTCCTGCCCGTGTCCGAGGCCGAGGCCGAGCAGGCGCTTCGGCTCGTACGCCGCTGCCGCGACCAGGGTCTGCGCGCCGAGCTCGCCGCCCCGGACGAGGGCAGCCTGGGCGCCCGGGTGCGTGCCGCCCGGCTGGTCCCGTACCAGGCGGTGATCGGTCCCCGGGAGGCTGCCGCCGGCCTGATCGCCCTGCGCCTGCGCGACGGAAGCCGTCTCGATCCCCGGGCGGCCGACGAGGTCCTGCACGAGATCGGCCGGCGGATCGGGTCGCGCGGCACCGGGTGAAGGCAGCCTCCTCCTAAGCTGGCGGCATGAGCGACGACTACTGCGCGACCGGCGCGGACGGCCCGGCCGGGGAGCCCCGCGGCGCCCTCGACACGGCGGGGCAGGACGGACCGCCGTACGCGGAGTGCGTGCTGTGCCGTGAACCGACCGAGTATCCGGAGTCGCACAAGGGCATCACGCTGTGTCCCGTCTGCGACTGGCAGGAGGCACAGCGCACCGCGTGTTCGGGCTGACCGGTCCGGGCGCACGGTCCGTGGGACGGGCGGCTCCGGAACCGGACCGTCCGTCCGGAACGGATTATCCGCCTGGCAGACTGGGGGCGTGAGCAGCGACGACCCGAACCCCGCCGACGACAGCCCGTTCCGCGACGAGCCCACGGCGCGCGACACCGCGCGGCAGTTCGTGCTGCCGCTGGTGGTGCGCATCGAGAAGGACGCGCCCCCGGCGCGCACCGACGCGCTGGAGACCTCCGCCCGGGCCGTGCTGACCATGCTGAGCGACGAGCGTTCACTCGGGGACGGCGTCTGGGCGCAGGCGATGCGGGACTGGCAGGACGCCCGGATCCGCAAGGTCGTACGGCGGGCGCGGGGAGCCGAGTGGCGGCGGGCCGAGACGCTGCCCGGCATCACCGTGACCGGACGGTCCGCGGAGGTGCGGGTGTTCCCGCCGGTGCCGCTGGACGGCTGGCCCAAGGACCTGGCACGACTCCAGGTGTCCGGTACGGATCTCGACGATCCGGAGCCGCCGGCACCGGCCGATCCGGCGGCGCCCGTCCTGTGGCTCAACCCGGAGCTCGACATGTCGGCGGGCAAGACGATGGCGCAGACGGGCCATGGTGCCCAACTGGCCTGGTGGGAGCTGTCGGAGAAGGAGCGGACCGCCTGGCGCGAGTCGGGCTTCGCCCTCTCGGTACGGACCGCCGATCCGGCCCACTGGGGCGAACTCAGCGTCTCCGAGGTGCCGTTGGTCCGTGACGCGGGGTTCACGGAGATCGCTCCCGGGCTGACGGTCGCCGTCGAGGGACACGACCGCGTGGGCGCCCTGCCGCAACGCGCCGCGGATCCCTCGGACTGAGGGCGGACCGACGGCGGGGCCCTACTCGGCCAGGGTGGTGGCGAGTTCGGCGGTGACGCGGACGATCTCGGTGTCCGGCTCGGCGAGCAGGTGCTGGAGGGTGCCGCGGTGGGCGCGGACGGCCTGGCGGGCCTCGCGTTCCCAGCCCACCCAGTTCTCCCGGCGGTTGAGGAGTTTGGGGTACGCGGCGGCGGTGCGTTCCCACTGCCGGGCATCCGCGATGTCTCTCAGCAGCTGGATTATCTGCACACGGCAGGTGACCTGAGGGAGTTCGGCGAGTTCCCAGAGGAAGGGGACGGTGGCGGCGGTCGCCTGCTCCACGACGAATCCGAACTGGCAGATTCGTTCCCTCAGGTCCTGGAGTGCCGCTCTGGCGGTTGCCGCGTCACCCCAGGCGACGGTGTTGAGCAGGAAGGGGATGGCTTCCGCCGACCCCTTGGAGTCCTTGATCTCGTCCCACGACACGCGTTCCAGGTTCCTGAGTGGTGTGGCCATTTCCGCTCCCTCCGAAGGCGTCGGACAGTGCCAGGTGCGCGGGTGGGCCGAGGGCCCGTCCCGACGATCACGCTCCCCGTGGAGCGGCTGAGCCGACGTCAGTACTGGCCTCTGGCAACGAGGTTGACGCCACGGCTATTATCCACGCTGACAGCGTCTTCGTGCAATTGCACGAGAAATTGCATGAAGTCGGAGAGACGCGTGGGCCACGTGAGGCCCGGGCCGGAGCCCGCCACCGGGCGGCCGGTCCGGTCGCGCACCTGGTGGAACGTCAGCAAGGAGAGTGCGTTGGTGCCATCAGTGCCGAACGGAGTGCGGGCCAGCTCGCTGGGTGCCTCCTGGATCAAGAGCAGGCACAGCAATGCCGAGGGCAACTGCGTCGAAGTGGCCGCGCTGGGCGACGGACGGATAGCGGTCCGCAACTCCCGTGACCCCGACGGCCCGGCCCTCGTCTACACCCCGGCGGAAGTGGCCGCGTTCCTCGCCGGCGCGAAGGACGGGGAGTTCGACCACCTGCTCTGAACCCGACCCCCTGAGCGCCGAACTCCGTTGAAACGGAAGGAAAGTTGTCCACTTCTGTCTCTCCATGCGGCAGAGTCCGGCGCAGTGCGATAATTTTGGCTGTCTTCTGCCGTTCGACTGGGAGTCAGGATGTCCGTCGAGTCACCCCGCGTCTCCCGTCTCGAACCGTATCTGAGCCGGGAGGAGCCCGCCCCCACTCTGCTGAAGATGCTGGTCGGCGTGCAGCTCGCCGGCGCCCGCGAGGACGCCGGGCTCTCCCAGGAACAGGCGGCGCGCTCCCTCGGGTTCAGCGCGGCGAAACTGTCGCGCATAGAGGCGGGCAAGGGCCGTCGGCCACCGACGGAGGACGACGTCCGCGCCCTGCTCGGTCTGTACGGGACCGAGGAGTACGAGATCTCGGTCCTGCTCAGACTGCTCAAGCGCGCGGGCGAGCCGGGCTGGTGGCAGCGCTACGACAAGCGGCTGATGCCCGAATGGTTCGACCGGCTGGTCGGCCTCCAGGAGGCGGCCACGACCATCCGTACCTTCGAGATCCAGTACGTTCCGGGCCTGTTGCAGACTCCCGACTACACGCGGGCCGTGGTGGAACGCGGGCTGCCGACGGCGCCCGCCGCCGAGGTGCAGCGCCGGGTGGAGCTGCGCATGCGCAGACGGGAGCTGCTGGACCGGGTGGACGCCCCTCAACTGTGGGCCGTCGTCGACGAGTCCGTGCTGCTGCGTGTTCTGGGCAGCCGCGAGGTGATGCGCGCCCAGCTCGAGCACCTCATCGAGATGGCCCAGCGTTCCCATGTGGTCGTGCAGATCGTGCCGTTGGACGTCACCAACGCCTCCGCGCCGGCCATCCCCGTCACCTATCTGCGCTTCGGCGGCGTCGAACTGCCCGACATCGTCTACCTGGAGCACATCAGGAGCGCCAACTTCCTTGAGGACCGCGACGAGACGGAGGAGTACCGGGTGGTACTGGACCGGCTCGCCGACGAGGCCCTCAGTCCCCGCGCGTCCCTCGCGCTGCTGCGCGCCACGGTGGAACAGCGGTACGCCCGCGGATAGTGCGCGCACGGCGTCGCCGGACGGACGGGGATCGCCCGGACAGTCCCTGGGGCGGACACGGCCTGGGGCCTAGCGGATCCGGCCGACCCCGCCGAACTCGATCCACTCCTGCGTGAGCTGGCGCGGCACGACGTCGGTGTCCGGCCGCCAGGTGGACACCTCGACCAGTCCGGGTTCGAGGACGTCCATGCCGTCGAAGAACTCCTCCACGTCCTTCTCCTGACGGACCCGGCCCCAGTGCCCCTGCGTCGCGGTGTCCATGAAGCCGGTGACGAAGTCGCGGACCTCGGCGTCCTCGCTCACCAGTTGGCACATCACCAGGAAGCTGCCGGGCGCCAGCCGCTCGGTGACCCGGCGGATCACGGCGACGGGCCCGTCGGTCTCGCTGTCCGGGATGCAGTGGAACACGGAGTTGAACAGCACGGCCACCGGCTGGTCGAGGTCGATCAGCCGCCGGGTGTCGGGGTGGGAGAAGATCTCCTCCGTCTGCCGCAGGTCGGCGTGGACGACGGCGGTCCGCTCGTTCTGGTCGAGCAGGGCCCGGCCGTGGACCAGCACCATCGGATCGACGTCGACGTAGACGACACGGGAGGTCCCGTCGACCGCCTGGGCGACCTGGTGCACGTTGTTCTGGGTGGGCAGGCCGGATCCGTGGTCGAGGAACTGCCTGATCCCGTAGCCGTCCGCCAGTGTCCGGACCACCCGCTGGAGGAAGCGCCGGTTGTTCAGGGCGAGCGCGCGCGTGCTGGGCACGACCTTGTCCAGTTCCTCGCAGGCCGCCCGGTCGGCGGCGTAGTTGTCCTTGCCGCCGAGGTAGTGGTCGTACATGCGCGCGGCCGTGGGCACCGTGGCATCGATCGACGTGGACAGCTTCTCGCCAGGCTGCATCGTTCCCCCAGATCAGTGTCGGCCTGCCTGTCCGGCCCCGCCGGCAATCCATCTTAGGGAAACGGAAGTTGGCGTTACCACCCCCCGAACGAAGGACGGGGCAGGGCTTTCCGGCCAACTGTCGCCCCTCGCCCGCCGTGGTGGCGCGAAGAGGCCGATCCACGGGCTCCGGTGCCATGGGCGCGGCGGCGCGGAACCTCAAATCTTGCTCTGAACGTCCGCCCCGGTGGGTTCGGCCCCGGCTCCCGGGGCCATGACCTGGTCACGCCGATGCACCGGCCGTCGTGGGGAGCGACGTACGGCAGGCGCGGCCGAGGCCGTGACGGAGGAGGGGACATGAGGGAGCCGGGGCGGCTGGGTACGGGAATCGGGTGGCGGCCGGAGATCGCCGAGGCCGTGGAGAGGATGCCCGGCATCGACTGGGTCGAGGCCGTGGCGGAGAACGTGTGCCCCGGTCATCTCCCCGAGTCGCTGCTGCGGCTGCGCGAGCGGGGTGTCACGGTGGTGCCGCACGGCGTCTCCCTGGGCCTCGGCGGCGCCGACCGGCCCGACGAGACGCGGCTCGCCGCGCTCGCGGAACGCGCCGAGGCGCTGGGCTCACCCCTCGTCACGGAACACATCGCGTTCGTCCGGGCGGGCGGCCCGCTCACCGCGTCACCGCTCCTGGAGGCCGGGCACCTGCTGCCCGTTCCGCGCACCCGGGACGCGCTGCGCGTCCTGTGCGAGAACGTCCGCGCGGCCCAGGCCGCGCTCCCCGTCCCCCTCGCCGTGGAGAACATCGCCGCGCTGATCTCCTGGCCCGGCGAGGAGATGACCGAGGGACAGTTCCTCTACGACCTGGCCGACCGCACCGGCGTCCGGCTGCTCATCGACGTGGCCAACCTCCACACCAACCACGTCAACCGCGGCGAGGACCCCGCCGAGGCGCTCGACGAGCTGCCCGTCGAGGCGATCGCCTACGTACACGTCGCCGGAGGCTTCGAGCGGGACGGCGTGTGGCACGACAGCCACGCCCACCCCGTCCCCCGGCCCGTGCTCGACATCCTCGCCGACCTCGCGTCCCGGGTGACCCCGCCGGGTGTCCTCCTCGAACGCGACGAGAACTTCCCCGGCCCGGCCGAACTGGAGCGGGAACTCACCGCGATCCGGGAAACCCTGGAGAAGGCGGAGAACCCACTCCGGGAGACGGCGCGCGACAGGGTGACCCTGGTGGTGGCCGGCGCCGCTCCCCCGGCGGCCGAGCCCGCCGAGGTGGCCGAGCCCGACGAGGCGGCAGCGACGGACGCCCGCGCCGAGGCGGACGCCCGTACCGAGGCGGGAGACGCCCCCCGTCAGCGGGTGGCGCTGGCGCAGGCCGCCCTGCTGTCCGCGCTGGTCGCCGGAACCCCCGCGCCAGAGGGCTTCGACCGCGTGCGCCTCGGGGTGCAGGCGCGTGCCCTCGCCGCCAAGCGGGCGGACGTCGTCGCCAAGGTGGCCCCGGAGCTGCCGGAGATCCTGGCCGACGGCTACCGGCCGGCGTTCCTCGCGTACGCGCAGCGGCGTCCGATGACCGGCGGTTACCGTCGCGACGCCCTGGACTTCGCCGAACACCTGCTGCTCGCGGGGCTCCCGGAGGGCGCCGCGACCGGACGGTTGCGCGCGTGGTGGCTGGAGCGGTCGGGTCCCGCCCCGCTGTCCGGACGTCCCGTGGCCCGGCTCGCCAGGGCGACCCGCAGGGCGCTGCTCCGCCGCTGAGCCGCCTCGCCGACGGTTCTGCCGCCGCGCGGCCCGGCCGTCGTGGGCCGCCCCGACCGGGCGCCCGACACACGTCGGCCGCGGAGTGTGCGCGGAGTAACACCCCACCATGTGAAGGCAATGTGCGCGTCCATTTAAGGATGCTTCCGTCTGGTTTGACGTACGCACGAACCACCGCAACCGGCGCCTTCCACCCTCGTCCCGATCCGTCCTTCGTGTAAGGCAGTTGGCGTAGCGCCCCCAGTAGCATGCCAACCCGCACCCGAAGCGCATTAGCGTGCGGTGCCGCAACAGGAGGCACCATGCGATCCGACAACCACACCGGACTGGTCAGTGGAACAGGGCTCATCATCGCCGCCCTGCTGGCGACCCTGGTCGCGCTGGCCTTCCCGATCTGGTCGTACGCGGACCGCGCCGGCACCGGCCTCGACACCCTGGACTCCGGGACCGTGCCGAGCCCGTACGGTCCGCTGTCGGGCCTGGACCGGGAGTTCGTCACCAGGGTCCGGCTGGCCGGTCTGTGGGAGCTGCCCGCGGGCCAGCAGGCCCAGGAGCGCGGCACCACCCAGGCCGTACGGACGGCCGGACAGCACCTGATCGAGGGGCACACGTTCCTCGACGCGCGCGTCCGCAGCGTCGCCACGCGGCTCAGCCTGGAACTCCCCAACCAGCCCAATGAGCAGCAGCGCCAATGGCTGTCCACGCTCAGCGCGGCGCACGGCACCGAGTACGACCGGGACTTCGCGAACATCCTGCGCGCGGCGCACGGCAAGGTGTTCGCCATGGTCGCCCAGGTCCGCGCGAACACCCGCAACTCGCTCGTGCGCGATCTCGCCGACGACGCCAACACCACCGTGCTCGACCACATCAAGGTCCTCGAGGCGACCGGCTACGTGGACTTCGACGCGCTCGCCGAGAACGCGGCCACCGCGAGCCCGCCACCGCTCACCAACTCCCCCGCGCCGCCCGGCCCGGTGCCGTCCCCGTCGCCGCCGGTCCCGGTGACCCCGTCCTCGGGCTACCCGCTCCCCCCGGCCGCCGCGCGCCCCAACCCGTCGCCCGGCTCCTGAACGATCGCGGCCGGGCCGTCCGCGCGAGCCCGGTTTCGGGTCCTCAAGAGCGGCCCGCCCCCTACGGGTTGAGGGTGTGACGGAGGTCGAGCACCGGGGCGCGCGACAAACGGAACATCACCGACCGGCAACGGCTGCGTCCCACATAGTGGGTGCGGCATGGCGCCCACCCGGCGCCATCGCGTAGAAAAACGCCATGTTCTGGGTCCTTCTCCTGATCCTCGCCTGGGTGGCGGCCGGTGTCTCCTGCACCCGGCTGTGTCTGGCCGCGCTCCACACCGCGTCGCTCGACGCCGACGCCGCGCACGGGCACGACCTCACGCTGTACGAGGCCGCGTTCCTGTCCGGCGGGCCGGCCCGGGTGGCCGACCTGACCCTGGTGTCGATGGCCCGCCAGCGCCGTCTGCTGCTCGCGCACACCGGCTGGGCCACCGTCGTCGACCCGCGCGGTCGCGACGACATGGAGCGCTCGGTCATCGGCGCGATCGGACCCGAGGGCCAGTCCCGGATAGCACCGCTGCGGGCGGCCACCGCCGCCGCCGACTCCGTACGCGGTCTCGCTGACCGCCTGGTCGCGGCCGGCCTCGCCGTCCCCGACGGGGCCCGCACCACGGTCGCGGGGGCCGTCCGCCAGGTCCAGGCCGCCGCGGCCGGGGTCCTCGCGCTGGGTGTCGTGGCCCTGCTGCTGCCGGGCCAGGCCCCGGGCAGCGACGTCCCGGTGGCCGTCTGGTTCCTGCTCCCGCTCATCCTGACCCTGAGCTGTCTCGCCATAGCCCGGATCGAGGTGCACCCCTGCACCCGCTGGGCCTCCCCGGCCGGGCAGCGGCTGCTCGGCACCCTGACCCGGCACTCCGACGCGTCCGGTGACGACCGTACGTACCTCACCTCCGTCGCCGTACGCGGCATCCGCGCGGTCGGCGAGCCCGAGCTGCGGGCGGCCCTGGCGCACCGCGACCGTGACACCTCCTGGCGGGAGGGAGCCCGCTAGCAAGCGTCCGGGGTTCCCGTCCGACACGCCCGAGAGTCCCAAAGGGGCTGAAAGGAGTCCAGGGGGGCGCATCGGGGTCATTGGCGCCGACACCGGCGGGCGGTGCTTTACTTCGCCGACCGCCGAACGAAGCATCCTTCTGTCGCTGCCGCGCGCTGAAGGGATTCGCGATGAGAGCTGCCGTCCTCCACGGAACCGCAGGGTCCTTGCTCCTGACCGGCCTCGTCGCCTCTCCCGCGGGCGGCGCGCAGGCCTGGCCGGCCCCGGTCGGATCCGCCGAGGCGCGCGGCACCGCCGTCGCCGCCGGGCGTGCCGCCGCCGCGGGCATCCGCTTCGGCACGTGCCCCAAGGAGGAGCACCTGCCGGCGAGCCTGAAGTGCGGCACGGTCACGGTGCCCCTCGACTACGCGCTCCCCGACGGCAAACGGATCAGACTGACCGTCAGCCGGGTGCGGGCGACCGGCAAGGACCCGCACAACGCGAGGCACAGAGTGCCGCGCCAGGGCTCCCTCGTCTACAACCCCGGCGGTCCCGGCGGCTCCGGCATGTACTTCCCGCTCATCGGCCTCCTGCCCGAATGGAAGCGGATCGGAGGCGCGTACGACCTCGTCGGCTACGCCCCGCGCGGCGTCGGCCGTTCGGCGCCGCTGACCTGCCGGGACCCCAGGCACCTCCCGAAGCCCCTCCTCCAGGCCCCGACGATCCCCTCGGAGTCGTTCAAGAAGGCCCGGGTCGCGGAGGCCAAGGCGTACGCCCGCGGCTGCGCCCGGCGCTCGGGCCCCGCCCTGCGCCACTACACCTCGCTCAACAACGCCCGTGACCTGGACGTGCTGCGCGCCGCGCTCGGCGAGCGGAGGCTGACGTTCATGGGTGCCTCGTACGGGACGTACTTCGGTTCCCTGTACGCGACGCTGTTCCCCTCGCACGTACGCCGCATGGTCTTCGACTCGGCCGTGAACCCCGACCCCGAGAAGGTCTGGTACGCCAACAACCTCGACCAGTCGGCCGCGTTCGAGACCCGCTGGGCTGACCTGCGCGCGTGGATCGCCCGGCACGACAAGGTGTACGGACTGGGCCGCACCGCCGAGGCCGTGCGGCGCTCCTACGAGAAGGCACGGGCCCGGCTCGCCGCCTCGCCCGCGGGCGGCACGGTGGGTCCCGCCCAGCTTCAGGGCGCGTTCCTGCAGGCCGGGTACTTCGACGACTACTGGCCGCAGCGCGCGCTGGCGCTGTCCGCCTACCTGAAGGGCGATCCGAAGCCGCTGATCCAGGTGGCGGGACCGCATCCGGAGGCCGCCGCCGAACAGGAGAACGGCAGCGCGGTCTACACGGCCGTGGAGTGCAACGACGCGCCCTGGCCCACCGACTGGCGCACCTGGGACCGCGACAACACCCGGCTCGCGCGGGTCGCCCCGTTCGAGACCTGGGACAACGTGTGGATGAACCTGCCGTGCGCGTACTGGTCCGCGCCCCGGCAGAAGCCGCTCGACGTACGGACCCTGCCCGGGGAGCTGCCGCCGACGCTGATCCTGGCCGCCGAGCGGGACGCGGCGACGCCGTACGACGGCGCGAAGGAACTCCAGCGGCGGCTGTGGGGCTCGGTGCTGGTGACGGAGAACGGCGCCGGCACCCACGGGATCGCGGGCGGCCCCAACCAGTGTGTCAACGGCTATCTGGACGCGTACCTCCTGGAGGGCCGGCTCCCCGACCGTGACGCGGGATGCGCACCGCACCGGGAGCCGGTGGCGCGGGCACACTGACCGGCCCCGGAGACCCGGAAGGCGGGCGTCCCCCGGAGGGGCGCCCGCCTTCGCGCGGGGACGGCCGGTGAGGTGCCGGGACCGCCGAGCGAGGAGCCGGGACGGTCAGGCGAGGCCCGCGACCAGTTCGGCGACGTCCTTGCGGCGGCCGGTGTAGAACGGCACCTCTTCGCGGACGTGCATCCGGGCCTCGGAGGCGCGCAGGTGGCGCATGAGGTCGACGATGCGGTACAGCTCGTCCGCCTCGAAGGCGAGCATCCACTCGTAGTCGCCGAGCGAGAACGAGGCGACCGTGTTCGCGCGGACGTCGGGGTAGCCGCGGGCCATCTTGCCGTGGTCGGCGAGCATCCGGCGGCGGTCCTCGTCGGGCAGCAGGTACCAGTCGTAGGAGCGCACGAAGGGGTAGACGCTGACGTAGTTCCGGGGCGTCTCGTCGGCGAGGAACGCCGGGATGTGCGAGCGGTTGAACTCGGCCGGGCGGTGCAGCGCCATGTTCGACCAGACCGGCTCCAGGGCGCGGCCCAGCTTCGTACGGCGGAAGAGGTTGTACGCCTCCTGGAGCTGGTCACTCGTCTCGGCGTGCCACCAGATCATGACGTCGGCGTCGGCGCGCAGGCCCGAGACGTCGTAGGTGCCACGGACGGTGACGTCCTTCGCGGCGAGCTGGTCGAACAGCTCCTGGACCTCGTCGGCGTACCCGGCACGGTCCTCGGGGAGCACGTCCTTCAGTTTGAAGACGGACCACAGGGTGTAGCGGATGACCTCGTTCAGGTCCTTGGCCAGCTTGCCCTTGTTCGGGATCCTGGCCGGCTCGGTGGTGGGGGCGTCGTCGCTCATGGGGCTATTCTCCCGCGCCGCCGTGCAGGCTCTGCACCGGGTTGGCGGTGAGCTCCTGCACACCGCGCGTGTCACCGCCCAACCGGTCCACCGCGGCGTACGCGCTCGCGATGCACGCCGGGATGCCGACACCGTCGTACTGCGCGCCGCACACCACGAGACCCGGCAGCTTGGCGACCTCCTCGCGGATGCGGGCCACGCGCGCGTGGTGGCCGACCGGGTACTGGGGCAGGCCGTCGTCCCAGCGGGTGACGCGGGTCTGCAGCGGCTCGGCGTCCAGGCCGGTGGCCTCGCGCAGGTCGTGCCGGGAGGCGTCGACCAGGTGGGCGTCCTCCCGCTCCAGGATCTCCGTCTCGCCGTACCGCCCCACGGAGGTGCGCAGCACCAGCACGTCCGGGTCCTCGTCGGCGATCCAGCCCCATTTGCGGGAGGCGAAGGTGGACGCCTTGATCGTGCGGCCGTCCACCGGCGGCACCAGGAAGCCGCTGCCCTCGGGGAGGGCGGCGTCGGCACGGCGGTAGGCGAGGGTGATCAGGGCCATGGAGGCGTACTCGACCGTGCGCAGCTCGGCGGCGGCCGCGGGTGACTCGGCGCCCAGCAGCGCGGCCGCGGCGGGGGCGGGAACGGCGACGACCACCGCGTCGGCCCGCAGGACACGCTCACCGGCGACCACCTGCCAGCCCGTCGGTGCCGTCCGGCGCAGTTCCGTCACCCGTGCCCCGGTCAGGATCTCTCCGCCCCGGGCCCGGACCGAACGCGCCACGGCGAGCGGCAGCCGGCCCACGCCGCCCTCGATGCCCATGAAGACCGGTCCGGTCTGCCCGCTCGCGGCCGCCTTGGCCTGGATCTCCCGGACCGCCTCCGTCAGCGAGTCGTGGGTCCGCGCGGCCTGGAAGAGCTGCGGGACGGCGGAACGCATCGAGATGCGGTACGCGTCACCCGCGTAGACGCCGCCCAGGAGCGGCTCGACCAGGCGGTCCACGACCTCGCGGCCGAGGCGCGCCGCCACGTACTCCCCGACGGCCACGTCGTCGCCGACCTCGGTGCGGGGCAGCTCGGCGTCGCGCTCGACGCGGGCGAGGCCCTCGTCCGACAGGACACCGGCGAGGGCCGCGGCCGTGCCCGGTACGCCCATCACATGGCCCTTGGGCATCGGGCGCAGCGCGCCGCGGGTCCAGATCGAGGCCGTGGCGGTGGCCGGCGGCCGCAGCCCGTCGGTCAGGCCCACCTCGCGAGCGAGGTCGAGCGCTTCGGGGCGGCGCGCCAGCATGGACTCGGCGCCCAGGTCGACCCGGACGCCCGCGATCTCCCCGGGAAGCAGCTTGCCGCCCACCCGGTCCGAGGCCTCGACGACGGTCACGCGTGTGCCGCGCCCGAGCAATCGGTGTGCGGCCGCCAGCCCGGCGATGCCGGCTCCGATGACGACGACGTGCCCCGTGCCCGAACCCGATGTGCTCATGGCCCCACCCTCTCAGACACCACCGGCCCTCTCGCCAGGGCCGTGCGGCCCCTTCGAGTCCGGACCGTGACCGCATCGGGACCGGAGTACGCCAACGTCCTGTGCCCGTCCGGCGTCGAAGAAGCGTCAGTCGTCACCACCCTGGGGGGTAGACCCGCATGTACACAGCCGGCTCCGCACATCCACTCCGGCCCACGTCACCCGGCGAGTCCGGCTCGGGCGTCCCGTCGGCCCCGTCCGTGTCACCGGCGCGCGTGGTCCGTCCCGTCCGGGTCATGGCCGGGATGTTCCTCGTCGCGTCGCTCGCGCTGGCGGGATGCGGCGGGGCGAGCGACATCGGAGGCAGCAACGACAAGTCGGTCGCGCGGAGCGACGCGAACGCCGCACCCGCTCAGCAGGCGGACTCGGGAGCCGCGGGGAGCGGGGCGCCGAACGGCCGCAAGGCGGCCGCTCCGCCCAGGGTGACGGTGAACAGCATCATCCGTACGGCCTCGCTGACCGTCGTGGTCAAGGACGTCGCCGGGGCTCTGGACGACGCGCGCGCGGCGGCCGAGAACGCCGGAGGATACGTCGGCGACGAGACCACCACCCGTGACGGCCGGGACCACGAGCGCACCCGGGTCGTCCTGCGGGTACCCACCGAGCGGTACGACGAGGTGCTCGCCGCTCTGGAGGGCGCCGGCAAGGTCGTCACGCGGACGGCCAAGGCGCAGGATGTCACCGACCAGGTCGTGGACGTGGAGAGCCGGGTCAAGTCGCAGCGCGCCAGCGTGGCCCGGGTCCGCGAGCTGATGGACAAGGCCACCAAGCTCAGTGATGTGGTGGCTCTGGAAGGGGAGTTGAGCACCCGGGAGTCCGATCTGGAGGCGCTGCTCGCCCAGCAGGCGTCGCTGAAGGACCGCACGAGCCTCGCCACGATCACGCTCACGCTGTCCGAGACGCCGGTGAAGAAGGCCGAGAAGAAGGAGTCCGACCCCGGCTTCCTCGACGCGCTCTCGGGCGGCTGGCACGTGCTGGTCACCGTGGCGCGCTGGCTGGCGCTGGCCGTCGGGGCGGTGCTCCCCTTCGCGGTGCTCCTCGGCCTGATCGCCCTGGTGTGGACGCGCGGGGTGAGCCCGCGGCTGCGCCGTCGTGGGACCCCGGTGATGGCCTCGGGCCCGTCCCCGGCGGCTCCGGGCCCGGCCGCGGCCGCGGTTCCTTCTCCGGCGGTGTCCGCGAGCCAGGGTCCGTCCCCGGTTCCGGCCCCGGTTCCGGCCTCGCGCCCGGCTCCGGAACCGTCCGCGGAACCGGCTGCCGACCCGGCCTCCGGCCCGACGGGCGGCACCGCTTCCGGCTCGGGTCGGGAAGGTGGCGGGGAGGACTGAAGTGCCGTGCCCCCGTAGCGTGTTCGTATGGGTATGAGCGATACGAACGGTGCGAGCGGCGGGCGGGGCGACCGGGAACGGCTGGTCGTGATCGGCGGTGACGCGGCGGGCATGTCCGCCGCGTCACAGGCTCGTCGGCTGCGCGGTCCCGACGAGCTGGAGATCGTGGCCTTCGAGCGGGGCCACTTCACGTCGTACTCGGCGTGCGGCATCCCGTACTGGGTGGGCGGTGACGTCCCCGACCGCGACCGGCTGATCGCGCGGACCCCCGAGGAACACCGCAAGCGCGCCATCGACCTGCGGATGCGCACGGAGGTCACCGAGATCGACGTCGCGGGCGCCCGGGTGCGCTCGCGCGACCTCGGCACCGGGGCCGAGGCGTGGACGTCGTACGACCGGCTCGTCATCGCGACCGGCGCGCGGCCGGTCCGCCCCGATCTGCCGGGCGCCGACGCTCCGGGGGTGCACGGCGTGCAGACGCTGGACGACGGGCAGGCGCTGCTCGACACGCTCGCGAGGACCGAGGGCCGCCGTGCCGTGGTCGTCGGCGCGGGCTACATCGGCGTCGAGATGGCCGAGGCGCTCATCAACCGCGGGTACGAGGTGACCGTCGTCAACCGGGGCAGGGAGCCCATGGCCACCCTCGACCCGGACATGGGCCGTCTGGTGCACACCGCCATGGAGGGCCTCGGGATCACCATGGTCGACGACGCCGAGGTCACCGCGTTCCTCACCGGCGCCGACGGGCGGGTCGGCGCGGTCGTCACCAAGGACGCCACGTACCCGGCGGACGTGGTGGTGCTCGGCATCGGCGTACGCCCCGAGACGACGCTCGCCCGCGCGGCCGGGCTGCCGCTCGGCGACCACGGGGGGCTGCTCACCGATCTGTCGATGCGGGTGCGCGGACACGAGGACATCTGGGCGGGCGGCGACTGCGTCGAGGTGCTCGACCTGGTGTCGGGGCGCGAGCGGCACATCGCGCTGGGCACCCACGCGAACAAGCACGGGCAGGTCATCGGCTCCAACGTGGCCGGCGGATACGCCACGTTCCCCGGTGTCGTCGGAACGGCGGTGAGCAAGGTCTGCGATCTGGAGATCGCCCGCACCGGACTGCGCGAGAAGGACGCGCGCCGGGCGGGCCTCCGGTTCGAGACCGTCACCATCGAGTCGACGAGCCGCGCGGGCTACTACCCGAACGCCGCCCTCATGACGGTGAAGATGCTCGCGGAGCACCGGACGGGACGGCTGCTCGGCGTGCAGATCGTCGGCCGGGAGGGCGCGGCGAAGCGGGTG
This sequence comes from Streptomyces sp. NPDC096324, assembly GCF_044763015.1. NCBI lineage: Bacteria > Bacillati > Actinomycetota > Actinomycetes > Kitasatosporales > Streptomycetaceae > Streptomyces > Streptomyces sp. NPDC096324. The sequence continues at coordinate 283,596 of NZ_JBIWFK010000011.1, read as the reverse complement.
GACATCGCCGCGGTGGCGCTGACCGCGGGCATGACGGTGGAACAGATGACGATGCTGGACCTCGGCTACGCCCCGCCGTTCTCCCCGGTCTGGGACCCCGTCCTGGTCGCGGCCCGCAAGGCGGTGGCGAAGGTGCGCCGGGCAGCCCCCTGACGGACGCGGGGAGACGGTCCCCCGGACGGTCAGCCCGGCGGCCATCGGCCCGTACCGGCTACGCGGACTCGTTCCCCGCCGATCCGTTGATCCGGTCGATCGCCTGCCGGGCCTGCTCGGCGGGCCGGGGCGGCAGCGAGGAGACCGAGCCGGCCGCGGTGACCGCGGGCGGGGTCTGGGCCGGCTTCGCGTGCGCGGCCGGCCGGGAGGACCGCAGACGATGGCTGACGGCCTCGTCCAGGGTCACCGGCCGCTGGAGCCGGGCCGCGAGCCGTCCGGCCTCCTGGCCGAGCGCGGCGACATCCTCCCAGGGGAGGTGCAGCACCAGCGCGATCTCCGCCTCGCCGTCGGGCAGGGCGTGCATCGGAGGCATAACTCGGTCGCTCATGGCCTGTGTCCTCACGTCTTCACGTCGTCGCGTCGTCGTGCCCCGTCACGTCGCCGGAGCGACGCGGGGGGCTGAGGAGACATACGGCCGCGGGGGCACAAGTGTTCAGTGTGTTCGACGGGAAACCGAGCCGGGGGGCGGCCCCGGTGGTGGGCCCGTCCGGCCCGGTGGAGCACGGATTCGCCCCGCGCTTCGCGGGCAGTAGTTCCTCGTGGTCATTCCCGTCCATGACGTGAACCCGGTGCGGCGCACGCCCTATGTGACGTACGCGCTGATCGCCGCCAATGTGCTCGTGTTCCTCTACACCCCCGGTCTCGCCGGATCGGTGGCGGGCGACAGCGCCCTGTCGCAGCTCTGTCATCTGCACGCGTTCATGGACCATTACGCCGCCGTGCCGCAGGAACTGATCCACCATCGGATGCCCCGCCTGGTGCCCACCGGCGAGGTCGCCGGCGGCGTCCACGGATCGGGCTGTGCGCTGGGACCGCCGGACTACGACAAGTCCCCGCCGCTGTCGGTGCTCACGGCGATGTTCCTGCACGGGAGCTGGCTGCATCTGCTGGGCAACATGCTCTTCCTGCTGATCTTCGGCAACAACATCGAGGACCGGCTCGGGCATGTGCGCTTCACGCTGTTCTACGTGGCGTGCGGCTTCGCGGCGGCGTACGGCTTCGCCCTGGTCAACGAGGACTCGGGCGACCCGCTGATCGGCGCCTCGGGGGCGATCGCCGGGGTCCTGGGCGCGTATCTGGTGCTGTATCCGAGAGCCAGGGTCTGGGTCCTGGTCCCGTTCCTGGTGTTCCTGCCGCTCCGGCTGCCCGCGTGGCTCGTGCTGGGCTTCTGGTTCGTGCTCCAGGCCGCGTACTCGTCCGGCGCCGCGGTGCCCGCCGCGGGCACCGTGGCGTACGCGGCGCACGTCGTCGGCTTCCTGGCCGGCATGCTGCTGGCCTGGCCGCTGCGTCCGGGCACCCCGCCACCGCCCGAACCGCGCCGCCTGCTGTGGGGCAGACAGGCGCGGCACGGCTGGTGAGGCGTGAAGAGGCCGACCGCGGGGTCCGGTGCGGGCCGGCCGCGGCCTCTAGCGGGCCGTCTGCGTGTGGACGTACTCCACCAGCCGGCTCAGCACGTCGGGGTCCATGCTCGGCATGACGCCGTGCCCGAGGTTGAAGACGTGGCCCTCCAGACCGGCGGCTGCGTCGAGCACCTCGCGGGTCTTCGCCTCCACGGCCTCGGTGCTCGCGAACAGGACCGCGGGGTCGAGGTTGCCCTGGAGCGCCTTGCCGGGGCCGACGCGACGGGCGGCCTCGTCGAGCGGGACGCGCCAGTCGACGCCGACGACGTCCGCGCCGGCCTCACCCATGAGACCGAGCAGTTCGCCGGTGCCGACGCCGAAGTGGATGCGCGGCACTCCGTACGAGGCGACGGCGTCGAAGACCTTCGCCGAGGCGGGCATCACGGAACGGCGGTAGTCGGCCGGGGCCAGGGCTCCGACCCAGGAGTCGAAGAGCTGGACGGCGCTCGCGCCGGCCTCGATCTGCACCTTCAGGAAGGCGGAGGTGATCTCGGCGAGACGGTCCAGCAGATCGGCCCAGAGCTGCGGGTCGCTGTACATCAGCGCCTTGGTGTGCTCGTGGTTCTTGGACGGACCGCCCTCCACGAGGTAACTCGCGAGGGTGAAAGGCGCGCCCGCGAAACCGATGAGGGGGGTCTCGCCGAGTTCGGCCGTCAGGAGTCCGATCGCCTCGGTGACGTACCAGACGTCCTCGGGGGTCAGGTCACGGAGCTGGGCCAGGTCCGCGCGGGTGCGGATGGGGTTCTGGACGACCGGGCCGACGCCCGGCTTGATGTCCAGGTCCACGCCGATGGCCTTCAGCGGGACCACGATGTCGCTGTAGTAGATCGCGGCGTCCACCTGGTGCCGGCGGACCGGCTGGAGCGTGATCTCGGCGACCAGGTCGGGCCGCGCGCAGGACTCCAGCATGGGGATGCCCTCGCGCACCTTGAGGTACTCGGGCAGCGAGCGCCCGGCCTGCCGCATGAACCACACGGGCGTGTGCGGCACGGGCTCGCGCCTGCACGCCTTGAGGAAGGCGGACTCGTACGTGGCTGTCGGCTGCTGCCCGGCGGGGCTGTGGTTGGCGCTCACGACGGAAAGTCTCCCACGGTTCACCGGCGCCCCCGCCCCGGGCTCCCGTGCGCCCGCCGCCCCTCCGGACGGCCCGCTCGCGCGACGGCGTGCGCCCGGCGTGATCCGGACAGGGGTCCCACGCACGGGTGTCTCTCCCTGCGCGCGGGCTCCGTTCCCCTTAATCTTCCCGGCATGGCTGCGGCTCAGGGACGACTGTCGGACGGCGCTGGCGGAATGGACGACGCGAGGGAGGAGAAGGAGGGGGACAGGAATGCGGCGGAGACGGCCCCGGCACCCTTCCGGGCGGCCGTCGACGCCCTGCGGGCCGCCCGGCCTCGGCCGGAGATCGAGATCGACCCGACGCGACCACCACAACGCCTGGCTCCGTACGCGTACGCGCTGGAGGCCGCGGTCGTCGCCGACGACGAGGATCTGGCCGACGGCCGCCTCGTGCTGCTGCACGATCCGGCCGGACACGACGCCTGGCAGGGCTCCTTCCGTCTGGTGACCCTGGTCCGCGCGGAGCTGGAGCCGGAGATGGCCGCCGACCCGCTGCTCCCCGAGGTCTGCTGGTCGTGGCTGACCGGCGCGCTCCAGGCCCGCGGGCTCTCGTACGGCGAGCCGAGCGGCACCGTGACGCGCGCGAGCTCGCACTACTTCGGCGGGCTCGCCGAGCGTCCGGCCGCCTCACAGATCGAGATCCGCGCGTCCTGGACACCCCGGGAAGGCCTCGGCGGCGTACCGGACACGGCCGCGCACCTCGCCGGCTGGTGCGACCTGCTGTGCCAGATCGCCGGACTGCCGCCGGTGACTCCGGGTGACGCCTCGGTGGTGACCCTGCCGCAGCGCCGGGGACCACAGTCCCGCTGACCCCGCCGAGGGCGCGCGCCGACGCGCGCGCCCTTTCCGTTTCCTTACCGGCCGCATGTCGATACGACCACTTTCGGCCGTGTATCGACGAGGAACGACGGGGAACGACTCGGTTCGATCTTCGGATGATCGATCGCGCGTCCGAATTGCACGGATTGTTACTCACCCCATCGTGATCATTCCCTAAAGGTCGACGGGTTTGATGCCGAAGACGTCTGTGACCTTGAAAGCACGGTTCGTCCTGGCTCGCCCCTCTCAGAGCCGGTCCCGTCCCGCACCCCAGGAGGCCTGGTGTCCGTTCTCCTCGAGCAGCCCGCAAGCCTGGTCGCCTACCGTCCGAACAAGCCGACCGCCATGGTGGTCGTGGCAGACCCCCGGGTCCGTTCCACCGTCACCCGCCATCTGTGGGCGCTCGGAGTGCGCGACGTCATCGAGGCGTCGTCCGTCGCGGAGGCCCGTCCCCGAATCGGCAACCCGCGAGACATCTGCGTCGCCGACGTCCATCTGCCGGACGGTTCCGGCCTCACCCTCCTTTCCGAAACCCGAGCCGCGGGCTGGCCCAACGGCCTCGCCCTCTCCGCAGCCGACGACATCGGTGCCGTACGCAACGCCCTCGCGGGCGGCGTCAAGGGCTACGTCGTCACCGGCACCCGTACGAACGTCGGGCTCCCCACCCGGCCCGGCGCCGCGCCCATCGGCTCGGCCGCCGCCCGTATGCACCGCCGCCCCCCGGGTGCCCCGAGCCACCCGGGCGGCTACCGCGAACTGTCCGGACGAGAGGTCGAGGTCCTGCGGCTGGTCGCGGAGGGCCAGTCGAACAAGGCCATCGGCGTCTCCATGGGCCTGTCCGCACTGACCGTCAAGAGCCACCTCGCCCGCATCGCGCGCAAGCTCGGCACGGGCGACCGCGCCGGAATGGTCGCGGTGGCCCTGCGGACCGGAATCATCCACTGACCCTCCACCACCCCCTCCCCCTGATGCCCCGCACCCGACACCGAGCGGCCTCCCCGCCGCCCGCCCGCCCCCCGGCGCGTGAACCCCGTCTTGCGCTCACCTGACTGGTTTACGACCATCCGACGCCCGTCGACGGAACGTTCCGTCGACGGGCGTCGTCCATCCACGGATACCCTTGACAGGTGACCGACGCCCAAGAGACCGCAGCAGACAGCTCACTGCGAACCACCGGAGGCGGCCCTCCGGACGACGTCGAATCGGCGCCGACCCCTTTGCTGGAGCCCCGAGAGGGCATCCCGCCGGTGATCGCCGACGACGCCTCGCTCGCCGAGGTGATCGCCGCCTTCGCCGCGGGCACCGGCCCGGTGGCCGTCGACGCCGAGCGCGCGTCCGGGTACCGGTACGGCCAGCGCGCCTATCTCGTGCAGCTTCGCCGCGAGGGCGCCGGCAGCGCCCTCATCGACCCCGTCGCCTGTCCCGACCTCTCCGGTCTCGGCGAGGCCGTCTCCGGGGCCGAATGGGTCCTGCACGCCGCCACCCAGGACCTGCCCTGCCTGCGCGGGATAGGCATGATCCCCACCAGCCTCTTCGACACCGAGCTGGCCGGACGCCTCGCCGGGTTCCCCCGGGTGGGCCTCGGCGCCATGGTCGAGAGCGTCCTCGGCTTCGTCCTGGAGAAGGGGCACTCCGCCGTCGACTGGTCGACGCGCCCGCTGCCCGAGCCCTGGCTGCGCTACGCCGCGCTCGACGTCGAGCTGCTGGTGGACCTGCGCGACGCCCTGGAGAAGGAGCTCGACCGGCAGGGCAAGCTGGAGTGGGCCCGGCAGGAGTTCGACGCGATCGCCCAGGCCGAGCCCGCGCCGCCGCGCAAGGACCCCTGGCGCCGTACGTCCGGGATGCACAAGGTGCGCCGCCGCCGGCAGATGGCCGTCGTACGGGAGCTGTGGGAGACCCGGGACCGCGTCGCGCAGCGCCGGGACATCTCGCCGGGCAAGGTGCTCGGGGACGCGGCGATCGTCGAGGCCGCGCTGGCCGTGCCCGTGAACCTGCACGCCCTGGCCGCCGTGAACGGCTTCGGGCACCGCATGGGCCGGCGCCAGCTCGAACAGTGGCAGGCCGCCGTCGACCGCGCGAGGGCGCTGCCGGACGCCGAGCTGCCGCAGCCCGGACAGCCGGTGACCGGCCCTCCCCCGCCGCGGGCCTGGGCCGACAAGGACCCGGCCGCCGCCGCCCGGCTCTCCGCCGCGCGCGCCGCCGTGTCGGCGCTGGCCGAGGAGCTGAACATGCCGCAGGAGAACCTGATCACCCCGGACACCGTGCGGCGCGTGTGCTGGGAGCCGCCCACGACGCCGGACACGCAGTCCGTCGGCGCGGCGCTCACCGCCTGCGGGGCGCGGCCCTGGCAGGTCGAGCTGGTCACCCCGGCACTGGTGACCGCGCTGTCGCTGAAGACGGTCTAGGGGGCCCAGGGGCGCGACCGCTGGCGGTCCGCCCCGGGGCACGACACCGCGCAGAGGCCTCCTGATCCGATCCGCTTCGGCTCAGGAGGCCTTTTCCGTGGCCTCACGGCTCAGTCGGCCCGTCGAACGGGCGACGAGATCACGCCAAGATCCTGGGCCCTCGATCATGGCCGGTTCCGCCGGGCGTTCGGCCTTCCGGATGTGACGTTCGCCGCTCCCGCCCGCGAGACTGGGCAGGTTGGTTACTCGTAAGTAGCATGGGTGCTGAGCGCGCGCTCAGGCGTGTGTCCGCGCAGCAGTGCCATCCCGCATCTGGAGGAGAGCCATCGTGCCTCGTACCGTCAGGGACGTCGTCTTCGTCGACGGCGTCCGCACCCCGTTCGGCAAGGCGGGCCCGAAGGGCATCTACCACGAGACCCGCGCCGACGACCTCGTCGTGAAGGCCATCCGGGAGCTGCTGCGCCGCAACCCCGGTCTTGACCCCAAGAAGATCGACGAGGTCGCCATCGCCGCGACCACGCAGATCGGTGACCAGGGTCTGACCCTGGGCCGCACGGCCGGCATCCTCGCCGGACTGCCGCAGTCGGTCCCGGGCTACTCCATCGACCGTATGTGCGCGGGCGCGCTGACCGCCGTCACCGCCACCGCGGGCTCCATCGGCTTCGGCGCGTACGACGTCGTCATCGCCGGCGGTGTCGAGCACATGGGCCGTCACCCCATGGGCGAGGGCGTGGACCCGAACCCGCGCTTCGTCAGCGAGAAGCTGGTCGACGAGTCCGCCCTCTTCATGGGCATGACCGCCGAGAACCTGCACGACCGCTACCCGACCATCACCAAGCAGCGCGCCGACGAGTACGCCGTGCGCTCGCAGGAGAAGGCCGCCAAGGCGTACGCCAACGGCAAGATCCAGCAGGACCTGGTGCCGATCTCGGTGCGCAACACCAATGCGGAGGTCGGTGAGACGGGCTGGGGCCTGGTCACCGCCGACGAGCCGATGCGTCCGGGCACCACGCTGGAGAACCTGTCCGGTCTGAAGACCCCGTTCCGCGTCCACGGCCGGGTCACCGCCGGCAACGCGGCCGGTCTGAACGACGGCGCCACCGCCTCGATCATCGCGAGCGAGGACTTCGCCCGCGAGAACAACCTCCCGGTCAAGATGCGCCTGGTCTCGTACGCCTTCGCGGGCGTCGAGCCGGAGGTCATGGGTTACGGCCCGATCCCGGCCACCGAGAAGGCCCTCGCCCAGGCCGGTCTGTCGATCGAGGACATCAACCTCTTCGAGATCAACGAGGCCTTCGCCGTCCAGGTGCTCGCCTTCCTCGAGCACTACGGCATCGCCGACGACGACGCGCGCGTCAACCAGTACGGCGGCGCCATCGCCTACGGCCACCCCCTCGCCTCCTCCGGCGTCCGTCTGATGACGCAGCTGGCCCGCCAGTTCGAGGAGCAGCCGGAGGTCCGTTACGGCCTCACCACCATGTGCGTCGGCTTCGGCATGGGCGCCACGGTGATCTGGGAGAACCCGCACCACAAGGACGCCGGAGGCGACAAGTGACCACCGCTGAACTCCTGAAGGGCGCAGCCGAGCTGTTCCCCGACGAGGTAGTGACGTCCGCGAACGTACGCCACCTCGACCTGCCGTTCGGTGCCGGGCGCTTCGCGCTCATCACCCTCGACAACGGCTTCGACCACACCAAGCCGACCACCTTCGGTCCTCAGTCGCTGGCGAACCTGAACGCCGCCATCGACCAGGTCGAGAAGGAGGCCGCGGCCGGCGAGATCGTCGGTATCGGTGTCACCGGCAAGCCGTTCATCTTCGCGGTCGGCGCCGACCTCAAGGGCGTCGAGCTGCTGAAGAGGCACGAGGACGCGCTCGCCATCGGCAAGGGCGGCCACGAGGTCTTCAAGCGTCTGTCGGGCCTCGCGGTCCCGACCTTCGCCTACTACAACGGCGCGGCGATGGGCGGTGGCGTCGAGGTCGGTCTGCACTGCTCGTACCGGACCGTCTCCGCGGCCCTGCCGGCCTTCTCGCTGCCCGAGGTCTTCCTCGGTCTGGTCCCCGGCTGGGGCGGCTGCACGATCCTGCCGAACCTGATCGGCGCGGACAAGGCCGTCTCGGTGATCATCGAGAACTCGCTCAACCAGAACAAGCAGCTCAAGGGCGGTCAGGTCTACGACCTCGGCATCGCCGACGCGCTGTTCGAGGGTGCGGACTTCCTGGAGCAGTCGCTGCTGTGGACGGCCGCCGTCCTCAAGGGCGAGATCGCCGTCGAGCGCCCGGAGATCGACCGCGGCGAGGCCTGGGACCAGGCCGTCGCGCGGGGTCGCTTCATCGCCGACAGCAAGGTGCACGGGGCCGCCCCGGCCGCCTACCGCGCGCTGGACATCATCGCCGCGGCCAAGGACGGCGACCTCCAGAAGGGCTACGACGCCGAGGACGTGGCGCTCGCCGACCTGATCATGGGTGGCGAACTGCGCTCCGGCATCTACGCCTTCAACCTGGTCCAGAAGCGCGGCAAGCGTCCGGCGGGCGCGCCGGACAAGTCCCTCGCGCGTCCGGTCACCAAGGTCGGCGTGGTCGGCGCGGGCCTGATGGCCTCGCAGCTGGCCCTGCTCTTCCTGCGCCGCCTCGAGGTCCCGGTCGTCCTCACGGACATCGACCAGGAGCGCGTCGACAAGGGTGTGGGCTACGTCCACGCCGAGATCGACAAGCTGCTGCTCAAGGGCCGCGTCAACCGGGACAAGGCCAACCGCCTGAAGGCCCTGGTCTCCGGTGTGCTGGACAAGGCCGAGGGCTTCTCCGACGCCGACTTCGTCATCGAGGCCGTCTTCGAGGAGATCGGCGTCAAGCAGCAGGTGTTCGCCGAGGTCGAGGCGGTCGCCCCGGCGCACGCGATCTTCGCCACCAACACCTCCTCGCTGTCGGTCACCGAGATGGCGTCGAAGCTGAAGAACCCCGAGCGGGTCGTCGGCTTCCACTTCTTCAACCCGGTCGCGATCCTCCCGCTCCTGGAGATCGTGCGCGGCGAGCAGACGGACGACGCCTCGCTGGCCACGGCGTTCGCCGTCGCCAAGAAGCTGAAGAAGACCGCGGTCCTCACCAAGGACGCCCCGGCGTTCGTCGTGAACCGCATCCTGACCCGCTTCATGGGCGAGATCCAGAACGTCATCGACGAGGGCACCCCGGTCGAGGTCGCGGAGAAGGCCATCGAGCCGCTCGGCCTGCCGATGTCCCCGCTGGTCCTCCTGGAGCTGGTCGGTCCCGCGATCGGTCTGCACGTCTCGGAGACCCTCAACCGGGCCTTCCCGGACCGCTTCACGGTCTCCCCGAACCTCGCGGCCGTCGTCAAGGCGGGCAAGCGCGGCTTCTACGTCTACGACTCCGGCAAGCCGGAGCTGGACCCCGAGGTCGCGGCTCTCCTCAAGCAGGGCGACGTCGTCCTGACCGAGGAGCAGGTGCGGGACCGGGTCCTCGACGCGGTCGCCCAGGAGATCGGGCTCATGCTCGACGAGGGCGTCGTCGCCGAGGCCCAGGACATCGACCTCTGCCTGATCACCGGCGCGGGCTGGCCCTTCCACCTGGGCGGCATCACGCCGTACCTGGACCGCGAGGGCGTCTCGGAGCGCGTGACCGGGAAGCGGTTCCTGGAGCCGGGCGTGGCGTCGGTTCCGGCGTAACGGCCTGACGGCATACGGGAAGAGGGCCTCCGCGCACCGCGCGGAGGCCCTCTCTCGTTCTCAACCACCGCGAACCGCCACGACCGACGCTCCGTCAAAGGGCGGCGGAGGGCGGGGAGGCGAGCGCGAGCGCCCCGGCGGTCGGCGGATCGGCCGGAAGACCTGCTGGGTCTGACGGTCCTCGTTCTCGCGCCCGGCGGTACCGCGTACTGGCTCTACTGCGACCTCGACGGCCCGAGTCGGCGAAGAAGTCGCCCGCCACAGGCGGGAGTTCCTGACCTGCCCCCACGGGCGACCACGGGCGACCATGGGCGAGGGCCCGGCCGGTACCTGAACAGGTGGCGGCCGGGCCCTCGTTCGTGTGAGCGGTGAACGGCGTCAGACCGTGCGCCAGGCCTCCAGGGCTATGCCCGGCTCGTCCTTGCGGCGGGTTACGCGGAGTTCTCCGAGCCCCGGGGAGAGCGTCGCGGCGACCACCCGGCCCTCCTCGTCCTCGGCCAGCGCCAGCAGCGCGTCGGCGGGGAGTTCGGGACCCGACTCCGTCCACCACGCGCCCGCCGACTCGTCCTCGGTCGGGTAGGCGGCGAAGGCCACCCGGCCGCTCGATGCGCGCTGGGCGAGCAACGTGCAGTCGTGGCCGTCCAGTTGGCAGCGGATGACCCGGACGGGACCCGGGCCGGCCGAAGTCAGCAGGCTCACGGGCCTGGTACCGGGACGCCAGGCGCACACATCGCCCGAGGTGTCGGTGAAGAAGAGCGTGGTCGAGTCGGCGGAGGTGGCGAGCGCCTGCAGCGTGTCCGCGCGGACCGGTGCCTCCAGCGCCTCGTCCAGGGCGGGTTCCGCGCCCGCCTCCTCCTGGCTCCAGTGCAGCACGCCGCCCGCGACGGCCGCGTACAGCTCGACGCGGCCGGACATCCCGGTCACGGCCGCCAGGTCGCCCTGGACGTCATGCCCCTTGAGGTCGCGCCAGGGCCCCCAGCCGCCCTTCTCCTTCTGGGCGATCATGCTGACTCCGCCGCCCCTGTTGCGCACGAAGACATGGGCGCGCCCCTGCGCGTCGACCGCGACGGCGGGGTTGCCGGTCCGGTCCCCGGTGCGGTCGGGGTGCCCGATCGGGCTCCAGTCGAGGGCGGCGAGATCCGGCCGGAAGTGGGTCGAGTGGACGAGACCCGACTCGTCCCGGACCGTCGGACGCCAGGAGACCAGATGGGTGTAGCGGTCGGGCCCCTGCCCCAGGGCCAGTACGGAGTGCAGGCGCTGTTCGCCCCCCACGGTGCGGGGCGGGTCCCAGGGGCCACCGGGTCCGCGCTCCGCCCGGCAGCGGACGGTGGCCTCCGACAGCAGGTACGCACTGAGCCTGCCGTCGCGACCGCGTATGAGCCAGTCGACGTTCACCGCTTCACCTTAATCGGGGGCGGACCGCCCGTTGATCCGGGGCATGCCGCTCGCCGGATCCCGCCCCTCCCCGTCAGCGGTTCACGGTCGCTCGGCGCCGCGTGGGCGGACCGGCGCGGCACCCGTGGCGCACCGGAACAAGTCCTGTGCGTCAAGATCACGCCGTCAGGCATCCTGTCGTTGATCACCGGGCTCGGATCCAGTCGTCCGGACCCACTCGGCCATGCCCACGGGTGCCCGGGACGAATGCGGGCACCATCGGAACGGAGAAGACCCACATGGTAAGCAGACGTGAGCTGTTGGGCGGGATGGCACTCGCGGGGGCGGGCGCTGTGACCGGCGTCGTCGGCAGCGCGGGGACCGCCGCGGCCGACGCCCCGCTGGACACCCCGTTCACCCCGGTCGCCACACCCCACCTTCTCGAAGCCGAGCGGATGGTCCACTACCAACGGCTGATGGCTGCCGGGCATCTGCCCCACGGCCTCTCCGGACACTGGCCGCTGGACGGCTCCGCCGCCGACCGATCCGGTCAGGACCGCCCCCTCACCCTCGGCACCGGCGCGTCCTGGACCAGCCGGCGGGCCGGCGGCGAACTCACGCTCGACGGAACCCCGGCGGGATACGGGGCCACCTCCTCCGTCCTCGACACCACGGCGCCCTTCGCCGTCTCCGCCTGGGTCTGCCTGGCGGCCGACGCCGCCGCCGACAACATGTACACGGCGGTCAGCCAGGACGGAACGAGCTGCAGCCGCTTCCTGCTCCAGTACGACGACACCGCCCGCGCCTGGGCGTTCAAGGTGCGAACCGAGGATCAGGGCACCAAGATCTCCGCCCTGGCGACCACCGCCCCCACCCCGGGCGTCTGGACCCACCTGACCGGGGTGTGGGACGGCAACCGCGTCCACCTGTACGTGAACGGCGTGCTGGAGGGAAGCGCGGACGCGACCGTGTCCTGGGCGTCGCCCCAGGGACTCAACGTCGGCAGGGCCCGCTGGGACGGCGCCTACGTCAACCGTTTCAAGGGGGCGATCGACGACGTCCGCGCGTACGGCCGTGCCTTGAGCGCCGACGAGGTCTCCCTCATCAGCGGCCGCACCGCTCGGCTCAACAACGTCTATCTGGTCGGCTCCCCGTCCACGGTCACCTGGGGAACGCCCGACGAACTGCCGACCTGGATCGCACGGGCCCGCTGCTCCTCCTTCCTCACCTGGGTGCTGAAGCACACCTACAGTTGGGCCACCGACGACTACTTCTCCCAGTACTTCCACGACCGGATCCCGGAGGCCGCCGACTATCGCAACGCCTTCACCGACGGCACCGCCGGTCCGCGGTTCCAGCGGATCCGGAAGGTCGCCGATCTCCAGCCCGGGGATCTGATCGCGGTGGACTACCAGAGTCAGGTCGACGGCAGCACCGGCCATATCGTGATGGTCCGGGCGGTCAAGGGCGTGTTCACCGGGGTCGCGGACTTCGCGGGCGAGACCCAGTACGCCGTCGAGGTCGTCGACTGCACGGCCGAGCCGCACGGCGTGTACGCGCTGACCAACTACCCCAAATACCCCGACACTCGTATGGTCAGCACCGAGAAGGCGGACCAGTTGGAAGGCGTCGGCATCGGTCACATGATGTTCTACGCGTCGAACACCACGGGCGAGTTCTCCCGCTACCGGTGGAGCGTCAACACGGCCAAGGAGAACGCCCGCCCCGTGAGCTCCTGGCCGATAGCCGCGGCCCGCGTCGTCTGACGGGAGGATGCCTCCGAAGGAACCGACGGCTCTCCGGCAGAGTGAGGGCATGACGACTTCGGAGGAACGGGCGACGCTGGTCGTCGTGGACGGTGCCAACGTGGTGGGCTCCGTGCCGGACGGCTGGTGGCGGGACCGCCGCGGCGCCGCCGAGCGACTCAGGGACGGCCTGGTGGAGGTGGCCCGGCGGGGTCTGCCCGGCCGTCCCGGTCCGCTGGAGATCGTGCTGGTGGTGGAGGGCGCGGCGCGCGGGGTGGACTCCGTCCCCGGGGTGCGGGTCGACGAGGCACCGGGCAGTGGCGACGACCGCATGGTGGAGCTGGTGGCCGAGGCGCGGGACCGCCCGCGTCTCGTGGTCACGGCCGACCGCGAACTGCGCCGACGGGTCACCGACCTGGGCGCCGAGGTCGCAGGCCCGCGCACCGTACGCCCCCACCCCTGACACCGGCCACCGGCCACCGGCCACCGGGGACGCCGGGAGCGGCGATACGGGGTGCGGGCGGGCGGCGGCCCCGTGCCCGGCGGCCGGGTGCCGGGCACGGGGCCGGTGAGCGGGTGGCGGGCGGTCAGCCGGCCGTGCCGCCGGGCGGGTTCCGGGTTCCCTCGGGGCCGGTCTCCGCCCGGCGCCCCAAGAGGCTGTGCTTGCGTCCGTACAGGAAGTACACGGCGACGCCGATCACCATCCAGATCGCGAACCGCAGCCAGGTCTCCGCCGGCAGGTTCAGCATCAGCCACAGCGTCGCGAGCACCGACAGGATCGGCACCCAGGGCACCAGCGGGGTGCGGAAGGAGCGGGGCAGGTCGGGACGGGTGTGGCGGAGGACGACGACGCCGACCGCGACCACGATGAAGGCGAAGAGCGTGCCGATGTTGACCAGCTCGGCGAGCTCGCTGAGGGTGGTGAAGCCCGCGAGAATCGCGATGATGACACCGAGCAGGATGGTGGGCCGGTGCGGGGTGCGGAACTTCGGGTGGACGCGGGAGAAGAACCGCGGCAGCAGCCCGTCGCGGCTCATCGCGAAGAAGACCCGGGTCTGGCCGAGCAGCAGGATCATGCAGACCGTGGTCAGTCCGACGGCGGCGCCGAAGCTGATGACGCCCGCGAACCAGGGATGCCCGGTGGCCTTGAACGCGTCGGCGAGCGGTGCGTCGATGGAGAGTTCGGTGTACTTCTGCATGCCGGTGACCACGATCGACACCAGGACGTAGAGCGTGGTGCAGATGATGAGCGAGCCGAGGATGCCGCGCGGCATGTCCCGCTGCGGGTTCTTCGTCTCCTCGGCGGCCGTCGCGACGACGTCGAAGCCGATGAACGCGAAGAACACGACGGAGGCCGCGGTGAAGATGCCCATCACGCCGAAGTTGGTCGGCGCCCAGCCGAACATGAGCTGGATCAGCGGCGACTTGATGCCGCTGCCCGCCTCCACGTTCTGCGCCGGCGGGATGAACGGCGAGTAGTTCTTGCTCTCGATGAAGAAGGCACCCGCGATGATCACGATCAGGACGACCGTGACCTTGATCGCGACGACCAGCGTCGTGATCCGGGCGGAGAGCTTCACGCCGATGACGAGAATGGCGGTGAGCACCAGGACCAGCGCCGAGGCGAGGATGTCGAAACCGAAGCCGGAGGCCCCGTCACGCCCGCCGAGCGAGTCGGGAAGGTGCCAGCCCGCGTTGTCCATCAGCGAGCGCACGTAGCCGGACCAGCCGACCGCCACCACCGCCGTGCCGAGCGCGAACTCCAGGACCAGGTCCCAGCCGATGATCCAGGCGGGCAGCTCGCCCAGGGAGGCGTACGAGAAGGTGTACGCGGATCCCGCGACCGGGACCGTGGAGGCGAACTCCGCGTAGCACAGGGCCGCCAGTCCGCAGGCGACACCCGCGGCGACGAAGGCCAGCGAGACACCGGGTCCCGCGTTCTCCTTGGCCACCTTGCCGGTGAGGACGAAGATGCCGGTGCCGATGATGACACCGACGCCGAACACGGTGAGGTCCAGAGCGGACAGCGACTTCTTGAGCGCGTGCTCCGGCTCCTCGGTGTCCAGAATCGATTGTTCGACCCTTTTCGTCCTGAAGAGGGTGTTGCTCACGGACGTACCTCCCACGCTTGTCGTCCTCGACATGATCGAGAGGGCAGGTAGCACGTATCCCCCGACGCGGCGCGCATCACGCGGATGGGCCGGTTCCACCACCCGTACAGGGTGCTGAAACCGGCCCATCGGCCGTGTCGGGATGCGTCAGTCGCGCGCGGGCTGTACGGCGTCCACGGCCTGCGCCGCGCTGCTCTCGAAGCGGCCGTCGAGCTTGGCGACGAGTCCGGTGACCTGCCGGGCGATGTCCGGCGCGGTCAGCCCGATCTCGGCCATGACCTCGGCGCGGGAGGCGTGGTCGAGGAAGCGCGGCGGGATGCCGAAGTCGCGCAGCGGGACGTCGACGCCCGCGTCGCGCAGTGCCTGCGCGACGGCCGAGCCGACACCGCCCACCCGGGAGTTGTCCTCGACGGTGACGACCACGCGGTGCTGCTCGGCGAGCGGCGCCATGGCCTCGTCCACCGGCTTGACCCAGCGCGGGTCCACGACGGTGGTGGAGATGCCCTGGCGGTCCAGCAGAGCGGCGATCTCCAGGCACATCGGGGCGAGCGCGCCGACGGACACCAGCAGCACGTCGGGCGCGTCGGTGCCGGGCTCCCGCAGGACGTCCATGCCGCCGATCCGGCCCAGGGCGGGGACGGCCGGGCCGACCGCGCCCTTGGAGAAGCGCACCACGGTGGGCGCGTCCTTCACCTCGACGGCTTCGCGGAGCTGGGCACGGACCTGGTCGGCGTCGCGCGGAGCGGCGAGCCTGAGGCCCGGGACGACCTGGAGGATGGACATGTCCCACATGCCGTTGTGCGAGGCGCCGTCGGTGCCGGTGACACCGGCGCGGTCCAGGACGAAGGTGACGCCGCACTTGTGCAGGGCCACGTCCATCAGGACCTGGTCGAAGGCGCGGTTCAGGAAGGTCGCGTAGACGGCGAAGACGGGGTGCAGTCCGCCGGTGGCGAGGCCGGCCGCGGAGACGGCGGCGTGCTGCTCGGCGATGCCGACGTCGTAGACCCGCTTGGGGAAGGCCTTGGCGAACCGGTCGAGGCCGACCGGCTGGAGCATCGCGGCGGTGATCGCGACGATGTCCTCGCGCTCCTTGCCGAGCGCGACCATCTCCTCGCCGAAGACGGAGGTCCAGTCGGCTCCGGAGGAGGCGATCGGCAGGCCCGTGTCCGGGTGGATCTTGCCGACGGCGTGGAAGCGGTCCGCCTCGTCCTGGAGCGCGGGCTGGTAGCCGCGGCCCTTCTCGGTGAGGCAGTGCACGATGACCGGCCCGCCGAAGCGCTTCGCGCGGGCCAGGGCCGATTCCAGGGCCTCGATGTCGTGACCGTCGATGGGGCCGACGTACTTCAGGCCGAGGTCCTCGAACATGCCCTGCGGGGCGATGAAGTCCTTCAGACCCTTCTTCGCGCCGTGCAGCGTCTCGTAGAGCGGCTTGCCGACGACCGGCGTGCGCTCCAGGAGGTCCTTGCCGCGGGCCAGGAAGCGCTCGTAGCCGTCGGTGGTGCGCAGGGTCGCCAGGTGGTTCGCGAGGCCGCCGATGGTCGGCGCGTACGAACGCTCGTTGTCGTTGACGACGATGATCAGCGGGCGGTCCTTGGCGTCGGCGATGTTGTTCAGCGCCTCCCAGGCCATGCCGCCGGTGAGCGCGCCGTCACCGATGACGGCGACCACGTGGTCGTTCCTGCCGAGGACCTCGTTCGCCTTCGCGAGGCCGTCGGCCCAGCCGAGGACCGTGGAGGCGTGCGAGTTCTCGATGACGTCGTGCTCGGACTCGGCCTGCGCCGGGTAGCCGGACAGACCGCCCTTCATCTTCAGCCGGGAGAAGTCCTGCCGGCCGGTGAGCAGCTTGTGGACGTAGGACTGGTGGCCCGTGTCCCACAGCACTCTGTCCTTCGGTGACTCGAAGACGCGGTGCAGGGCGATGGTCAGCTCCACGACACCGAGGTTGGGGCCGAGGTGGCCACCGGTCTTGGAGACCGCGTCGACGAGGAAGGTCCGGATCTCCTCGGCCAGCTGGTCGAGCTGCTCCAGGGTCAGCCGGTCCAGATCGCGCGGTCCCGTGATGCGGGTCAGCAGCGCCACCCGTGCCTCCTTGCAGTGATCGAGCTGTTGCCGGGTTCGTCGAGTCTAATGTTCCGCCTTTTCGGGCGCGGGCCGGGCCTGGCGATCCACGCCACACGAACGGCCCAACCGGACGGAACACGCGTTTCCCGTCCGGACGTGGCTGCGTCCGGCGCCTCGACGGGCACCGGACGTGACTGTGCCCGGCGCCGCCATTGGCGCCGGGCACAGGCCTGGGTGGGTGAGAACCCTACGCGCGACCCGCGGACTTCTGGGTCTTGCGGGTGACGGCGTCGATGACGACCGTGGCGAGCAGAACGCCACCGGTGATCATGTACTGGACCGGCGAGGCGATGCCCTGCAGGGCCAGACCGTACTGGATGGAGACGATCACCAGAACACCCAGCAGGGCGTTCCAGGTGCGACCACGGCCACCGAAGAGGCTGGTGCCACCGATGACGGCCGCCGCGATGGCGTTCATCAGGAGGTCACCGGCACCGGCGCCCTGGTTGGCGGAGGCGATCTTCGAGGCGATGAACAGACCGCCGACGGCGGCGAAGGTACCGGAGATCGAGAAGACCGAGATGCGGATCAGCTCGACGTTGATACCGGCACGGCGGGAGGCCTCGACACTGCCACCGAGCGCGAAGATCTTCCGGCCGAACGCGGTACGGCGGAGCACGAAGTCCGTGACCAGCAGGACCGCGAGGAAGATCACGACGGCGAGGGGCAGGCCCTTGTACTGGTTGTACATGATCGCCACGCCGAAGGTGAGGACACCCAGCAGCACCGTGCGGGCGACGGTCTCGCCGACCGGGCGGGACGGCACACCGGCCGCCTCGCGGCGCTTGTTGCCGAGGAACGAGCTGACGAAGAACCCGGCGGTCACGACGACCGCGAGCACGTAGGCGGCGGCGACATCGGTGAAGTAGTAGCTGGTCAGCTTGGCGACGACGCCCTCGCTGTCCAGGTTGATGGTGCCGTTGCTGCCGAGGATCTGGAGCATGAGGCCGTTCCAGAACAGCAGACCCGCCAGGGTGACGGCGAAGGCCGGCACACCGATGCGCGCGAAGACGAAGCCCTGGACCGCGCCGGCGACCGTGCCGGTGAGGATGGCCAGGACGAACGCCAGCCACTCGTTCATGCCGTGCGTGACGCTGAGCACGGCGAACGTGGCGCCGGCCAGGCCGGAGAGCGAACCGACCGACAGGTCGATCTCACCGAGCAGCAGCACGAAGACGATGCCGACCGCGATCATGCCCGTGCCGACCATGGCGACGGAGATGTCGGAGAGGTTGCCCGCCGTGAGGAAGTTCTCGTTCAGGCTCGCGAAGATCGCCCAGATGACGATCAGGCCGATGACGACCGGGATGGAACCCAGGTCACCGGACTTCATCTTGCGCTTGAACTCGCCGACGTAACCGGCGAAGCCCTGCTCGCGGACGAGCAGGCGCGGGTCCACGGCGGTGACCGCCTTGGCGGCCGCCTCGGGGTTCTCCACCTCGTGGGAACCGGTCTCAGAAGTCTTGTCGATGCTCACTTCTGAGCCTCCCCGCTGCGCGCCGCACGACGGGTCACGGCGTTCTCCGTGGCGCCCGTGATGGCGGAAATGATCTCTTCCTGGGAGGTCGACTTGACCTCGAAGATGCCGTTGTTGCGTCCGAGACGCAGCACGGCGACCTTGTCGGCCACGGCCTTGACGTCAGCCATGTTGTGGCTGATGAGGATCACCGCGTGACCCCGCTCGCGCAGCCGCTCGACCAGGTCGAGGACCTGGGCGGTCTGCTCGACGCCGAGGGCCGCGGTGGGCTCGTCGAGGATGACGAGCTTGGGCTCGCCGAGCATCGAACGGGCGATCGCCACGGTCTGGCGCTGACCGCCGGAGAGCGAGGCGATCGGGATGCGGACGCTGGGGATGCGGATGGACAGCGTGTCCAGCAGCTCGCGGGAGCGGCGCTCCATCTCGACCTCGTCCAGGACACCGCGCTTCTTGAGCTCGCGTCCCAGGTAGAGGTTCCCCACGACGTCGATGTTGTCGCAGAGCGCGAGGTCCTGGTAGACCGTCGCGATGCCCAGGTTCTGGGCGTCGTGCGGGCGGTTGATCTGAACGGCCTTGCCGTCCCATTCGATGGAGCCCTCATCGATGGGGTGCACGCCGGCGATCGTCTTGACCAGCGTGGACTTTCCGGCGCCGTTGTCGCCCACCAGGGCGACCACTTCACCGGCGTGGACTTCAAGCTCTACATCGGTGAGCGCCTGGACGGCACCGAATCGCTTGGAGACCCCGCGCAACGCCAGAACAGGCGTAGCGGACACGTGAACCATCTCCTTCGCCGCCTGACCCGGCGGGAGGTTGTGCAGAAGTTTGCGGTGGGGGTTCCGTCCGGTGCCCCGCTTAGCTTGCGGGGCTGTTGGATGCGGGGCACCGGAGGAGCTTTGGATCAACGAGTCACGTACGGGAATTCAGCGGCGAATTCCCGTACGCGTGGACGACTCGCGGTTGGTTACTGCAGGCCGGCCTTCTTGCAGGCCGCGGCGTAGGCCGGGGTGCAGATGTCGTTGACCGTGTACAGGCCGTCCTTGACGACGGTGTCCTTGATGTTCTCCTTGGTCAGCGAGGTGACCGGGACCAGCAGGGACGGGATCTGCTTGTCGGTCGGGCTGTCGACCTTGTCCTTGGCGACGGAGTCGAGCGACTTGCCCTGGGCGAGCGCGACGGCCAGCTCGGCGGCCGCGTCGGCCTCCGGGGCGTACGGCTTGTAGACGCTCATGAACTGCTCACCCGCGAGGATGCGCTGCACACCGGCGAGCTCGGCGTCCTGGCCCGTGACCGGGACCTTGATGCCGGCGGCCTTCAGCGCGGTGATGATACCGCCGGCCATGCCGTCGTTCGCGGAGTAGACACCGACGATGTTCTTCTTGCCGAGAGCCGAGATCGCCGCCTCCATGTTGGCGTTGGCGTTCTCCGGCTTCCACTCCTTGGTGTCGTACTCCTTGCCGACGTTCACCTTGCCGTCGAGCACCTCGTGGGCGCCGGCCTTGAACTGAGCGGCGTTCGGGTCGGTGACCGAACCGTTCATCATGACGATCTTGCCGGACTTGGCCTTGGAGCCGAGCGCGGAGAGGAGCGCCTCACCCTGCGTCTTGCCGACCGTCTTGTTGTCGAACGAGGTGTAGGCCGAGATGGGGCCCTGCGCGAGGCGGTCGTAGGCCACGACCGGGATGCCGGCGTCCTTGGCCTTCTGGACCGAGCTCTTGATCGCGGCGGCGTCCACAGCGTCAACGATCAGCACGTCCACCTTGTTGGTGATCATCGTGTCGACCTGCTGGTTCTGGGTGCTCGCGTCCTGCTTGGCGTTCGCGTAGACGACCGTGCCCTTGTTGTTCGTGAGCTCCGCGACCTTCTTCTCGATCAGCGGCTTGTCGAACTTCTCGTAGCGGGCCGTCTGGTTCTCCGGAAGGAGCAGACCGACCTTGATCGCGTCGCCCTTCTTGGCGGAGCTGGCGGAGCTGTCGCTCCCGCCACCGGACTCCTTCGCGCTGCCACAGGCGGCGAGAGAGACAGCCATTGCACCAGCGGCAACGGCAACGGCGGCACGACGCATCTGCGTGTTCATTCCTAAACCTCCCTGACGAGGCCGCGTCGTTGCGGCCGAGGTGGACTGGAGTCAACTCGGCCACACGTGCGACGTCAAGAAGTAAATACTTAACGAGATGGCAACGGTGCCATGCGTTCTCTAAGTGAAGACAGGAGTACCGGCCGACAGAGAACCGTCCAAAAGGGTCGAATCGCCCATCTCGCTGAGTGCGAGAGCAAGCGCTCCGAGCACCTCCGCACGGCCCCCAAGTGCCCCTGGCAACACCGAGAGTTGACGTGCGGCGCTGGGGATCGCGTAGCGGCCGACAGACTCCCTTATGGGCCCCAGAACGAGCTCGCCGGCCTCGGCGAGATCGCCGCCGAGGACCACTCGACTCGGGTTCAGCAAATTGCAGAGGTTCGCGACTCCACTACCGATGTGGCGGCCGACGTCGGCGATCACCCGACGGCAGCCCGGATCTCCGTCCCGCGCCAGCCTGACCACGCCCTCCATGGTCAGATCGGTACCATGGCTGGACTGGAGCAGCGGCAGCACATAACGCGCCGCCGCGAACGTCTCCAGGCAGCCGCGGTTGCCGCAACGGCAGACGGGGCCGGATTCATCAAGTGTAATATGCCCGATTTCTCCCGCTGTGCCACCCGGGCCGCGGTAGATCTTGCCCTCGATGACCAGGCCCGCGCCGACTCCGCTGGCGACCTTGATGTAGGCCAGATCCCGGACCCCGCGACCGCTGCCCCAGACCATCTCGCCGAGCGCGCCCAGATTGGCGTCGTTGTCCACCTGTACGGGCACGCCGAGCCGCCCCCGCAGCTCCTCGGCGGGCCTCGCGCCGGTCCAGCCGGGCAGGATCGAGGTGGACCCCAGGGTGCCCGACTCCACGTCGATGGGCCCCGGTACACCGAGGCCCACACCCGCGATTTTGGAACGGTCCACGCCCGTTGCTGCAATCAGGCGGCTGACCAGCTCCTCGGCCCGGTCGAAGCCCTGCGCGGCGGAGGCGTCCACGTCCAGCGGCTCGGACTCCTCGGCCAGCACCTGATGGGCCAGATTTCCGACAGCTACGCGCAAATGGGTATGCCCGAAGTCGACGCCGATGACGATGCCCGCGTCCCCGCTCAGGGACACGCTGCGCGCCCTGCGGCCCCCCGCCGAAGTGGGTGTGACCTCGACCGTTCCACCGTCCTTGAGTTCACGAACGATATTGGAAACGGTCGCGGCCGAAAGGCCCGTCGCCCTCGCGATCTCCGCCTGCGTGAGCGAACCGGCGAGCCGCACCGCTCGCACGACGCGCTCCAGATTGGCTCGGTGCAGCGACGACTGCGACCCCGGAGTCTCCATCGACTCATCCACTCCTGCCCTCAGCCGGGCGGCCCCGATGCCGCCCATGTGATCTGGGTCACGTCAACGGGACCCCGGTCACTTACAAGTTGTGAACTCCAAGCTCCGCTGAACGGGTTACCGCAGTCAAGTCCTTGACGGAAATCGGGGTCGCCCAGTCGTGTTCGAGTCCCGGACCCACCCGGACGCACATGCGCCACCCCCGGGACGGAGGTGGCGCATGTGACGGGCGGGGCGATTCGTTACTTGAGCGTCGCCGAAGTGAGACCTGCCTGGACCTGACGCTGGAACGACAGGTAGACGATCAGCATGGGGATCATGGCGATGGTCACGCCGGCGAACAGGACGGGCAGGTCGGTGGCGTAGCCCTGCTGCTGCTGGAGCTGGATGAGGCCCTGGGTCAGGACGTAGCGCTCCGGATCGGAACTGGTCTGCGGCTGCATCAGCACCGAGGGCAGGATGTACTGGTTCCACTGGCCCAGCACGTTGAAGATGCCGACGCTGAGCAGTCCGGGCTTGGCCATCGGCAGCATGACCTGGAAGAACGCCCGGGTGTGCGAGGCGCCGTCGAGCACCGCCGCCTCGAAGACCGCCGTGGGCAGAGTCCTGAAGAAGGCGTGCATGAAGAACACGGTGAACGGCAGCGAGTAGGCCACGTACACCAGGACCAGGCCTTGGTAGGTGTTCAGCATGTCGAGACGCTTGACCATGAAGAACAGCGGCACCAGGGCCAGGAAGACGGGGAACATGGCCCCGCCGACGAAGAAGAAGTAGACGATCCGGTTGCCCGGGAACTCGTACCGGGCCAGGACGTACGCCGCCATCGCGCCGAGCAGCATGGTCAGCGGGACCGAGAACACCAGGACGATCAGGGTGTTGGCGAAGTAGTCGCCGATGCCCTTGTTCCAGGCCCGGCCGAAGACGTCGAACTGCCAGTTCGAGGGCCAGCCGAGGGCCGAACCGCCGATCTGCGCGTCGGTCTTGAAGGAACTCAGGACCAGCCACAGCAGCGGCAGGATGATCAGGATCGCCCACAGGGCGAGGAACCCGTGCGAGAAGACGTTGAGGGCCACGCCCTCGGTGCGCTTGTCGCCCGGCCGCGGTGGCGCCTTCCTGGCGCCTCGCTGCGGGGGTACTCCGGCGCCGTCGACCTTCGCCGGCTCCGTGATGGGTGCGCTCATAGTCGTGTCTCCCGCTCAGAACTCGATGCGCTCGCGGCGGGTGGCGCGCAGCGTGACCACGGACAGGATCAGGGTGAGAAGGAGCATGACGACGCCCATGGCACAGGCGTAGCCGCTCTTTCCGAAGTAGAGGAAGTTGCGCATCATGACGTTCGCCATGACCTCGCTGTGGTGGTCGGGCCCACCGCCGTAGCCGGTGCCCTGGGTCGTGGTCGAGACGAGCACGAACATGTCCATCGCGATGATGCCGAGATAGACCCAGGCGGTCTGCACCGTGTCCCAGAGCAGGGGCAGGGTGACCCGGAAGAAGGTGTGGGTGCGGCTGGCGCCGTCCAGCAGCGCCGCCTCGTAGATGTCCCGCGGGATGGACTGCATGGCGGCGGAGAACAGCACCAGATAGAAGCCGACGCCGTGCCAGACGACGACCGCCATCAGACACCAGAGCACCAGGTTGGGCTCGTTCATCCACTCGACGGGACTGCTCGCGTCCACCAGGCCGAGCTTGATCAGCAGGCCGTTGAGCAGACCGCCGGTGTCACTGCGGTAGAGGGCCCCGAAGAGCACCGCGACGATCGCGAGTGACAGGACCTGCGGGAAGAAGTACACGATCTTGTAGAAGCGCGAGCCCGCGACACCCTGGACACCGCCGGCGCCACCCCGCCCGCCCGCGTTCACCATGAAGGCGAAGAAGAGGGCGAGCAGGATGGTGATCACCGGGATGAACACCAGGAACAGGATGTTGTGCCAGATCGCCTGGAGGAATACGTCGTCCTGGACCAACGCCTTGTAATTGTCCAGGCCGACGAAACTGAACGTCTGCGACTGACCCTTCCAGTCGGTGAAGGAGTAACCGATGGTCTGGAGGTAAGGCCAGATCACGAAGATCAGATACAGCGCCAAAGGTGCGAGGAGAAACCCCGCGACGAACCGGTTCTGCCCTTTTCGCATGGCATCCTGCCCCTGGTGTTCCGGGTTTACATGATCAGTCGCGGTGGTTCTTCTTGGACGCCGGGTCCTTGGCCGCCTTGTCGACCGCCGCCTGCGCGCGCTTCAGCCATTCCTTCGGCTGGATGCGCTTGGACATCAGCTCGTTGGACGCGTTCTGGATGGAGACGTCCATCTCGCTGTACCAGTTGGGGTACAGGTAGTTGAAGGAGTTGTCGCCGGCCGCCTTGGAGGCCTCGACCGTGGACTGCGTACCGGGCCGGAGCTGCACGCCGTCGGACACACCGTCCTTGAGGATGGTGAGCGAGTTGGCCTTCTGGGCGAAGAGCGTCGACCACTCCTTGGAGAGCATGGAGCGCATGAACTCCTGGGCCTCGGCCAGGTTCCCGGCCTTCGCCGGGATGATGAACGGCTCGCCCGAGCCGGCCCGGATCGCCTCGAACGGCAGCTTGTCGCCCGGCAGGCTGGGCATCGGCATGAACTTCATGTCGAAGTCGGCCGGGGTCTGCTTGAGCTGCTCGTTCTCCAGCCAGGAGCCACAGGTGATGAACGCGGCCTTGTACTGGTTCCACCGCGTCTGCGACTCGGTGTGGGTCAGGCCGTTGGTGCCGGCCAGCAGGTAACCCTTTTCCACGACCTCGTAGATGGCCTCGATGGCCGCCTTCGCGGCGTCGGACCCGACGAACGCCTTGGGGTCGAGGTTGTCGATCGCCTTCATGGCGTCCAGACCGCCCTGCTTGGCGATCAGGTCCATGATGGCGACGTTGATGTAGTACGGGTACTTGCCCTGGTGGGCGAGGCCGCCGATGCCCTGCGACTTGGCGTCCTTGCAGATGGCGAGGAAGTCGTCCCAGGTCTTGGGCACCTCCCAGCCCTTCTCCTTGAAGAGCTTGCCGGAGTACCACAACCCCCACACCGTGTAGATGTAGTTGAGGGACACGACCTTGCCGCCCTGCAGGCCCGGGTCGAGCGTGCCGGGGATCAGCGTGTCGCGGACCTTCTTCGACGGGTCGTCGATGGAGGGGGCGTCGAGAACGGCGGCGAGGTCGAGGAGCTGACCGCTCTTGTACAGCACGTCCAGCTTGATCTGCTGGGCGCCCGAGTCGTCGACGATGTCCGGCGGGTTGCCGCCGTTGAAGCGCGGCTGGAGCTTGCCGGTGATCTCCTGGGTACCGGTGTGGGCGCTCTTGCTGCCCCACTTCTTGTCGAACGCGGCTTCCCACGCCTTGGCGTAGTCGTCGCCGTAGCCGCCCTTGAAGACGACGACGTCGAGCTTGCCGTTGCCCTTCTTCACACCGAAGGGGTTGTCCTTGCTGGTCTTGCCGGTGCCCTTGTCGCCGGAGTTGTCGTCATCGCCCCCGCCGCTCGCACACGCGGACAGGAAGCTCATCGTCGGGACGGTGATCAGGCCGAGTGCGGCCGACCTCTTGATGAGGTCACGGCGGCCGACACCCTCGGGGCTGCTGTTCTCGGCGGAAGTGGATCCCATGCTCAAGTCCTCGCCTTCTCCAGGACTCAGGCGGTGAACCGGATCCTCCCCGGCACCGCGGTCAGTTCAAGCTGGGGCGTGCGTAGGGGATTCACCAGGACGAACCGGCGTTACGTGTATGGAACACGCTCCACCGTCCCGCGAAATTCCCCCCTGGGTCCTGCCTGTCCAGAGCCAGTCGATCGACTGGCCGGACGCGACAGGTATAGTCCACTTCCCGCCAGCGGAGCAAGATCGAATGCAGGTTTGGCCGTCGGTCTTTTCCGAGTTGAGACCTCACGGAAATATGGGGCAGCCCCGGACCACCCCGGCGAAGATCCACACCACGCCGGCGTCCCGCAATGAACTCAATGCACGGTTCGTCACACGGTATTCACCCCGGATGCCACACCCAACACCCTTGACAGCACTGTCAACTTGACGCCCAAATGGTCCTTGCGCAGCAAAATTGACAACGTTGTCCACGTGCAGGGAGGGTGCTCGCGCATGCAGCACAGAGCTCGGTACAGACAGAGTCCCACGCGGCGGTCCGGATGGCGTTCCCCGGCGGCACTGGGGGTGGCGGCTCTCTCCCTGTTAGCGGCCTCCCAGGGCGTCGCGGTCGCCCTGCCCGCCCAAACGGCCAAGCCCGACCGGGAGTTCGGCTCCTCGTTCGAATCGGACGATCCCGCCCCGGACTGGCTCAACACGGTGGACACCGCTCCCGACGGGACGAAGCGGTCCTCCGGCGTCGACGGCGGCTACAGCACCGGCATCCCCGGCAATGTGACCGACCACGTCACCGACGTGCGGGCCAGCGGCGAGAACACCGGCGCGGGCGAGGTCAAGGAGAACCTCGTCGACGGCGAGCCGAGCAGCAAGTGGCTGACCTTCGAGCCCACCGGCTGGGCGGAGTTCGACCTCGACGCGCCGGTCAAGGCGGTCACGTACGCGCTCACCTCCGCGAACGACCACGACGAACGCGACCCGCGGGACTGGACCCTCCAGGGCTCCACCGACGGCAAGGACTGGAAGACCCTCGACACCCGCTCCGGCGAATCCTTCGGCGAGCGGTTCCGGACGAAGTCGTACGACATCCAGAGTCCCGTCGAGTACCAGCACTTCCGGCTCGACGTCACGAAGAACAACGGCGGCGACATCCTGCAACTCGCCGATGTCCAGTTCTCGACGGGCGGCGGCGACGACCCGACGCCCAAGGACATGCTCTCGCTCGTGGACCGGGGGCCGAGTGGCTCCCCCACCGCGAAGTCGGGCGCCGGCTTCACCGGCAAGCGGGCCCTGCGCTACGCCGGCACCCACAAGGGCGACGGCCGGGCGTACTCGTACAACAAGGTCTTCGACGTGAACGTCGCCGTCGGGCGCGACACCGAACTGTCGTACCGAATCTTCCCCTCGATGGCGGACGGCGACCGGGACTACGACGCCACGAACGTGGCCGTGGACCTGGTGTTCACCGACGGCACCTCGCTGAGCGGTCTCGACGCCGTGGACCAGCACGGATTCACGCTGACGCCGCAGGGCCAGGGCGCCGCCAAGGTGCTCTACGTCAACCAGTGGAACAGCGTCACCTCGCGGATCGGTTCCGTCGCGGCCGGGAAGACCGTCGACCGGATCCTCCTCGCGTACGACTCGCCCAAGGGTCCCGCGAAGTTCCGCGGCTGGCTGGACGACGTCGCGCTCAGGAAGGCCGCACCGGGGAAGCCGGCGGCGCACCTGGCCGACTACGCGCTCACGACCCGCGGCACCAACTCCAGCGGCGGTTTCTCCCGCGGCAACAACTTCCCGGCGACGGCCGTACCGCACGGCTTCAACTTCTGGACGCCGGTGACCAACGCGGGCTCGCTGAGCTGGCTGTACGACTACGCGCGTGCAAACAACGCGGACAACCTGCCCACCATCCAGGCGTTCAGCGCGAGCCACGAGCCGAGCCCCTGGATGGGCGACCGGCAGACCTTCCAGGTGATGCCGTCGGCCGCCTCCGGCACCCCCGACACCGGCCGGGCGGCCCGCGAACTGGCCTTCAGGCACGAGAACGAGACCGCGCGGCCGTACTACTACGGCGTCACGTTCGAGAACGGTCTCAAGGCGGAGATGGCCCCGACCGATCACGCCGCCGCCCTGCGCTTCACCTACCCGGGCGACGACGCGAGCGTGATCTTCGACAACGTCACCGAGCAGGCGGGCCTGACGCTGGACACCTCGGCGGGCGTCGTCACCGGCTACTCGGACGTGAAGTCCGGTCTGTCGACCGGCGCCACCCGGCTCTTCGTCTACGGGACCTTCGACGCGCCCGTGACCGAGGGCTCCTCCAGTGGCGTCAAGGGCTATCTGAAGTTCAGGCCCGGCTCCGACCACACCGTCACCCTGCGCCTGGCCACCTCGCTCATCAGCATCGACCAGGCCAAGGACAACCTGCGCCAGGAGATCCCGGACGGCACGTCCTTCGACGCGGTCAAGAAGGGGGCGCGCAAGCAGTGGGACAGGATCCTGGGCAAGGTCGAGGTGCAGGGCGCCACGCCGGACCAGCTCACGACGCTGTACTCCAGCATGTACCGGCTCTACCTGTACCCGAACTCCGGCTTCGAGAAGGTGGGTTCCACGTACCAGTACGCCTCGCCGTTCTCCGCCATGCCCGGTCCGGACACCCCGACCCACACCGGGGCGAAGATCGTCGACGGCAAGGTGTACGTCAACAACGGCTTCTGGGACACCTACCGGACGACCTGGCCCGCCTACTCCTTCCTGACCCCCGGTCAGGCCGGTGAGATGGTCGACGGGTTCGTGCAGCAGTACAAGGACGGCGGCTGGACCTCGCGCTGGTCCTCGCCCGGCTACGCGGACCTGATGACCGGCACCTCCTCGGACGTGGCGTTCGCGGACGCGTACGTCAAGGGTGTCGACTTCGACGCCAAGTCGGCGTACGAGGCGGCCCTGAAGAACGCGACGGTCGTCCCGCCGACCTCCGGCGTGGGCCGCAAGGGCATGACCACCTCGCCCTTCCTCGGCTACACGAGCACCTCCACGGGCGAGGGCCTGTCCTGGGCCATGGAGGGCTACGTCAACGACTACGGCATCGCGCAGATGGGCAAGACGCTCTACAAGAAGACCGGCGAGAAGCGCTACAAGGAGGAGTCGGACTACTTCCTCAACCGCTCCCAGGACTACGTGAACCTCTTCGACTCCAAGGCCGGCTTCTTCCAGGGCCGCGACGCCAAGGGCGACTGGCGGGTCGACTCGACGAAGTACGATCCTCGCGTGTGGGGTTACGACTACACGGAGACCGACGGCTGGGGCTACGCCTTCACCGCGCCGCAGGACTCGCGCGGTCTCGCCAACCTGTACGGAGGCCGGGCCGCGCTGGCGGAGAAGCTCGACACCTACTTCTCCACCCCGGAGACGGCCTCGCCGGACACCGTGGGCTCCTACGGCGGCGTCATCCACGAGATGACCGAGGCCCGCGACGTACGGATGGGCCAGTACGGCCACTCCAACCAGGTGGCCCACCACGTCAACTACATGTACGACGCGGCCGGGCAGCCCTGGAAGGCCCAGAAGAACATCCGCGAGGTCCTCTCCCGTCTCTACACCGGCAGCGAGATCGGCCAGGGCTATCACGGGGACGAGGACAACGGCGAGCAGTCGGCCTGGTACCTCTTCTCCGCGCTCGGCTTCTATCCGCTGGTGATGGGCAGCGGCGAATACGCCATCGGCTCACCGCTGTTCACAAAGGCGACCGTCCACCTGGAGAACGGCCACGACCTGGTCGTCAAGGCCCCGCGCAACAGCACGAGGAACGTGTACGTGCAGGGCGTCCGGTTCAACGGCAAGGCGTGGAACTCGACTTCACTGCCCCAGTCGCTGATCGCCAAGGGCGGGGTGCTGGAGTTCGACATGGGCTCCAAGCCGTCCTCGTGGGGCAGCGGCAGGAACGCGGCACCGGTGTCGGTGACCGAGGACGACAAGGTGCCCTCCCCCCGCGCGGACACCCTGAAGGGGGACGGCGCCCTCTTCGACAACACCTCGGCCACGGACGCCCGTGTCACCTCGGTGGATCTGCCGGCCGGCGCCGAGACCAAGGGAGTCCAGTACACGCTGACCTCCGGGGACCACACCGAGGCGCCGACCGGGTGGACCCTCCAGGGTTCGTCGGACGGGACCACCTGGACGGACCTCGACAAGCGCTCCGGTGAGTCCTTCCCCTGGGACAGGCAGACCCGGGCGTTCACGGTCGCGACGCCCGGCTCGTACGCCCACTACCGGCTCGTCCTCGACGGCGAGTCGACCCTCGCGGAGGTGGAACTGCTGGGCTGAGCCACAGCCGACGAGAAGGGGCGGGCCCGGAGTCTCCTCCGGGCCCGCCCCGCGTTCGTGTACGGACGTTCGTGCGCGCGTCAGCTCACCGGCTCACGGCGAGGGTGAAGACGTGCAGGTCCGCGTTGTCCGGGAGCTTGACGCTCCTGATCGTCCTCCCCTCCGGTGCCGTGAACGGCTTGGTGGCGAAGACGTAGGTGGCCACAAGGTCCTTGTCGGCCCCGGCGACATTGCGGTACGCGGCTTTCGCGACGGTGACGTTGCCGTACTGGACGGTGCCGCCCCCGCCGCCGACGGTCCAGTCGGTGAAGGACAGGTCGACGGAGTCGGTGCCGCCGTCGGTGTAGGTGACGGTCGCCGTGGTCTTCTGGTTGCCGTTCACGGCGCTGCCGATGAAGGACAACCGGCCCGCGGGTTCGCTCAGTTCGATGGTCTGCGAGGTGCCCGAGGCGTTGTCGGGGCGGCCGGACGGGGACTTCGGCCAGGTGAAGGCGAGACCGTCCACCGTGCCCCGGCCGCCCGGGATCAGACCCGCGTCGGCGAGTGCCTGACGGGAGTAACTCCAGCCGCCGCCGTCGTAGTCGGCCTCGGCGTGATCGCCGGTGTCGTCCGAGACGCCGGTGTTGTCGTAGGCCGCGAGGAGGGATCCGGTGGCCGCGACGGTGAGCGCCACCGGCTGCGCGTACGAGGTGCCGCCCGAGGTCACGGTCACCTTGACGTCGTAGAACCCCTGTTCGGCGTCGGTGGCGGCGGTGAGGGCGATCCGCTGGGCGCCGTCGGTCACCGTGCCCTCGGCGGGGGTCGCCGTCACTCCCGCGGGCGCCTCCACCCGGAAGCGGACCTCGGGCCCGGCGCCGCCGCCGAGGGCGAGGGCGCGGATGTCGAGCGCGGTGCTGCCGCCGGGCGTGAGCGTCGCTGCCGTCGGGCCCACACCGACCTGGTACGGCTGCTCACCCGTGCGGAAGGAGGGCGGCGCGGCCGCCTCGGCGCTCCCCCAGCTCTTGTCCGGTGTCGCCGACAGCGTGTAGTCGAGGGTGCCGCCCTCACGGACGAAGGAGGCCGGCAGCCACGGCCGTTCGCTGCCGCGGCCGTCCACCCGCAGCGACTGGACGTACGGGGCGTCCGCGGCCGCGCCCCGGGCCCGGATCTCGATGTCGGCGCCGCCCGGACGCTCGATCTCGATCCTCGGGAACAGCGGTGAGGCCAGCGTCAGTTCGGCGCGGGAGGGCACCTGCGGGTACATGCCGAGCGCGGAGAAGACGTACCAGGACGACATCTCGCCGAGGTCGTCGTTGCCGGGGATACCCTCGGGCTTCGTCGACCACAGCCGGGTCATCGCCGCGCGGACGGTCTCCTGCGTCTTGTAGGGCGCGCCCGCGTAGTCGTACAGGTAGGGCACGTTGACCGACGGCTCGTTGTCCAGCTCGGACTTGGCACCACCGCTGCCGCTGAACGCCCAGCTTCCGTCCGCGTTGTGGAAGAACGTGTCGAGGCGGTCGAGGGCCTTGTCGCGCCCTCCCATGGCGGCGAAGAGGCCCGCCGGGTCGTGCTGCACCATCCAGGTGTACTGGGCCGCCGTGCCCTCCACGAATCCGTTGCCGGTCGCCGGGGTGAAGCCGGTCACCCAGCTCCCGTCGGCCTTCCGGTTGGCGACATAGCCGCCGCCGGGGTCGGCCGCGATGTTGAAGTTGTTCTGCCACCACTGGGAGCGCTCGGCGAAGTCGGCGGCGGTCTTCTTCTCCCCGGCGGCCTTGGCCAGTTGGGAGATCGCGAAGTCCGCGCCGGACATCTCCAGGGTCTCGGCCGCGCCGCCCCAGGCGTTGGAGACGGACGGCATGTAGTGGTGTTCGAGGTACTTGTCGAGCGAGGGGCGCTGGCCCACCGAGAGCACCGGCTTGCCCGCCGCCGAGAGGTCCTGCCCGGTCGGCACGGTCGCCGCCTTCACCAGCGAGCCGAGAGCCCTGCGCAGGTCGAAGTCCGTGCCGCCGAAGGCACGGATGCCCGCGAGGGCGGGCGCCGACGGATCACCGTTCATGACGTGGGTGCCGCTCGCGCCGTGCAGCCAGCGGTCCCAGACTCCCCCGTTCTGCCGGGCCAGTTCGAGGAGCGACTGCGCGATGTCGGAGCCGGTGTCCGCATCGAGCAGGGTCAGGAGCTGGACCTGGGAGCGGTAGACGTCCCAGCCGGAGAAGGTGCCGTACTGCGCCTCGTGGCCCCTGCCGACCTTGTGCACCTTGTCGTCGGGACCCCGGTATCTGCGGTCGGCGTCACTGATGACGTTCGGGTGCAGCAGCGCGTGGTACAGCGCGGTGTAGAAGGTGGTGCGGTCGCTGTCGGTGCCGCCGCCGACGCCGATCGCGCCGAGCCGCTCGCGCCAGGCCCGGTGGGCGGCGCGCCGGACGGAGTCGAAGGAGCGCGACGGCGGGTTCTCGTCGTCCAGGTTGGCGGTGGCGCCCTCCTGACTGACGTAGGAGATACCGACCTTGACGTTCACCGGGTCGGCGCCCGGCTCGAACTCCACGTAGCCGCCCGCGCCTTTGCCCGCGAGGGGCCGGCCGCCCTGCTGGAAGCCGCCGGTGCCGCCGCTCGCCTCGGTGGCCCCCGGGCTCAGCCGGTCGTCCTGCCAGGTGCCGGTGGTCTTGAAGGCGCGGTCGAAGCGGGCGGTGAAGTACAGGGTGTAGTAGGAGCGTTGCCCCTCGGGATCGAGATAGCCGCAGAAGTTCCCGGAGGTGACGGAGCCCGAGACGGTCCTGGTCGCCGGGTCGATGCGCACGGTCGAATCCGTCGACCCGACCTCGGAGTTGGCGGTGCGGATCAGCATCGAGGCGGGCTTGTCGGCGGGGAAGGCGAAGCGGCCCGAGCCGGTGCGCGCGGTCGCCGTGAGATCGGCGGTCACGCCGGAGGCGAGCCCCACCTTGTAGTGCCCTGGCTCGGCCGCCTCGTCGGAGTGCGCGAACCCCGCCGCGTAGACGGCGTCCTTGGTGTCGGTCGCCGGGGACGAGGTGACCTGACCCGCGTACGGGAAGAACGGGATGTCGCCGCTGCCGCCCGCGCATCCCGTTCCGGACATGTGGGTGAGGCTGAAGCCCCGGACGCGCGTGGCGTCGTACTGATAGCCGCCGGGCGCGGCCGTGCGGGTGGCGTCCCCGCGGGTGTTCTCCGGGCTCCAGGAGAGCATGCCGAAGGGCGTGACGGCACCGGGGAAGACATTGCCGCCGTTCCTGGTGCCGATGAGCGGGTCGACGTACGCGGTGGGGTCCTTGACGAGCTCCGGCGGCCCCGACGGAGGCGCGGCGAGCGCCGGGCCGGCGCCGGCGACCGTCAGGGCGACGGCCAGCAGTAACGATGACGGGCGGAAACGCATGACGCGGCCCCTCCTCCTTCGGACGGGTCGCGCACCACAGGTCGCACAAGCCGCAGGGACAGTAACGTGCGCCACGGGTACCACGGAAGACCGCCTGCGCCGGCGGAGCCGCGCCCGCCGCGCACTCCGATGGAGCCACACCCCCGATCGGCACCGACGAGCCGAGGCCGGCCACCGACGCAGGCCGACAACCTTCTTGACATCGTTGTCCGTTGAGGCGATAGAGTCGGGGGCAGACCGTTCGACAACGTTGTCGCGCACAGCGGTCGCCACAAGCCGCACCATCCCCGGGCAGGGCCTCCCCCGCCGCGTCCGGGCTCGCGGACCGGGTGGGTCCGAACCCACCCACCCGGTCCGCCCCGAGCGTCGCCCTTTCAGCCGACCCGGCAGGGAAGGGCCGTTGACGGATCGTCACCCGAACCCGTGGCGACGTAGCCGAACGTGGTGCTGCCGCCCGGACTCAGCGAGCCGTTCCAGTCGGCGTTGTGCACCATCACGTCCTGCCCCGCGTAGGTCGCGTTGCCGTTCCACAGACTGGCGACCGACTGTCCGCCCGGCAGCGTCCAGTCGACCATCCAGCCGAGCATCGGGACCGTACCGGTGTTGGTCACCGTCACCTCGGACTGGTAGCCGCCGGGCCAGGTGTTGGTGGTGCGCCGCGTCGCCGTGCACGCGCCGGGCGGGGGCTCGGTCGGGTTGCCCGGGTCGTGGATGCCGGTGACCTCGCCGTTGCCGCCGTCGAAGACGACGTCGGAGCAGGAGTAGAAGGTCTCCGCGCTGTCCGAGCGCTGCCAGACCATGTAGACGATGTGGCGGCCGGTCTTGCCCGCCGGCAGCCTGCCGCTCCAGGAGTAGTTGGCCGCGACCGTGCC
Source organism: Streptomyces sp. NPDC096324 (assembly GCF_044763015.1). Taxonomy (NCBI): domain Bacteria; kingdom Bacillati; phylum Actinomycetota; class Actinomycetes; order Kitasatosporales; family Streptomycetaceae; genus Streptomyces; species Streptomyces sp. NPDC096324. The sequence continues at coordinate 249,578 of NZ_JBIWFK010000011.1, read as the reverse complement.
CGGGGTGCCGTTGAGCGGCGGGTGGTCGACGGTGAGGAACGGCTGGTCCTCCATGGCGTCCCAGGTCAGCGTCCTGGTCGGGTCGAAGCCATCCTTGGTGATGTAGACGTAGAACCAGCCGGGGTGCGCCGCCCAGGCGTTGTACGCGAAGTCGACGGTCGCGCCCGCGGTGAGGTGGGTCAACGGCCAGTCGGAGCGCGGCAGATCGAAGCCCGAGAAGTTGGGGTTGCCGCCGCTGCACAGCGAGCCGTCGGGGACGAAGCCACGGGTGCGCCCCGCGCCGTCCGAGCGCAGCACCGAGAACCAGTTGTAGAACGGCGTGGTCCCGCCCACCTGCTGGGCCGCCTTGCACGCCGGGTTCACCGATTTGATCTCACCGGTGTCGGTCAGTCCGTCCTGCCAGCACAGGAACGTACGGCTGCCGGGCTTCATGGGGGTGCCGTGGGCCTCCGCCCGGGTGCCGGTCATGACGATGAGGGCGAGGGCGGGGAGTGCCGCGAGCAGGGCGAGGAGAACGAGGAAGGGCGACGGACGGCGCCCGGGGAGCCGTAATCGGGACAGTGGCGGTCGCGCCACCTCCGCACGCTTCAATCCTGATAGGTGCATGACAATCCCTTCGTGGGGTGTGCGGGATCGGGGCGAGGCGGGAGCGGTTCCGGGGCAGCGGGTTCCGGTCCACCGCGTGGGAGCGCTCCCACCTCACTCGGAAAGTAACGCACCCGGGAACCCCTGTAAACGCCCGGCGCACCGGGCTCACCGCCGGGGGAAGGCGACGGCCCGCCCTCCTGCCCGGGGCTCGGGTGCGCGCTCGGACCGGGCCGGGTCGACCGGGACCCCCGCCGGTGGCCGCGGCGCGGGCACCGGCCGCAGGGCCGGGAGTTCGACGGTGAACTCCGTACGGCCCGGGGCGCTCTCGGCGTGGACACGGCCGCCGTGCGCCTTCGTGACGGCGGCGACGACGGCGAGCCCGAGGCCCGAGCCGCCCTGACCGGGAGAGACGCGGGAGCGGGAGGCGTCGGCGCGGGTGAAGCGTTCGAAGACGCCGGGCAGCAGCGCGGGCGGGACGCCGGGGCCGTCGTCGCGGATCCGGATCGCGCAGGACGCGTCCGTGACCTCCACCGTGGCGACGACGGTCGTGCCCGCCGGCGTGTGGGCACGGGCGTTGCCCAGCAGGTTCGCCACGACTCGGCGCAGGTGGGCCGCGTCGCCGGCCACCAGGGCCGGGGAGTCCGGAAGCCCGGCGAGGTGCCAGACGTGGTCCTCCCCCGCGACTCGCGCGGCCCGTACGGCCTCGGCCACCAGCATGGTCAGGTCCACCTCCGCCGCCTCCGGCGGGTGCCCCTCGTCGAGCCGGGCGAGCAGCAGCAGATCCTCGACCAGGCCCGTCATCCGGGCCGACTCGGCGGACACCCGCCGCCAGGCCGTGGCCGGTTCGACGACGCCGGTGCCCCGGTTCATGAGTTCGGCGTACCCGGCGATCGACGCCAGCGGTGTGCGGAGTTCGTGGCTCGCGTCGGCGAGGAAGCGGCGCATGCGTTCCTCGCCGCGGCGCGTCTCCTCCTCGGCGCGATGAGTCTCCGCCTCGGCGCGCAGGCGCTCCGCGCGGGCGGTCTCGGCGTGACCTTTGAGCCGGTCGAGGGCGGCGCCGATCCGGTCGGCCTCGTCGGCGGGCGGCCCGGTGCCGTGTCCGGGGGCGGAGGCCGGGCCGGCCGGCTCGTCCTGTCCGGGCGGTGACCGGCAGATCTCGACGGCCGTGGCCGCCACGCGTTCGAGCGGGCGCAGTCGGCGCCGGACCACGACCGCGCAGACCGATCCCGCGACGGTGACGGCTCCGGCGGCCACCACGGTCTCGACCACGGCCAGGCCCCGTACGGCTTCCTGTACGCCGCCCATGGGGAGGGCGGTGAGCACGGGCCGTCCGCCGCCGTCGAGCGCGAGGGCCCGGTAGGCGCCGAGCCCGGGGACGGTGCGGGTGTGCGGTGTGCCGTCCGGCTCGATGCCGGCGAGGGCGGAGCGCTGGGCGGCGCGGAGCGCGCGCGGCCCTCCGGAACGGGTCACCACCTCGGCCGCGACGACGGTACCGCCCGCGTCGAGCCGGGCGGTGATCGTGCCGGTCGGCAGGCCCCGGCCGTCGAACGGGCCGAGGCCCGTGTCCGAGCCGGGTCCGCCGTCGAGGACGCCGTCCCGGCCGCGCTCGGCCGCCTCGGCGACGCGCCTATCCAAGTCGCCGAGGAGGTAGGCGCGTTGTGTGAGCACCGCGGTGAAGGCCGTGGTCACGCACACCGCGAAGAGTGCCAGTCCGACGAGGACGAGGAGCCGCGTGCGCAGGGACCGATTCCGCCGGGACCGTTCGCGCGGCCACGGCCTCGTCCGCGCGGGCCGGTGCGCGCCGGACGGGTTCATCTCCCGTGCTCCGGCGGGCTGATGACAAGGACTCCGAAAGTGCCGTACATGGGGCAATCGTGTCGCCGTCCGCTGAGGGAATCCTGTGTTCCGCCTGAGGCCCGCCGATGTCCTGGAAGGACGTACGGAGCGACGGCGAAGGGCCGCACCCCCGTCAACCGGGGATGCGGCCCTCGAACTCCTGCGGAGCTGTCTACAACTGGGTCACCGGAGTGGTCAGTTGCGGATCAGGTTGCGCAGCACGTACTGCATGATGCCGCCGTTGCGGTAGTAGTCCGCCTCGCCGGGGGTGTCGATGCGGACGACCGCGTCGAACTCGACACCGGTGTCGGTGGTGACCTTCACCGTGCGCGGGGTGGTGCCGTTGTTGAGCTCCTCGACGCCGGTGAAGGAGAAGGTCTCCTCGCCGGTCAGACCGAGGGACTCGGCCGTGGCGCCCTCCGGGAACTGGAGCGGCAGGACGCCCATGCCGATGAGGTTCGAGCGGTGGATGCGCTCGTACGACTCGGCGATGACGGCCTTGACGCCGAGGAGCGCGGTGCCCTTGGCGGCCCAGTCGCGGGACGAGCCGGAGCCGTACTCCTTGCCGGCCAGGATGACCAGCGGGATGCCCTGCTCGATGTAGTTGCGCGAGGCGTCGTAGATGAAGGCGACGGGCGCGCCCTCGACGGTGAAGTCGCGGGTGTAGCCGCCCTCGGTGCCCGGCGCGATCTGGTTGCGCAGGCGGATGTTGGCGAACGTACCGCGGATCATGACCTCGTGGTTGCCGCGGCGCGAGCCGTAGCTGTTGAAGTCACGACGCTCGACACCGTGCTCCGTGAGGTACTTGCCTCCGGGGGTGTCGGCCTTGATCGCACCGGCCGGGGAGATGTGGTCGGTGGTGACCGAGTCGCCCAGCTTGGCGAGGACGCGGGCGCCGGCGATGTCCGAGACCGGGGTGGTCTCCATCGTCATGCCCTCGAAGTAAGGGGGCTTGCGGACGTACGTCGACTGCGCGTCCCACTCGAAGGTGTTGCCCTCGGGGATCGGCAGCGCCTGCCACTGGGCGTCGCCCGCGAAGACGTCCTGGTAGGACTTGTTGAACATGTCCTCGCCGATGGCGTTCGCCACGACGTCGTTGACCTCGGCCTCGGAGGGCCAGATGTCGGCCAGGTAGACCGGCTTGCCCTCGGTGTCGGTGCCGAGCGCGTCGCGGGTGATGTCCACCTTCATGGAGCCCGCGAGGGCGTAGGCGACGACCAGCGGCGGGGAGGCCAGGTAGTTCATCTTGACGTCGGGGTTGATACGGCCCTCGAAGTTCCGGTTGCCGGAGAGGACCGAGGTGACCGCGAGGTCGTGGTCGTTGACGGCCTTGGAGACCTCGTCCGGCAGCGGGCCGGAGTTGCCGATGCAGGTGGTGCAGCCGTAACCGACCAGGTTGAAGCCGACCTTGTCGAGGTAGGGGGTGAGCCCCGCCTTGTCGAAGTAGTCGGTGACGACCTTGGAGCCCGGGGCGAGGGTGGTCTTGACCCACGGCTTGCGGGTCAGGCCCTTCTCCACGGCCTTCTTCGCGACGAGCGCGGCGGCGACCATGACGTACGGGTTCGAGGTGTTGGTGCAGGAGGTGATGGCCGCGACCGTCACCGCGCCGTGGTCGATCTCGTAGGTCGAGCCGTCGGGGGCCGTGACCGTGACCGGGTTGGACGGGACGCCGTTGGCGGCCGCCGGGGAGTCGGAGGCCGGGAAGGACTCCTTGCCCGCCTCGTCGTCGTCGGCGACGTAGTTGCGCACGTCGCTCTTGAACTGCTCGGCGGCGTTCGCGAGGACGATGCGGTCCTGCGGGCGCTTCGGGCCGGCGATGGAGGGGACGACCGTGGAGAGGTCGAGCTCCAGCTTCTCGGAGAAGTCGGGCTCGGCGGCCGGGTCGAGCCAGAGGCCCTGCTCCTTGGCGTACGCCTCGACGAGCGCGAGCTGCTGCTCGGAGCGGCCGGTGAGCTTGAGGTACTTGATGGTCTCGCCGTCGATCGGGAAGATCGCGGCGGTGGAGCCGAACTCCGGCGACATGTTGCCGATGGTGGCGCGGTTGGCCAGCGACGTGGCGGCCACGCCCTCGCCGTAGAACTCGACGAACTTGCCGACGACACCGTGCTTGCGCAGCATCTCGGTGATGGTCAGCACGAGGTCCGTGGCGGTCGTGCCGGGGGTGAGCTCACCGGTCAGCTTGAAGCCGACGACGCGCGGGATGAGCATGGAGACCGGCTGGCCGAGCATCGCGGCCTCGGCCTCGATGCCGCCGACGCCCCAGCCGAGCACGCCGAGGCCGTTGACCATGGTGGTGTGCGAGTCGGTGCCGACGAGCGTGTCGGGGTACGCCTGGCCGTTACGGACCATGACCGTGCGGGCCAGGTGCTCGATGTTGACCTGGTGCACGATGCCGGTGCCCGGCGGGACGACCTTGAAGTCGTCGAAGGCGGTCTGGCCCCAGCGCAGGAACTGGTAGCGCTCCTTGTTGCGGCCGTACTCCAGCTCGACGTTCTGGCCGAAGGCTTCCTTCGTGCCGAACTTGTCGGCGATGACGGAGTGGTCGATGACCAGCTCGGCCGGGGAGAGCGGGTTGACCTTGGCCGGGTCGCCGCCGAGCTCCTTGACGGCCTCGCGCATGGTGGCGAGGTCGACGACACAGGGCACGCCCGTGAAGTCCTGCATGATCACGCGGGCGGGCGTGAACTGGATCTCCTGGCTGGGCTGGGCCTGCGAGTCCCAGCCGCCGAGCGCCCGGATGTGGTCGGCGGTGATGTTCGCGCCGTCCTCCGTGCGAAGCAGGTTCTCCAGCAGCACCTTCAGGCTGTACGGAAGGCGAGCCGAGCCTTCCACCTTGTCCAGCCGGAAGATCTCGTACGACTCGTCGCCCACCTGCAGCGTGCTGCGGGCGTCGAAGCTGTTCGCCGACACGACAGTCTCCTTCATTGATGTGCGCGTTCCCACCGCATCCTGCCGCCACGACGCCATGGCCGATCCGCTAAGGTAAGGCTAAGTTAGGTAACCCTTACCGCCGGACCGATGGCGGCGCGCTGTCTGCGGTACGCCTCGGCAGATATCTCGATGTCGAGATAACTCTAGTGCATGGGGGCGGACAGGTCATGTCCGCACGCCCGCATGTCCGGGCCGTACCACTTGTCACGCCGCGCACGGAATGCCCGCATCATCCGGCATCACCCGGCCACGAGCACACGTCCGCGCCCCGTCGCCGACGAGCCGCCTCCGGACGGATCCCGCGCCCGGACGGCCACGGCGCCACCTCCCGCGGGAAGTTGACGCCCCGAAGGCACGGACAGGCACACCGGAGCCGTTTCGGGGTACCCGGTGTCCGCCGGGAGAGTCCCGGCACGACGACACAGGGGGCACCCATGCCGCTCACCTTCCGCAAGAGCTTCCGGATCCTTCCCGGGCTGCGGCTCAACATCAACCGCAAGTCGTGGTCCATCACCTCGGGCGGAAAGCACGGGCCGAAGCGCACGCACAGCAGCACCGGACGCCGGACGACGTCGATGGACCTGCCGGGGCCGTTCGGGTGGCGCAAGACCACGCGCAAGGCAAAGTGACTCAATAGCGACAAAGAGTCCATCACCGACGAAGCGTCACGGAAGAGCCTCTTCACGGCATTCACGCGCGGCGGCACGGGCTCGCGGAGGTGCGGACACCCTGCGGGCGCCGTCGCCGCGCCGGTGCGCGGCGTCCGAACTGCCCCTCGAACACCGCCTGGTGACCCTCACCACTCGGAAGGCCGCGCTCCACTTTTGTTTATCTCACATCCGATATACGGTCGCGCCATGGCAGACGACTACCTCGTACGTATCGGCAAGCTCATCCGTGACGCCCGGCAACACCGGGGCTGGACACAGTCGCAGCTCGCCGAGGCGCTCGGCACCAGTCAGAGCGCCGTCAATCGCATCGAGCGCGGCAACCAGAACATCAGCCTTGAGATGATCGCCCGTATCGGTGAGGCGCTCGACAGCGAGATCGTCTCGCTCGGGTATGCGGGTCCGATGCATCTGCGCGTCGTCGGCGGTCGTCGTCTGTCCGGCTCTATCGACGTCAAGACCAGCAAGAACGCCTGTGTCGCCCTGCTGTGCGCGACGCTCCTGAACAAGGGGCGCACGGTCCTGCGCCGGGTCGCCCGGATCGAAGAGGTCTACCGCCTGCTGGAGGTCCTCAACTCGATCGGCGTACGCACCCGCTGGATCAACGGCGGGGTCGACCTGGAGATCGTGCCGCCGAGCGCGCTGGACATGGAGTCCATCGACCACGAGGCCGCCATCCGCACGCGGTCCATCATCATGTTCCTCGGCCCGCTGCTGCACCGCCTGGAGGCCTTCAAGCTGCCCTACGCGGGCGGTTGCGACCTCGGCACCCGCACCATCGAGCCGCACATGATCGCCCTGCGCCGGTTCGGCCTCGACATCGCCGCCACCGAGGGGCTCTACCACGCCCGCGTCGACCGGTCCGTCACCCCCGGACGGCCGATCGTGCTGACCGAGCGCGGGGACACGGTCACCGAGAACGCGCTGCTCGCCGCCGCCCGCCACGACGGCGTCACGGTCATCCGCAACGCCTCCTCCAACTACATGGTCCAGGACCTGTGCTTCTTCCTGGAGGCCCTGGGCGTACGGGTGGAGGGCATCGGCACCACGACGCTCACGGTGCACGGTGTGCCGAACATCGACATGGACGTGGACTACTCGCCCTCCGAGGACCCGGTCGAGGCGATGAGCCTGCTCGCCGCCGCCGTGGTCACCGAGTCCGAGCTGACGGTGCGCCGGGTGCCGATCGAGTTCCTGGAGATCGAGCTCGCGGTCCTGGAGGAGATGGGCCTCGACCACGACCGCACGCCCGAGTACTTCGCGGACAACGGCCGTACGCGGCTGATCGACCTCACGGTGCGGCCCTCCAAGCTGGAGGCGCCGATCGACAAGATCCACCCGATGCCGTTCCCCGGCCTGAACATCGACAACGTCCCGTTCTTCGCGGCCATCGCGGCCACCGCGCAGGGCCAGACGCTGATCCACGACTGGGTCTACGACAACCGGGCGATCTACCTGACGGACCTCAACCGTCTCGGCGGCCGGCTCCAGTTGCTCGACCCGCACCGCGTGCTGGTCGAGGGCCCTACCCGCTGGCGCGCCGCCGAGATGATGTGCCCGCCCGCGCTGCGGCCCGCCGTGGTCGTGCTGCTCGCGATGATGGCGGCCGACGGCACCTCGGTGCTGCGGAACGTGTACGTCATCAACCGCGGTTACGAGGACCTCGCCGAGCGTCTGAACTCGATCGGCGCGCAGATCGAGATCTTCCGGGACATCTGATGTGACGGCGCCGCCGCACCCCGTCCGACCAGCCGGAACGCTGGTCCTGAGGGGGTGCGGCGGCGTCTGTGGGACTTCTCTGGGACTTCGAGGCCGCGGCGACCGTCCCAGGACGTGACGGCCGCTCCGACCAGCGCGAGAACCCCGTCGAGACGACGCCCCCGCACCACTGACCAGCAGGAATCAGGAGGGTGGGGCCTCATTGGACCCCGGCTCCCAGGGTGCGAAGGAACCTGCTGGGCTCACCGTTCCAGGAGATCGTGAGCGCGTCTCTCGCTCTTGTAGCCGCGACGAACAGCAAAGAGCGGGCCCGCTGCAATTCACGCCTGTGGCGCAGTTTGTCGGTCCGCTCCCATGCGTCCACAGCCGAGCGGGGGACCAAGCCCTCGGACACGCCGGCAATGATCATGCGGCGGTACTCAAGCCCCTTGAAGAGGTACATCGTGCCGACGTGCACTCCCTCGACTCCCCGTGCCCCGTCACCGGTGATCTTCGTGGACATGATTCCGCGGCGGCCGAGCCGCGCCATCACGTCGTCGACCTTCTCGTTCGTCGGCACGCAGACCGCGACGGACTCGCGCGGGACGTCGTGCCACGCCTGCACCTGCTCCACCACGAGGTCGAGTTCCTCGTCCCAGCTGTCCGCACTCCGCAGGCACGGGCGTCCGCCGTGCAGCACCGACCGGTATCCCGCCAGGTTGTCGGTGCTGCCGTCGAGGTCGTCGTAGTCGGCCCCTTCAAGAATGCCGATGGCGGCGCCCAGGATCTCGCGCGTGGTGCGATAGCTGAGTGTCAGTCTCGCCGAACGGCCCCGGATGTTGATGCCCAGGCTGCTGAGGGTGACCTGGTTGTCGTAGATCCTCTGGTGGGTGTCACCGACGAGGAACATGTCGTCGTTCTCACGGGGAACCATGGCCCGCAGCATCTTCCAGTGCGCGGCACCGAGATCCTGTGCCTCGTCCACGACGACGTGCCGGTAGCGGTAACGCAGCCAGGCTCCTGTTCCCGACTCCACGTGGACGTTGCCCGGTCCCCCGCGCTCCTCCTCCTGACGGCGACGCTCCTCGATCTTGTGGCTGCGGGCCATCTCCAACTGGGCCGCTCTTTCCGCCACTTGTCGGTGAGTTTCCAGTCCCTTGACGTCAAGGCGTTGGGTGAAGCGCTCGGCGAGCTGCCAGATCTCCGCCCGGTCGGGACGGCTCACGCTACGCCCCCGACCGGCCCGCCGGGCCTTGAAGTAGTCGGAGCGCGAGGCCACGGCCTGGCCGAGGATCACCTGGTTCCACTCGTCGCTGAGGAACTCAGCGTCCCAGCGGTTCTCGCCGATCTCCACGAGCAGTTGGCGCCACTCGCGCAGCGCTTGTGCGTCATCGATTCTGCGCTTGGCGTTCCCCGGGTCGGCCTCGCTCACGACACGCGTCGCCAACTGGTCGACGTGCAGGATGTCGACGCGGGCGAGCAGTTGAGGCCCGCCGAGGGAGAGGAGACGAGAACGCAGGTCGGCGGCCAGGTTCTTGTTGTACGTGGTGAGGAGGACCGGCTTGTTGTGGCCGGGGGCCAGGCGGTCCACGAGGTGCTTCACCCGGTGCAGGGCGACGATCGTCTTCCCCGTTCCGGGGCCTCCTCCCACGCGGGCCGGCCCGGAGTACCCACGTCCCACCAGCTTCTCCTGGGTGGGGTGGAGGAACGCCTTCCACCGGCCGAAGTCGCCCTCCTCCAGGATGCTCCGCAGCGACTCGTCATCGGTGATCACCACGGCCTGCGAGCGGTCGGCCGCGGCTCGCCAGTCGTCACCGCGAGCGCTGACGGCCGATTCCTCGGGGGTGACCGCGACCGGCGCGGTCACCTCCTCCATCACCTGGTCGTACGGAACGTCGTCCCGCAGGCGCAGCAGCACCTCGCCCGTGTGCCGCGGGGCGTACTCGGCGAGTCCGAGCAACTCGTCGTCCGTGGTGAGCTTGAGGACGATCGGGATGAGGGGCTCGGCCACCCCCAGGTCCGCCAGTTGCCGCGCGGTGTAGGCGGCGAACAGCGGAGTCTCGGCGGCGGCGCTTTCCGCGGCGGACGGTTCGGGACGCGCCCCGGCTTCTTCCGTGCCCAGAACGCCGTCCTCCACCACCTGGAGGTCCACGTACTCGATCGCGCCGGTGATCTGGTTGATGCCGTAGGCGAGCCGGTCGAGGTTGCGGTGGACGTGTCCGCGGTGCTTGACCGAGACGAGCAGCCAGTCGTTGCCGCCCAGTCGCACCAGCAGCGCCCGGTATTCGCGGTTGACGCGCGCCGACCACAGACGCTCGTGCCCCTTGAGAGGCTTGAGATCGAAGCCCGGCGCCCCGGGGTTCCTCCGGAACTCGTGCTGGAATTTGTAGACCGCTCCGACGATCGCCCGGTCCAGTTTGACGATCTCCTTGTCCGCCTTGTCGAGCAGGCGGAGGGTCGCGCCCGCTGTGGGCGCGCCGGTGCTGGTCATCGGTTCTGCTCCTCGTCGTCGTGCGCGGCCGGACGGCCGTCTGCCTCGGTGCGCCGGGTGAGGGCGGCCGCGAGTTCTCCGGCGTCCCACTCGACGGCGGTCCGTACGGTCCACCCCGCCGCCGCGTAGGCGCGGTCACGGTCCCACGCTTCGGCGACGGCGGCTTCGTCCTCCTGGGCAGGGGCGAGAACGACACCGATACGGTCGGTGGGCCAGGCCAGTTCGGCGGGCCAGGCGGCATCGCCGAGCTCGAACCCCGCCTCGGGAGCGGGCACCGCGGACCGGACGAGTACGTCGACGAGTTCCGCGAGCCCCGGCTCCTCCACCAGATAGTCGACGACCTCGTCCCAGGCGGGATCGCGCACGGCCTCCGCCGGTGAACCCGACGGCAGCGGTACCTCCACGGGCCCTGCCCCGGTCTCGGCGGCCTCGGTGGCAGGCCCTTCCGTAGGGGGTCGCTGCGGCTGCCGGCGGGACTCCAGCCAGCCCCCTCCACCGGTCACCGCCAGTTCCACCGGGTCGAAGCCCGGCAGTTGGCCGGCCGCCAGCTGAACACCGTCGCCCTCGCCCTCGTTGAGGAACTGGAGCAGATTGGTCCAGTAGAGCCAGGCCTGCCACCGCCTGCGGTGGGCGTTCTCGTCACGGACCGGCGCTTCCGGACTGTCGTCGAGCACGGTCAGAGCGGTCCACACCGCGCCCGCCTGCCCCTTGCGCAGGTCGAGGGCGACCGTCAGCGGGCATCCGCTGCCGTCCTGGGTGGCCATGATCTGGACGGCGCCCTGCCCGCCTGAGAGTCGCTTGCCGTTCAGGGCCTCGGCGATCCGGTGCCCGATCTCGGGCCCGTCCGCCAGGGCGCGGCTCGTCGCGGAGACCGCGGCGAATCCCGCCAGCGCGCTCTGGGTACGCCGCCGCCACAGCTCCTGGTCCGGGGTGGTCAGGTAGCCGATCAGCGTCTTGACCGGGTTGGTCCACACGAAGTTGGTCAGGTCGCGCGGGTCGTCGCCGTGCAGCCGCCGGTGGATGTCGGACGCGGTCTTCTGCGCCGTGTTCTGGTAGGGCACCCAGACCGGATCGGCGGGCGGCTTCGCGTCGCCGGTCCAGGCACGTACGTCGTCCCAGGTCAGCTGGAAGACCTGCCAGCCGTGTCCGGCGCGCAGCCGGGTCCGCCTGTCGGCGTCGGACGCGATGCGGTTGTGCTCGGGGCTCGCGTGATAGCGGTAACCGTCCAGGTAGACGGCGACCCGCCTGCGGTCGTCGTCCAGGCTGCGGAAGACCACGTCGGGCACGGTGAAACCGAGGTCCGTCTGGGTCTCCATGCGCCAGCCGCTGACCTTGCCGTCGGGCGCGGTGAACCGCAGCGTCGTGTCCCGCTCGCCGTCGGGGGTCTGCGCGGAACGCACGCTCACCTCGGGGGCGCCTTCGGCCCAGGCGAGGAGTCCCCGGCGGAACAGCGCTTCCAGTTCGCTCTCGACCTGCTTGTCGAGGCTGATGGCCCGGGTCGTCGCGGCTTCCTCGATGTGCCAGGCGTCGCCGCTGCGGCCGAGGAGTTCGCCGAGCATGTCGAGGGCGTGTTCACGCGAGACCAGTTCGTACTCGCTGTCACCGACGTGCCGCAGCAGGCAGCGGTGACAGGCGGGTCGCTTCTCGCCGACGCACGGGCAGCGCTCGATGACCTGGCGGGCCCGGGTCAGCACGTCGTGGAGCCCGTCGGGCCCCGCGAGCCGGTGCAGATAGCCGGTGCCGCCGGGCAGCGAGTCGTACAGGACGAGGAAGTGCCTGCGGACGTCGCCGCCGGGCTCGGGCATCGAGTCGGTGACCACGGCCAGGTGGTCGGGGTCGCCCCCGTAGCTCTGGGCGATGCCCGCGAGCAGCAGCGCCTTGAACGAGGCCAGACGCTCCTCGGTGTACGCGGTCACCGCGGGGATGAGGATGCGCAGCGCCTCACTGCGCAACTCGTGGGCGAGCAGCAGTTTCACGCCCGCCTGCGCGGCCTTCGTGTCGCCGAGCCCGTCGCGCGTCCGGGGGCACCACGGGCGGTGGTACTTCGTGGCCCGGGACGACGACGTGCCGAAAGCGCTCTGCTGTCCGGCCTGCACGGTGGCGGGTCCGCCGTCGGGGTCGGCGTGTCCGCAGGAGTCGCAGACCCAGAAGGGGTTGAGCCGCACCTGGCGTCCCGCGAAGGCGCTCTCCACCCCGGTGTCCACGCGAGAGGCGCCGACGTTGAGGTGGCGGATCACGGCCTGCCGGGTGAACTCCCAGCCGAAGGTGGCGTTCTTGTGCTTCCACCCCGCCTCGACGTGCTCCTGCGGGATGTCCACGGCGGGGACCACGGTGTAGAGGCGCCGTTCCCGGTCGTCGGTGTCGTCGCGGACGCGGATGTCGTCCCGCTGGTCGCGGGCCGTCACCCGGTGCGGCACCAGTACCTTGTGCAGGCAGCCGACGTCGCCGATGGCCGGGGACTGGCAACGCGGGCACGCGGTGGAGTCCTGCCGTGCCCGCTCCGTGCGGATGTGCCCGCAGTCGGGGCAGACACGCCACCACAGCCATGCCGGACGGTTCGGGCTGCCGATGTCGAGCCCGGTGACGCGGTGTTTGTAACCCTGCACGTAGTAGTGGTTGCCGGGCGCGAAGTCGGTGAGGGCGAGGCGCGCCGACCGGTCGTACCTGAGCACTTTGCTTTGGTGCTCGGGCTGCCCGTCCTTGCCGTCCTCCTTCCAGGTGAGGGTGGCTTCGAGTTCCGTCAGCGAGTCGACGAGGCTGTAGTTGGGCAGCAGCCCGAGGTCGACGAGCGCGCCGTGCGCGGTGGTGCGGCTGATCTCGCCCGCGTGCCGGGACACGGCTCGCCGTTCGGCCCGCAGTTCCCTGCCCTGCCGCTCGTGTTCGGGATCGCCGGCCACCAGTGCCTTCAGCGCCTCGTCGATCGACGTGACCCGGCGCTGCATCTCGCCGCGCCGGTCCTCCCACTGGTCGCGCGCCTCCTTCAGGGCGTCGGCGAGCCCCGCCGTCGCGTACGAGCGCAGTGCCTCGGCCGCCTGCGGGCTGACACCCGTGCCCTTCGTCCCGTCGTACGGCGGGAACAGCTCGATGAAGGTGTCGACGCGGCGGGGGCCCTCGGCCAGTGCGGCCTGCTGGAACTCCGACAGCCATGCGGAAGCACCGAACAGGTCGGTGGCCAGGCGGGGCATCGGGTCGAGCGGGTCCCCGTCGCCGTCCGGAGCGGCCAGGCGTCCCGCACCGACCATGTCGAGGAGGTGCGCGAGGTACTGGCGGCGCAGGATCTCGCTCGCGGAGAGGAAGCAGCCGGGCGGCTGGATGTCCCCGGCGATCATCTGCCGGGGGTCGTCCAGGTAGTAGCGGTCGCGGGGGCCGCGGTCGACCATGGTCAGCAGGTAGGCGTTGCCGGTGGCACGGCCGGCCCGGCCCACCCGCTGCACGTAGTTGGCCGGTCCCTTGGGCAGCGAGGCGAGGACCACGGCCGACAGGTCACCGATGTCGATGCCGAGTTCGAGCGTGGGGGTGCAGGACAGCACCTGCGGGTTGGCGTAGTGGACCTGGATGCCCTCGCGGAACGCCTTCTCCACGGCTTCGCGCTTGGGGCGGGTGAGGGTACCGGTGTGCTCGGCGGTGTTGATGGTGAAGACACCCGCGTCCCGGTACATCCGCCGGTAGAAGTCCTGGGTGAAGTCCCGGCGCCGTACGCCGCTCTCCAGATCCTGGCCGGTGCGCAGAAGTCCGCCGCAGCGGTAGCGGGGGCACGGCTGTCCGTGCCACTGGTCGGCCAGGGCCGGGTGGACGGTCTGTTCCCAGGAGCAGACCGGGCAGTGCGCGGAGGCGTCGGCCACCCGGTCGTCGGCCAGCTTGCGGACGTGCACGTGGCCGGGCTGGAGACCGTAGACGCGGGTCACCCCGTCCTTGGCGGTGCGGGCGGACAGCACGCCCGCGTCGACGAGCGCGGGCAGCAGCCGTACGAGGAAGGCGTTGGCGGCGTCGGGACGCAGTCCGAGGCTCCGCCGTGTCCAGTCCTGGTACCAGCCGAGGCGGCCGGTGACCACGTCGAAGTCGTCGCTGCCCTGTTTGGGGCTGCCGAGCAGGAACGCCGGGGCGGACACGCCGGGCGGGAACGCCGGCATACCGGTCCTGCGCCCGCCCCAGACGAGCCAGCGGCGTACGCCCGCCTCGTCCAGCCAGCCGTCGAGCCAGGCGTGCCGGACGGCACCGCGCGTGCGCAGCCTTTCGAGGAGGCCGCGCACGTACCCGATCCAGCGGTCCGGTCCGGGCAGGGAGCCGTCCGGCAGGGCGATGTCCCCGGGGGTGGTGTGCAGGAGTTCGCGTACGATCTCCGCGACCGCGTCCGGGTCCTGGAGCGGGACGTCCGCGGCGACCGTGCGGGTCAGCTCCAGCGTGCGGCCCTGCCGGGACCTCAGCCCGAACTCCATGACCGCCGCGAAGGCGAGACGCTGGGCGATGAGTTCCCAGGTGGCGCGCGAGCCCTGACTGCGTCCGGACAGCAGCGTGTCCACGCCGCGCACGACGTGCAGGTCGGGCGGGATCACCGCGGCCTGAACGGCCTTGCTGTCCACGACGTCCGCGATGAGGTCGGCGGCCAGGTCGCTCAGCGCGATGGGCTCGTCCTCGTCGATGTGGCTGGCGAGCAGGGAACGCAGCGAGAACGTGTACGAGCGGTTGGCGACGAATCCGGCGCGGTGGGCGGCGTCCTGCACGGAGTCGTTGAAGAGGAGGGTCTTGTCCTCGTTCAGGTTCTTGTCGAGCTCGCCGCCCGTGAACAGCTGGGTGATGGAGGCGGCGGCGAGCGCGGCGAGCCCGGTACCGAGATAGCGGATGGCGTTGAAGGTGCGGCAGGCCGGGCACTGGTCGCCGCGCGCCGCCCGGTCGTCGCCTAGGTCCGCCCAGACGAACGCCGCGTCGTGCAGCGGCTTGGCCGTGTGCGGGCCCTCGCCGCCGCGCGGCGGGTCGAAGTCCGTTTCGCGCGACAGCGGCCGTACGCGTCCGCTCGGCCCGTAGAGCACCATCACGGTCGGTCCGCTGCGCTGCTTCTCGGCCACGAAGGCCGCCTCGTACGCCTGTCGCGGGGTCGCCGCGATCATGTTGCGGACGCGGCTCTTGTCGCGGCCGACGGACGCCCGGCGGATCTTCGTGGCCGCCATGTCGAGCTCCGCCGGGTCCGCCTCGGGGGAGAGCGCGGCCCAGCCGGAGCGGCCGCATTCCCGGCAGAAGACGGCGGGCAGGAACACCTGCGCGGGCGGGGGCGCGCTGTCACCCGCGGGTGCGACCGGGGCCGTGTCGTCGTCCGGGGCGAGGCCTGAGGTCTTGTGGCCACCGGCCGTACGGGCGGCGAGCCTGCCGCCCGTGGTGATCCGCTCGTCGTCCCAGCGGAACTCGGCCCTCGCCGCGCTGACGCCGCGCAGCACCCGGGAGACCGAGCGCACCCAGTGGTGCACCTCGATCGACAGGAGCGGCCGGGTGGGGTGCTCGGGGTCCCGGGCCGTGGACAGCAGGGCGACGTAGCGCGCGAGGGCCTGGGCGGCGACGGCCGGGTTCTGCTGGACGGCCACGCCCCAGTGGTAGGCGTAGCGCGGCAGGACGTCCATGATCTCGGCGGTGGTGCGCGGCCGGCCGTCGAGGATCTCCAGGACGGCGGCGGTCAGCCGGTGGCGGCGCAGCTGCCTGCCGAGCTGCCCGGGATCCAGGCCGCTCCGGCCGGTGAAGGCGGCCATCAGCTGGTCCAGTGCCTCGCGGTCGCGGGTAGGGTCGCCGAGTTGCGCCACTTCGTGCGGGGCGGGGAAGGGCAGCGCGAAGTCGCTGTTGCCCGCGAACTCCTGTGTGCTGCGCCGGTCTTCGCCCACCACGGCGTCCGGCGGGAAGGGTACGCCGAACACCTGCTCCGCCACGTCCAGTATCGACCCGCCCGCCATGCCGGGAGTGCCCTCGCCGAGGGTGGCCGAGGTGGCGACGGGGCAGACCGGTCCCAGGGGCCGTCCCGGCTCGTCGAGGCCCGCGACGGCGCCGAGCCGACGCAGCAGCATGGCCACGTCGGTTCCCTGGGCGCCGTCGTACGTGTGGAACTCGTCAAGGACGACGTACGCGAGCGCGGAGCCGCCCGGCTCCTGCCACAGCCGCTGGTCCTCGGGCCGCTGGAGCATCAGGTCCAGCATCTTGTAGTTGGTGATGAGGATGTCGGGCCGGGTGCGCCGGATCTCGTCCCGGTCGACCGCGACGCGCGGGTTGGCCTGCTTGAACTCCTTGGACGCCTTGTCGCCGATGTAGAGCGCGGCGCGCACCCCTGCCTCTCTGAGCCGGGCGTCCCGGCGGCTGTCGAGGTAGTTGTTGATGCGATGGGCCTGGTCGGTGGCCAGCGCGTTCATCGGGTAGAGGAGAACGGCCTTGACGCCCTCCCTGCCCGCCTCGCGCTCCCGTCGGCAGTGGTCGAGGATCGGCACGAGGAACGACTCGGTCTTGCCGGACCCGGTGCCGGTGGTCACCAGGGTGGGCCGGGCGGGGCCGTGCAGGGTCGAGAGGCGTTCCCAGGCCCGTTCCTGGTGCCGGTACGGGGTGGTGAAGCCCTTGGTCCGCGGCCACCAGGTGAGGTGCCGCTGCCAGTCGTCGTCCTCGGCGGAGCGGAAGGGGGTGCGGATCCGCAGGTAGGGGCCGCGGAAGATGCCGTCGTCCGGGTCGCCGAGGAACTGCTCCAGGGCGGTGCGGGTGCCTTCGTCCGCCAGCGCGTACGTCGTCGACAGGTACTGGCTCAGGCTGTCGCGTACCTGCTCGGCGGCGAGGGTCGGTCGCACCCTGCTTCTCCTTCGTTCCGGTGTCTCGTCGGTGCCGTCACCTGCCCGGCTCCGGGCCCCACGGTAACGGGCGGGGCCGGCACCCCGGCCCGAGGGAGGTGGCCGGGCCTGGGCCGTGCTTCGCCGGTCCGCTCAGACGCCGAGCTTGCGGCCCACGTGCGCGACGCGTAGGGCCTTGTTCTCCGGCACGAGCAGAAAGTGCACCCGGCCGGGTCCCGGGGTGAAGCGGGCGTGCGTGGCGAAGGTCCGCGTCCGGCCGTCGAGGTCGGTGAACGCGCAGAGCTCGCGGGCTCGCTCTTCGCCCTCGCCCGTCACCCAGGAGTGCCACTGGGGACCCTCGGGCTCGGTGTCCGGGTTCCACGAGGTGACCGCCTGGTCGAGTTCGGCCAGCCGCCTGGCGACCGGGCGTACCCAGACCTGGACCAGGTTCCGCAACTGCTGTTCCACTCGGGGGAGGAACTCCAGCCGGGGGAAGAGGGCCGCGCGCCGTTCCCACAGGTCGGCCCCGTGAGTCACCGCGTCGAGTCCGCCCCTGCGGGCGAGTTCGGCCTGTTGTTCGATCCACCTCAGATGTTCGTCGACATGCGTCCCGCTAGAGGCGTGCCGGAGCTCGACGTCGCTGACGTGCGACGCGAAGTCTCCGTTCTGCTCCTCGACCAGTTGCTCGCGTTCCAGCCACACCCGGCCCTCGCCCCAGCACGGGGCGACGGCCAACGACACACCGAGCCCGTCCATGAGGTGGGCAGCGCCGAGTCCTGCGACCGCCTCGCCCTGGTGCCGGTACTCGACGTCGTAGAAGTCCTCGCCCTCGGGAAAGACGACGCGGTGCGGCCATTTGCTCTGCATCTGGAGGAGCCGCCGCCAGGCGTCACGGTTCTTCGGGTCGCCGTGCCACTTGCCGATCGGGTGCCCGTCCGCGATCTGCAGTCCGGTGATCGGATCCCTGCTGACCAGCACGGTGCCCGGCCGGTCGGCCCGGAGGACGGCGAGCACCGCCCGCGCCAGTTCCGTCATGGCCCGTTCGGCCCGCGCGGGATCGACTCCGGTCCCACAGGATCTCTCGTTCAGGAACAGCAGCGGCACACTTCCCCCTTGGTAATGTCGTCCGCGCCCGTCGGCCGGCCCCCCCGGCCGGTCCTCAGGCGAGCAGCTCGTCCAGGGTGTTCTCGACCTCGTCGAAGAACCCCTCGGGCCACTGGTCGAGCAGTCCGTCGCGGTCGATGCGGGGGCTGGTGACCTCGCTGCCCGTGGGACCGCCCCGGAAGTAGTGGAGGACGGCCGCCTCGGGTGCCAGCACGCCTCGCTTGACCGCCAGCCGCACCCCGTTGAGCACGTGGTCGCTGTGCGTCTCGACGACGAGCTGCGCCCCTTGGGCCGCCGCCGCGGAAACGAGTGCGGCCATCCGGCTCTGGCCACGCGGGTGCAGATGCGCCTCGGGGTTCTCCAGGAGGACCAGCGATCCGCGCCGGGCGGTCAGGCAGGCCACGACGATCGGCAGGGCGTACGTGAGGCCGAAGCCGACGTTCGTGGGGCGCCGCCGGGTGCCGCGCGGGCCGTCGAAGCCGTAGGAGAGGCGCACCGAGTCGGTGCCTTCGATGGGCTCGGCCAGAAGATCCACCCCTGGGCAGAGCTCTCCCATCCACGCTGCGGCCTGGTCCAGCAGTCGCGTCGACTCCGCGCGCGGGTGGCGCAGCGGCCCGTCGAGGACCTCGTCCCTGGCGTGGTGGCGCAGGAAGTTGACGGTGTGTTCGCCGCGCACGCCGAGGAAGCCGCGCCCGATGGCCACCTGGTGATCACGTGGGTAGAACTCGGCGGGCGAGACGCGGTCGGCGTGCAGGTACTGGAAGTCGTTGACGAAGTATCCGGGGACGACTGCGGCGAGGCCGAGAGGAGGCGACGCCCCTTCACTGGTCAGCGGGACGTCGACACCGGTCAGCGGAAGCAGGTTCTGTTCGGCCGCGTAGGCCACGGTCCAGGAGTAGCGGTACGCGCCTTCGTTCACGGCGACGGTGAGTTCCGGCTCGTCGCCGGTGAAGTCCTCGTGCAGGACGTCGTGGCCGGTGCCGAGGGACACTAATTCGCCGTTGAGGAGGAAACCGCTGTCCAGGGCCGCGATCTCGCCGGAGCCCGCCTCTGCCACCAGATCCCGCACCTCGTCGAGGTCGCCCGCCGCGTACGACTGGTGGAGGAGGCCGAGCGACTGGAGCACGCTGCTCTTGCCGGAGGAGTTGAGGCCGGTCAGCAGGGTGAGCGGCCCGAGTGGCAGGTCCAGGTGCTGGAACGCCTTGAAGTTCGTCAGCGTCAGCTGGTCGATCACTGTCCCACTACCCCCCGGAAGAGCTCCGCCATGGCGGTGAACCTCTTGCGCACCTTCTTGGTGTCGCCGGTGGCGACGGAGATGGCCCGGTCGAAGTCCCAGTCCTTCATCAGCTCGAAGAACCCTTCGAGCACCTTGTCACGCGACGTTACCAGCGTCACACGCTCGTGATCGTCCAGAATGGCGAGATTGACCGCCACCGTCTCGAACAGGGCTTTGTTGATGGGGGACTTGCTCCCCGTTCCACCCCGCCATTTCCGGAACGCGTGGTCTCCGAAGATGACCGCCGCGCAGTGCATCGCCTTGCGGAACTCCAGCGCCAGCAGATCCCGCTGCTTCTCGCTGAGCCGGTTGACGTGATGCATGGAGGTGACGAGGAACTGGTCGAAGTCCCGCTGCGCGTGTTCGGCGGGGTCGCTCAGCCGGAAGGCGAGGAAGCGCAGCACCATCTCCCGGTCGGCCATGCGCTCGTTGGACACGCTGTGTCCGGTGGCGTCCCCGAACGCCGGATCCTCGGCGAGGTCGGCGAGGTAGCCGCGCACCGGTCCGTCGACCAGGGCGTGCCGGATCTCCTGGGGGGTGAGCGGCAGCCCTCCGGTGTTGATCCGCGAGAACACGTTGAACTTCACGGCCTCGGGCGTGCCCTGCTGGATGATGTGCACGACGAGCTGGGTCTCGCGCAGCCTGATCTTCAGCCGGCCGGTCAGCTCCCCGTAGCCCTTGCCGTGGTAGTCGCGCAGGTAGTCGAGGCCGCGCAGGGTCAACGGCGGCATGCCTACGGCCGCGGGCTCCATGAACCGGGCGATGGCCGTGAGCCGCTGGATGCCGTCGACCACGGCCCAGTCGTCCTTCTCGTCCTGCGCCATATGGAAGGACGAGATGGGGATGCGCAGCAGCAGCGACTCGATGAGGCGGCTCTGCTGCACGTCGGTCCAGATGCCGGCCCGCCGCTGGAAGTCGGGCGCGAGGTCGATCATCCCCTCCCGCAGCCGCGAGAGCAGCAGGTCGACGGTAGTCGTCTGGGTCTCGATCTTGATGCTCTCGGGCCGGAAGGGAGCGGAGATCTCGTCGGGGTCGCCGGTGCCCACCCCGGTCTCCGTGCCTTCCTCGTCGGCGGGCTGCTCCAACTCCACCCCGGTGGGCAGACCGTCGCCGCCGACCTCGACAGGACCGAACAAGGAGGGGAAGAGTCCGGGCTGGAGCAACTCGGTGTCCTCCGAAGGGAACTGATAGCGCCGGAATCCGACGTCCCGCCCCCGCCCTGTCGCCCGTCCGCTGCCGCTGTCCTCAAGCCCCGCCATGACTCCCCGTCGCCTCCGCCGGCCGCCATCGATGACCTTGGTTCATGGTCCATGGTCACCTGTCAGCCTATAGACGGGGAGTGGACCCGTCAGCGCGGAAGGTGAGAGAGGCCTGCCCGCGGTCCGGTCTGTGTCCGGCTCGGACGGCGTCGCGGGTGGGTCCTGGAGCCAGGGGTCTGAGGCTCAGATGTGATCCCATTCCGTGGTGGTCAGTTTTGTGGCTCCGCAGCGGGAGCACGCGAACGTGGTCCACCAGCGGAGGCGTCCGTCGGTCCTGCGATCCTCGCCGCCGTCGACCCGAACCCAGTCGTGGACGACACCCGGCGTGCTTTCGGAATCTCCCGTTCGGCATGTTCCACTGCCTTTTCGGGCTTTTCCCGATGAAGTCCGTCTCCTATTTTCCGCAATCGATCGCTCCTTTGTGGCGGCTCCCACCACATCCATGGCGAATCCGATCAGTGCGACTGCCGCGCAGAGGACAAGCAGGACGACGAGCAGCCCCCAGGGACTCGCCGTGCTCTGCTCTCCCGGCGCGGTTCGACTCATGGGCTTCGTCGCTCTGACATACAGGGCAACGCAGGCCAACACCCCGGCGATGATCGCGGATCCGAACTGCGGCCCGCGAGTTGTCCGACCCATCTCCGCTCACCGCACCGATCGCGCGCGGGGTACATGGCGGTCGGATGTGGAAGCGCTCCGCACCCGCTCAGCAGTCGGTCGCATGCCAGGCCTTGGGACACTTGACACCGCGTCCGTCACATCTGTCGCAGTCGCGAGTACCGAAGGGAGTGCCGTCGAAGTGGCCACGCCCATCACAATGGTCACACTCGATCTTCCAGGTATTACAGGTGGCACATCGCTCGTTCTCCATAATTCACCCACCCCGTTTGTCGTGAATTTCAAGGCTAGCCTCCCCCTTCCTCACGGCACGAGTTTCGGCGGAAACTCGTGCCGATCCTTTCAGGGGCAGGATTCCTGCCCCCTCTCCCGACACCTCGAACACCACAAAATCCGCTCACCGGTTCTATTTTCGTTCACCCTTGGCGCCCAGTTCGGGCTCGCGGAAACCATTTCCCCGATGCCGGAGCCCCGGCGGGGCAGGTCCAGTTCGGCGCGGACCGTCTTGCCGACGGGGAGACGGTCGAGAACGGCCCACCGGTCGGACAGCGCCTCGACGAGCAGCAGCCCTCGGCCGCCGTCCAGGTCGGCCGGCGGGGAGGCGGCGGCGCCCGGCCCGGCAGGGCGGCGCTCTCCGCGCGGGTCCGACACGTCGATCCGGAGGGTGTACGCGTCGAGGCCGAGCCGCACCTCGAAGTCACGTCCGGGGACGCGGCCGTGGGTGACGGCGTTCGCGGCCAGCTCCGCGACGAGCAGCGCGGCAGTGTCCGAAGCGTCGGAGCCGTACGGGACGCCCCAGACGTCCAGCCGGTGCACGGCGAGGTGGCGGGCGAGGCGGGCGCCACGCGGAGTGGCACTGAAACGCTGCGCGAACACACGTACGGTAACCGGCGCTTGGCGAGCTGGACTTGGCGTCATGGTCCCAAAATGACCGCCCACACGCCCTGCGCACCAGGTCAGCG
The DNA here is from genome assembly GCF_044763015.1 of Streptomyces sp. NPDC096324. Classification (NCBI taxonomy): domain Bacteria; kingdom Bacillati; phylum Actinomycetota; class Actinomycetes; order Kitasatosporales; family Streptomycetaceae; genus Streptomyces; species Streptomyces sp. NPDC096324. The sequence continues at coordinate 227,362 of NZ_JBIWFK010000011.1, read as the reverse complement.
ACTCGTACTCCGCGTGAGAGTACGAGTACGGAGGGTGGACAGGGGTGGCAACCGACCGTAACCATGGCGGGGTTGGAAGTGGTTCGCGGGGCAGGCGTACGGGAGGTGTCCTCGCATGGCGGACGGTGCGGGCGGGTCGCAGGGCTGCGGTGAGCCGGAGGTGTCGGACAGTCTCCGGACCTTCGGCGAGGTCTTCAAGGCCTTCCGCAGACGGGCGGGCCTGACCCAGGAGGAGTTCGCGGAACTGGTCCCGTACTCGGTGCAGACGGTCGCCAAGATCGAGCAGGGCCGCCGCTTCCCGCAGCCGGACTTCGTGGAACGGGCGGAGGGGGCACTGGACGCGTTCGGAGCGCTGCGGGGTGCGGCACGGCATCTGTCGCGGCAGCCGGGGCTGGCGAGTTGGTTCCGGCAGTGGGCTCGGTTCGAGGCGGAGGCGGTCACTCTCTGGACCTACGAGTGCCGGGTCATCCCTGGCTTGCTGCAAACGGAGGCGTACGCGCGGGCAGTGACCGTCAGCGTCCCTCCGGTCAAGGATGACGAGCAGGTCGACCAGCAGGTCGCAGCCCGTCTGGAGCGCCAGGAGCTCTTTCGGCGGCGTCCGCCGATCACGTTCAGCTTCATCATTGAGCAGGCGTTGGTCGAGCGCCGCACCGGCGGACCAGGGGCGACCCGGGAACTGATCGACCACCTGCTGGAGCAGGCAGGACAGTTCAACGTGGAGTTGCAGATCATGCCGCTGCTACAGCCGGATCATGCGGGGTTCGACGGGCCGTTGCAGGTGTTGGAGACGCCTGAGAACAAGTGGTACGGCTATGCCGAAGGGCAGCGCGGCGGCCTGCTGGTTGCCGACCCGAAAGAGGTCAGCATCATGCTCCAGCGCTATGCGAGACTGCGCTCGCAGGCCCTCACTCCCGAGGACTCCAAGGGCCTGCTGAAGCGGATGCGAGGAGCGCTATGAGCACGTCCGAACTGGCCTGGTTCAAGAGCAGCTACAGCGGCTCCGATGGCGACAGTTGCGTGGAGGTGGCGGTGTCCGGGACGGAAACGGAGTTGGCCGCGACGATCCGCGTGCGGGACTCGAAGCTACGTCGAAGCCCGCAGCTTGCGGTCACCCCTGGGACCTGGCAGAGCTTCGTCTCGTACGCACGTCAAGGCTGACGCTGATACGCCCATGAGCGCCCTGCACGGAACCTGAGTTCCGTGCAGGGCGCCCTCGTTACGCCTCCTTCTCCTGCGCCTTCCGAAGCCGCTCAGAGAAGACGGCGTGCGCGGCCCGCATCTCCTTCTCACGGTCGGCCTTGTAGAAGGGAGCGGTGTAGCCCGCCGGGGGCTCGGAGCGCTCACTCTTGTCGTAGGCGAGGAACTGCTCGTAGTCCTGTTTGGTCTGACCGTGGCCAAAGGCATACGGATCTTGTGCCAGTTGGCGACCAATCGCGTCGAACCACATCTGCGATTCACGGTCCGCAAGGACCGCATAACGCGCCTTATGGATAGCAATCAGCTCATCGGCGCTCATACCAAGCCAAACCGCGACTAGGGCGTCAATCTCCACGAGCGCTGCGCGCCTCTCGTATTCGGTGCGCAGAGGTGTGGCGTACTCCCAATCCGACTCCAGATGACCGGCCAGTGGAGCCAATCCGGGCCATTCCAGGGCCCAGTCTTCGCGGTCGGGCCAGGTCGTGTCATAGAGCTCCGCCCAGAGGGGTGCGTAAGCCTCGGTGAGGCAGTTGAGCCGAAGGGCGCGAAGCAAGAGCGGATTCGCGAGAAAGTGCGAAGTGGAAGCATACGGCATCCGCTCCACCTCGGTTGGGTGGAGGTTCGCTTTACCAACGATACGCAGCAAGTAATCGAACGGAAGTGAAGCCCAGAAACCCGAATTGACTGCTGTTGCGCGGTTATCCGCCATCATCAGAGACTGAACGCTATCGATGTGTGCGGCGCCTGGCGAGATTAGCGCAGCGAACAGGCTGCGCTCGGTGTTGAATGGAATCATCTTACGCCAAGCCAGCCGATAGAATTTCGTGTACGGCTGGAACCACCACAGCCGCTGACGCAGCAGTTCCCGCTGTTCCTCATCAGAGAGCGAAAATTCCTCACCGCTCAAAACATCGCCGCGCTTCTCCCACTGCTCCGAGCTAGGCTCCCACTCGTCACTCATTCGCGATCGATCCAACCAGCGGTCCTGCTCACCTTCGTAGCGCTGCAGTGAACAGGACTCAGACCGCACATAGTTGGTTCGGGGAACCGCATTCCCGGGCAGTGCCGTCAGGTCGAAGCTCGTCCAGTCGTGATTGCCCCGGCACGGCATCTTAGGCTGCTTGCTCACCGGGGTAGCAATGCCAATATGAGGGCCCTGGAGTACGAGCTCGGTCAGCGAATCAGGCTGTGACGTGCGCCAATCAATGAACCCATTCTCCTTACCCATTTTCTCATGATATCCGCTACTGATGGGGGGCTTGTGGTCACCCAGCCTGACTCTCGATGCCGAGAGAGCTGCAATAGCCCCCTGCTCCTCACTGGTCACCGGCTGCAGCAACGCCGCTTCCCATGCGGGAGCATTTCCGGAATCCCCAGTCAGCCGCTGCCATTCCACGAGCACCGATTCATCGACCGTGATGACCCGTGCCCGGTGAGCACGTAGATCCCAGGCGCCCCCGTGCTTCATTCCCGGGACCTCGCCCTCTCCGTCATGATCGAGCGAAGCCACCAGGGGTTCCACCCCGTACAACCGACTCAGATTGTCGAAACTGATGCCACTCTTCGGAGTCCCATAAATGTGCACGCCAAATTCGGTGTTCCGACTGGCTTCAAAAGCCCAGTTACCAACGTTCACGAACCCAGCATGTAGCCGCAGCCGCCGATAGGCCGCGCCGCGAATACGCCCGTCTTTGGTGCCGCCAAGGTGAGTATCGGGATGGACAAGACCTGCAATCCCCTGCGTTCCCAGATTGTCCCAAGCCCGGCACATGAAGGCACGGTAGAGATCTGGTTGGGTTCCGGCGAGTACCGAATATGTTACCGGCGACACAAGCCACTGCGTCATGGCAGAATTCGAGACCAATTCATCGAGGAAATAAGGAGTCGCCCCACCTTTCCCCAGCACTTCCCCCTTACGCTCTCGCCAGGTCGCGACGCTTGGCTTTTCAGTCAGCTTGAACCACGGATCCAGCTCTGCGAGGACAAAATCCTCCTGCCATCTGGGCTGAACCCAAGGCGGATTCCCCACCTGCAGGTCAAACCCGCCCCCAGGCCCCCGGAAAACATGCGCGAAGTGCAGCTCCCAGTGGAAGAACCCGTGCCCGTCCTCCGCCTTTATGTCACGCTCCGTCGTGCCCGCGATGTCCTCGACCACGTCCAGCCACGGGAAGCGCTCCGCCAGCTTGAACGGGCTGTTCATGCCCATAACGATATCCAGGCTGCGCTCGTACGCCTCCAGGAGCGGCAGCGCCTCGTCCACGGAGAGGTCGTCCAGGCCGTTCAGGAATGACGTATTGCCCTCGGCATCGCCCTCGGCGTCCTTCGTGCCGAGCGTCAGTTCCAGGAACTCCAGCCAGTCCGCAAACGACTCCAAGGGAATGACCGGGCGCCGGTCATCCTCGACGATCCTGGCCTTGCGGCCCGTCGCCTTCTTCCCCTTGGTCTTCAGGCCCTCGTCGCTGTCCGCCACGACGCCCAGCTCCTCCTGTTCGCCGTCGGGGTCGTCGAAGAGCCCGGCTGCCCGCCAGACGACGTCGCCCGGCGCGGGACCGCTCGGGGCCGCACTCTCCGGCTCCGTTGCCACTGGGGTGGCCACCGCCCCGAACGCCCCCTCACCCACCGCGTACGCCGGGTCCGTGCCGTCCAGCAGCCCCACCCGGTCCAGCGGCCAGAACCACAGCGCGCACCACGCGTCCATGACCGTCTTCAGGCGCCAGTACGGCGTGCCGGCCGCCGTCAGGTCGTCCAGGACACGCTGCTTGTCTGCGGCCTCCGTCGCGGGTTCCAGCCAGTCCGCACCCCAGACGTCGATCCGGCGCGACACCTTCCGTTCGGAGAGTTCGAGACGTTTGGCGACCAGGCTCCACAGGAACTCGGCCCGGCGCGCCACCGCCTGGAGTCGGCCCAACTCGGTCTTGGGTGCCGCCTTGACCCACCGGTCGTAACGCGCCTGCCGCTCGTCCTGCTTCTCCTTCGCCCGCTCCTTGAACGGCGTCCACTTAGGCGGCTTCTGAATCCCCTTGCGCCACTGCCCCAGCGCCTTCGCCTGCTCCTCCGCAAGCTTCTTCGCCTCGGGCTCCCCCGCCACCGCGCCCCAGCCGAGCGCGGGCAGGAGGAAGTGGTGCACGGCTCCGTCGGGCAGGTCGCCGTCCCGGAACGGGAGTTCGGTGGGCGGCAACGGGAGCTTCTTCGACAGCCACTGGCCCTCCGGCAGCGCGTCCGCCCCGTACACCTTGCGGCCCGCGCCGATGAGGGAGTTGCCGCGGCGGAGGTGCAGGCCGAACCAGGGGGCGCGCATGCCGGGGTGCATGGAGTTGAGCCAGAGGGAGACCTCGGCCAGTTCCACGGCGGTGGCGTTGAGGTCCACGCCGTAGGCGTTGTGCAGGGCGATGTACGCCTTGGCCTTCTGGAGCTCGACGGGCCGCGCCTCCGGATCGACGCGGCGGTCCAACTCCGTTTCCCTGCGCCGCAGGTACTCCGCCGCCACCTGGTCGATGGCCTCGTTGAGGAACGCGCCCGAGCCGAGGGCGGGCTCGCAGATCTTCCAGCCGAGGAGCTCCTCGGCGGACGTCTTGGTGCCGTCCTGGTCGAGGCGGTGCTTGAGCGCGAGCTCGACGGTGACCTCGGTCAGGGACTTCGGCGTGTAGTAGGAGGCTGACGTCTGGCGGTCGCGGCCGGCGAGGCGGTACACGAACGAGCCCCGGGGATGGACGACGCGCAGCGGGCGGCCGGTCTCGTCGTGGGGGCGCTCGACGAACACCTCGTCCGGGTAGTCCTGGACCCGTCCCGCGGGGATCATCCAGCTGCCGCCGGACGCGTCGCCGCCCTTGGCCACCTCGTACAGGTCCTCGTCGGCGATGAAGCCGGTGTAGGACATCAACCCCTCGTAGACCGCGCCGAGTTGGTTGATGCCGAGTTGCGCGTAGGAGATGAAGCCGCCGCGTTCGCGCCCCTTGCCCTTGGTGAGCATGAGGCGGCGCAGCACCTTGTGCAGGGTCTCGTTGCGCAGCCGGGTGTCGAGGAACTCGGGGAGGTCCGAGCTTTCCTCGTACGCCGGGTTCTCGATCTGGTCGGCGGAGATGAGGCGTACCGCGTCGCTCTCGAACAGGTCGGAGCGCAGCGGTTCGAAGCGCAGGCCTACGTCGGCGCTGCGGGCGGCGGCCTTGCGCGCGCGGTCGGCCTCGCGGACCCGCTCCGTGTACGCGTCCCGCGTGATGGCCCCGGCGGCGAGGAATTCGGCTGCCTCCCGTTCGGCCTCGGTCGCGGCGCGGTCGGCGGCCTGGGCCTCCAGGTCCTCGGGCTCGCTGCCGAACTCCCGGTGGCCCTTCTGGACCTGCTGGAAGAGCAGGTCCAGGGACTCGTACAGATGGAACCCGCGCCGTGACCGCTCGCCCACCAGGTCGCGGACGACCAGGTCGCCCAGGCGCTGGAGGCCGTAGCCCCGAGCGTACTCGGGATCGTCGGCCGGCAGGATGCCGAGCGAGGGCTGGGCCTCGGCGTAGAGCAGGAACAGGACGCGGTAGAGGTAACGCAGGGACTCGCGGCCGAGTTCCTTGGCGAGGCGAGCCGGTTCGTCGATCTGTTCCGGGGTGACGCCCTGGTCGCGGAGCCGGGCCAGGACCTCGTTGGAGATCCACTCGACGGACAGCCGCAGCCCTTCGCGCAGTTCGGTGGAGACGCCGACCGCGTGCTTGCCGGACTTGTCGACGAAACCGGCGAGCGGAGCGGTGCCGCCCTCCTCAGGCGTGCGCAGCGAGTCCGCGCCGAACAGCGCGGCGATCGTGTCGAGTTCACCGCCGTTGCGGATGTCCCGCCGGTTGAGCGCGGCGTCCAGGCCGACGGCGAGGTAGCGGCCCTCGTGCCAGGCGAGGCGGTCCGCGAGGACGACGACGCCGCCGACCAGCACGAGGACGTAGCGCGGCGGCTCGTCGCACTCGAAGAGGAAGTCCGCCAGGGCCTTCGCGTCGGTGAGACGGGCGGAGGCCTCCAGGGCGACGGGGTGCAGCAGGCGGCCCGCGCCGTCCGGGTCGAGGGCGGCGTCCGGCTCGTCCGTCCAACCGCAGGAGACGGCGATCAGGCCGGGCTCGGTGTGCAGGACCTGGACCGGGTGGTCGTGGCCCGAGCGGTGAACCGTGACGGTCTGCTCATGGGCGTCGTCGAAGCCGAGCGCGCGCAGGGTGTCCAGGTGCAGTTCGGTGAGACGCTTGGTCCAGTCGGCGGGGACCGGCGCGTCCGGTACGGCTAGGGCCTCCGCGTCCCGGGCGAAGTCGGCGCGGGAGGCGAAGTAGGGGCCGTGCAGGGCGCGCAGACCCTCGCGCGGGGTGCGGGCACGGGGCGGGACGGACGCGGGGGCGCGCCCTTCCGACTTGGCCCCGGCGACGGCGGCGGCGTGGGCGCGCCGCTCCCGCTCCTCGGTCTCGGCCCACCGGGCGAGGAGGCCCTCCTTGGCCTTCAGGTCCTTGGGGAGGACTTCGGCGAGATAGTGCGCCGAGAGGTAGTCGCCGTGGTTGACGAGCGAGTCGTACGTCACGTCAGTTCTCCGCCGGGTCGAAGGCGTGGTCGGGGGTTCCGTGATCGGGGGTCTCGCGATCAGGGGTGCCGTTCTCGCGGGATTCGTCCGAGGCCTCGTAGGGCGCGCCGTCCGGGGCGGGCCGGTCCAGGACCGCGAGGACGCGCAACAGCGGGAGTCCGGTGGTCTGCAACTGGTCGAGGAGGTCCGCCTGGTCGCCCGCCGTCTTCTCGACCTGCCGCTTGCGCCGGGTGCTCTCACCGGACAGTGCGTCCAGGGACTCCTGACGCCAGTCGGTCAGGCGCTTGCGGTACTCGGCGAGCGGGACGCTGATCTGTTGCGCCCACTCCTCCTTGTACCGCTCCAGGTGCTCGCGGGCTCGCGCCACCGCGGCGGGCACCAGGGACTGCAGGTGCGCGAGGTCGCGCGGGTCGCCGGTGCGGGCGAGGTCGGGGCGGACCTTCGCCGCGCGCAGGGCATCGGTCATCTCGCCCACCGGAGCCCCGGGGTCGGCGCTGACGGCCATCCACCGCACGACGGTGGGGCGGCCCAGCGCGTTGGAGTAGATGCCCTGGATGAGGAAGGTCGGGTGCTCCACGTGTGGGGAGGTGATCACCGGCGCCTCCTGCCGCCCGAACTGCACCAGCACCTTGTCCGTGAGCCACTCCACCACCGGATGGATGTCGCTCAGATACGAGACCGTGGGCCAGATGGTGTCCGTCGCCTCACGGGCCTCGGTCAGCTTGTCCTGGGCGAGGCCGCGGTCGAAGGAGAGGATCATCCGTTCGGCCACGCCCTGCTCCTTCAGGTAGGAAGGCGGCAGGGCCTTCAGGCGGCGCAGCAGGTCGGGGGCCTTGTCCGGCGAGAGGGAGAAGTACGGGCGGTGATCGGCGTCCTTGCTGCGGGACAGACCGATGACGTCCTCGGCGTGGTCCTCGTACAGCTCCTCGAACGCCGTGGCGACGAAGGCCGCCGTGTCACCGTCGAACAGGGAGGGGACTTCGGCGCGGTCCGGCAGCTCCTCCTCGGTGATGGTGTCCACCTGGCCGAACAGTCCGGCCAGGTCGGTGTCGTCCGCGGCGGGCGCGGAGTCGAGGAACTCCTCGACCGTGCCGCCCGCCATCAGCTCCTTGATGAGACGGCGTTCTTCCTCGTCGGCGCGGTAGTAGCCGGTCTCCGCCTCCGCCGTGCCGCTCAGCTTGTGGGCCTCCTCCTCGCGGACGAGGAGCTTCTCGGCGACGGTCCTGTCGTCCTTGGCGCCCGGCTGTCCTGAAGTGAGGATCAGCGCCCGGAACTCCGGCTCGTGGCGCTGTCCGTAGCGGTCGATGCGTCCGTTGCGCTGCTCGATGCGGATCAGCGACCAGGGGATGTCGTAGTGGATCAGGTGGTGGCACTGGCGGTGCAGGTTGACGCCCTCGGAGGCGACGTCGCCGGCGAACAGCAGCCGCACCGGCGAGCCGGCGAGGCTGAACTCCTCGCGGATCACGCGCTGTTGTTCCTCGACGACGCCACCGTGCATGACGCGCACGGCCGCGTGGCCGCCGTCCTTGCCGGGGGTGAAGCCGAGGCGTTCGGGGACCTTCGCGGCCAGCCAGGTGAGCGTCTCGACCCTCTCGGAGAAGATCACCGCTCGCATGTCGCTGCCCGGCTTCACGCCGATCTGTTCCAACTGCTCGACGAGGGCGTCCAGTTTCGTCGAGTCCCCCGGGGCGCTGCCGTCACCCATCGAGCCGACGAGGGTGCGCAGCCGGGCCAGGGCGGCCTGCTCACCGTCGATCGCGGGGTCGGGCCGCCTGCCTTCGGCCACCGCGTCCGCCACCCGCTTGGCCAGCGCCTTGACGCGTCGGTCGACCAGCTCTGCCAGCGCCTTGTGGGAGGAGAGGAACGTCTTGAGGACGTTGTACGCGAAGAGCGGATCGGTGCTCACCGAGGTCCGCTCCTGGTCCGCCGTACCGAACTCGGTGCTGGTGGACGGCGCGGGCAGCCAGTGCTCGGCGAGCTCGGCGAAGATCCGCTCCTCGGCCTCGTTGGCCGCGCAGCGCAGCGAGCGGGTGGGGCCCCGGTCCGCCCACTCCTTGCCGATGCCGTTGCGGACCTCGGGGCTGATCTTCGTGCGCCGGATGAAGAGGTGCCCGAGGTCCTTCGCCGGATCGTAGTGATCGCGGTCCACGATGGCGGCGGGGTCGAGCAGGGACACCAGGTCGGCGAAGGAGCGCTTGTCGCCGTTGTGCGGGGTGGCGCTGGCCAGGAGCAGGGCGTCGGTGCGCGGGGTGAGCGTCTCGGCCAGGGCCCGGCGCTGGCTGCCCTGGTTGATCAGGTTGTGCGACTCGTCGATCACGACCGCGTCCCACTGGATACGCTCCAGGTGGTGCCGGTACTGGCCGATGTTCTTGAGCGTGTCGACGGAGATGATGACGCGCTTGTAGTGGGTGAACGGATTGCGGCCCGCGGGGATCTCGCGCTGGATGCGCTGGATGCCCAGCGAGTCGAGCCGCACCAGGGGGATCGAGAACCGCGTCCACAGTTCGTGCTGGAACTGTTCCAGGACGCTCTGCGGGGTCACGACGAGAATGCGCTCGCCACGGCCCCGGCGGATCAGCTCGGCGAGGGTGAGCCCTATTTCGAGGGTCTTGCCGAGACCGACGACGTCGGCGATCAGGATGCGGGGGCGGAGGTTGCGCATCGACAGGGCGAGCTCCGCGGGGCGCTGCTGGTAGGGCAGCGGGTCGAGGAGGAAACGGTCGGCCAGGGCGAGCCCGCGCTCGGTCTGCGGCAGCGGCGTCTTGCGCAGCACCGCTTCGAGGAAGAGCCGTCCGCGGCGGAAATAGGAGGACGTGTCGGGGACCAGACGCGTCTTCTCCGGTTCCAGCAGCTCGACCGTGTCGATGCCGGTGAAGAACACCGCCTCCTCGTCCCGGACGAACTCCGAGACGCCGATGGCCTCAATGCGGTCACCGTCGTGGTCGGTCCGCCGCGCGATCCTGACCAGCCACTCCTCGTCCCGGACGAGGATCTGGGCCCCGGGTGGAAACCGATTCTGCCCCTGCTCTGTCACCCGTGGTCACTCCGTTGTCCGTGCCGGGAAATACGGTCCGCTTCGTACGTCCCGAGTCTTTCACGCGGCGTACGCGGGCCATGCGGGAATCCCGGAGGGACGGAGTTTTCGCCGGGGGCGGGTGTGGGCGTTCCTCAGAAGCGGGCGTCGCTCGCGTAGGCGGCCCGCAGCTCCTCGGCGATCCGCAGCGGCGCGGAGAGCCGGACACCCCGCCGGGCGGGACGGTTTCCTTCGGGCCTCTGCGGGGTGGATGCGGCGGACGGACCGCCGCCGTCGGCGAGCGTTTCGCCGTCCGAGGCCGCGTCTTCGTCCTCGTCCGCACCCTCGCCATCTGAAGCGTTCTCCCCCTGCGGTGGAACCTCGTCGTCCTCTCGTACGGCGACGTCCACCACGGTCGGGGTGTAACCGCGCCGGGTCTCCGGGAGCTCCGGAGGCTCGGGCGGCAGCGGCAGCTCGGGCAGGGCGGCCTCGGGGGTCAGCGCCGTGAGCCGGCGCTTGGCCCGCACGGCGGTCAGCCCCTGCTCCGCGATGACCCGCACGAGCTGCTCGGTGATCTGGGGCAGCGTCGGCCGGTAGGCGGGATCGAGGGCGAGCATCGAGGAGAGTAGCGGTTTCAGCTGGAAAGGCAGCCCGCTCAGGTCCGGAGGAACGTCCGGGTCCTCGATCCGGCGGGCGATCGCCTGCCAGCTGGTGCCGGTGTAGGGGTAGTGGCCGGTGGCCGCGTACAGCAGGACCGCGCCCAGGGCATATACGTCCGCGGCCCGGTCGAGGAGCTGCCCGCCCTGCGTCTGCTCCGGCGGCATACAGAGCACGGAGCCCACAACCACGCCGGTCGCGGTGAGCGTGGAGCGCCGCTCGGCCAGCACCGCGAGACCGAAGTCGATCACCTTGGGACCGGACGGTGAGAGCAGGATGTTCTGCGGCTTGAGGTCACGGTGCAGCAGCCCCGCCTCGTGCACGGTCCCGAGCCCCTCGGCGAGCAGCGCCCCGAGGCTGGCCGTCTCCACGAGCGGCAGCGGCCCCCGCTCGGCGACGTGTGCCAGGAGGTCGGGTCCGGGGACGAACTCGACGGCCAGCCAGGGGCGTTCCGCTCGGGCGTCGGCGGCGACGAAGGACGCGATGAACGGCCCGTACACCGTCCTGAGACTGTCCACTTCGAGCAGGAACCGAGCCCTGCTGTCCTCGTCGAGCACCGACGGCTTGATGACCTTCACCGCGACCAACTGGCCGGCCGGTGACTCCCCGAGGTAGACCTGCCCCATGCCTCCGGCGCCCAGCCGGCACGCGAGCGTGTACACACCGATGGCCCGCGGATCGTCGTCCCTCAATGGCTCCACGGCTTGCGAACCTCCCCTGTGCTGCGCCGGCCGGTGTGCGCTGCCGGTCGGCGGATCTCCACGCCACCCGAGGCGGCCACCAGCCCGACGGCGCACCGGCAGTGTATGTGAGCGTCCGGCGAGGAGCCCGGCGTTCGTCCAGCCACGCGAAGGAACGGACGGCGGGCGCGCAGCGCCCCTCCACCGTCACTCGCGACACAAAGCAGTCGCAGGTCGTCCCCCGTTTCCCAGCCGATCGGGCCAGCCGTGACGCGATCGACTCCTCGAACGAGCGTGACCTGGGCGGGCCGGCGTCAGGGCTCGCCTTGAGAACACGAGGACCCTCGCCTTGTACTCCGCGGTATATCGGCGCGGACCGGTCGAACGGGCTTCCACCTGCGGAGTCGCCACACCGTCTGGTGAGTACGACTCCCAAGACTCTCGGCGGCGACCGGAACGTGGTCTACACCAGGGACAGGCCCGAGGTCATTCCCTCCGGTCGGAGGGCTTGCCATAGGAACGCTCATCCCCAGTGTTCCTCCTGGTAGCGCAGGAGGTCATCGCCGTGGAGTTGCTTGGTGGCGTTGCCGACCCGGACCCAGAAGTCGGTGGCGCCGTCGCCGCCCTTGGCGGGCTTGGCGAACACCGGCTTACCTGCCGCCGCAACGCTGATCTGACAGACGACATTGCCAGAAATCTCGGGGAAGTGTACGCGGACGGTGGTCGCTGTCGGGGTCGACAGGCTGCTGTCGAGCAGTTGGCGTACGAAGAGCTCATACCCGTCGACGCTGGCCTGCGACTCCAGAGTGGCGAGGTCGTTCTCGACGCCGAGGACGGTTCCGTCGTCGGCGACACCGATGTACAGGTTTCCGCCCTCGCCGTTCAGGAAGCCGCAGACGGCCTTGACGATGTTGTGCCGTAGGGACTTGTCGGCCTGCCGGGTGTACACATTCCAGCGGGCACTGGCCTTGAACTCGATGCCCTGGGACTCGCCGGCGGCGATCATGTCGGCCGGGGTGGTCGGGACGTACGCAGGGCGTTCCCCCGTGAGGGTTTCGAACGCTTTCCGCACGACCTTGGCGATCAGCTGGCGCCGCCGTTCCAGGAAGGTGGAATAGTCGAGCTGTTCCCAGCCGACCGGGAGCGCGTGCCACCGCACCTGCCGCTCGAGCACCTCCGGGTCCATCGCGTCCGTGATCCTCGGCCAGTAGTCATGTGGTGCGTCGGTGTTGGACAGCTCGCCTGCCGGCCACGTCACGTAGGCCATGTTGGCGATGGCATTGACTTGGCGCCGGTCTGTGACACCCAGTCCGGCGAGCACCTTGCGGTGGAACAGGTTGTCCCGGTCGACAGCCTTGGCGGGTTGGACCGAGGGGTCCAGCAGATCACGGATTCGTTGGTCGCCGAAGAGCATTTCGGCGTCGAGGATGTTGAGCGCAGCCTGGTAGGCGAACAGCACCGGTGAACGCGACGAGGATGTGTCCAGCCGGTTCGGCAGAGAGATGTCCCAGTAGTCGCCGGTGAAGTTCGCTGCGATGATCCGGTCGAGTTCCGCGGTGAAGGCCCGGCCGTCACCTGGCGGCAGACTGCCGATCCGTCCCAGGTCGAACTCCATTTGCGACTCCGGTGAGTTGGAGTACCGACCGGTGGTGTGCGCCATGAAGAACCACCGTCCCATCACGGGACGGAGTTCATCGGCCGTCAGCCCGAAGTCGTGGCGCCCGATCAGCCAGATCGTGTAGCTGTACAGCAGGGCGTTGTCGGAGGTGATCATCTTGCGACTGCGGAAGCCGGCCGCCGTGACGCACTGGAAGAACTCGTGCCAGCTGGTCAGGTCCAGGACCTTCGTGTGCGCTTGGGCAAGCCGGTCGAACTGCTCCTGCCGTCGAGCGGCGGTGACCTTGCCGGTTTCAAGGTCCTTTCCTCGTAGGACGCTATAGACGTGCTGCAGCCGGGCACGCCGGAAGGCGACAGCAACTGCTACGCGCAGGAGTTGGTCCGGGCTGGGGTCCAAAAAGGTGTTTCGAGGGCTCGGACCGGGAAGCCCTGCGACCACCGCGGCGCGGCTGAAGTCCTCGAGCTGGCGGCGGCCCTTCTCCCAATGCACTGACATCAGGGTGAGGATGAAGTCGGACTGGTTGAGCTTCACGCCTTCGGAGTTGATGCGCACGAAGATGTCGGCGACCTGCTCCTCGTCGGCCGAAGCGCCCAGCTCCACAACCTGGAAGCGGAACTCGTGCAGGTCCCGGACCCTGTCCACGCGTTCTTCGAGTTCGTCCTTGGCAGCGTCCGACAAGGGCTGGCCGCCGGCCTGTTCGAGCCGTTGGAAGAACTGCCGGACGGTGGGCTTGTAACCACCTTGGGCCCAGAGCGCGGTGATGTCCGGAATGAAGTGGGCGTCACGCTCGATCGCCGCGTCCGTGACCTCGAACGTCTGGTCCTCCGGGTGGAACGCGATGCGAACGTTGATCTCGTCGAAAGACTTGGTGACGATCTTGCGCCCGGTGAGAACGGTGAACAGGGCGGTGAGCCGTTGCTGCCCGTCAACGACCAACAGCTGAGGCGCCCGATCGCCGGCTTCCGTTCCGATCTGCCGCGTCCCAACCTCAGCGCCGGTCTCCCAGAACATCAGGGTGCCGATCGGATAGCCCCGATACATCGAGTCGAAGAGGTCCCGGGTCTTCGCCGCAGACCAGACGAACGGGCGTTGAATGTCCGGTAATCCGATACGACCGCCTTCGATGTTCTCGATTAGGTGCCGGAGCGTGTAACCAGTGTCGCGATACAAAGTGGGTGGCACAGCCGAGGGCTCCTAACGTCCAAGGGCAACTGGTCGGCGAAAGCGGTCATGGCGCGGGAACAGCATCAGGTTTCTACCACGCGGACGAGGTCTACCAGACCCTTCCGGCCTCATCTGTTCGACCACGACCGGGAGTTCCTCGCCCATGAGAGCGGGCTGCTCGACGTCAAGGACGGGATCAGTCTGCCCGACGGAATACATGGAGCCGGCGCCGCTTTCGGAACCTCTTCTCGTCCCCCACCCCACAACGTCGAACGTCAGAAACGGGGAACCAGACCGACAGACGCTTGGCGATGACCGGTACATCGGTGTTGTCCTGCGCGACAACCTGGACGAGCTGATCGCCGACTTCGACAAGATGCACGGCCCCGCCGACCCGGAGGCCGTCGCGGCCAAGCGGGCCAGACTCACCGGCAGACCCTCCACCGACGCCGGGGCGGCCGCGTGAGCGGCGCGCTCATCCTGGACAGCGAGGGCTTGGCCAAGGCTGTGCAACGCGACTGCGAGGTCCACGAGTGGCTCACCGGCGCCCGCGACGCCGGCCTTCCAGTGATCACCTCGGCCGCCGTGCCGGTCGAGGCCATCCACCCGCGAATCAACGACGCCGCCCTGAAATGGACGCTCTCCCGACTACGGGTGGAGCCCGTCACCCCTGCCCTCGCCCAGTCCGCTGCCGCACTGCTGCGCGCAGCCGGGCTGCACGGCCACAAGTACGCCATCGACGCCATGCTCTGCGCCACCGTGCTCTCCCCGTCAGGCCGCGTCACGATCCTGACGTCCGACGTCGAAGACATCGCCACCCTCACCGCTGACCACCCTCGCGTAACCGTCGAAAAGGTTTGACTCGCACCACCGTGTTCCAGCAGGACTCCAGCACTTCCTGACCGGCGTGACCTTGTTGATGACCGGAACCACAGCTCGACGCCGAGAAACCTGCGTTCCGCGTGTTCGGCGTCCTGGAGTCACAGATCCGGGGTCTGACCCCGGACAGGGCTGAGCAGATCGCGGCGACCGGCTCACCCGGGGATTCGCACCCACTCGCTCCGGAGGGCTCGGGGCTCAGGCGGCCTCGTGTGCGGTGCGGGCCCGGTCCGCGTCGCGCATGCGCCCGAAGGCGTAGACGCAGCCGGCCAGGGCGAGGTCGGAGAGCAGCATGAAGCCGATGGCGTAGGAGCTCTTGGCGCTGTAGACGGCTCCCATGACGAGGGGCGGGACGAAGCCGCCGAGTCCGCCCATCGCGCCGACGATGCCGGTGACGCTGCCGACCTTCGGCGGTGGCGTGACCCGCGCGACCATCGCGAAGACGCTGCCGCTGGAGGTGCCGAGGCCGGCAGCCATCACGAGGAGGAAGACCGTTCCCCCCGGGACGAGGTGGGGTTCGAACGCCTGGCACACGGCCATGATCCCCACGACGCCGAGGGCCCAGGAGGTGACGACGGCGGGGTGGACGCGGTCGGAGAGCCAGCCGCCGATCGGGCGGAAGACGACCGTGACGAGCGCGAAACCGGCGGCCCGGGTGCCGGCGTCGGTGGGCGACAGGTCGTACCAGGTCTTGAGGTAGGTCGGCAGGTAGACGCCGAACGCGACGATGCCGCCGAACCCGATCGCGTACAGGGCCGCGAGTTCCCAGGTGACCCGCAGACGCCCGGCGTCACCCAGCCGTTTCCCCAGCGAGGTGGTGGGGACCACGCGGTCGGGGCGGTCGGCGAGCAGGAAGTACTCCACGACGGCCATGACGGCCAGGCCGATGGCCAGCACCACGAACGGCAGGTTCTCGCCGTGCTTGTAGATGCGGGGGGTGAAGTAGCCGGAGAGGGCGACGCCGCCCATGCCCGCGCCGAACACCCCGACGGCGAAGCCGCGCCGCGCGGGCGGGAACCAGGAGTTGACGAGGGGGACGCCGATCGCGAAGGTCGTGCCGCCCAGGCCGAGGAAGAATCCGACGACGAGGAGGCCCGCGTAGGAGTCCTTCACGACGGTGAGCAGCAGGACGGGCACCATGGTCAGCGCGGTGACGAGCGGGAACATGATCTTCGCGCCGAGGCGGTCGGTGAGCGCGCCGACGGGCACCCGGCCGAGCGAGCCCACGAGCACGGGGACGGCGACCATCAGCGACTGCTGGAAGGAGCTCAGCGAGAGCTTCTCGCCCAGCGGAGTGGCGATCGGCGAGATGAGGTTCCACGCCCAGAAGGTGATGGCGAAGCCGATCGTGGCGACGACGAGGTTGCGGTAGGCGGCGCCGGGCACCGCGGGGGTCGGCGCCGTCGGGGCGGCGCTCCGGGAGGTCACTGCACTCGCTCCCATCCGGGCCGCTCGGGACGGGTGCCGAGCTGACCGCGTTCACGGCTGCGGTACACGATGTAGGGGCGGAAGAGGTACTGCACGGGGGCGCTGAACATGTGGATCAGCCGGGTGTACGGGACGAGGGCGATGAGGACGCAGCCGATGACGATGTGGATCTGGTAGGTCACCGGCACGCCGTCCATCCGCGCGTAGTCCGGGCGCAGGGTGAAGACGCTGCGCAGCCAGGGGGCGATGGTGGTGCGGTAGTCGTACCCGTGGCCTCCCGCGTGCGTGAGCTTGGCGATCATGCCCATGAGGATGGCGGCGAGCAGGACGACGTACATGAGCTTGTCGTTGCGGGTGGTGGCGAGGAAGACCGGCCCGTTGGTGCGGCGGCGGTAGATCAGCAGCGCGATGCCGGCGACGGTGGCGAGGCCCGCGATCGTGCCCGTGGAGAGCGAGAGGTAGTGGTACGCGGTCTCGCTCACCCCGAGCGCGCTGGTCCAGGAGTCCGGGACGAACAGTCCGACGAGGTGGCC
The DNA here is from genome assembly GCF_044763015.1 of Streptomyces sp. NPDC096324. Lineage (NCBI taxonomy): Bacteria > Bacillati > Actinomycetota > Actinomycetes > Kitasatosporales > Streptomycetaceae > Streptomyces > Streptomyces sp. NPDC096324. The sequence continues at coordinate 210,663 of NZ_JBIWFK010000011.1, read as the reverse complement.
GGCGAGCACGAAGAGGATGCCGTAGTGGAACATCGGGGACCCGATCCGCAGCAGCCTCGACTCGTAGAGCTGCGAGGAGCGGGTGGTCCAGCCGAACTTGTCGTAGCGGTGGCGCCAGATGATCCCGCCGACGAGCAGGACGATCGTGATGTACGGCATCGCCGTCCACAGGAGGCTGTCGGCGAGGCTCATCGGGAAACGACCTCCAGCAGCGGGGTGCCGAACGGGGCGAGCCCCACGTCCTCGCGCGGCGGTCCGTTGCGGGCCATCGCCTGGGCGGCGGCCCGGTCGCGGGGCGAGGCGCCGGGAAGGGTGGCGACGAGTGCCCGAAGGACTCCGGCCCACGGCGAGGCGGCCTCGACGAGGGCGAGGCGCAGCAGTTCCAGCGCCGGGCGGTGCTCGCGCAGGAGGGTGTCGGTGCCGGTGAGGGCGGAGAACTCGCAGACGGCCGGGAGGAAGTCGGGGAGTTCGCGGGTGTCCGCGTACTCCCAGCCGTGCTCCCGGTAGATCTCCTTGAAGCGCACCAGGGACCGGCCGCGGCGGCGGGTGTCGCCGTCGGTCCACCAGGTGAGGTACAGACAGCGGCGGCCGGAGAAGTCGAACGTCCGGACGTAGTCCTGCCGGAGCCGGTCGGGCCCCGTGCCGTCCACGTGGTCGAGGAAGGCTCGCACCTCCCCTCTTCCCGGGCCGGGTTGTTCGTCCAGGGCCGCGCGCAGGACAGCCAGCCCGGCGTGGAACTCGTCGTCGGGGTAGACCAGGCAGCGGGCGACCGCCGCGTGGACGACGGCGTGCGGGGTGGTCATCTCTCCTCCTCCTCGTACTCCTCGTCGTCGTGCGCGTCCTCGGCGTCCTGGCCGTTCGCGCCGTTCCGGCGGGGGAACAGTCCGGCGGGGTGGCCCCGGCCGTCCCAGTTGAGGAGGTTGACGCGGCTGCGGGCGGGATCGGCGGGCGCGTCGGCGGTCTGGCGGTCGCGCAGCACGTGGAAGTTCTCCACGGACATCGGCGGCGACTCGCCGGACCCTTCGCCGTAGGGGCCGGAGCCGCCCATCCCGGGCCCGCCCGCGTAGTCGAGACTGCACTCGTCGGGCAGGACGGACTCCTCCAGACGTCGTGCGTCGCCGACCGCGGCGGTGGGGATCACGTACCGCTCCTCGTACTTGGCGAGGGCCAGCAGCCGGAACGTCGCGTACATCTCCTCGCCGGACATGCCGACCGACCGGGCGATCCCCTCGTCGACGGGGGCCGGTCCGGAGAGGTCGCCGGCGAGCAGCCCGGGGCGCATCGCGCCGCGCATCGCGGCGAGCTTCTCCAGCGACGCCCGTACGGGAGCGGTGTCGCCGGCGGTGAACAGTTCGGCGAGGTACTCCAGGGGGATGCGCAGGGTGTCGATGGCGCCGAAGAGGTTGCCGGCGTCCTCCCCGTCGAAGCCGGTCGCGGTGAGGGCCTCGACGACGGGAGAGAGCGGCGGGATGTACCAGACCATCGGCATCGTGCGGTACTCCGGATGGAGCGGCAGCGCCACTCTGTGCTTGCTGATGAGCGCGTGGACGGGCGAGCGGCGGGCCGCGTCGATCCAGTCCTCGGCGATGCCGGCGCGTTCGGCCTCCCGGCGGACGACGGGGTCCTCGGGGTCGAGGAACACGCCGAGTTGGGCCTCGTACAGGTCGGTGTCGTCGGGGACGGAGGCGGCTTCCAGGACCTTGTCGGCGTCGTAGAGCATGACGCCGAGGTAGCGCAGCCGTCCGACGCAGGTCTCGGAACAGACGGTGGGCAGGCCGACTTCGAGGCGCGGGTAGCACAGCGTGCACTTCTCGGCCTTGCCGGTGCGGTGGTTGAAGTAGACCTTCTTGTACGGGCAGCCGGTCACGCACATGCGCCAGCCCCGGCACTGGTCCTGGTCGACGAGGACGATGCCGTCCTCCTGCCGCTTGTACATCGCGCCGGACGGGCACGAGGCGACGCAGGACGGGTTCAGACAGTGTTCGCAGATCCGCGGCAGGTAGAACATGAAGGTCTGCTCGAACGCGAACTTCACCTTCTCCGAGGCCTGTTCACGGACCTTCGCCACCATCGGGTCGAGTGCGCCGTGTTCACCGACGCCGCCGAGGTTGTCGTCCCAGTTGGCGCTCCACTCGATCTTCATGGGCTTGCCGCTCAGCAGCGAGCGCGGCTGCGCGACGGGGATGTCGTCGCCGAGGGGGGCGTCGACGAGGTTGGCGTACTCGTACGTCCACGGCTCGTAGTAGTCGTTGATGGTGGGCAGTTTGGGGTTGGAGAAGATGTGGGCGAGCTTCGAGAAGCGGCCGCCGCCTTTGAGTCTCAGCCGGCCGCGTCTGTTGAGCTCCCAGCCGCCCTTCCACGTCTCCTGGTCCTCGTAGCGGCGCGGGTATCCCTGCCCGGGGCGGGTCTCGACGTTGTTGAACCACACGTACTCCACGCCGCCGCGGTTGGTCCACGCCTGTTTGCAGGTGACGGAGCAGGTGTGGCAGCCGATGCACTTGTCGAGGTTCATGACCATCGCGATCTGTGCCATGACGCGCATGTCAGTACTCCACCGGTTCGGTGCGGCGCCGGATGACCGTGATCTCGTCGCGCTGGTTGCCCGTCGGCCCCAGGTAGTTGAACGCCCAGCTCAACTGGGCGTATCCGCCGATGAGATGGGTCGGTTTGAGCAGCAGCCGGGTGAGGGAGTTGTGTGTCCCGCCGCGCTTGCCCGTCGTCTGTGTCCTGGGCGTGGCGATGACGCGGTCCTGCGCGTGGTGCATGTACACGGTCCCGCGCGGCATGCGGTGGCTGACGACCGCGCGGGCCGCGACGACGCCGTTGCGGTTGACCGCCTCGATCCAGTCGTTGTCGCGCACGCCGATCGTCCCGGCGTCCTGCGGGGACATCCAGATGTTCTGGCCGCCGCGGGAGAGCGACAGCATGAGGAGGTTGTCCTGGTACTCGGAGTGGATGGACCACTTGCTGTGCGGGGTGAGATAGCGGACGGTCACCTCCGCCTGGCCGTCGTCGCCGGTGGAGACCCGGTCCCCGAAGAGCCGCCGCATGTCGAGGGGCGGCCGGTAGACGGGCAGTGCCTCGCCGAGTTCGTGGATCCAGTCGTGGTCGAGGAAGAAGTGCTGGCGTCCCGTGAGGGTGTGCCAGGGCTTGGCGTGCTCGGTGTTGAGGGTGAAGGCGGTGTAGCGGCGCCCGCCCGCCTCGCTGCCGGACCACTCCGGGGAGGTGATGACCGGCACGGGTGCCGCCTGGGTGTCGGCGTAGGTGACGCGCTTGCCCTCGTGCTCGGCGGCGAGGTGGGCCATCGGCTGTCCGGTGCGGCGCTCCAGGGTGTGGAAGCCCTGGGTGGCGAGGTGGCCGTTGGTGGTTCCGGACAGGGCGAGGATGGTGTTCGCCGCCTTGACGGCGGTGTCGAGGAGCGGCCGTCCCGCGGCCGGTCCCGACCTGCGGACTCCGTGCCGGTCGGCGAGCAGCCGCACCTCCTCCGCCACGTCGAAGGCGATGCCCTTGACCGGCAGGCCGAGCTTCTCCGCCAGCGGGCCGAGGGTGGCCATCTTCTCGCCGACGGCGCCGTAGTCCCGCTCCACCACGGTCAGTCGGGGCATGGTCTTCCCCGGTACGGGCTCGCACTCACCGCGCCGCCAGTCCAGCGCGATACCCCCGGGCTGGGCGGTCTCGTCGGGGGTGTCGTGCTGGAGGGCGGTGGCGACGAGGTCGCGGCGCACCCCGAGATGCTTCGCCGCCATCGTGGAGAAGGACCGGGCGAGGGCGTGGAAGGCGGCGAAGTCGGTGCGGGCCTGCCAGGGCGGATCGACGGCCGGGGTGAAGGAGTGCACGTAGGGATGCATGTCCGTGCTGGACAGGTCGTGCTTCTCGTACCAGGTGGCGGCCGGCAGGACGATGTCCGACATGAGGGTGGAGGAGGTCATGCGGAAGTCCAGCGACAGCAGCAGGTCGAGCTTTCCCTCGGGTGCCTTCTCGTGCCAGCGCACGTCGCGCGGACGCTCCTCGGGGGCGGCCTCCTCGGCGCCGAGCGAGTTGGTGGTGCCGAGGAGGTGTTTCTGGAAGTACTCGGCGCCCTTCGCCGACGAGCCCAGCAGGTTCGCCCGCCAAAGGGTGACGACGCGCGGCCAGTTGGCGGGAGCGTCGGGGTCCTCCCCCGCGAACCCCAGCTTCCCCTCGCGGAGTTGGTCCACCACGTATGCGGCCGGGTCCCGGTCGCCCGCCTCGTCGCACAGGTCGAGCGGGTTGCGGTCGAACGTCGGGTAGGAGGGCATCCATCCCGAACGGGTCGCCTGGGCGAGGCAGTCGGCGGCGGTCATCCCTTCGAAGGCCCCGCTGCCGAGCGGGGAGGCGAGGGTGTCGGCGCGGTAGTGGTCGTAGCGCCACTGGTCGGTGTTGAGGAACCAGTAGGCGGTGCCGATCGCCTGGCGCGGCGGACGCGACCAGTCGGACGCCGCGGCGAGCGTGGCCCAGCCGGTCTGCGGGCGGCACTTCTCCTGGCCGACGTAGTGCGCCCAGCCGCCGCCGTTGCGGCCCTGGCAGCCGGTGAGCTGGAGGAGGGCGAGGAAGGCGCGGTAGATCGTCTCGGAGTGGAACCAGTGGTTCGTGCCGGCGCCCATGAGGATCATGCAGCGGCCCCGGGACCGCTCGGCGGTGTCCGCGAACTCCCGTGCGGTACGGACGACCGCCGCGGCCGGGACGGACGTGTGGACCTCCTGCCAGGCGGGCGTGCAGGGGACGGAGGCGTCGTCGTAACCCCGGGGCCAGGTGCCGGGCAGACCGTCGCGGCCGACGCCGTACTGGGCGAGCAGCAGGTCGTACACGGTCGTCACCAGCCGGCCGCCGACGCGCATCGCGGGGACACCGGCGGCGCGGACCGCCCCGCTGCCCTGGCCGTGCGGCCCGCCGTCGGTGTCGAAGCGGGGCAGCAGCACCTCGGCCGGTACGGCGTCCTCCCGTCCGTGCAGCGAGAGGCGGGGTTCCAGGTCCCCGAGTTCCAGATTCCACCGGCCCGCGCCCGACTCGGTCCAGCGGAAGCCGAGCGACCCGCCGGGAACCTCCGGCCGGCCGGTGCTGTCGTCGAGGACGACCGTCTTCCACTCCGCGCCCTCGGCGGTGTCCCCGAGGTCGGAGGCACGGAGGAACTTGTCGGGGACGTGACGTCCTTCGTGCTCCCGCAGGGTGACGAGGAACGGCAGGTCGGTGAACCGCCGGACGTAGTCCGTGAAGAAGGGCACCTGCCGGTCGACGAAGAACTCCTTGAGGACGACGTGGCCCATCGCGAGGGCCAGCGCCCCGTCGGTGCCGGGGTGGGGGTGCAGCCACTCGTCGGCGAACTTCGTGTTGTCGGCGTAGTCCGGGGACACCACGACGACCTTCTGGCCCCGGTAGCGCGCCTCGGCCATCCAGTGGGCGTCCGGGGTCCGGGTCACCGGCACGTTGGTGCCCCACATCATCAGGTACGCCGCGTCCCACCAGTCCCCCGACTCGGGGACGTCCGTCTGGTCGCCGAAGACCTGCGGGGAGGCGACCGGCAGATCGGCGTACCAGTCGTAGAAGGACAGCATGGGGGCGCCGATCAGCGAGTGGAACCGGGCGCCGGCGGCGTGCGAGACCATGGACATCGCGGGGATCGGCGAGAACCCGGCGACGCGGTCGGGGCCGTACGTCCTGATGGTGTGGACGTACGCTGCGGCGGCCATCTCCACGGCCTCGTCCCAGCTCGCCCGCACCAGGCCGCCCTTGCCCCGGGCCCGCTGGTAGCGTCCGCGGCGCTCGGGGTCCGCCTGGAGGTCGGCCCACGCGGTGACCGGGTCGCCGGTGCGCGCCCTCGCCTCCCGGTACATCTCCAGGAGCACCCCGCGGACGTACGGGTAGCGCACCCGCGTCGGCGAGTAGGTGTACCAGGAGAACGCGGCCCCGCGCGGACAGCCGCGCGGCTCGTACTCGGGGCGGTCCGGGTCGACGCTCGGGTAGTCCGTCTCCTGTGTCTCCCAGGTGATGATGCCGTCCTTGACGTACACCTTCCACCGGCAGGAACCGGTGCAGTTGACCCCGTGCGTGGAGCGCACGACCTTGTCGTGACTCCACCGGTCCCGGTAGAAGACGTCACCGTCGCGGCCGCCCTCCTTGGAGAGCGTGCGCAGATCGGCGGAGGTCTCCCCCCGCCGGAAGAACCGCCCGCCACGCAGCAGCAGCTCACTGGCCGTGCCGTCCATCCCGCCGGTACCACGGCCCTGGGTCGCGGACACGGACGCTCCTCTCGGCCGGTTTCAGCCCAGCGGACCATTCATGGGTGGGGGGCGCATGTGCGGGGGGCTGAAAGGGTGAGGGGCGGTGGCCGACCCCGTGGGGCCGGCCCCGCCCGCTAGCCGTCGGCGTCGGTGTCCGTCGCGGCCAGCACCGTCACCCGTGTACGAGTGGGATCCAGTACCGCGAAACCCTCGTCCGCCGTGTCGTGGTGGAACCAGTCCGTGAACGCCATGAAGCGCAGCCAACGGTGGTCGAGGGCCTGCCCCACCGCCTCCAGGAACGGGACGTCGGCGGGCAGACCCAGCAGCGCGTACAGACTGTTCCAGGCGTACAGGCGGGCGTACGCGCCGCCTTGCGGCCTGCCGTTCACCCCCCCGTCGTACGCCGCCGCGAACAACGTGTTGAGCACATCGTCGGGCGTAGTCCGGCAGGACACGGCTCCGCCCCGGTGCGCGCCCTCGCCCACCAGGGAGTCCAGTGGCAGTTCCCTGACGAAGGAGATGTTGAAGTCGTCCGGGTCGAGCGGGCGCGGCAGCGTGAAGAAGCGCACCTCCGGTTCACGGGCCCATCCGCCGGCGGTGAACGGTTCCGCGGCGGCCCCCGCACGCGTGCCACCGGGGGCCCGCCCTGCCGTGCGTCCCGCCGCCGCACCCCCGTCGGTCGGGGAGATCTCCGGGAATCGCGACCGGAGCTGGTCGGGGGTCTTGACGGACCCGAGGCCCCGGACGCGGACGGTGAAACGGTGTTCGACGTCGAGGCGCGTCCTGGGCAGTGCGGCCAGCGGGTGCCCCAGTTCTCGCAATCGCTCCGCGTAGGCATCGAGAACGGGCCGGCCGCGTCCCGTGCCGATCAGCGCCAGTTCCCCGAGAAGGCAGGCGCGCACGTCCGTCGAAGGATCCTGGGCGTCGTCCGGCAGCTCCTCGAACAGCGGCACCAGGTCGCGCAGTTGCTGGGTCTTGGCCAGCTTCGCGGCCACGGATCGCCGCAGCCGGTCGCCTTCCTCCCGCTCCGCGGGGCCGACCGGCAGCAGACGGCCCACCAGGTCCACGGCGAACCTCGCGCAGTCCCGGGACCGCCTCTCGGCGAGGACGTCGGCGACGCGTCCGATGGCCGGCACGGCCGCGGCGGATGCGGAGCCCCCATCGGCCGCCTCACGGCCCAGCCGCCGCGCGGCCTCGTACAGCTCCTCGGGGCGCGACTCGGCCAGGAGCTTGAGCTCCGCCGCGCCGGACAGGTTCCCGAGGGGGCGATGGGAGGCGTCGTCGCCGGGCGTTGCTTGGTTGCCGTTCACGCCCGAAGTCTATGAGCGGGCATCACGTAACTTTGCTGAGGCGTAAGTGCGTTGAGTGGGCGATGTGACGGGGGATGAACGTGGGACGCCGGCCGACGGACTGGCATGTGCTGGACGATCCCGTCGGAATCAACGGCAGCGGACGGGAGACGAGCGTGGTCGAGGTCGTCATCCGCGACGGCAACATCCACACGGCCTATCCGGTGTGAGCCGCCGGGGGGCCGCCGACCCGCCCCGTCGGCGGCCCCCCGCGCACCCGCTCAGCCCTGTACGACGGTGATGTCCTGGTCCCGCACCGCGTGGAACGAGGGGAGCGGGAGGCCGGTGGCGCTCAGTTCCATGAGGGTGGCCTGGACGTGGGCCGGGCCCGCCTTGAGGGTTTCGGGGGCGGGCCTCTCCGTGTTGGTCCAGGTGTGCTCGGCTCCGTCGCAGAGTGCCGTCGTGCCGCCGATGCCCTGGCTGACCCGGGGGTCGCTCTGCGACACCGAGGAGGAGACGAAGACGGGACCCGAGGCGCCCGTGCAGCGGTAGGTGCCGGAGAGCGTGACGGTGCCGTCGGCGGCGACCGTGGCGGTCTGGTCGACGGTCAGCTCGTCGGGGGAAACGGACAGGGCGACGGCGGACGGAGCGAGGAACAGCAGCAGCGCGGCACCGGCGGCCGCGCCGACGGCCTGACGGAACAACATGGGAAACCTCCTGGAGCGGGGACCTGCAAGGGTGCTCAACAGGTACCGGTCCAAGGCCCCGAAGCCGGTGATCATCACCCCTTTGGTGGCGAGTTGACGCCGTCCGTCTTGGGGACGTCCGAGAGTTGTCCTCGTGTTGTCACGCTTCACGGCCGGGTGTTCCGATCAGTTCGCCGCGCGCGCATGGTCTATTCATGCGAGGGCGACGACAGCGCCGCCGACACTCCTCGCATCCCACGTGGAGGTGCACCATGTGTTCTCACCGGTCTTCGTGCCCGTCCGCGGACGCCATCGCCCCGCACATCGTCTCGGCCCATCCCGAGCAGGGCTGGAACCTCCTGTGCAACGGCGCGATCGTCTTCGACGACAGCGGTGAACTGCTCCCCGACGGCAGCGTGGTCGCTCCGCACCGGCTGTTCGCCGAGCGGCTGGCCGTCGCGGCCTGATCCCCGGTCCCGGCCGCGCCCCGCGGTCCTACGCCAGCACGGCGAAGCCGTCGAGCTCGACCAGCGCCTGTTCGTCCCACAGGCGCACGGCGCCGACGACGGCCATCGCGGGGTAGTCGCGGCCCGCCAGCCGGCGCCAGATACCGCCCAGTTCGGCGGCATGGGCACGATAGTCGGCGACGTCCGTGGCGAAGACCGTCACCCGGGCCAGGTCCGCGGGGGTGCCGCCCGCCGCCCGCAGCGCGGTCAGCAGATTGGCCAGCGCCCGCTCGAACTGCGCGGGCAGGGTCTCCCCCACCACCTTTCCGTCCACGTCCAGGGCGGTCTGCCCGGCCAGGAAAACGACGCGGGAGCCGGTGGCGACGACGGCGTGCGAGAACCCGGCCGGCGGGGAGAGCTCGGGCGGATTGACGCGCTCGACGGTCATACGCGGTACAACTCCTTCGCGATGATGGTCCGTTGGACTTCGCTGGCCCCCTCGTAGATGCGCGGCGCGCGCACCTCGCGGTAGAGGTGTTCGAGCAGGTGGCCACGGCGCAGGGCGCGGGCCCCGTGCAACTGGACGGCCGCGTCCACGACGTACTGGGCGGTCTCGGTCGCGAGCAGTTTCGCCATCGCCGCCCGGCGGGGCACGTCCGGCGCCCCCGCGTCGTACGCCGCCGCCGCCGCGTACACCATCAGCCGGGCCGCCTCGGTGCGCAGCGCCATCTCGGCGACCTGGTGGGCCACGGTCTGGAGGTTCTTCAGCGGGCCGCCGAACGCCTCGCGCCGCGCCGTGTGCGCGAGGGCCGCGTCCAGCGCGGCCTGCGCCATGCCGACGGCGAAGGCGCCCACGCTCGGCCGGAAGAGGTTGAGGGTGTTCATGGCGACCCGGAACCCGTGGCCGGGTTCGCCGAGCACGTCGTCCGCCGTGACGGGTACGGCGTCGAAGGCGAGGGCGCCGATGGGGTGCGGGGAGAGCATGTCGAGCGGGGTGCCGGTGAGCCCGGGGCGGTCGGCGGGGACGAGGAAGGCGGTGACACCGCGGGCGCCGGCGTCGGGCGCGGTGCGCGCGAAGACGGTGTAGAGGTCGGCCTCGGGGGCGTTGGAGATCCAGCACTTCTCGCCGGTGAGCCGCCAGCCGCCGGTGCCGTCCTCGTCCGCCCGGAGCGCCAGCGCGGCGGCGTCCGAACCGGCGCCGGGCTCGCTCAGCGCGAAGGCCGCCACGGCGGTGCCGTCCGCGACCCGGGGCAGCCAGTGTCCGCGCTGGGCGTCGGTGCCGTGGGCGTGGACGGGATGGGCGCCGAGCCCCTGGAGGGCGAGTGCCGTCTCGGCCTCGGTGCAGACCTGGGCCAGCGACTCGCGCATGAGGCAGAGGTCGAGGGCGCCGGAGGTGAACAGGCGGGAGAGCAGTCCGAGCCGACCGAGTTCGGCGACGAGCGGCCGGTTGACGTGGCCCGGCTCGCCCTTGTCGGCGAGGGGGCGCAGGTGGTCCGCGGCCAGCGCGCGCAGCTCGGCACACCAGGCGATCTGCACCGGTTCGAGCGAGAATGCGGTCATTGCCCGTCCTCTCTCCCCATCGGACGCCACCCACGTTATCGCGAACCGTTGACTGTCGTCACCAACACGATACGCTCCTTGTGCGAGCCCACCACGACGCCCACCGAGGCAGCCCACCAAGGCAAGGGGGCGAGACGCCATGGACCTTGTGGATCCCCTGGATCCCGCAGACATTCCGGGGCCGGCACGCTCGGCCCACGTCGACACCTTCGCGCGTGACCATCTCCCGCCCCCCGAGCAGTGGCCCGAGCTCCGCTTCGACCTGCCCGAGCTGCGCTACCCCGTCCGGCTCAACTGCGCCGCCGAGCTCCTCGCGGACACCGACCCCGAACGCCCGGTGTTCCGTACGCCGTCCGGAGCGCCGTGGACGTACGGACAGCTCCGCGCCCGGGTCGACCGGATCGCCCATGTGCTGACCGGCGAGCTGGGGGTCGTGACGGGCAACCGGGTGCTGCTGCGCGGCCCGACCACACCGTGGCTCGCCGCCTGCTGGCTGGCGGTGCTGAAGGCGGGCGCGGTCGCCGTCACGGTGCTCGCGCAGCAGCGGCCGCACGAACTGGGCACGATCTGCTCGATCGCACGGGTGACGCACGCCCTGTGCGACGTCCGCTCGGTCGACGACCTGGTCAAGGCGGAGGTTCCCGGGCTGCGGGTCACGACGTACGGCGGTGACGCGCCCGACGATCTGCTGCTGCGGATCACCGGCGCCCCGGACGAGCCCTTCGACCCGGTGGACACGGCCGCCGACGACGTGGCGCTGATCGCGTTCACCTCGGGCACCACCGGCCGGCCCAAGGGCTGCATGCACTTCCACCGCGACGTGCTGGCGATCGCGGACACGTTCTCGAAGCATGTGCTGCGGCCGCGCGAGGACGACGTCTTCGCGGGCAGTCCGCCCCTGGGCTTCACGTTCGGGCTCGGCGGTCTCGTGGTCTTCCCGCTGCGCGCCGGGGCCTGCTCCCTGCTGCTCGAACAGGCGGGCCCCCGGCAGTTGCTGCCCGCGATCGCCGAGCACCGCGTCTCCGTGCTGTTCACCGCGCCGACCGCCTACCGGGCGATGCTGGCGGAGATGGCGGAGGCGGACGGGCACGACGTCGCGTCGCTGCGCCGCTGCGTGTCCGCGGGCGAGAACCTTCCCGCCGCGACCTGGCGGGACTGGGAGGGCCGCACCGGGCTCGGCATCATCAACGGCATCGGCGCCACCGAACTGCTGCACATCTTCATCTCCGCCGCCGACGGGCGGATCCGCCCCGGCACGACGGGCCTGCCCGTGCCGGGCTGGCACGCGCGCGTGGTCGACGCCGACGGGACGCCGGTGCCGGACGGCGAACCCGGCCTGCTGGCCGTGCGCGGCCCGGTCGGCTGCCGGTATCTCGCCGACCCCCGGCAGCGGGAGTACGTGCGCGACGGCTGGAACATCACCGGTGACACCTATGTCCGCGACCCCGACGGCTACTTCCGCTACGTGGCCCGCGCCGACGACATGATCATCTCGGCCGGGTACAACATCGCGGGCTCCGAGGTCGAGGACGCGCTGCTGCGGCACCCGGACGTCCTGGAGACGGCCGTCGTCGGACGGACCGACGAGGCGCGCGGGCAGATCGTGGTGGCGTACACCGTGGTCAAGGAGGGTGCCCGCAGGGACGGCGAGGTGCTGCGCGCTTTCCTCAAGTCCGAGCTGGCGCCGTACAAATGCCCCCGCGAGATCGTCTTCCTGGACGCGCTGCCCCGGACCGCCACGGGCAAGCTCCAGCGGTTCAGACTGCGGGAGGAGACCCGTTCCGACGGCGGTACGGGCACCTCGTCGCCGACTGTTCCGCGGGAGCCGGCCTCTGCGCCCGAGGGCGGCCTGCCCGCGGACGGCGATCTCAAGTGATCTTCGCGCACTAGAGTGATCAACGTGTCAGAGCACCACGCCCCCCGGTCCCTCATCGTCACCTTCTACGGCGCCTACGGCCGCTTCGCGCCCGGTCCGGTACCGGTGGCCGAGTTGATCCGGCTCCTCGCCGCGGTCGGCGTGGACGCGCCCTCGGTGCGTTCGTCGGTGTCCCGGCTCAAGCGCCGCGGGCTGCTGGAGCCCGCGCGCACCGTGGCGGGCGCGGCCGGCTACGCGTTGTCGCCGGACGCACGGCAGTTGCTCGACGACGGCGACCGCCGGGTGTACGCGACGACACCTCCCGAGGACGGCGGCTGGGTGCTCGCCGTGTTCTCCGTGCCCGAGTCGGAGCGGCAGAAGCGGCACGTCCTGCGTTCGCGGCTGGCCGGCCTGGGCTTCGGCACGGCCGCTCCCGGGGTGTGGATCGCCCCGGCCCGGCTGTACGAGGAGACCCGGCACACCCTGGAACGGCTGCGGCTCGACGGGTACGTGGAGCTGTTCCGGGGCGAGCATCTGGGGTTCGCGGCGACGGCCGACGCGGTGGCGCGCTGGTGGGACCTGACCGCGATCGCCAAGGAGCACGAGGCGTTCCTCGGCCGGCACGCGCGCGTGCTGCACACCTGGGAGGACCGGACGGACACCCCGCCCGACGAGGCCTACCGCGACTATCTGCTCGCCCTCGACTCCTGGCGCCATCTCCCTTACACCGACCCGGGGTTGCCCGCGGCCCTGCTCCCCGAGGACTGGCCCGGCGCCCGTTCGGCGACCGTCTTCCGGGCGCTGCACGAGCGACTGCGGGACGCGGGCGCGGAGTTCGCGGGGGTGCCCCCGTGGTCGGGGCACCCGGAATCGCTCACGTACCCAGGGTGAGACGCGGTTTCGGGGCGTCGGTGCGGCCGGTCTGCGGCGGGCGGCTGCCGGCGCGGTAGGGCAGCGGCCAGGCGGCGCCCGGCCCTTCGTAGCCCTGTTCGGCGGCGGCGTGCAGCGTCCAGTTCGGGTCGTACAGATGCGGCCTGGCGAGCGCGCACAGGTCCGTCCGCCCGGCCAGGATCAGGGAGTTGACGTCGTCCCAGGAGGAGATCGCGCCGACGGCGATCACCGGGATCCCGGTCTCGTGCCGGATCCGGTCCGCGTACGGCGTCTGGTACGAGCGGCCGTACTCGGGGCGTTCGTCCGCCACGACCTGGCCGGTCGACACGTCCACCGCGTCGGCGCCGTGCGCGGCGAAGGCCCGGGCGATCGCGACCGCGTCGTCGCCCGTGGTGCCGCCTTCGGCCCAGTCGGTGGCGGAGATGCGTACGGTCATCGGGCGCTCGGCGGGCCACACCGCCCGCATCGCGTCGAACGCTTCGAGGGGGAAGCGCAGCCGCTTCTCCAGCGACCCGCCGTACGCGTCGGTCCGCCGGTTGGTCAGCGGGGAGAGGAAGCCGGAGAGCAGGTAGCCGTGGGCGCAGTGCAGTTCGAGGAGGTCGAAGCCGCAGCGGGCCCCGCGGCAGGCGGCCGCGGTGAACTGCTCGCGCAGATCGGTGAGCTGGGCACGCGAGAGCTCACGGGGTGTCTGGCTGTCCCGCTTGTACGGGAGCGGCGAGGCGGCCACGAGGGGCCAGTTGCCGTCCGGCAGGGGTTCGTCGATGCCCTCCCACATGAGCCGTGTCGAGCCCTTGCGGCCGGCGTGGCCGAGCTGGAGGCCGATCGCGGCTCCCGGGGCCTGACGGTGGGTGAAGTCCACGATCCGCCGCCAGGATTCGGCCTGGCGCGCGGTGTAGAGGCCGGCGCAGCCGGGCGTGATGCGCCCCTCGGCGCTGACGCACACCATCTCGGTCATGACCAGTCCGGCGCCGCCCAGGGCCCGGGCGCCCAGGTGGACGAGATGGAAGTCCCCGGGGACGCCGTCCACGGCCGAGTACATGTCCATCGGCGACACGACGACACGGTTGCGCAGGGTCAGTCCGCGCAGCCGGAACGGGGTGAACATCGGCGGGGTGCCGGGCGGGCAGCGGAACTCGCGCTCGACCGCGGCCACGAAGCGCGGATCGCGCAGCCGCAGGTTGTCGTGCGTGACACGGCGGCTGCGGGTGAGGAGGTTGAACGCGAACTGCCGGGTGGGCTGGCCGAGATGGCGGCCGACGTTCTCGAACCAGTCGAGGCTGGCGCGGGCGGCCCGCTGGGTGGAGGCGACGACCGGGCGCCGTTCCTCCTCGTAGGCCGTCAACGCCTCTTCCAGCGTGGCCTGTTCTTCCAGACAGGCGGCCAGGGCGAGCGCGTCCTCGACGGCGAGCTTCGTCCCGGAGCCGATGGAGAAGTGCGCGGTGTGCGCCGCGTCGCCGAGCAGGACCAGATTCCCGTGCGACCAGCGGTCGTTGACGATCGTGCGGAAGGTCGTCCACGTCGAGTTGTTGGCGCGCAGCGGGCGTCCGCCGAGCGCGTCCGCGAAGATCTTGCCGCACCGCTCGATGGACTCCGCCTCGTCGAGGCCGGCGAACCCCGCGGCACGCCAGACCTCTTCGCGCATCTCGACGATGACGGTGGAGTCGTGGGCCGAGTAGGGGTAGCCGTGGAGCTGCATCACGCCGTGTTCGGTCTCGGCGATCTCGAAGCGGAAGGCGTCGAAGGCGAAGTCGGCGGCGAGCCAGACGTAGCGGCAGCGGTGCTCCTCGACGGACGGCCGGAACACCTCCGCGTGGGCCGCGCGGGTGAGGCTGTGCACACCGTCGGCGGCGACCACGAGGTCGTACTCCGCCATGAGGTCGTCCACGGGCGGGGCCTCGGCGGTGAAGCGCAGGTCGACGCCGAGCGAGCGGCAGCGTTCGTGCAGGATCTCCAGGAGCCGGCGCCGCCCGAGCGCGGCGAAGCCGTGGCCGCCGGAGGTGTGCCGCACCCCGCGGTGCACGATGTCGATGTCGTCCCAGCGGACGAACTCGGCCTGGAGCGCGGCGTACACGACCGGGTCGGCGTGCTCGATGCCGCCGAGGGTCTCGTCCGAGAGGACGACGCCGAAGCCGAAGGTGTCGTCGGGCGCGTTGCGCTCCCAGACGGTGATCTCGCGGTCCGGGTCCAGGCGTTTGAGGAGCGCGGCGGCGTAGAGCCCGCCGGGGCCACCGCCGATCACCGCGACACGCCGGGCGTAGGCCTTCACCCGCATCCGAGGCTCACCTCCCCCGCCACTTCGGGGCCCGCTTCTCCGTGAAGGCGGCGTGGAACTCGGTGTAGTCCTCGCCGTTCATCAGCAGGGCCTGGGTCGCGGCGTCCAGTTCGACGGCGGCCGCGAGCGGCATGTCCAGTTCGGCGGTGAGCAGCGCCTTGGTCTGGGCGTACGCGAGCGCCGGGCCGTCGGCGAGACGGCGGGCCAGCGCCTGGGCGCCCTCGTCCGCGTGGCCCTCGTCGGTGAGTTCGCTGATCAGCCCGATGCGCTCGGCCTCGGGTGCCCGCACCGGTTCGCCGAGCATCAGCAGCCGGGTCGCGTGGCCGAGTCCGACCACGCGGGGCAGCAGGTAGGCCGCGCCCATGTCGCCGCCGGACAGCCCGACCCGGGTGAAGAGGAAGGCGAAGCGGGCGCTCGGGTCGGCCACCCGGAAGTCCGCGGCCAGCGCCAGAACGGCTCCGGCGCCCGCCGCCACCCCGTGCACCGCCGCGATCACCGGGAACGGGCATTCCCGTACAGCCCTGACGACCTGCCCGGTCATCCGGTTGAAGTCGAGGAGCTGGACGGTGTCCATGGAGAGGGTCGCGCCGATGATCTCGTCGACGTCGCCGCCCGAGCAGAATCCGCGGCCCTCGCCGGCGAGCACCAGGGCCCGCACGGACCGCTCGCGGGACAGCTCGGCGAGCAGGTCGCGCAGGTCTGCGTAGGCACCGAAGGTGAGCGCGTTGAGTTTCTCGGGGCGGGCCAGGGTGACGGTGGCGACGCCGTCGGTGAGCTCGTACCTCAGATGCCGCCAGTCGGCGGTGCGGGCGGCGGAGCCGGTGAAGGGACTCATGGCGGGCGGCCTCCTAGGGCGGGGGCGACGCGATACGGCCGTCCCATCAAGCTATCACTCGTTCGTGACTGTCGTCACGAGTGCGCGATAGAGCGATGGAGGGACAGGGCGGAGGGGCGACGCCGCGAAAGCGTGACGACTACGAGCCGGGCGTGATGACTACGAGCCATGAAAGGACAGTCGCGCGTGGTGAGCGAGCCGACACACCTCGTGAACACGGGGGCGCGAGGGAGCCGTGGTCCGTCACCCCGTCACGGACCTTCGACAGACGTGTAACGGCGGGAGCGGACGCGGGAGGGGGACCGTTCGTCCGGGTACACAGCCCGTATCGGACCGAACGTCCCGAAAGGAGGCCGCACCCCCCGCGGAACACATCGGCCGATGTCCCGAGAAAGCCCACCGCGCGCGTTCGGCCGGTGGAGCCGTACCATTCCTTAGGTTGCAAGCAGGACAGCCTGCTCCATGAACGGACTCGCCTTGCCCGACACCCCAGCACCCGCCTCCTGGCGCATCGCGCTGCCGCACACCGTCGCGGCCGTGCCGGTGGCCCGCGCCCTGGTCCGCACAGCACTCGCGGAACGGGAGCACGCGGCCGACAGCGACACCGCCGAGCTGCTCACGGCGGAGCTGGTCGCCAACGCGGTCGAGCACACCGCGGGCGACGGCCCCATAGAGCTGGTCGTCGAGCTGATGCCGACCGGCTGCCGGGTCGAGGTGCACGACCCGGACCCGGTGCCGCCGCTCGATCTCACGCTGCCGCACCCGCCCGGCGAGCCGGACCCCTGGCAGGAGCACGGGCGCGGTCTGCTGCTGCTCCGCGCGCTCAGCTCGGCCTGCGGACACCGCCCCACCGACTCCGGCAAGGCGGTCTGGTTCAGGCTGCCCGTGATCCCCGCCCAGCGCCGGCCGGCGCTGTAGCGGTCCGCACGGGACACGCGTACGACGTACGGGGGCGGCGGGCCCGCGCAGAGATCAGGCCAGCGTGGCGACCATGATCGCCTTGATGGTGTGGAGCCGGTTCTCGGCCTGGTCGAACACCACGGAGTGCGCCGACTCGAAGACCTCGTCGGTCACCTCCAGCGAGTCGAGTCCGTACACGTCGTACAGCTCGCGGCCGACCCGGGTGCCGAGGTCGTGGAAGGCCGGCAGGCAGTGCAGGAACCGGACGTCCGGGTTCCCGGTGGCGCGCAGCACGTCCATGGTCACGGCGTACGGGACGAGGGCGGCGATGCGCTCGGCCCACACCTCCTTGGGCTCCCCCATGGAGACCCAGACGTCGGTGGCGACGAAGTCGGCGCCCCGCACACCCTCGGCCACGTCCTCGGTGAGGGTGACGGCGCCGCCGCTCTTCGCCGCGAGTTCGCGGGCCCGCGCGACGATCTCGTCGGCCGGCCAGTAGGCCCGCGGGGCCACTATCCGCACGTCCATACCGAGCAGCGCGCCGGTGATCACGTACGAGTTGCCCATGTTGAAACGGGCGTCACCCAGATAGGCGAAGGTGATCTCGCGGACCGGCTTGTCGCAGTGCTCGGTCATCGTGAGGACGTCGGCCAGCATCTGGGTGGGGTGCCACGCGTCGGTCAGGCCGTTGTAGACCGGCACTCCGGCGTGGGCGGCCAGCTCCTCCACCGCGTCCTGGCTGTCGCCGCGGTACTCGATCGCGTCGAACATGCGGCCGAGGACGCGGGCGGTGTCCTTCACGGACTCCTTGTGGCCGATCTGGGAGCCGGCCGGGTCCAGGTACGTCGTCGAGGCACCCTGGTCGGCGGCGGCCACCTCGAAGGCGCAGCGGGTGCGCGTCGAGGTCTTCTCGAAGATCAGCGCGATGTTCACGCCCGTGAGATACCGGGTCTCGGCCCCGAGCCTCTTGTCCGCCTTGAGTCCGGCGGCCAGCTCGACCAGGCCGAGGAACTCCTCCTCCGTGAAGTCCAGCTCCTTGAGGAAGTGACGGCCGGCGAGGGCGGTCGGGACTGTCGCCATGGGGGCGCTCCAGGGATGACGGGGACGAGGACGGGACCGGACGCCTGAAATTCTATACGACGCTCAGCATTTATATGCGGCCTGTCGTTCGAGCGCGCTCGACGGCCCCGCCCCTCGGCCCGCTCGGACCCCCGCGAACCGGGCCCCGTACGGCTAGACCGGGTCCCGCACCACGGGGCAGCTCATGCAGCGGGGGCCGCCCCTGCCCCTGCCCAGCTCGCTTCCCGGGATCTCGATCACCTCGATGCCCTGCTTGCGCAGGTGGGTGTTGGTGGTGGAGTTGCGTTCGTAGGCGATGACGACACCCGGCTCGACGGCGAGGACGTTGCAGCCGTCGTCCCACTGCTCCCGCTCGGCCGCGTGCACGTCCTGCGTGGCGGTCAGGACCCGGATCTCGTTGAGGCCGAGCGCCGCGGCGATGGCGCGGTGCATGTGCTCCGGGGGATGGTCGGTGACCTTCAGTTCCTTGTCCCCCACACCCGGCTCGATGGTGTACGAGCGGAGCATGCCGAGCCCGGCGTACTGCGTGAAGATGTCGCCGTCGACCATCGTCATCACCGTGTCGAGGTGCATGAGCGCGCGCCGCTTGGGCATGTCGAGCGCCACGATGGTGCGGGCGGAACCGGCCGCGAACAGCTTGTGGGCGAGCATCTCGACGGCCTGGGGCGTCGTCCGCTCGCTCATGCCGATGAGCACCGCGCCGTTGCCGATCACGAGGACGTCGCCGCCCTCGATGGTGGACGGGTAGTCGGCCTGCCCCTCCGACCAGAGGTTGAAGCCCTCCTCGCGGAACAGCGGGTGATACCGGTAGATCGCCTCGAAGTGCACGGTCTCGCGCTGCCGGGCCGGCCAGCGCATGGCGTTGATGGAGACCCCGTCGTAGATCCAGGCGGAGGTGTCACGGGTGAAGAGGTGATTGGGCAGCGGCCGCAGCAGGAAGTCGTCGAGGTCCATGACATGGAAGCGCACGGAGGTGGGTTCCGCGTGCGCGTCCAGGAACTCGCGCTTGGTCATGCCGCCGACCAGCACGGAGGCCAGCTCCCCGGCGGGCATCGCCTCGAAGGCGGCCCGGAGGTGGTCGGTGGCGAGCGGTCCGTACTCCTTCTCGTCGAAGACCCGGTCCAGGACGAGAGACCTGGCCTCCCCGGTCGCGAGCGTCTCGGTGAGCAGGTCGCCGAAGAGGTGGACGGTGACCCCACGGTCGCGCAGGACGTCGGCGAACCCGTCGTGTTCCGCGCGCGCCCGGCGCACCCACAGCACGTCGTCGAAGAGCAGTGCGTCCTTGTTGCTGGGGGTGAGCCTTTTGAGCTCGAGATCGGGCCGGTGAAGGATGACGCGGCGCAGCCGCCCGGCCTCGGAGTCGACGTGGAATCCCATGTCTCCATCCTGACCATCCGGACGCGTGTTCACCCGTGGATCGCTCCAGCCGCCTCGCATTCATTTCGTCCCCTTGACGATAAGCGCTCGATTCATTATCGTCTCAATGACGACAACGAAGAAGCGGAGCCGCCGGGCCGACCCGGCGTCTAGGGGGTACTCATGGCCGACATCACGCGACGCCTCGGCTGGCGCCATCTGCGGGGGGCGCCCACCGCCCACATCCGGCACCACAAGTCGGGGCAACTGGTCCACGACGGTCCCGGGCTCAGCTTCTGGTACCGCTCCCTGACCGCGGCGCTCTCCGAAGTCCCCGTCGACGACCGCGAGCTGGCGATGACCTTCCACGCCCGTACGTCCGACTTCCAGGACGTCGCGGTACAGGCGACCGTCACCTACCGGATCAGCGACCCGTCGGTCGCCGCCGCCCGCATCGACTTCTCCATAGACCCCGACTCCGGCGCCTGGCGCGGCACCCCGCTGGAGCAGCTCGGCTCGCTGCTGACCGAGACGGCCCAGCAGCACGCGCTGGACGTGCTCGCCCGTACGTCACTGGCGTCCGCCCTGGTCGACGGCGTCGCGGCGGTACGGGAGCGGATCGCGGACGGCCTCGCCGCCGAACCCCGGCTGCCCGCCACCGGCCTGGAAGTGGTCGCGGTGCGGGTCGTCGCGCTGCGCCCGGAGCCCGAGGTGGAACGGGCGCTGCGCACCCCCGCCCGCGAGCAGATCCAGCAGGACGCGGACAAGGCCACGTACGAACGCCGGGCGGTCGCCGTCGAGCGGGAGCGTGCCATCGCCGAGAACGAACTCCACAGCCAGATCGAACTCGCCCGGCGCGAGGAGCAGTTGGTCGACCAGCGCGGTACGAACGCGCGCCGCGAGGCCGAGGAGCTCGCGGCGGCGGACGCGGTGCGCGCCGGGGCGGAGGCGGCCCGCACGGTCCGGCTGGCCGAGGCGGAGGCCACCCGGTCGCTGCGGCTCGCCGAGGCGGAGGCCACGCGCAAGGTGCGGCTCGCGGGGGCCGAGGCGCAGGCGGCGCGCGAGGTCGGCGCGGCACGGGCCGAGGCGCAGGCGGCCTGGCTGCGTGTCCACGGCGACGTCGATGTCGCCACGCTGCACGCCCTGACCGGCAGCCGCCTCGCCGAGAACCTGCCGCGGATCGAGAACCTCACGCTCTCGCCCGACGTCCTCACCGGGCTGCTCGCCAAGCTGGGCAACGGCACCGCCGGGGACTCGGCGTGAGTCTCGCGCCCCGGGTCGTCATCGTCCACCGGACCACGGAGTACGAGGAGTTGACGGCCCGGCACGGCACGCACGGACAAGCGGCGTTCTTCCTGTCCTCGCGCGGCCGGGACATCGCGGAGGTCGCCGAGCGGCACCGGCGGGCCCGCGAGGCGCTCGCCGCGGTCGTGGCGGCCATTCCGCTGACCTGGCGTCAGGCCCGTGTGGAGCGGGCCGATCTGGACCGTTTCCTGTTCGCGCCGGAGGACGTGGTGGTCGTGGTCGGCCAGGACGGGCTGGTCGCCAACGTCGCCAAGTACCTGGCGGGTCAGCCGGTCGTGGGGATCGACGCCGACCCCGGGCGCAATCCGGGCGTGCTCGTGCGGCACCGGCCCGGGGACGCGGGCGCGCTGCTCGCCTCGGCGCACGGGGGCGGCGCCGACGAGCTGACGATGGTCGAGGCGGTCGCGGACGACACCCAGCGGCTGGTCGCCCTCAACGAGATCTACCTGGGAGCCGCCGGCCATCAGACCGCCCGATATCGCCTGGGGTTCGACGAGTACGGGGGTGCCGTCGAACCCCAGGCGTCCTCCGGGGTGCTGGTGGGCACCGGGACCGGAGCCACCGGCTGGCTGCGCTCGGTGTGGCAGGAGCGGGGGGAGCGGCTGCCGCTGCCGGGGCCCACGGACGAGCGCCTGCTCTGGTTCGTCCGCGAGGCCTGGCCCTCGCCGGCCACGGGCACCTCGCTCGTGGCCGGCGAGCTCACCGGGTCCGGACGGCTGTCCCTCACGGTGGAGTCGGACCGGCTCATCGTGTTCGGGGACGGGATGGAGGGGGACGCGGTGGAGCTTGTGTGGGGGCAGACCGTGCAGGTGGGGGTGGCCGGGGTTCGGCTCCGCCTGGTTGGTTGAGGTTTCTGGCCCCTGGGCCCTGACCGGAGTCTCCCCGGCCGGGGTCGAGTACGTGTGCCCCGGTGAGGCGGATCCGCTGCGGGCCCGGTGGGGGCTTGTCGCGCAGTTCCCCGCGCCCCTTGCGGGGCTCCCGGTGGGGTGGCATGCGTTCGCCCCGGTGGGGGCCGGGCGCGCCGTTCCTCGCGCCCCTGACGGGGCCCCACCGGGGTCGAAAGGGTGGACCCGCTACAAGCGGGGGTCGACCGGTTCGGATTCCAGGGAGAGGACTCCGAACACCGCCTCGTGGACGCGCCACAGGGGTTCGCCCTCGGCCAGGCGGTCCAGGGCTTCGAGGCCGAGTGCGTACTCGCGGACGGCCAGGGACCGCTTGTGGTTGAGGAAGCGGCCCCGCAGCCGGGCGAGGTTCTCCGGACGGGTGTACTCCGGGCCGTAGATGATCCGCAGGTACTCGCGGCCACGGCACTTGATGCCGGGCTGCACCAGACGCCCGTGCTCGCCACGCACCACCGCGCCGACCGGCTTCACGACCATGCCCTCGCCGCCGCGGCCGGTCATCTCCAGCCACCAGTCGACACCGGCCCGCACCGACTCCGGGTCGGCGGTGTCGACGAAGAGCCGTCGCGTGGTGTGCAGCAGTCCGCTCCCGTCGTTCTCCACGAGCCGGTCGATCAGGGCGAGTTGCTCGTCGTGCGGCAGCGCGGCGAGGCTCCGGCCCTGGACGGCCAGGATCTGGAACGGTGCGAGGCGGACGCCGTCGAGGCCGTCCGTGGTCCAGCAGTAGCGGCGGTACGCGTCCGTGAACGCCTGCGCGTCCGTGGCCCGTTCACGCTGGCGCGCCAGCAGGTCCGTGACGTCGACGCCCCGAGCCGCCGCCCCCTCCAGCGCGGCCACCACTCCCGGGAACACCGCCCCGGACGCGGCGCCGACAGCGGCGTACTGACTGCGCAGCAGTCCGGACGCCTTCAGCGACCACGGCATCAACTCGGCGTCCAGCAGCACCCAGTCGGTGCCCAGCTCCTCCCACAGCCCGGCCTCGGTCGCCGCGGCGCGCACCCGGCCGAGGATCTCCTCGGTGACGGCGGAGTCGTCGAAGAAGGGCCGGCCGGTACGGGTGTACAGCGACCCGGTGGGGCCGTCGACGCCGAACCGCTCGCGCGCCACGTCCGCGTCCCGGCAGACCAGGGCCACCGCCCGCGACCCCATGTGCTTCTCCTCGCACACGACCCGCGCGACCCCGTCCTCCCGGTACTGGGCGAAGGCCTCGGCGGGGTGCTCCAGATAGCCGTCGAGGTGCGACGTCGCGGTCGGCGCCATGGTCGGCGGGAGGTACGGCAGCAGCCGCGGGTCCACCGCGAAACGGCTCATGACCTCCAGCGCCGCGGCCGCGTTCTCCTCGCGGACGGCCACCCGCCCGGCGCGCCGGGTCTCGACCGCCCTGCGGCCGTGCACGTCCGCCAGGTCCAGCGGACGGCCCTCGTGACCGCCCGGCGCCTCGGTGGCCAGCGGCTTGGCCGGCTCGTACCAGACCCGCTCGGCGGGTACGTCGACGAGCTCGCGCTCCGGCCAGCGCAGGGCGCTGAGCTTGCCGCCGAACACGGCGCCGGTGTCCAGGCAGATGGTGTTGTTGAGCCAGGTGGCGTTGGGGACCGGGGTGTGGCCGTAGACGACCGCGGCGCGGCCCCGGTAGTCCTCCGCCCACGGGTAGCGCACGGGCAGCCCGAACTCGTCGGTCTCCCCCGTGGTGTCGCCGTACAGCGCGTGCGAGCGCACCCGGCCCGAGGTGCGGCCGTGGTACTTCTCGGGCAGACCGGCGTGGCAGACGACGAGACGTCCGCCGTCGAGGACGTAGTGACTGACCAGCCCGTCGACGAACTCCCTTACCGAGGCGCGGAATTCCTCGCTCTCCGCGTCCATCTGCTCGATGGTCTCGGCGAGTCCGTGCGTGTGCTGGACCTGGCGGCCCTTGAGATAGCGGCCGAGCTTGTTCTCGTGGTTGCCGGGCACGCACAGGGCGTCGCCGGAGGCGACCATGGACATCACGCGGCGCAGCACGCCGGGCGAGTCCGGACCGCGGTCGACGAGGTCGCCCACGAACACGGCCGTACGGCCCTCGGGGTGCGCGCCGTCGACGTAACCGAGCTTGCCGAGCAGGGTCTCCAGCTCGGAGGCGCAGCCGTGGATGTCGCCGACGATGTCGAACGGGCCGGTGAGGTGGGTCAGGTCGTTGAACCGCTTCTCGGTCACCACCGACGCGTCGTCGATGTCCGTCACCCCGCGCAGGACGTGCACCTTGCGGAAGCCCTCCCGCTCCAGGGAGCGCAGCGAGCGCCGCAGTTCGCGGATGTGGCGCTGGATCACGCGGCGCGGCATCTCGGCGCGGTCGGTGCGCGCCGCATTGCGCTCGGCGCAGACCTCCTCGGGCACGTCGAGCACGATGGCGATGGGCAGCACGTCGTACTTCCTGGCCAGTTCGATCAACTGGCGGCGGCTGTCCTGCTGGACGCTTGTGGCGTCGACGACGGTCCGGCGGCCGGCCGCGAGCCGCTTGCCGGCGATGTAGTGCAGGACGTCGAAGGCGTCGCCGCTGGCGCTCTGGTCGTTCTCGTCGTCGGCGACCAGACCCCGGCAGAAGTCGCTGGAGATGACCTCCGTCGGCTTGAAGTGCCGCCGGGCGAACGTGGACTTGCCGGAGCCCGAGGCGCCGATCAGCACCACGAGGGAGAGGTCGGTGACGGGCAGCACGCGCCCCTGTTCGGTCTGCTCGCTCATGCGGCCTTCTCCTCCTTCGCGTTCGGGGTGCCATTCGTGCCGGTGGCTCCGGTCGTGCCGGTGGCCAGGGTGAAGACGGCCATCTGGGTGGGCGGGCCGACCTCGGGGTCGTCGAGGCCGACGGGGGTGAACTCCACGTCGTATCCGTGCCGTTCGGCCACCGCGCGGGCCCAGGAGCGGAACTCCTCGCGGGTCCACTCGAACCGGTGGTCGCCGTGCCGGGAGTGGCCGGCCGGCAGGGTCTCCCAGCGGACGTTGTACTCGACGTTCGGGGTCGTCACGAGGACGGTCCGCGGGCGGGCGGAGCCGAACACCGCGTACTCCAGGGCGGGCAGCCGGGGCAGGTCGACGTGCTCGATGACCTCGCTGAGCACGGCGGCGTCGTACCCCTTCAGCCGGCGGTCGGTGTAGGCGAGCGAGCCCTGGAGGAGCTGGACGCGGGCGGCCTGCCGCTCGCCCATGCGGTCGAGCTTGAGGCGGCGCGAGGCGATGGTGAGCGCCCGCATCGACACGTCGACCCCGACGATCTCGGTGAACCGCGTGTCCTTGAGCAGGGCCTGCACCAACTGGCCCTGTCCGCAGCCGAGATCGAGGACCCGGCTCGCGCCCGACGCGTGCAGCGCGGCCAGGATCGCGTCCCGGCGCTGCACGGCGAGCGGTATCGGCTTCTCCTCGGTGTCGGTCTCCTCGTCGACGGCGTTGTCGATCTCCTCGACCGCGATGTCGTCGGTCTCGGCGAGCCGGGCGAGTTCGAGCCGCTCCATGGCCTCCCGGGTCAGCGACCAGCGCCGGGAGAGATAGCGGCTGGTGATCAGCTTCTGCTCCGGGTGGTGCTGCAGCCAGCCCTCACCCGCCCGCAGCAGCTTGTCGACCTCGTCGGACGCCACCCAGTAGTGCTTGGCGTCGTCGAGGACCGGGAGCAGCACGTACAGGTGCCGCAGGGCTTCGGCGAGCGTCAGCTCCTCCGACGCCAGCTCCAGGCGTACGTAACGGGAGTCGCCCCACTCCGGGAAGCGTTCGTCGAGCGGCACGGGCTCGGCCGTCACCGTCCAGCCCAGTGGCTCGAAGAGCGCTCGCACCAGGTCGGCGCCACCGCGCGCGGGCAGCGCGGGCACCTCGACGCGCAGCGGCCTCGTCTCGGCGGGCAGCTCGGGCCGGGCGTTGCACTGGCCCTTCATCGCGCTGGTGAACACGGCGCTGAGCGCCACGGCGAGCAGTGAGGAGGCCGCGTACGGGCGGTCGTTGACGTACTGCGCGAGTGCCGCGTCGGGGGCGCCGCCGCGCCCCTTCCCCTTGCCCCGCCTGACCAGCGCCACCGGGTCGACCTCCAGGAGCAGGGCGGCCGTGCACCGCTCGGCGGTCGCCTCGGGGTACAGCACATGCGCCGTCCCGTACGACGTCGAGAACTTCTGCGCGTTGTCCGGATGCTTGTGCAGCAGGAAGCCGAGGTCGGTCGCGGGCCGCTCTGGGGTACCGGTGGTACTGATCGTCAGGAACACGGTGTGTCTGCCTCGAAACGTCTTCTGAGCTGTGGGCACCCGGCGACTCGTCCGGCCGGTGCGCCGCGCGCATCCGCAGGACGCCGTCGGGTCACAGCGTGGGCGAGCGCGTCTCGGCCGTCGCCGCTCCCGGCTCCTCCGCGGCTCGCGTGGCTCGTGGCCACGCCGCGCCGCGGCCGACCGCAGGGGGCGACGCCTGCCCTCGGCGCGCCCCCACAACGTACAGCGGAAGCCGCAGGTGGACCCGGGGTTTTTCGCCGCGCGCGGATGGTGCGACCGAACGATTCCAGGCCACCGGCCGAGGCTTCGGGGCAGGCCGTCCGGAGGTTTCGAGGCGGGCCGGCCGACGGTTCCCGGCCGGGTCAGCGGGAGGTTGCGGGCTGGTCAGCGGGAGCCTTCGGGCAGGTCAGCCGGAGCTTCGGAGCCGGGTCCGTGGGCGGCTCCGGGCCGGTTCGGCCGACGGTTCCCGGCAGACAGGCCGACGGCTCCGGGCAGGTCGGCCGGAGCTTCCGGGCAGGTCAGCCGGACGTTTCCGGGCAGGTCAGCCGGACGTTTCCGGGTCGGGGCCCACGGCACCGTCGGCCCCGTCCATGCCAGCGCCGGCGAGCAGGGCGGTGGCGGTCGCGAGGGCGAGGCCGTCGAGGCCCCGGCCCTGCATGACGGCCCGGACGCCCGATCCGTCGAAGGCGACGGTCAGTTGGCGCGCGAGGAGTTCGGGGTCCCCGGCTCCGCCGCGCTCCGCCTCGCGCCGGAAGAACGCGGTCAGCTCGTCCTTGCAACGGCGGGCGACCAGGCTCGCGGGGTGATCCGGTGTCTTCAGCTCGGCGCTCACGGCCACGAAGGGGCAGCCGCGGTAGTCCGGACGCGCGGCCATCTCCTCCAGACGTTCGAACACGTGCAGGATGCGATCACGCGGCGCCCGGTCGTCGTCGGGGGGCAGCAGGAACGCCAGGTACGCGGGCGCGCTGCGCTCCAGGCTCGCCGCCAGCACGTCGTCCTTGCTGTCGAAGAGCTGGTACATCGACCGCTTGGACACCCCCGCGACCCGGCACAGCGCCTCGACACCGACGCCGACGCCCTCGCGGTAGAAGAGCTCGGCCGCGGCGTCGAGCAGTCGGTCGCGGGTCGGTGAACCGGCGGTCGCGGTCGGGGTCGCCTGTGTCATGAGCCCAGCTTACGTTCTCCGCTTGCTTCTCGGAAACCGATCGGTTTACAGTTGCGGGCAACACAGAAAACCGATCGGTTTACGATGAGGCCGACACCGCGGACGGCACGGCGGACGCCACAGCCGGCCACCCTTCGACCGGCACCGTTTCCCTCGATCACCCATATCCCCCGATTCCCGGCGGCCCTCAGAAGGAGAAGATCATGACCAGCATCGACGGTTCGGTGGCACTTGTGACGGGCGGCAGCCGGGGTATCGGCAAGGCCTTCGTGGACGCCCTCTACGAACGCGGTGCCAAGAAGGTCTACGCGACGTCCCGCGACCCGCGGACCGTGGAACACCCCGACGCGGTGCCGCTGGCCCTGGAGGTCACCGACCCCGCGTCCGTCGCGGCCGCCGCCGCGCGGGCCCAGGACGTCACCATCCTGATCAACAACGCGGGCGCGACGGCCCCCACGTCGTTCCTGGACTCCCCCGTCGAGGACATACGGCGCGAGTTCGACATCAACTTCTTCGGACCGCTCCTCGCCACCCGGGCCTTCGTCCCGGCCCTGGAGCGCAACGGTGGCGGGCACATCCTCACCGTCCACTCGGTGCTGTCCTGGGTCACGGTGCCCGGCGCCGACGGCTACAGCGCCGCCAAGGCCGCCCTGTGGTCCCAGAGCAACGCCCTGCGACTGGAGCTCCAGCCGCGCGGGATCAAGGTCACCGGACTGCACGTCGGCTACGTCGACACGGACCTGACCGCGAGCCTCGACGTGCCCAAGGTCTCCGCGGACAGTGTCGCCGGGCAGGCCCTCGACGGGATCGAGACGGATGCCCACGAGGTGCTCGCGGACGCGCTCACCCGCCAGGTCAAGGCCGGTCTCTCCGGCGATCTGAGCGACCTGTACCCGCAGCTCGCCGTGCAGAGGTGGTAGCACGGCGCGGAAGGGGGCGGATGCGCCAGCGGTTCGGCACGGGACGGCTGTTGTGACCGGTGCATGATGGATACATGGATCTTCGAGTCTTCACAGAACCGCAGCAAGGCGCGACCTACGAGACGCTGCTCCGCGTCGCCAAGGCCGCCGAAGACCTTCATTACGGAGCCTTCTTCCGCTCCGATCACTATGTGCACATGGGATCCGTCGACGGGCTCCCCGGCCCCACCGACGCGTGGATCACCCTGGCCGGCATCGCGCGCGAGACGAGCCGCATCCGCCTGGGTACGTTGATGACCGCCGGAACCTTTCGCCTCCCCGGTGTCCTCGCCATCCAGGTCGCCCAGGTCGACCAGATGTCGGACGGCCGTGTCGAACTCGGCCTGGGCGCGGGCTGGTACGAGGCCGAGCACACGGCGTACGGGATTCCCTTCCCGAAGGAGAAGTTCGGCCGGCTGGAGGAGCAACTCGCCGTCGTCACCGGGCTGTGGGGCACGCCGGTCGGCGAGCGCTTCACCTTCGACGGAACGTATTACCAGCTCAAGGACTCGCCCGCGCTGCCCAAGCCCGCGCAGGAGAAGGTGCCCGTCCTGATCGGCGGGCACGGCGCCAGGCGGACCCCCGCGCTCGCGGCGCGCTACGCCGACGAGTTCAACATCCCCTTCGCCTCGGTCGAGGACACGGAGCAGCAGTTCGGCCGGGTCCGGGCGGCGTTGGGCGAGGCCGGGCGGAAGGCCGACGAACTCGTCTACTCCAACGCCCTGGTGGCGTGTGTCGGCCGCACCGACAGCGAGGTGAGGCGGCGGGCGGACGCCATCGGCCGTGATGTCGACGAGCTGAAGGCCAACGGGCTCGCGGGCTCCCCGGCGGAGGTCGTCGAACGGATCGCCCGGTATCAGGCGGTCGGTTCGCAGCGGATGTACCTCCAGATGCTGGACCTCGCCGACCTGGACCACCTGGACCTGATCGCCGCCGCGGTGGCACCACAGCTCGCCTGACCGCCGGGCCCACAAGCGGTTCCGGTCGGGCGACCGCCATGACCCGGACCGGTTCCCCGGGAGCACGGGCCTTCCGACGGGCGACGGGCGACGATACGGGCCGCACGCGGAGGACGGCTGTCGGCTGTCGGCGGTCGGCGGTCGGCGGTCGACCCGTGATGGCGGCGGCTCGAGCCGCACCCGTCCGGGCGCCGGACAGCGACGGGTGACGACGGCACGGGCCTCGCCGGTTCCTACCCCGTGGCCGGGTCCCGCTCCACCACGCGTTTCTCGTCCCGTACCGCGAGGCGTCTCAGCATCTCCAGGACGCGGTCCCGGGACTCGTCCGCCGCGTCGATCGCCTCCATGCACTGCCAGTACCTCCCCTCGTCGTCCGCCGCGCAGGCGATGCCGACCAGGGCTATGCCGACCTCGGCGAGGAGGCCTCCGAGACAGAGCAGGGCCTCGCGCGCGTCGCCCAGCTCCGTGAGCTGGGCGGCCCGTAAGGCGCCGACCCCGAGCGCGTGGTCGCCGAGCACTCCGCAGCCGCGGCCCGCCAGCTCGGTCAACCCCAGCGCCTCGCCCCGGAGTTCAGGGGGTCCGGAGACGGCGAGGCGGCTGCCGATCCCCTGGGCCAGGGAATGCGCCTGCCACGCCTCCGCCATCACCTCCGGAGTCTCGCCGCTCTCCGCCAGGGCACGTCTGCTCGCCGCGATGAGCCGCACCGCTTCCATGCGCTGCCCCCGTCTGTCCGACGCGCTCTCGCACGTCCACCCGAACTCCCTTGTTCACTACCCAGAGTGAAGTCCCTTGAGACGAAAAGCCAGAGGAAGCCCGAAATCTGCGGACACGGAATCACATCGGAGCACCACGACAACTACAGAGAGTGTCAGATTCCGTTTTGTGTGCCGCAGGACGACCGGTTCGTCAGGGCTCCCCCGGCGCCGGGAAGCGCTCCTCGTTGCGGTCGATCTTCGCGTCGAGGGCCGCGAGCGGGTCGATGCCCAGCACCTCGCAGAACTGGAGGAGGTACGCGAGGACGTCCGCGACCTCGTCGGTGACGCGGTGCGCGGTGTCGGGGTCCCGCATCACGCGGGCCGACTCGTCCGGCGTCAACCACTGGAAGATCTCGACGAGTTCGGATGCCTCCACGCTGAGGGCGGCGACCAGGTTCTTGGGGGTGTGGTACGGCTGCCAGTTCCGCGCGGCCGCGAACTCGGCCAGTCTGCGTTGCAGCGTCGCTACGTCCAGTTCACTCACGGCGTCAGGTCTATCACCGTGACCCCGGCCGCTCCGAGCGCGTGGGCCCCGTCGCTCACCGCGCCCAGCAGACGGATGTGCCCCCGCTCGCACATGCGGCCCGCCAGCCGGACCAGTTCCCCGGCCTGCCGGGCGTCCAGTCCGCGGTCGAGGCCGTCGGCCAGGACAGTCAGCGACTGGAGCGCGGCCGGCACCTCGCCCGCGGGGTCGACCTCCAGGACGCCGGGCCCGGTGAGGAGCACGAGGGCGAGCGCGAGATACCGCAACTCGCCGTCGCCGAGCAGCCCGAGCGGCGTACGGACGCCGTCCCCGCGGTCGAGGAGCGCACGGACCGTGCCGTCGCCGAGCACGTCGGCCAGGACGTCGGTGACCGTGCCCGCGCATCCCGCGCGCACCGCCGCGACCAGGTGGGCGTACCGGTGGCCGCACTCCGACCGGGTGCGCCGCAGCACCTCGGCGAGGTTGCCGCAGCCGCGCAGCAGCCGCCCCGGGCCGAGCGGAACGGGGGCCCGCATGGAGTCCGGGTCCGGATCGCAGACATAGACGGACCGCAGGGCGAGCACCGTCTGCTCGGCCGCGGCCAGGACATGGCGCTCCCCGGCGGTGCGGCCCGCGACACGCAGGGGCAGCAACGCGGTGCCGAGGCGGTCGTCGGGGAGCGGGACCCGCGTCACCGCCGAGGACCCGCCGGTGTACCAGGCCGCCTGGACGGACCGGCGGCCCGGATCGCGCAGCGCCGTCTCCAGCAGCGTCCGCCCGCCCGCCGACAACCGCTCGCCCACGAGGCGCAGTTCGGGTTCGGCCTGGACGGCGACGTCGAGCCGGACCGGCCCCTCGGGTCCGTCGACCGTGCAGCCGATGCGGAAGCCCCGGCGGAGCTGGGCGTCGGGCCGGGACCGCTCGGGCACACAGGCGACCGGGTCCGGGAACACCTCGGCCAGCCCGGCTCCGGAACCCAGCCTCGCCAGCGCCTCGTAGGCCCGCAGGGCGGCCGTCTTGCCACTGCCGCTGGGGCCGGTGACCAGGGTGAACGGTCCGAGCGGGAACCGGACGCGGCGGTGGGCGGCGAAGGCGGCGAGCCGCAGCTCGGTGACACCCGGACGGACCGGGCGCGCCTTCACCGCCACGGGCACTTCCGACGAGGACAGAGTCATATGCGGACGGTAGGCCTCCGCGGCGGGGCGAACCGTTACGCCCGGGGGACCTTCCTACGATCGGGGGACGCGGCCCCCGATCGAGGCCAGGCACTCGAGGCCGGGCACCGTCAGCGGCCGGGAACGCCGACCCCCTCCATCAGACCCCGCACCTCGGTCCCCGGAGGCGTCAGCAGGAACACGTTCCGGTCGACCCGGTGCATTCCGCTGGCCAGGCCGAAGACCACGCCCGTACTGAAGTCCAGGACCCTCTTGGCGACTTCGGTCTCCGCGCCGGTCAGGTCGAGGAGCACCGGGACGCCGGACATGAGCGTCTCGGCGACGTCGCGGGCGTCCGCGAAGACGTTCACCCGCAGGACCACGAAGCGGCGCCGCGTCTCGGTCTCGGCCTCGGGGATCGACCGATGGCGGACCGCCGACGGCCAGGCGTCCCGGCCGCGCAACGGAACGACCTGGGCGAGCCCCTCCCACTGTTCATCGGTGACGTCGTGGCGGGTCATCGATCCACCCCGTCCTGGCTCGCACTCGTTGTCTGCACCGGGCAATTCTTACGCATGGTCACCCGTTCGGCCCAACAGCGACACGGTCCGCGACCCGGAACGGGAACCGGCGCGTACGGCAAGCTACGCATATACGCCCGTATCCATCACCCAGCCCGGCAAGCGAGGCCTCCGCATGAGCCTGAGCATCCGCAATCAACTCCCCGGCACCGTCACGTCCGTCACCCCCGGTGAGGTGATGGCGACGGTGAAGGTCCGGCTCGACGCCGGACAGGAGATCACCGCGGCCGTCACCCTGGAGGCCGTACGGGAACTCGGTCTGACGTCCGGCTCCGCCGTGCGGGCGCTGGTCAAGTCCACGGAGGTCTCCCTCGCGACCGGCCCGGTCGACGGCCTGAGCATCCGCAACCAACTGCCGGGCACGGTCACCGACGTCACCTCCGGCGGCGCCATGGCCCGCGTCAAGGTCCGGGTCGCGGGCGGCGAACTGACCTCCGCGATCACCAAGGACGCCGTCGCGGACCTGGGCCTCGCGGAGGGTTCCGAGGTGGTCGCGCTGATCAAGTCCACCGAGGTGTCGCTGTCCAACGCCTGACGCGCCCGGCCACCGGCCGACGTGCTCTTACTGGCCTCACACCGGACTCTTCACGTCCCGTCGCACCCCGCTCACCGGCGAGAATTAGCGTATCGGGCCGTGTACTCGGCAGAAATCACGACGGCGCCCGTCCGCCGGCAGGCCCCTTCGAAGGCCTCGCCCGGCGGGCCGGTCGCGCGATGGAACCCGGACGAGGCGCCCGCACAATGGCACCGCGCCCTGACCCTCCTGGCCGACATCAGCCTGTTCATCGGTACGCGCCCGCTGTGGGCGCAGGCCGCGAGCCACCGGCTCCTCGTGGCCGCGGTCGTCTCGCTCTGCTACGCCTCGATCCTGGCGACGGGCGTACTGACCCTGGTCGTGCGCCGGGGCCGCTCGCTGGCGCGGCTCGACCTCGTCGTCCTGGTGACCGCGGTGACGCTCGTCGTGTGCGGGCTGATCATGAACCACCAGGGCAGCGACGAGTCGGTCCTCACCACCCGCGCCGCCCACGAGTTCGTCGCCGGGCACCAGGTCTACGGCCGTCCCTGGCCGCGGCTATTCGGCCACGGCGTCGCCCTCACCGCGACGATGAACGGCGGCTACGACTACACGTACGGCTATCCGCCGCTCGCGCTCCTGCTCACCGCGCCACTGCTGTGGGTCGGACATGGTGCGGCCGCCGCCACGATGGTCGGCACCGGGGCCCTGATCGCGGGCACGGCCGTCATGTGGCGGATGCTGCCGGTGCCGTGGCGGTCCGCCGCGACCCTGGCCTGTCTCGGTTTCGGTCTGCTGCCGACGTACGCGCGGCTCGGCTATCCGGCGGTCCTCGCCTGCGCCCTGCTCGTCCCGGTGGTGATCGGATGGCCACGGACGGGCCGCGGAGGACGGGCGGACCTCGTGCGGGCGGCCTGCCTCGGAGCGGCCTGCGCGGCACAGCAACTCCCCTGGTTCCTCGCGCCGTTCCTGCTGGCCGGGGTGTACGCGTTGCGCCGCGGCGACCTGGGCGCGCGGCCGGCGGCGCTGGCGGTGGGCCGGATCGCGGGCGTCGCCGCCACCACCTGGCTGCTGATCAACGCGTACTTCGTCGTGAGCGAGCCGCGCTCCTGGTTCTCCGGGATCGCCCTGCCCCTCACCCAGGACGCGGACGTCCACGGACAGGGCCTGGTCGGCATCTCGCTGTATCTGACCGACGGCAGCGACCGCATCGCCTGGTACGCGCACGGGAGCCTGCTGCTCGCGGCGGGGCTGCTGGCACTGTTCGTGCTGTTCGTACGGCGGCTGGGGCCGGCGGCGACGGTGCTGCCCTGGTGCGCGTTCTACGCGGCGACCCGTTCACAGGACGGCTACTACCTGTTGATGACACCGCTGTGGGTGGCCGCCGTGATCACCGCGCCCTGGCAGTCGTTCCGCACCGCGTGGCAGCCCCGCCCCGCCTTCCTGCGCGGTCCGCACCGGCGCGGGGCCCGGGTGGCCGCGGTCGTCCTGCTGCTGGCCCCGTCGGCGATCGTGGTGGGCCTGGCGGCCACCGGGTCACCGCCGCTGCGGATGCGGGTCACCGAGGCCCGCCGCGCCGCCCACACCCTGACGGGACTCACGGTCGGCGTCACCAACCTCGGTGCCGCGGCGCTGAGTCCGCACTTCACGCTGACCACGGGCCAGGGCATGAGCCGCTACTGGTCGGTGACCTCCGGCCCCGCCACCTTGGCCGGCCACGCCTTCGGCCGCTACGAACTCCGGCCCCCCGACGGCAGGTTCACGCTCCCACGAGCCGGCGTCCGCATCCGTCTGCGAGCCGTCTCGGCGTCGCCGATGACCCTGTCGAGCACGGACCTCCATCTGCCGACGACCCGGCCCTGAGCCCGCGCCCCGTTTGCCTCCCCGGCCCCGTCCGCCCCCGCTCCCGTCCGCCTTCTGGTGCCGGCGGGACGGACGTGCTGGAATGGCCTGTCTCCCGACTCCCGACTCCCTGGGACGGTGAAGCCCATGCCGGAACCGTCGGATCTCGCGCGTCGCCCGGACTTCGCGCACCGGAAAGGGGTCGCGTTCGTCACCGGCGGCACCGGCGGCATCGGCGCGGCGGTCGTGCGGATACTCGCCGAGCGGGGCAGCGACGTCGTGTTCACGTATCGCTCCAGAGGGGCGGCCGCCGACGCGCTCGCCGCCGAGACGGCGGAGGAGTTCGCGGAACAGGGGCGCCGAGTACGCGCTCTGCGGCTCGACTTGGGCGAGGAGCGGGCCGTCGCCGCCGCCGTGAACGAGACGGCCGCCGCGCTCGGCGGACTGCACACTCTCGTCCACGCGGCGGGCCCGCACGTGCCGATGGTGCACCTGAGCAGGGTCACGCCGAGCGAGTTCCGTGCCCAACTCGACGTGGACGCGGGCGCGTTCTTCAACCTGGTGCATCCCGCGCTGCCGCTGCTGAGGGAGAGCCGGGGCAGTGTCGTCGCCGTCACCACCGTGGCCACCCGCCGGTATCCGGTGCGCGACGGGCTCTCCTCGGGGCCCAAGGGGGCGGTCGAGGCGGTCGCCCGCGCCCTGGCCGCCGAGGAAGGGCGCTACGGCATCCGGGTGAACTGCGTCGGACCCGGCATGCTGACCGACGGCATCGCGGCCCGGCTGATCGATTCCGGTGAACTCGACGACACGGCACTGGAGATCACCCGCCGCAACACCCCACTGCGCCGCTTCGGCACCGCGCGGGACGTCGCCGAGGCCGTCGCGTTCCTGGCCTCGGACAGCGCGGGCTTCATCACCGGGCAGGCGCTGGGGGTGGACGGCGGGTACAGCGTGTGAGGGGCGTCGGATCACGCCCGGTCAGGCCCTACGGAGTATCCGTGAAGTCTCCCCTGCCCGGCGACACTTGGCGGACGCGACCTAGAACCTGTCCGCCATTTCCCGTCTGTCCGGCGTGAGTTGGTGCACGGGCCCTAGCCGATCTCGACCACGCGGGCCCAGGCGGGCGGCGCGTCGGGTACGTAGTCGGGATCGTCCTCGTCCCAGGAGCCGTCCCCGCGCGGGAAGAGGCCGACGACCGTCCGGCACGGGGGCCGCGCATCCGGCCACGGGGTCTGCCCGTCGGTCAGGACCACGACGACATCGGGGCGTGGCCGGGCCCGTAGCGCCGCGGTGAAACCCGAGCGCAGATCCGTACCGCCGCCGCCCAGGAGCGGAATCCCCTCGGCCCGGCACAGCGGGTGCGCGACCCCCGCCGCAGCGTCGCACGAGACCACGGTGACCAGGTCACGGCGGCCGCCCACGGCACGGGAGATCGCGGAGACCTCCAGAAGGGCGCCGCCCAGCTCGGCGTCGCTGACCGACCCGGAGGTGTCGATGACGACCGACACCCTCGGCGGTCTGCGGCGCAGAGTCGGCAGGACGACACCGGGCACCGAGGCCGACCGGCGCGACGGCCGGCCGTAGGTGTAGTCCTCCCCCGCACCGGGCCCCGAGGCCGCGGAGCGCACGGCGGCCCCCAGCAACTCCCGCCACGGCTGCGGCTGGTGGAAGGCCTTCTCCGCCCACCGTTCCCATCCCGCAGGACTCCGCCCGGGCCGCGCCTTGATGCCCTGCGCGACCCGGAAGCGGACCGCGTCGCGTTCCTGCGCGCTGAGCCCGTGCGCGCCGTCCGGCCCGAGGTCCCACTCCCGTTCGCGTCCGTCGGCGCCACTGCCGCAGTCCAGCCAGGCGAGACTCTGCGTACGCGGCCCGAGCCGGAACTGACGCAGATAGTCCTCCATCAGCTCACCCGCGGGCAGGTTCAGGAACTGCGGGGTGACGGCGCCCTCGGGCCTGACGAGCCCGTCCCCGAACGCGTCGTCGTTGATCTCGCAGTCGGCGGCGATGTTCATCCGCAGCCGTTCCGCCGGACCGGTGAGCCCGTGTTCGCGGGCGAACCGCTCGCTGCGCCCGTGGTGGTCGCGCAGCAGGTGCGACACCTCGTGCACCCAGACACCGGCCAGATCCTCGACGGGGGTGCGGTCCACGAAGCCGGGCGAGACGTAGCACCGCCAGTGCCGGTCGACGGCCATCGTCGGCACCCACCTCGACTCGACGGTGTTGAGGGCGAACAGCGCCGTCGCCAGGTAGGGCCGGGCCCGCGCCGCGTGCAGCCGGGCGGCGTAGAGCTTGTCGAGGTCCAGAGCCCCGGGCACGGTGGCGGTCATCGGCGCGCCTCGGCGGCGACCGCGACACGGGCCGCCGCGTCGTCCGCGCGTCGGGAGAGGGCCACCGCCCCGGCGAGCCGCTCGATGGACGCGGGGACGTCCCAGTCCTCCTGGCGCAGCGTCGCGAGGGTCGTCGCGGGAACGACCACCAGGTCCGGGGCACCGGTGTCCAGGGCTCGTACGAGCAGCGCCCAGGCGGCGTCCCAGCGGGTCCGGTCGGGCCGCTTGCGGACCGCGGCGACCACGCCGTCGAGGACGGCCTGGCGCAGGTCCCCCCGCTCGGGCAGGACGGCGGCCGCCGGGTCGGCGAGCAAGGTCTCGGGGTGGGGCAGGTCCATGCGGTCGACGCTCGCCAGCAGTTCCAGTCCGGGGCCGTCGCCCACGGCGCCCCTGACCAGCAGGGAGAGCACGTCCCGGGAGGAACCGGCGGCGTGCGCGAAGGCGACGAGCCGCACGGTCGTCTCCCAGCTCCGGGGTGAGGGCCAGGCACCGCCGCGCCGGGTCTCGCCGCTGGGCAGCCGGTGGACGAGTGCGGGGCGGGCGGCGAGGAGCCCGCACACCGCGCGCCGGGCGAAGTCCACTGCCTCCGGGAGCCGTTGGGGGTCGAGCCGTGGCAGGTTCGCCCGCGGCCAGGTGCCACCGAGCCCCCGTACGACGACCTCGTGGTCATGGGCCCACTGGAGATGGACGAACCGGTTGGCCAGCGGCGGGCTCAGTTCCCAGCCGTCGGCCGCCGAGGAGCGCGGGTTCGCGGCGGCCACGATCCGTACTCCGGGCGGCAGTTGAAGGGCTCCGATGCGCCGCTCCAGGACGAGGCGGAGCAGCGCGGCCTGAACGGCCGGGGGCGCGGTGGACAGTTCGTCCAGGAACAGCAGTCCGCGGCCGGCCCGTACGAGCCGCACCGCCCAGTCCGGCGGGGCCATGGGCACGCCCTGCTCGGCGGGGTCGTCGCCGAGGAGGGGCAGTCCCGAGAAGTCGGAGGGTTCGTGGACACTGGCGATCACGGTGGTCAGGGGCAGGTCCAGGGTCTCGGCGAGCTGGGTCAGGGCTGCGGTCTTGCCGATCCCCGGTTCACCCCACAGGAGTACGGGCAGATCGGCGGCGACGGCAAGGGTCAGCGCTTCGAGCTGGCTGTCGGGGCGCGGCTCGGTACCGGTGACGCGGAGCAGGGCCGACAGGGCGTCGGCCACGTCGAGTTGGGTGGGGTCGGCCGGGGCCGCGAGGGCGTCGGCTTCGTCGTGGGTGTGGGCCTCGGCTTCGACGAACAGGGTACTTATGGGCATATTTGATCACCTTTGGGTTCGTGAACGAGCCGCCCTGGCACGGGATTTGATCCCGGGGGCGGTCAACTGGCTCTGGGTGAGTGGTGGAGGAGCGGTCAGCGGCCGGTCGTGTCACGCGGGTGGGAGCGATGGCCGGCGGGCCGGACGGGCCCTGGAGCGAGTCCGGCGGGTCCGGGCCGGGTCAGCCCGGCTCTGAACAGTCCGTAGGTGAGGCGTCGCCGCGCGGCTGCCCGGAGTTCGTCCCGCAGGGCGCCGCCGCGCAGCACCGCGTCGGGGCCCAGCAGTCCCTCGACGACGGCCAGCGCACCGGCGGTGTCGCCGTGGCGCAGCCGTTCGCGGACGCCGTGGAGACACTCAGGCTGCCGGTGTGCCTCGTCGATGGCCCGGAGGCAGGGAAGCGGTGTGCCGGTGAGGGCGAGCAGCAGCTCTTCCCTGCGGATCTCGGCCGGATCGTGGTCGAGCGGCGCGAGCACGCCGTCGACCAGGCCGATCCGGTGCCGGGCTCCCCGGCATTCCACGAGGCGCGTCGCTCCCGCCGCCAGGTGCGCGCCGGGCCCCGAAGGGGCGCGCCCACCGGCTCCGGAGGAAACCGCGTACCCGCCGGACCCCACGGGGACCGCGTTCCGGTCGGCTCCGGACGGCGCCGCGTGCCCATCGCCTCCGGAGGCGTCCGCGTTCCCATCGCCTCCGGAAGGTGACACGGTCCCGCCGACTCCGGAAGCTGCCACGATCCGGTCGACTCCCGAACGCCCCGCGTTCCCGCCGGCTCCGGAAGCTGCCACGATCCGGTCGACTCCCGAACGTGCCGCGTTCCCGTCGGCGCCGGAAAGCGCCACGGTCCGGTCGGCTCCGGACGGGCTGTGTCCCGGTACCAACGCCGAGGCGACCAGCGGATGCAGTCGCTCGGGGTCGACGGCTCCGGCGCGGATCAGTGCCAGGTCGGGCAGCACCCAGGTCGCGGCGTCGGGCAGGACCGGCACCGTGAGATCACCGCCGCTCCAGCCGGCGGGCGCTTCGGTGATCCGCAGGGTGGGCGGCCCGACGCCTGCCGGGTCCGCCGCCACGTCCAGGAGCAGCCACCGGCCCGTCCAGAGCCGCACGGCGACCGTGCCGGTCGTACGCCCCTCGTCGCGCAGCACGATCGCCGCCTCGTCCGCCCACCTGCCGACGGCGCAGCCGAGATCCCGGGGCACCGGTACCGGCGGATCCCCTCCCCCCGAACGGTCGTCGCCCGTCGGCAGGTCGGCCCCGGAACGGACCCGCAGCTCGTCGGTCCTGCGGGTGTCCCACAGGTGTCGGTGCAGATCCAGGCGGTACCGGCGACTGGGACGGGGGTGTGGATGACGGCGGGCGCCACTGTCCAAGGAGAACCGCTCGCGGGACGCGCCGGGAGCCCCGTCCCAGAGCGCGAGGCTGATCCGCTGGCCGCCGTCCGCCCAGGCCGGCGGCGTACGGACCACGAGGTGCACGGGCCGTACGGGATCGGCGTCATCCCGCCCGGCGGGGCGGTCGTACCGGGCCAGGGTCATGGTGAGGCCGGGACGCAGCAGCCCGTCGGGGGCGACTCTCGACATGTGCCAGCGCAGCAGGTCGGGAGCCAGCCGGCGTAGATCATGGCGGATTCGGGAGGCCAGTTCGCGGCCGTGCGTACGTGCCGGCGAACGCAGATCGAAGTCGATGTCGACACCGGCGGCGGCACACGCCCCCGCCCAGTCCCCCTGACGGCGGCGGACGGTCGCGGTCTCGATCATGGTGGGCGGCACGGCGAAGTCACGCACGCGCGGCCAGAAGGAGCGGAGGGAATCCTCGTACGCGGTCGAAGTGAGCATCAGCACTCACCTTGCGCGGACGGGTCCCCCCATCTGATCAGGGAGGAAGTCATCATCGGGGCGAGCGTAGCCCGGCGCCGACGCTCTGTCAGGTGCTTTTCGGCGCCGGAGGATCAGGCCGGGCTCTTGGCCTCGGGCGGTCCCGTGACAGGACCGCCCCCGGAGCCGAGCAGGTGCGGGGTGCCGTCGTCGTCGAGGAACTCGACGATCGCCAGGGCCAGCAGGGCCAGTACGGCGATCCAGATGGTGACGGCGGCCGTGGGGTAGTTCCAGACGAGCAGGATGGCGGCGGCGACCGCGACGACGGTCCAGACGAGCCAGGTCTTGGCGCGGTGCACCCACGCGCCGACCGCGCCCAGTTCGGCCCCGGTCGACGTACGCACGGCACCGATGCCGCCCCTCCAGCCGGCGAGGACCCGCGAGGCCGCCCGGCCGCTGCCGGTCAGCCAGGCCGCCAGCGCCACGATGATGCCGAGGGTGATCACGAGGCGTACCGACGTCCGCAGATAGCGCACCAGGGTGTCGAAGACCGACTCGGCGGCGGGCTGGGACACGTCCGACGGCAGACCGTCGAGATAGATCTCCCGGAAGATCCACAGGGCGATGCCGAGGACCGCTGCCCCGGCCGCCACCAGGAGCGCCGCCGTGACGAGGGCGCGGCGCCTGCGGACGGCGAGCAGCACACCGGCCGCCGCCAGCAGCAGCGTCAGGACCGGCAGCCAGAACCCGACCAGTTGGAGCAGCCGGTAGATCTTCTTGGCCTTGCCGATGGAGTCGGAGGTCATCACCGTGAAGTTGGTGTGCACCTGGGGGATCTTCGCGGCGATGCTGAGCCCCTGGTCGACGAGGGCCTGCTTGACCTGGTCGATGACGGGGGCGAGGTCGATGACGACGGCGTCGTTGGTGAGCTTCACCGCGCCGCCGCCCTTTCCGGTCAACGCCTTGTCGACGGCGGCGTGGGCTCGTCGGTTCAGCTGGGTCCACAGGGTGGCGAACGCGTCGCTGCTGACGAACTTCAGGGCCACCGTGTGCACGAAATCGGTGAGGCCGCTGGTGATCGGACCGCTCAGCGGGCCGATCGCCTTGGTCAGTTCGGGCCGGTCCGCCGGGGCGGCGGATTCGAGCAGTGTCTTGACGTCGACGTGCTGCATCACCGCTTTGGTCACCCGGTTGGCGACGGCGTCCTGGACGTCCTTGTCGGAGGCGAGCGGCTCCATGGTGGCGACGTAGCGGTCGGTGTTGCCGATCAGATCGCTCGACCAGGCCGCGACGGCGCTCAGCGGGGTGAGCAGGGCCGCGAGGAGGATCAGTACGACCGCGAAGGTCGACCGGACGCGGTGGTGCTCGACTCTCGGCGGACGCTTCTCCAGTTCGGCGACACGGGCCCGCAGTTCGGCCAGTTCGCGCGCGTCCGCGCCACCACCGGCACCGGCGCTGTTCGCCCCGGCACCGTTGGCGGCGCCGCTCACGTCTCCGGTGCTCACGTCGTCTCCGGATCGTCGTCGGTGCCCGCGGCGCCGCGCGCGGGCAGACCCGCTCGCGTCCGGTCGGTGACGTCATCCATGGCGTGTCTCGCTCCACTCGGCGGAGGGGGCCGCGTCAGCGCGGCTGTCGGCGGTCGGGCCGGTACGTGGCCAGTGCCCAGATGACGAAGACGTCGATGGCCAGCAGGATGACCGACCAGATCGGCGCGTACGGCAGGAACATGAACTGGAAGAGCATGCTCAGCGAGGCCAGCACGATGCCGGTGACCCGGGCCCACGCGGCGTCCTTGAGGATCCCCCAGCCGGTGACGGCGGCGATCGCGCCGAGGATCAGCAGGATCCAGCCCCAGCCGGTGAGGTTGATCCGGTAGACGTAGTCGTTCACGCGCGTGTAGACGTCGTCCTTGGCGATCGCGGAGATGCCCTGGAGGATGTTGAGCCCGCCGTTCACCAGCATGAGGACACCCGCGAAGGTGACTCCGCCCGCCGCCCAGCCACTGCTGCCGGAGGGCGGCGGTCCCATGCCTCCCGCGGCGGGAGCGGCCCCGGACCACTGGTCTCCCCACAGCGGCATGTCTCCGCCGCTGGGCTGGGATCCCGTGCCGCCACCGGGCGGGGGGCCCGGAGGCACCGAAGAATCCTGGCTCATGCTCGACCACCTCGCTGCGCTGTCGGCCGCCGGCCGTCCCCGGTGCCGGAAGCACCGGGGAGTTCGAGCGTCCGCCCGCCACGCCTCCCCCGCCACGGGGGTTCCCCTGATCGGGTGATGGTCTCGACGGCGGTCGGCCGCACGCCGGCCCGGGGCGGAACCCGGCGAGCTACTCGGCGGGCGTCCCCTTCTGCTCCGCCACGAGATCCAGCGCGCGCCCCAGCGTGGTGAGCCGTTCGTCCAGGGTCGCCCCGGCGGGGTAGAAGCGGACGGTGTCGACTCCCGCGGCGCGCCAGACACGGAGCCGCTCGCGGACCATGTCCTCGGTGCCGATCAGGGTGGTGCCGAGGACCATCTCGTCGGTCACCAGCCCGGCGGCGCCGTCCCGGTCCCCGGCCTGCCAGCGCGCGTGGATCTCGGCGGCGATCTCCGCCCAGCCCTGCCTGCTGTAGGCGGCGTTGTAGAAGTTGGTGGTGGCGGAGCCCATTCCGCCGAGGCTGAAGGCGAGTTCCTTCTTCCGGCCCGCGACCATGGCGCGCAGCGCGTCCTCGTCCTCCGCGAAGGCCACTTCGGCGCCCTGGCAGATGTCGAGGTCGGCACGGCCGCGGCCGGACGCGGCGAGGCCCGCGTCCAGGTGGTCGAAGTAGGCCTCCTTGGCGCCCTCGGGCACGAAGCTGGTGCCCAGCCAGCCGTCGGCGATCTCACCCGTCAGGTGCAGCATCTTCGGCGAGAGCGTGGCGAGATATACGGGCAGGTCGTGCTCGGCCCGCATGGACATCCGCATGGGCCGCGCCTCGCCGCCCGGCAGCGGGATCGTGAACTCCCGTCCCTCGTAAGCGAGTTTCTCCCCGACGACCGCCTGCCGGACGATCTCCACGGTTTCCCGCATCCGGGACAGCGGGCGCGCGAACGGCACTCCGTGCAGCCCCTCGATCACCTGGGGCCCGGAGGGCCCGAGGCCGAGGAGGAAGCGCCCTTCGGAGAGGTTGGAGAGCGTGATCGCGGCACGGGCGATGGCCGTCGGGGTGCGGGTCCCGAGCTGGATGATCCCGGAGCCGAGCAGCAGCCGCTCGGTCCTCGCCGCCAAGTAGCCCAGCGGAGAAGGGGCTTCGGAGCCCCAGGCCTCCGCGACCCAGCAGATGTCCATGCCGAGCTTCTCGGCCTCGACCACGAAGTCGACGGTCTCCCGCCAGTCGCCCGTCGACGCCTCGATCGTCGTGGAGGTACGCATCACGCACCCGCCCCTTCCGCGCTCTCGGCCAGCTTCCTGATCGCCGCGACGGTGTCCGTCATGCTCCGCTCGAACTCCCGCATCCGCACGAACACGATCTTCTCCTCCTTCTCCGGCATCCGGTCGATCGCGAAGGACAGCCCCGAACGGCCCGGCCCCATCCGCATCCACTGGGTCAGCTCCGTACCGCCGTCGGCCTCCTCCAGGGCGAACCGCCATACGGCGCTGGGGTGTTCGGGGTCCGACACGGCCCAGGCGAAGGCCCGGAAGGGCTCGCACTCCACGACGTACGAGGTGGTCTCCCACTCCCCCAGCGACTCGTGCCTGCTGCGCCCCACGAAGCGGGCGCCGACGCGCGGCGCCGTCACGCCGTCGAGCCACTCGGCCGACTGGAGCTCCGCGCTCAGATCCGGCATCAGCCGGATGTCG
The DNA here is from genome assembly GCF_044763015.1 of Streptomyces sp. NPDC096324. Lineage (NCBI taxonomy): Bacteria > Bacillati > Actinomycetota > Actinomycetes > Kitasatosporales > Streptomycetaceae > Streptomyces > Streptomyces sp. NPDC096324. The sequence continues at coordinate 167,212 of NZ_JBIWFK010000011.1, read as the reverse complement.
GAGACGAGGTCCCACACCCGTCGCGGTGGAGCGTCGATCCGTGTCCGCACATCGACGGTCGGCTGGTCCGCGTAGCGGGCACCCGTCCACTCCATGAGTCTCCGGCCTTCCTCTCGTCCCCCAGGATTCCACCTCTCCCAGGGCTCTGAGCTTGAGAGTTGCGTAGATAGACTTACCTGTCAAGGAAAACCGCTCCCGGCACGGGACCGGAAGCGGGAAGCAGAACGAGCTCGGAGAGCGGGGAGGGGGTACGAAAACAATCGCAGAAGCCGCGACGCGGTCAGTCCGTGAACCGCCTCTGGATGTCGGGCCGTTCGGCGAGGTGCGGCGGATAGCCGGGGCCGAGTCGCGGACGGGTGTCCTCGGCCGTCATCGGCTCACCGCACTCGGCGCACACGACGGCGGCCTCGGCCTGGTGCCCGCAGCGTTCGTGGTGGAAGACGACCGGCGGACCCTGCTCACCGCTGAGCCAGCGGTTGCCCCAACTGTTCATGGCGGCCAGCACCCCGAAGAAGTCCCGGCCCATCTCGGTGAGTACGTAGTCGTAGCGCACCGGGTCCGTCTGATAGGCCCGCTTCTCCATGAGCCCCTCGTCGACCAGCCGCCGGAGCCGGTCGGTCAGGGTGTTGCGCGCGATGCCGAGCTCCTGCTGGAACGCGTCGAACCGCTTGATCCCGTAGAACGCCTCCCGCAGCACCAGGGGCGTCCACCAGTCACCGAGAAGATCCATCGTGCGCGCGATGGAACAGGGCCAGTTAGCAAAAGAAGTCCGCCTCACACGCCCAGCATACGAGGGTCTCGGAAATGAACTCGGCAGCTCGGAACGGGGTGGACTTCGTGGATTGACCGCGGCCGACAGCGGGGCGCCGATGAGCACCGCGGGAACCTTGTCAGGACGGCCGTCCGGTCTCCCCGCGAGAGGGATCAGCCCGCTCCCAGAGGCCCGTAGCGTCCGCAACGCCTCGGCGAACCTCCGGCAGGACTCCTGACCGCGGCCGACAACGACACGCCGCTGTGTCATGCGTCCGTCTCCCCTTCGAGCCGCCGATCGGTGGCCCATGCGAGCGTAGGGCACGATCGGCTAAACCCCCCTGGGTGAGCACCAGTTGTACTGACTTGACGGAATGTCAACTGGTGTCACGACATGCCCCAGGGATAGCGTTGGTTCGCTTGAGCAACCCCCCACCTCAACAGGAGTCCCGAGTGAACCGCCCCGCCAGGCTCGCCATAGCCGCGCTCACCGTATCCGCAGCCCTGCTGCTGACCGCCTGTGGCTCGGGAGGGGGCGACGACTCGTCCTCGGACAAGATCAAGGGAGCGGACGCCGGCAGCGAGAAGACCTCGGCAAGCCCGTCGGCTCCGGCCTCGCAGGACGCAGCCGGGCGACCGAAGATCACGCTCTCCAAGGACTTCCAGGCGAACTTCGAAGGCTGGACCAACAGCGACCCGAAGCTCCAGGCGATCTTGGACGACGGCCGGGAGGAACTGCGGTCGGAGTACGCCGCGGTCATCGAGGCGGATCTGGATTCCGACGCGGTGGCGTTCTACAACTCGGATGCCACCTTGACCACAGCCCATAAGTGGATCAAGCAGTTCGTCGACGACGACGAGAGTCTGATCGGCAGCGTCACAGCCTTCGACCCCCAGGTCCACATCAACGACACCGGCTCGGGCGTGCTCTTCTACTGCGTCGACGAGCGCAAGGCTTCCACTAAGAACCGCAAAACCGCGAAGATCACCACCACCGCCGACAAGCCCGAGAACGTACTCCAGTACCGCAACAGACTGGACAAGAACCCCCAAGGCGTTTGGAAGACCACGTCCTCGACGGTGGTTCCGGGAGCCTGCGGCTGATGAGCTTCGCAGCGAAATCGTGCGCGCTGTTGGCCACGTCGGTCTACGCGGTGGTCATCTCCTCGACAGCGGCTTACGGCGCCATCGGAGATCAGGACAACAAGCCTCCTTCCTCGACACCTTCCGGCGGCGTATCCGGCAACACGCTGAGAGCCAAGGCCACGGCCACCCAGATCAAGGTCACACAGTCGAACAGCAGCACCACAGGCACCTCGCCCAAGGCACTCGCTCCTGTGGACCCCAACTGGAAGCCCCCGGCGTGCTGGTACGAACCGGTGGCCACACCGCAGGCACTCAAGGCGGCGGTGGACCGCCTCAAGAAGAACCCCAACACGGACCTGGTGCCCGTCACGCCCACACTCAGCTGGGGCGAGGACCTGATGGTCAACCACTACGAGAAGGGCAAGGCGGAGAACGGCAGCGGTGACGGCTACGAGAACTACAACCTCGGCAAGGACGGCATGTTCTGGCGCGGGGTGATCAATGCCGACAGGGCGAACGACCCCGAGTCCTACGACTGCGAGGACACCCTGTTCTGGCAGAACGCCAGAACGCTCCCGGCGAACAAGCACGCCCCCACCCCCGACATCCTCGCCGCCTACGCCTACAACAGGATCAAGGTTCCCGAGACCGAGATCGAGGTGAAGCCGGCCGCCAAGTCCACGGTCAACGTGCCGACCTGGGTGTGGCTGGACAAGGGCACCTTCAAGGAGGTCAAGGTCCGCGCCGAACTGGCGGCCGCGGGAGTGTGGGCGGAGACGACGGCCAAGCCGGTCGCCCTGCACCTGAACCCGGGCTCGGACGACGCCGAGACCTACCCCGCCTCCGGCGACTGCGCGATCAACGACGACGGCTCCATCGGCACCGCGTACACCAAGGGCGACGCCGGCAGGACCCCACCGTGCGGCATCACCTACCTGCGTGCCACGGACGGGAAGCCCTACCGACTGAGCGCGTCCATCACCTGGCAGATCTCCTGGCAGGGAAGCGGCGGAGCGAACGGAGACCTCCCGGACGGCACGTTCGAGACCACCCAGGACATGAACGTCCAGGAGATCCAGGCCATCAACCGCTAGACCGACCGCACCGGGGAATCACGAGTGCCATTCGCACCGACTTCGATGTGCTTGATCGCGTCCGGCGAGGCTCCCGGCGTTCGCGCAGCCACGCGCCGTCGCTAGGGGGCGAGCGCCACGTGAGCATCAGTGCCCTTGAACGTGCCCGGACACAGCAATAAGGGTGCCGACCGCTTGCCAGGAACCCGAGTCAGATTATTTCTGGAAGGGGAAATAATGTTGGAGGACAACCCCGAGTTGGCGGAGGTCGTGCGAGAACTCGTCGAGGTCTTTCCCGGCGGGGTGGACGACGCTGACTACTACCCCCTCCTGGTGATCCTTTCCGACGTGCTGTCGGAAAGGAATCTGGGAGTGGCCGTGCACGCTGCCTTCGGCCTGGATCCGCACGTCGCCCGAAACGAGGCAGCCGATGCCTGCACAGGCGGCAAGCCTGCACGACGAAGGATTGAAGACTTGCGAAGCCGCATGACGGCAAGGGGCTGGTCCATCGTCGAAGACGAGGACTGCCATGACAACGTGCCGAGCAATCCAGCACTGAGATGACCCGGCCGGGCACCGCGCCGAACGCGGCGACGTGGCTTCGACGCGGCGCCCGGCCTCAATCGAGAATCGACATGACCTACTGCGCGGATTTCTCGCTCTACGACTTCGATTACCACGCAAAGCCCGAGGGCCTCACCATCGGCTGGCTGGAGGACGGCTTCGACACCTCTACGGACCGCCTGTCCAGTTCATCGACGCCGTCCGGTCGGAAGTCCGAAGGCGCTGGCCCGACGTGAAATGACGTAGTGCCACCGGAGGCCCGCTCAGCGGATGCTCCGCGAGACCTGCCGTCAGAATCGCACGCCGTTTCTCGGCGACACGGGAACCGAGGAGACGCTCAGGGACTTCGGTCGGACGATGTGGCGCAAGATCTCCGGCAGCGGCTGACACCTTGCCGGAGCGCCGTGTGACTCCGCGTCAGCGACGCTGAATCACCGACGGGTCGGCCGGGATCACCTCTCACCGCGGCCTTCCCGCTCGGCGCCCGCCCCAATTCCCCAGAGGGGTCCTCAGGTCCTCGACCCATGCTCCGCACCTACGACCGGCGCCCTCTGGTACGGCAAACTGCCACGCCCACTCGTCGTCCTTCTGCGGCGCCGACCGCAAGATGTGGAGAGCGACCCGCTCCTCGATGAATACGGCGACCGCATCGCCGAGATCTCCCGCGACACCGAGCGTCTGCTCAAGATCCTCGACGGCTATTGGAAGGCCGGCAGCCTCCCCGAGACATTTGGCGCCGCCCCTGCGCACGCCGATGGCTGTCGATGTGCACCCAACAGGTAGCCGAGCAGGCCGCGCGAGAACAGGTCGGTGACGCCGACCGGATACGGATTGCCGTCACCGGTGGCATTCTCTGTCACGTAGTCCCAGCGCACCTGGTCCGGGACGCCGGCCGTGAAGTCTCCGTGAACGCAGGCTGTTCGACAGGGCGGGCCAGCCCCCGCCCCGTCGGCGCGTCCTCAGTCCGGTCATGAAATGCGCGACTGTGTTCACCGAGTCGCGTCGGCCGGAGCGGATCCGGAGAAGCCAGACCTCCGGTGAACCAGCCAGGTCCGTTTCGGTCACTTCACCCGGAGGGCCGGGCGCGGCTCGAGGACCTCGAGCTTCATCCCCGGCTCCCGGATCCGCTCGCTCTCCTCCGCCGCGTCCCGCCGCAGACCCTCCGGCCAGCGCATTCCTACGCCCACGCCGCGCAGGGTAAGGACGCACAAAACCGCGGTTCAGGAGCCCTTGGAGGCAGGCTCCAGAATCGCCACACACTCCACGTGATGCGTCATCGGGAAGAGATCGAACGCCCGAAGTGTCCGCACCTTGTAGCCGCCGTCGCGGAAGTACGCGAGGTCGCGGGCGAGGGCCGCCGGGTCGCAGGCGACGTAGGCGATCTTCCGTGCGCCCAGGGACGACAGGTGTTCGACCGTCTTCTTGCCGGCGCCCGCCCGGGGCGGGTCGAGGACGATGATGTCGACCTCGGTGATGCCGGTGCGCGGCAGGATCGCCTCGACCTTGCCCTGTTCGATGCGGACGCGGTCGAAGGCGGCGAGGTTGTGCCGGGCGTCCTCCACGGCGCGCTTGCCCGACTCGATGCCGAGGACCGCGCCCTGGTCGCCGATGCGGTCCGCGAGGGCTCCCGCGAAGAGGCCGACGCCGCAGTAGAGGTCCAGGGCCATGTCGCCCTTGCGGGGCAGCAGGCCCTGCATGACGGCCTTGACGAGGGTGTCGGCGGCCATCGGGTGGACCTGCCAGAAGCCGCCGCTGCCGACCCGGTGGGTGCGGCCGTCGGCGCGCTCGCGCACGAAGGCGCGGCCGTGGACGCGGTGGATGCCGCCGTCCTGTTCGGCGACCCGCATCACGGAGACCGGCTTGTCGAGCTCGACGAGGGGAAGGCGGGCGCCGGGTCGCGGTTCCAGGATCACCATGCGGTCCTGGGAGCCGGTGGCGGCGATCGCCTCGACGGCCTCCATCCCGGACCAGTCGCGCTCCTCGATGCCGAGTTCGGTGACCCCCGGGGCGGCGATCATGCAGCGCTCGATGGGCTCGACCTCGTGCGAGCGGTGGCGGCGCAGTCCGGCGTTGCCGTCCGCGTCGACGGCGTACTGGACGCGGGTGCGCCACTGCGGCACCTCGCCGGCGGGCAGCTTGTCGCCCTCGGCGGGCATCACCGTGCCGTCCCAGCCGGCCTCCTCGGGCGTGAGGCCCGCGAGGCGCTGCAACTGCTCGGCGATGACCTCGCCCTTGAGGCGGCGCTGCGCGCCGGGCTTGGCGTGCTGCCAGTCGCAGCCGCCGCAGCGCCCGGGTCCCGCGTACGGGCAGGGCGCCTCGACACGGTCCTTGGAGGCGTCGATGATCCGCACGGCGTCGGCGCGCAGGAACCGCGCGCCCTCCTCGCCCTCGGTCACCCGGGCGACGACCCGCTCACCGGGCAGCGCGTGCCGGACGAAGAGGACCTGGCCCTCGTCCGTACGGGCGATGCAGTGCCCGCCGTGGGCCACGGGGCCGATCTCGACCTCGTACTCGTCCCCCACCAGCGACTTCTTCGGTTCTGCCTGCATGGTGGGGTGACTCCAGATGAGAGGGGGGAAACGGCCGGACAACGCGGCCGGACAACAGCCGTCCAGTCTACGTGCTCACCGCACCGCTTCCCGCCTCGTCCGTGAGCCGGCGCCGCCCTTGCCGTCTCGGTCGACGTGCTCGCGCCGCGCTTCCCATCCTCGTCGGTGGGCGCGCGACCCGCACACCGCCCCGTCAGCTCTTCTGGGTGGGCTCCTTGGGCCGCACCTGGGCCGGGCCCCGGCGGACCGCGCCCGGCGCGTTCCAGTCCTGGCGCTTGCGGGCGCGCAGCTTGGCGGCCTCGGACGACTCGAGCTGGTAGGGCACGGAGGTGACCATGACGCCCGGCGTGAAGAGCAGGCGGCCCTTGAGGCGCAGGGCGCTCTGGTTGTGCAGCAGGTGCTCGTACCAGTGGCCGACCACGTACTCGGGGATGATCACGGAGACCGCGTCGCGCGGCGACTCCTTGCGCAGACCCTTCACGTACTCGATGACCGGACGGGTGATCTCGCGGTAGGGCGAGTCGAGGACCTTCAGCGGTACGTCGATGCCGCGCCGCTCCCACTCGTCGCGCAGGGTCTTGGTCTCGGCCGGGTCCACATTCACGCTGAGCGCTTCGAGGGTGTCGGAGCGCAGCAGCTTGGCGTAGGCGAGGGCGCGCAGCGCCGGCCGGTGGATCTTGGAGACCAGGACGACGGAGTGGACGCGGGAGGGGCGGACGCTGTCGTCGGTCGGCCCCTCGGGGGCGGCCAGCTCCTCCGCGACGCGGTCGTAGTGCTTACGGATCGCGGTCATCGTCGCGTAGAAGATCACCATGCCGAGCAGGGCGACCCAGGCGCCGTGCGTGAACTTGGTGACGAGGACGACGACCAGGACCAGCCCGGTGAAGAAGGCGCCGAAGGCGTTGATCGCGCGGGAGCGGATCATGTGGGTGCGCTTCGCCGGGTCGGTCTCACTGGCCAGATGGCGGTTCCAGTGGCGGACCATGCCGGTCTGGCTGAGAGTGAAGGAGACGAACACGCCGACGATGTAGAGCTGGATCAGGCGTGTCGAGTCGGCCCCGTAGATGATGACGAGCATGCTCGCGGCGCCGGCCAGGAGCACGATGCCGTTCGAGAAGGCCAGGCGGTCGCCGCGCGTGTGCAACTGGCGCGGCAGGTAGCGGTCCTGGGCGAGGATCGAACCGAGGAGCGGGAAGCCGTTGTACGCGGTGTTCGCGGCCAGGAACAGGACGAGGGCGGTGGCGGCGGCCAGCAGGATGAACAGGAAGCTGCCCTTGCCGAACACGGCCTCGGCGACCTGGGAGATCACCGGGTTCTGGACGTAGCCGGTGCCGACGGCCACACCGTTGTGGATCAGGTCCGTGGCGGGGTTCTCGGCCATGCGCACCTTGGTGGTCATGGCCAGGGCGATGATGCCGCAGAACATGGTGACGGCGAGCAGGCCCATCGCGGCCAGCGTGCTCGCGGCGTTCTTCGACTTCGGCTTGCGGAACGCGGGGACGCCGTTCGAGATGGCCTCGACACCGGTGAGCGCCGCACAGCCCGACGAGAAGGCGCGCAGCAGCAGGAAGACGAGGGCGAAGCCCGCGAGACCCTGGTGCTCGGCCTTGATGTGGTAGTCGGCGGTCGGCGCGTGCATGGTCTCGCCGAGCACGAGCCCGCGGAAGGCACCCCAGGCGATCATGATGAAGACGCCGGCGACGAAGACGTACGTCGGGATCGCGAAGAGCTTTCCGGACTCCTTGACCCCGCGCAGGTTCATCAGCGTGAGCAGCACGATGACGGCGACCGCGCAGAAGACCTTGTGCTCCACCACGAACGGCACCGCCGAGCCGAGGTTCTCGATGCCGGAGGCGATGGAGACGGCGACGGTCAGGACGTAGTCGACGAGCAGCGCGCTGGCGACGGTGAGACCGGCCCGCGGGCCGAGGTTGGTGGTGGCGACCTCGTAGTCGCCGCCGCCGCTCGGGTAGGCGTGCACGTTCTGGCGGTAGGAGGCGACCACCGTGAACATCAGCACGACGACCGCGACCGCGATCCAGGGGCTGAAGTGGTAGGCCGACACGCCCGCGATGGAAAGGACCAGCAGGACTTCTCCGGGCGCGTACGCCACGGAGGAGAGCGGGTCGGATGCGAAGACGGGGAGGGCGATGCGCTTCGGCAGAAGCGTTTCCCCCAGCCGGTCGCTGCGCAATGCACGCCCGATGAGGATCCGCTTGGGCACGTCGGTCAGTTTGGACACAACAGAGAATCGTAAGGGTTCGAACTGGCTGTCGCCCACCCGCCGTCCCACTTCGGCACGTCATCTGCTCTCCGGGTGAAAACAGGGGGGCTCCGGCTGCGGATTCCGCAGCACCGGAGATCCACGTGTCTATATGACAAAACCCCGTTCCCGACCGCCCTGGAGGACCCATGCATGTGACCGCTGAGCTCATCGGCGCGACCGTGGCGCTGGTCGGCCTCGGAATCCTCACCCTCGCGAGTGTTCGGAGCATCACACGACGCTGAACCCCCCGCGGCGCCCGCCGTTCACGTCCGTCACCCGGACACTCCGCGAAAAAGGCACAGGCGAACCTGCGCAACGAAGCCCCTGGTCGACCGCGCGTGTGTAGCTTGGGCGGCGGTCTGAGACCCTGTTTAGCCTGAGCCGTAACCATTCATGCGGAAGGACGGTCGTGCACATCGTCATCATGGGCTGCGGAAGAGTAGGTTCCGCTCTTGCCCAGAACCTGGAGCAACAGGGGCACACGGTCGCCGTGATCGACCAGGACCCCACCGCCTTTAGGCGGCTGGGCTCCGGGTTCGGCGGCCGTCGTGTCACCGGAGTCGGCTTCGACCAGGACACCCTGCGCGAGGCGGGCATCGAGGAGGCCGGCGCGTTCGCCGCGGTCTCCAGCGGTGACAACTCGAACATCATCGCCGCCCGGGTGGCCCGCGAGATGTTCGGCATCGAGAACGTCGCCGCCCGCATCTACGACCCGCGTCGCGCCGAGGTCTACCAGCGCCTCGGCATCCCGACCGTCGCCACCGTCCGCTGGACGGCCGACCAGATGCTCCGACGGCTGCTGCCCTCGGGTGCCGAGCCGCTGTGGCGCGACCCCACGGGCGGTGTGCAGCTCGCCGAGGTGCACACCTCCGTCTCCTGGGTCGGCCACAAGATCAGCCGCCTCCAGGACGAGACGGGCGTACGCGTCGCCTTCCTCACCCGGCTGGGCGAGGCGGTCCTGCCGAGCTCGCAGACGGTGCTCCAAGAGGGCGATCTGGTGCACGTCATGATGCGCACCGACGAGGTGGACAAGGTCGAGGCGGCGTTCGCCAAGGGCCCTGAGGAAGAGGCGGGGCACTGATGAGAGTCGCCATTGCCGGCGCCGGCGCCGTGGGCCGCTCGATCGCGGGCGAACTGCTGGAGAACGGCCACGAGATCCTGCTGATCGACAAGGCGCCGACCGCCATCTCTGTCGAGCGCGTCCCCCAGGCGGAGTGGCTGCTCGCCGACGCCTGCGAGATCACCTCCCTGGACGAGGCGGCGCTCCAGCGCTGCAACGTGGTCATCGCGGCCACCGGGGACGACAAGGTCAACCTCGTCGTCTCACTGCTCGCGAAGACCGAGTACGGCGTCCCGCGCGTCGTGGCCCGAGTGAACAACCCGAAGAACGAGTGGCTGTTCAACGAGTCCTGGGGCGTGGACGTCGCCGTCTCCACCCCGCGTCTGATGTCGGCGCTCGTGGAGGAGGCGGTGAGCGTCGGCGACCTCGTACGGCTGCTCCGCTTCAGCCACGGCGACGCCAACCTCGTCGAGCTGACCCTGCCGCCGGAGTCCGCCCTCGCCGGCACGACCGTCGGCGACGTCGCGTGGCCGGAGGACACCTCACTGGTGACCATCATCCGCGGCACCCGCGTCCTGACTCCCTCGCGGGAGGACTCCCTGGAAGCGGGCGACGAACTCCTCTTCGTGGCCGCCCAGGCCCGTGAGGAACAGCTCGAGGACCTGCTGTCGGTGCGTCGCGACCCGAGCACCACCAAGTAGCCGTTCCGTCCCGTCGGCGGTACGACATCCGCCGTCGGGAAGAGGTCCCGCGAACCGCGATACGACGAAGGGGGCGCCCAGAATTCTCTGGGCGCCCCCTTCGTCGTATCGCGGTTCGCGGCTCGCCGTACGGCGGTTCGCGCTCAGTCGCCCGGAAGCGTCCGCGGCACTGCCGGGCTCACGCCCCGCGGCGGTGCCTGGCCGGGGCCGGAGCGTCGCCGCGCTCCTGGGCGAGGGCGGCCTTGCGCTCCTTCTCCGCCTGCTCCTCGGCCTCCATCTCCGCGAACACGTCGATGGGCGGCGGCGCCTTGGCGAGGAAGACCCAGGTGAGCCAGACGGCGAGGAGGAAGGGCGGGATCTTCAGCGCGATCAGGACCCAGCCGAACTGGGTGGTGTCGCCCCACCAGTAGAGCGGGAAGAGCACCGCGCACTTGGCGAGCATGATCAGGCCCCAGGCCCAACTGGCCTTCGTGTACGCCTGCTTCCGGCCGGGGTTGCGGGTACGCCAGGAGAGGTTCTCCTTGAAGACCGGGCCGAGCATCAGACCGATCAGCGGGACACCCGCGAGGGTGGTCACGATGTAGGCGACGGCGAGACCGAGCGTGTAGAGCATGCCCGGCAGATAGAAGTCCTTCGCGTTGCCCGTCATCATCGCGAAGACCACGCCGAAGGCGACGCCGAAGACCCCGCTGAAGGCGTGCTTCACGGTGTCGCGCCGCACCAGGCGGACCACGACGAGCAGCAGGGACACCGCGAGGGCGGCGATCGCCGCCCAGTGCAGGTCCTTGTTGATGGTGAAGATGGTGACGAAGAGCAGGCCCGGCACCACGGTCTCGACCATGCCGCGCACGCCGCCGAACGCCTCGAAGAGTGCGGCCTCGGTCACCGCCCGTGCATCCTGCTGGGCGTCCTGGGCGTCTTCGGTCGGCTTGTCGAGCGACGTCACCGGCTACTCCCGTCCGAGGGGTCTGAGTTCGTACTTCGGATTGAACAACACCCTACGGCCCCGGCTCATCGAGATACGGCCCGAGGCGATCAGCTTGCGTCCGGGCTCGATGCCGACGATGGAACGGCGGCCGAGCCAGACCACGTCCAGGGCGGCCGAGCCGTCGAACAGCTCGGCCTCCAGAGCCGGCACACCGGCTCTCGGCCGCAGAGTGACCGTGCGCAAGGTACCAGTAACCGTGACGATCTGCCGGTCGTGGCAGTCACCGATACGGGTACAGCCCGCGGTCGCCGTGTCCTCCCGCAGCTCCTCGGACTCCAGGTCCTCCTGGGACGAGGAGAGCCGGTCCATCATGCGCCGGAAGCGTCCCGCCGGCTTTTCGGAACGAGGAACAGCACTCATACCGAAAGCGTACCGGGGGGCGCCGACAGCTTCGTACCCGCGGCACGGCTGCCCGAACCGGCCGCGGACCGCGCTCGATCGGGCAACCGCCGCGACTCGCACAGACGATCGACGGGGGATGATCGCGTCACCGTTCGAACCTGTAGCCCATCCCCGGCTCGGTGATGAAGTGCTTCGGGTGGGAAGGGTCCACCTCCAGCTTGCGGCGGAGCTGAGCCATGTAGACCCGCAGGTAGTTCGTCTCCGTCCCGTAGGACGGGCCCCAGACCTCCTGGAGCAGTTGCTTCTGGCCGACGAGGCGGCCCGAGTTGCGGACCAGCACGTCGAGCAGATGCCACTCGGTGGGGGTGAGCCGGACGTCCCGCCCGTCGCGGTGCACCTTCTTCGCCGCAAGATCGACGGTGAAGCCCGCCGTCTCCACGATCACGTCATCCTCGCCGCCCCCGGTGGGTTCCGCGCGGCGGACGGCGGCGCGCAGCCGGGCGAGCAGTTCGTCCATGCCGAAGGGCTTGGTGACGTAGTCGTCGGCGCCCGCGTCGAGGGCCTCGACCTTCTCGTCCGAGGAGTGCCGGGCGGACAGCACCAGGATCGGCACCCTGGTCCAGCCGCGCAGCCCCTTGATCACTTCGACGCCGTCCATGTCGGGCAGGCCGAGGTCGAGCACGACGACGTCGGGGTGGCGGGCGGCGGCGAGCTGGAGTGCGGTGGCTCCGTCGGGGGCTGCGTCGACCTCGTACTTGCGTGCCTTCAGGTTGATCACGAGGGCTCGGGTGATCTGCGGCTCGTCGTCGACCACGAGGACCCGGGTCATGAAGCCTGCCTTTCCGCTACCGCTGTTCGGGCTGCCGGGTCGGGACGGCGGTGCACCGCCCGCACCGTGAGCACCATGGTGAGTCCGCCGCCGGGGGTGTCCTCGGCGTTGAGGGTGCCGCCCATCGCCTCGGCGAAGCCGCGGGCGACCGCGAGGCCGAGGCCCACTCCGGTCCCGCGCGGGGCGTCGCCGTAGCGCTGGAAGGGCGCGAATATCCGGTCCTTCGCCTCGTCCGGGACGCCGGGGCCGCGGTCCATCACGCGCACCTCCACGCGGTCGGCCATGGCACTCGCTGCGACCAGGACCGGTTCGTCGACGGGGCTGTACTTGACGGCGTTCTCGACCAGGTTGGCGACGGCGCGCTCCAGGAGTCCGGAGTCGACGGCGACCATCGGCAGGCTCTCGGGAATCTCCAGGTCCACGCTGTCCTCGGGGACGCCGCCGAGTGCCATGGGGACGACCTCGTCCAGGTCGATCTCGCGGATCAGCGGGGTGACCGTGCCGGTCTGGAGCCGCGACATGTCCAGCAGGTTGCCCACCAGGTGGTCGAGGCGGTCGGCGCCGTCCTCGATGCCTTCGAGGAGCTCGGCCTGGTCCTCCTCGGACCAGGCCACGTCGTCGGAGCGCAGGGACGAGACCGCCGCCTTGATCCCGGCGAGCGGGGTGCGCAGGTCGTGGCTCACCGCGGCCAGCAGGGCGGTGCGGATGCGGTTGCCCTCGGCCAGTTCCTTGGCCTGGTCCGCCTCGAACTGGAGGCGCTGACGGTCGAGGACCACCACGGCCTGCGCGGCGAAGGCGGCCAGTACCCGGCGGTCGGAGGCGGGCAGGACCCGTCCGGAGAGGGCGAGCGCCGTGTGGTCGCCGACCGGCATGTCGACGTCGGCGTCCTCGGGGCGGTTCGCGGGCGACGGTCCGGCACTGCCCGCGCACGTCCACGGGTCGACGTCGCCCGCGCGCTCCAGGAGGGCGACCGATTCCATCCCGAAGGTCTCCCGGACGCGCTCCAGCAGGGCTTCCAGGCTGGTCTCGCCGCGCAGCACGCTGCCCGCCAGGAAGGAGAGGATCTCCGACTCGGCCCGGAGCCGCGCCGCCTGGTGCGTACGCCGGGCCGCCAGGTCCACCACCGACGCCACGGAGACGGCGACGCCCACGAAGATCACGATGGCGACGATGTTCTTCGGGTCGGCGATGGTCAGCCGGTGCAGGGGCGGTGTGTAGAAGTAGTTCAGCAGCAGCGAGCCGAAGGCGGCCGAGGCCAGGGCCGGGAGCAGTCCGCCGAGCAGGGCGGCCGCGACCGTGACCGCCAGGAACAGCAGCATGTCGTTGGCGAGGCCGAGGTCGATGGTGTTGAGCAGCAGGGCCATGGCCACGGGGCCGCCGATGCCGACCGCCCAGCCCCAGATGATCCGGGAGCGCCCGAGCCGTGCTCCGCGCGCCACCGGCAGACCGCGCCCCTTGGCGACCTCTTCGTGGGTGACGATGTGGACGTCCAGGTCGGAGCCGGACTCCCGGGCCACCGTGGTGCCGACACCCGGACCGAAGATGTACTGCCAGGTCTTGCGGCGGGAGGAGCCGAGCACGATCTGGGTGGCGTTGACCCCGCGCGCGAAGTCCAGCAGAGAGGCGGGGATGTCGTCGCCGACGACGTGGTGGAAGGTGCCGCCGAGGTCCTCGACCAGGGTGCGCTGGACGGCCAGTTCCTTGGGCGAGGCGGAGGTGAGGCCGTCGCTGCGGGCGATGTAGACGGCCATGACCTCGCCGCCCGCGCCCTTCTCGGCCAGTCGGGCCGCACGCCGGATCAGCGTCCGCCCCTCCGGGCCGCCGGTCAGCCCGACGACGATCCGCTCCCGCGATCCCCAGATCTTGGAGACCCGGTGTTCGCTGCGGTACTCCGTCAGGTACTCGTCGACCCGGTCGGCGACCCACAGCAGCGCGAGCTCTCGCAGGGCGGTGAGGTTGCCCGGACGGAAGTAGTTGGACAGGGCCGCGTCGACCTTGTCGGGTTTGTAGATGTTGCCGTGGGCCATGCGGCGGCGCAGCGCGGGGGGCGACATGTCGACCAGCTCGATCTGATCCGCCCGCCGCACCACCTCGTCCGGCACGGTCTCGCGCTGCCGCACACCCGTTATCGACTCGACGACGTCACCCAGTGACTCCAGGTGCTGGATGTTGACGGTGGAGACGACGTCGATGCCGGCGGCGAGCAGTTCCTCCACGTCCTGCCAGCGCTTGGCGTTGCGGGAGCCGGGCACGTTCGTATGCGCCAGTTCGTCCACCAGGGCGACGGCCGGGGCGCGGTGGAGGACGGCGTCCACGTCCATCTCGCTGAAGACGCCGCCCCGGTACTCCAGCTCCTTGCGCGGCACCTGCTCCAGGCCGTGCAGCATCACCTCGGTACGAGGCCGGTGATGGTGCTCGACGAACGCCACCACGCAGTCCGTCCCGCGTTCGATGCGGCGATGCGCCTCGGACAGCATCGCGTAGGTCTTGCCCACGCCCGGAGCCGCACCGAGGTAGATCCGAAGCTTGCCGCGTCCCATGAGCTTATTGTCTTCCTGTCACCGCTGTGTACGCAGCGTCGACCTTACGGCCAGGATTCCCGGCAAAGGGGACGAGCGGCCCGCCGGGGAACGTCCTTGACGCAACTCTGATGCCCCGGACTCCGACGCCCCGGGCGCGATGGCGCTGGTGACAGTGGTGGTGCCGGTCTCGGTCTGGCTCATGCTCTCTCCCCGTGATCTCTCCCCGTGATCTCCGATGGACTGGGCGCCGGCGTCCTCGCCGGACGCCCGGTCCCTCATTCCCTCATCGGACGGGACCCCGGATTCGGTTCACGCGGGATTGTCACCGTGCGTCAGCGTCTCCCACGCCACGAAGAGGTTGTTGCTCCCGGCCGGGCGGTTCTGCTGGGTGAGTGCCTGGGTGTTGGTCATCGCGATGCCCAGGCGGTTGTGCAGGGCGTTGTAACCGACCTCGGTGACCGGGCCGAGCCCGAGGTTCAGCGAGCCGCCGCACAGCCAGCTCGGTACGGCCGTACCGAGCTGGTACTTCGACTGGAAGCCGAGCGCCTGACGCAGCCGTTCGCCGACATCGGTGCCGTACAGGTCCTGCCCCTGGATGCGGCTGGTCTCGGCGACGTGCGAGATGGCCGAGATGCCGTAGCCGGTGTGGGTGAAGTCGCGGCAGGTCTCCTGGGTGAGCCCGGTGACGAAGGTGGACTGCCCCTGCCAGTAGCTGACGATCTTCGCGGTGGTGTCGAGGTTCTGGCTCGGCACGGTCTTCGGCACGGCGCCGTCGGTGGAGAGGTAGACGTACGCGGCGGTGCGCGTCCGGAACTTCGCCATGGCCTTGTCGTACGACGTCCTGTCCTCGAGGAAGACGGAGATGCCGACCGCGGCCTCCGTCATCGACAGCTCCCAGTTCCCGTTGGAGTTGGAGCCGTTGATGATCTCGGGCAGGTAGACGTCGCGCAGCATGGTCGCGAAGCGGCCGGAGTTGGCCCAGGAGCCGGTGTACGTGTACTTGATGATCTCGGCCGCCTTGGGCCAGGAGGAGCCCGCCCAGCCGGTCTGCAGGGGCGCGTTGCTGTTGGTGTGGGACTTGATCACCGCGGACCAGGCGTCCATCAGCTCGATGGCCTTCTTGGCGTACCGGTCGTCGCGTGTGATGTACCAGGCGAGGGCGTCGGTGTACGCGGCGATCGCGTCCTCGCGCTCGTCCGTGCAGCCGTAATTGGGATTGGAGTACGAGCCGCACTCGACGGTCGCGCGGGGCGTGGGGGTGCGCGTGAGCGAGGCGTACTTGCTCGCCGTCATCTGGTCGTAGGCGCCCTTCCAGGGCTGGGCGCCGGCCAGAACCTCGGTACGGGCGAAGTCGAGCTGCCCCTTGGAGACGGTGACTCCGGGGTGGACGAAGGTGGCGGGCGCCGCGTCGGCCGGGTGCGCGCCCGGCCAGGACAGGAGGGTGCCGACGAGTGCGGCGGTCGCGGCGGCGACGGTGACGAGGAAGGCCGGACGCCGTCGGCGGCGATGCCGAGTGGGGGTGTCGGACATGCAGAGCCATCCATTCTTGTATGTGAACTACACACGGGATGCTGAACATGGTGCGCTGGCCGGTGACCATAGGTACGGACCAGGCTTCCGTCAAGGCCTGAAGAAAGAGCCGCTGCTCAACCATCGTTCACGTACGGGAACGCGGTGAGATCGGGGCGCACCGCCGCCACCAGGGATCCGCGCACGGGAGCCGGGCGAGCCCGTGCGCCGGCGTCCGGGGAGCCCCTGTGCCAGGGTCCGGCGAGTCCGCGCACGGGAAAGGGCCGCACCCCTGGGGGTGCGGCCCTTCTGTCTGCCCGACTCTTCGTACGACCCTCGTCGGGTCGTCGTCCGGTCTTTGTCCGTCCAGTGTCTAGTGGACTTCGGTGATCTCCGGACCACGCTGGAGCTGCCCCATGCCGCCGGAGAAGCGGGAGCCGCTCTGGTCCTCCTGCTGAACACCTTCGGGGACCATCTGCGCGTCGTTCGGCAGCTTCAGGACGATCGGGTCGCGGGGGGCCATCGGGCCCTCACCGCGGACGACGACCGTGTCCCGGAAGATCTGCTCCAGCAGACCCGCGGCCTGCGGCTGCACCGCGCCCTGCCCGGAGATCACTCCCCGCAGGAACCAGCGGGGACCGTCCACGCCGACGAACCGCACGACCTGGAAGCCACCCGTGCCGTCCGGGAGCTGGACCGGTACCTGCGCCCGCAGCTCCCAGCCCAGCGGGCCCTCGACCTCGTCGATGACACCGCCCTGCTGGGTGATCCCGGAGGCGATCTCCTCGCGCACCTCGCCCCAGATGCCCTCGCGCTTGGGAGCGGCGAAGGCCTGGAGCTGCACGGCACTGTCGTTGACGACGACGGTCGCCGCGACGATCGCGTCACCCGCGACCTCGACCCGCAGCTCCATGCCGTCGACCCCGGGCACGAACAGACCACCGAGGTCCACCCGGCCCTCGGCCGGATCACGGACCTCCGAACTGTCCCAGGGCCCGTCGGGGCGCGGCTCCGGTTCGAGCCTCACGCGCCCGCGCTCCACGTTCTCGTCCGCCTCAGTGTCGACGCTGTCGACGACCTGCCCGGCCTCGCCCGCCGCGTCCTCGGCGGCACTGCCCTTCTTGCGACGTCCGAACACGTCACTGTCCTTCCCGGTCGGATACGACCGAAGCGTATCGATTCCCACCCGTTGTGCTGTCCACGGCTGTATGGCCGCCGGTGGACCCGAAGCCCCCTGCGGCCCGCGCCGAGTCGGGAAGTTCCGCGACCTCCTGGAAGCGAACCTTCTCGACCTGCTGGACGACCAGTTGAGCAATCCGGTCGAAGCGCTCGAACCGCACCGACTCGCGCGGATCGAGATTCACCACGATCACCTTGATCTCCCCACGGTACCCGGCATCCACCGTCCCCGGGGCATTCACGAGGGCGACGCCGCAGCGGGCGGCGAGGCCCGAGCGCGGGTGCACGAAGGCCGCGTACCCCTCGGGCAGCGCGATGGCCACTCCCGTCGGCAGCACCGCCCGTTCACCGGGCTTCAGCTCGCGGCTCTCGGTGGTGCGCAGATCGGCTCCGGCGTCACCGGGGTGCGCGTATTCGGGAAGCGGGACTTCCGGATCGACGCGCCTGATCATCACAGGGAGTTCCGGGCGGGGCTCGTCGGCCCCGGGGTTCTGGGTCACGGGTTCACCTCGAAGGCACGGGCTCGCCGGATCTGGTCCGGGTCGTTCATCGCCGCGCGGATCTCCTCCGGGCGGCCGTTGTCGATGAAGTGGTCGACCTTCACCTCGACGAAGAGGGCGTCCGCGCGGACGGCGACGGGGCCGTCGGGGCCGCCGATCCGCCCGGTGGCGGTGCAGTAGATCTTCCGGCCGGCCACCGCGGTGACCTCGGCCTCCAGATACAGGACGGTCTCGACGGGGACGGGGCGCAGGAAGTCGGTCTCCAGGCGTCCGGTCACCGCAATCGTCCGCAGCAGCCAGTTCAACGAGCCGAGCGTCTCGTCGAGCGCGGTGGCGAGAACGCCGCCGTGCGCGAGGCCCGGGGCGCCCTGGTGGACGGTGCGCACGGTGAACTCCGCCGTGATCGTGACGCCCTCGCCCGCGCGGGCCTCCAGATGGAGTCCGTGGGGCTGCGCTCCGCCGCACCCGAAACAGTGTTCGTAGTGTGCTCCGAGGAGCTCTCCGGGGGCGGGCGCGTCGGGGTGCCGCACCGGCGCTACGGCGTCGGCGGGAGGCGTCAGAGCTGCGGAAGTACCACTCACAGCCGCAGACCTTACCCGCGCGTCCACCAAGTCTTCGCACCGTGCCAAGCTTGACGTCATGCAGCTCTCGGCCTCCCCGTACGAAGAACGCCTCACCGCACCCCGGTCGTGGTGGGTGATCAGCTTCCTGGCCGGGCTCGCGATGGCTCTGATCTTCCTTCCGTTCGGCACCCTGCCGATGCTCGGGGCGCTCGTCGGCGGCACCGCCGTCGCGGCGGTCGCCGCCAGCGCGTACGGCTCGATCCGCATCCGCGTGGTCGGTGACGCGCTGATCGCCGGGGACGCCCGGATCCCGGTCTCGGCCCTCGGCGACGCGGAGATCATGGACCCGGAGGAAGCGCGCGCCTGGCGCACCTACAAGGCCGACACCCGCGCCTTCATGCTCCTGCGCTCGTACATCCCGACCGCGCTGCGCGTCCAGGTCACGGACCCGGCGGACCCGACGCCCTACCTGTACCTGTCGACCCGGGAGCCGGAGCGTCTGGCCGCCGCCCTGGAGACGGCACGAGAGTCGGTCCGCCCCGCGGAGAGCTGAGACGGCGGCGGGTGCCCGCGCCACCGGCGACGGGCACGGCCCGCCGAGCGGGCGTCAACTCGCGCGCGCACTGACGCGCCGACGCCCGCGCGAAAGGCGTCACTCCCCGAGGTCTGTCGGGATCTCTCCGATCTGCACCGGGTCCGCCGGCTTCTCCAGCGGCGGCTGTTGCGGGAGCGCGTCCCACGGGATCTGCATCTTGCGCAGGTCCTTGCGGATGTGACCGGCCACGCGCCTGGTGTCACGGCGGTTCATGACCGCGCCCACGGCCGCTCCGACCATGAACGGCATCAGGTTGGGCAGGTCCCGGATCGTCCGCTTCATGATCTGCTGGCGCAGCTCGCGCTTCATCCGGCCGCCCAGCGCGGCATCGATCGTCATGGGCTTGGCCACGTCGATACCGCGCTCGCCCGACCAGGAGTGGAGATAGGCCGTGCTGCGCTGCTTGAGGTTGCCCTGCGGACGCAGGCCGTAGACCTCGTGGAGTTCGGCGATCAGCTTCAGCTCGATCGCGGCGACGGCGGTGATCTCGGCGGCCAGCTCCGTGGGCATGGCGGGCGGCACCGGCAGCATCGCGGCGGCGCCGATGCCGGCGCCGACGGTCGAGGTCGCGGCGGCGGCGCCCGCGACGAGCTTGTCCGCGAGTTCCTCGGGGCCGAGGCCCGGGAACTGTCCGCGGAGGGTGGCCAGGTCCCGTACGGGAACCCGTGGGGCGATGTCGATGATGCGGTCCGTGACGAACGCGAGGCCCGCCCTGGCCCGGACGCCGCTCCTCGTGACGCCCCTCTTGACCCCGTCCCGGACAGCCACCACACGACGCCTCGCCACGGGCGAGGAACCGTCTGCGGGGGCCGTCAGGCCGTCTGTGGCGGCCGCTCGGTCGAGCGAGGCTGATCCCTGTTCGGAAGAGCCCCGCTCGTCGTCACGCACGCCTTCAGGGCCCTTGGAGGGCCCTTCGTCCGCCGCCCTGGAGGGGAGGCGGCGCTTCCAAGGTGGGGTCGAGCCGTTCACGGCCGACCCTGCCTCAGTCGCAGTCGCGGCAGATCGGCTGACCGTTCTTCTCGCGGGCCAGCTGGCTGCGGTGGTGCACCAGGAAGCAGCTCATGCAGGTGAACTCGTCCTGCTGCTTGGGCAGCACCCGGACGGCCAGCTCTTCGTTCGAGAGGTCCGCACCGGGCAGTTCCAGGCCTTCCGCGGCCTCGAACTCATCTACGTCGACGGACGAGGTCGACTTGTCGTTCCGGCGAGCCTTCAGTTCTTCAAGGCTGTCCGAGTCGACGTCGTCGTCGGTCTTGCGCGGGGTGTCGTAATCCGTTGCCATTGTCGCTCTCCCCCTCTGGGTGTCTTCGGTGTCTCCAGCGCACGTAACGCGTGAGAGGCCGGACTTGTGCCCGACCCGAGGCGGAGATTTTGCCTCACATCAAGGTCTGTTACTCAATCGACACCCAACCGGACTCATCAAGAGTGATCGGCTTGGATGGCGATGCGGACCGTACACGGTCCCGGGGCCGCACTTCAAAGGCGCCCCACCGTGTACTTCCCGTGATCAGGACCCCCGAAAACCCGGATTTTCCCGGCTTTCCGGCAGTTCACATGATCACGGAGAGTAGATGGACAGAAAATCGTCCTTGTGATCGATCACACACGGGTCACTCGGGTGGGTGACCCGAAAATTCCGCGCAAAGCGAACATCGCCGCGTGTCCGCGACATGCTCTCAGATGGGGAGGGTGACGCGCATCACGAGGCCACCCCCTTCTCGAGGCCGGGCGGCGATGTGACCCCCGTGCGCGCGGGCCACCGACCGGACGATCGACAGGCCGAGGCCCACGCCCTTGTCGCTGCCCGTACGCTCCGTGCGCAGCCGCCGGAAGGGTTCGAAAAGATTGTCGACCTCGTACGCGGGAACGACCGGCCCCGTGTTCGACACCTCCAGGACCGCCCGGCCGTGTTCCGTGGCGGTCGTGACCTCGACCCAGCCGTCCTGCGACACGTTGTAGCGGACGGCGTTCTGGACGAGGTTCAGGGCGATCCGCTCCAGCAGGACGCCGTTGCCCTGGACGACCACCGGAACGCGCAGCCCGCGTATCTCCACGCCCTTGGCCTCCGCTTCGGCGTGCACCTGGTCGATGGCCTGGGAGGCGACCTCGGCGAGGTCCACCGGCTTGCGCTCGACGATCTGGTTGTCGCTGCGGGCGAGCAGCAGCAGGCCCTCGACGAGCTGTTCGCTGCGCTCGTTCGTGGCGAGCAGCGTCTTTCCGAGCTGTTGCATCTCCGTCGGCACCCCGGGTCCCGAGAGGTGCACCTCCAGGAGCGTGCGGTTGATCGCGAGCGGTGTGCGCAGTTCGTGGGAGGCGTTCCCGACGAACCGCTGCTGGGCGGTGAAGGCCCGCTGCAACCGCTCCAGCATGTCGTCGAAGGTGTCCGCGAGTTCCTTCAGCTCGTCGTCCGGGCCGTCGAGCTCGATCCGCCGGGACAGGTCGGAGCCGGCCACCGCGCGCGCGGTGCGGGTGATGTGGCCGAGCGGCGAGAGGACCCGGCCCGCCATCGCGTAGCCGAACGCGAAGGCGATGACCGCGAGGCCGAGCAGGGCCAGGAGCGAACGGCTGAGCAGGTCGTCGAGGGCGTGCTGGCGCTGCTGGTTCACGCAGTCGGCCATCGCGCGGTTGAGCTCGTCCGCGGAGGGCGCCGTCGGGAGGTTGCAGGTACTGCTGCCGATCTGCCCCGAAATGATCTTGAAGGGGAGTTCGCTGCCGACGTTCAGCGCCTGTGCCGCGAGCAGATAGATGATCGACAGCAGCATGATGCCGGCGATCAGGAACATGCCGCCGTACAGCAGCGTGAGGCGTATACGGATCGTCGGACGCAGCCACGGGAAGGGCGGTTCCGCTCTCCTGGGGTCCCAGGTGGGCTTCGGAGGCGCCGTGGGCGGCGCGGGTGTGGTGGCCACCGTGGATCAGATCCTGTACCCGGAGCCGGGCACGGTGACGATCACGGCGGGCTCGCCGAGCTTGCGCCGCAGGGTCATGACGGTCACGCGCACGACGTTGGTGAACGGGTCCGTGTTCTCGTCCCAGGCCTTCTCCAGGAGCTGCTCCGCGGAGACGACGGCACCCTCGCTGCGCAGCAGCACCTCGAGGACGGCGAACTCCTTGGGAGCGAGCTGGACCTCCCTGCCGTCACGGAAGACCTCGCGGCGGTTCGGGTCGAGCTTGATCCCGGCGCGCTCCAGGACGGGCGGCAGCGGCACGCTCGTACGGCGTCCGAGGGCACGCACGCGTGCGGTCAGCTCGCTGAACGCGAACGGCTTGGGGAGGTAGTCGTCGGCTCCGATCTCCAGGCCCTCGACACGGTCGCTGACATCGCCGGCCGCGGTCAGCATCAGCACGCGCGTGGGCATGCCGAGCTCGACGATCTTCCGGCAGACGTCGTCGCCGTGCACGAGCGGGAGGTCGCGGTCGAGGACGACCACGTCGTAGTCGTTGACCCCGATGCGCTCCAGCGCGGCCGCGCCGTCGTACACGACGTCGACGGCCATGGCCTCCCGGCGCAGTCCGGTGGCCACCGCATCGGCGAGCAGTTGCTCGTCCTCGACGACGAGTACGCGCACGTCCCTTGTCCTTCCTCTGTCCACCGGCGGGGCACGTTCCAGCGCACCACGCGGGCAGGTCCGTCACGGATGAGAGCTCCATCCTGCCCGTTTCGGCCATAAACCGGCTGTAAGGCGGGGGAGGCGCCAGGGAAGCGCGTCCGGGGGACCGGGAATGCGAGATTTTCTCGTCGGGTTGAGGTTTCCACGGAAGAGAGCGGGGGGAGGACGGCTTTACACCCCGCGATCACGCTCTGCATGTGGCAAGCCACATTGTGGTACGTCCAACCGCTTCCGCAGAGCGGGCGTGGGTGTCCGGCACCGTCGCCGCCCAGAGCGGGCAGCGCTGGGCACCCCATTCGGAGACGTGATCGCCCCTTCCATCGGCACACCCCCGTGCCACCCGACCCACGACCCAGGACGAGGGGGCGCAGCATGGACGCATTCACCACAGGACTTCTGCAGCGCATAAGGGCGACCGAGACCGACCTGACCCGAGCTCGCGAGACGGGCGACGACTTCCTCACGGAGATCGAGCAGGCCGAGCTGGACGACCTGCACCGCCTTGCCGCCGAGCACGGTGTGGAGGTCGGCGCCACACGCGTCTGACCAGCACGTACGAGAGCGGGGCCCCGGTATCGATCCAGTGCCGGGGCCCCGTTCTCGTTCCCTCGCTCGGCCGTCCCGAGGGGCGGGTCAGTCGTGCCAGGCGCCGAAGTCCTCCAGGAGCCGCTGGAGGGGCTCGAAGACGCCCGGGGAGGCCGCGACCGTGAGATCGCCCGCGGGGCGCTCTCCGGGGCGTCCACCGGTCACCGCGCCCGCCTCCCGGGCGATCAGGTCCCCGGCCGCGAGATCCCAGGGGTGCAGACCGCGTTCGTAGTAGCCGTCGAGGCGCCCGGCCGCGACGTCGCACAGGTCGACCGCCGCCGAGCCGGAGCGCCGGATGTCGCGTACCAGCGGGATGAGCCGCTGTGCCACGTCGGCCTGATGGACCTTGACCTCGGTCACGTAGTTGAAGCCGGTCGAGACGAGGGCCTGGTCGAGCGGCGGGGACGGGCGGCAGGCCAGCCGGCGTTCGCCGACCCAGGCTCCCGACGCCCTGGCCCCCCGGCCGCGGACCGCGTGGTAGGTCTCGCCGCGCATGGGTGCCGCCACGACGCCGACGACGGTCTCGCCGTCCTGCTGGGCCGCGATGGACACCGCCCAGGTCGGCAGCCCGTACAGGTAGTTGACCGTGCCGTCGAGCGGGTCGACGATCCAGCGGACGCCGCTGGTGCCCTCGGTGGCGGCGCCCTCCTCGCCGAGGAGGCCGTCGTCGGGGCGGTGCTCGGCGATCAGCGCGGTGATCAGCTTCTCGGCGGCGATGTCCATCTCGGTGACGACGTCGATCGGGCTGGACTTCGTGGCGGCGACCGCGAGGTCCGCCGGGCGGCCGTCGCGCAGCAGCTCGCCCGCGCGGCGGGCGGCCTCGTGCGCGAGCTGGAGGAGTTCGGTGTGCAGGGGCTCGGTCACGTGGCTCCTCATGCGTAAGGGCTGTCGGCGCCCGCGGCGGCGGGCTTGGGCGTACGGGCCGGGCAACAGCCCACCGGGCACAGGTCGTGACTCGCGCCCAGCGCGCCCAGGGCACACCGTGTCACCCGCCGGCCGCTCTCGGCCGCGGCGCGCTCCAGCACCAGCTCACGGACCGCCGCGGCGAACCGGGGGTCGGAGCCCACCGTGGCCGAACGGCGCACCGGCAGCCCCAGCTCCAGCGCCTTCGCCCGTGCCTCGGTGTCCAGGTCGTACAGGACCTCCATGTGGTCCGAGACGAACCCGATCGGCACCATCACCACCGCCGGGGCTCCCGCTCCGTGCAGCTCCTCCAGGTGGTCGCAGATGTCCGGCTCCAGCCACGGGATGTGCGGGGCCCCGGAGCGGGACTGGTACACGAGCTTCCACGGGCGGTCGGTCCCGGTCTCCTCGCGCACCGCGTCCGCGATCAGCCGGGCCACGTCCAGGTGCTGGCGGACATAGGCGCCACCGTCGCCGTGGCCCTCAACCGGACCGGAGGTGTCCCCGGCGGCGACCGGGATCGAATGCGTGGTGAACACCAGGTGCGCGCCCTGCCGGACGTCCGCGGGCAGCTCCGCGAGCGACCTGAGGACACCCTCGGTCATCGGCTCGACGAACCCGGGATGGTTGAAGTAGTGCCGCAGCTTGTCGACCCTCGGCGGCTCCAGCCCCTCCCCCTCCAGGACGGCCAGCGCGCCCGCCAGATCCTCGCGGTACTGCCGGCAGCCCGAGTACGAGGCGTAGGCGCTGGTGGCCAGGACCAGGATCCGGCGCCGCCCGTCCGCGGCCATCTCGCGCAGCGTGTCGGTCAGGTACGGCGCCCAGTTGCGGTTGCCCCAGTAGACCGGCAGATCCAGCCCGTGCTCCGCGAAGTCCTTGCGCAGCGCGTCGAGCAGCGCGCGGTTCTGGTCGTTGATGGGGCTGATCCCGTCGAACAGGAAGTAGTGCCGCCCGACCTCCTTGAGGCGTTCCTTGGGGATGCCTCTGCCGCGCGTCACGTTCTCCAGGAAGGGGACCACGTCGTCCGGGCCCTCCGGACCGCCGAACGAGAGCAGGAGCAGGGCGTCGTAGGGGGTGGCATCGAGCACGTCTGGCATGCGTCCGATCCTGCCACCCGTCTCCGACAGCCGATAATCGGCCGGGGGACGAGCGGGCGACGACGGCGGAACGGGCGGGCGGAGGACAGCGGCGGAACGGGCGGGCGGGTGCCGAGCGGACGCCGGCGACCGGGGGCGGGGCGCGTGTCCGGGCGGCCGCCGCCCGGACAAACGGTCGGAGGGGTGCGGGAGGCTGCGTTAGGGTTACCTAACCAGTAAGCTGTATCGGCCATCTTCACGCCTTACCGAGTGCGGCCCGCCCGTGGTGACGGGGAGGGGCCGCGCCGAGCCGACGGAGACCCTCGTGCCCAGCCCGTACCGCGCCCTGTTCGCCGCCCCCGGCTCCAAGAGCTTCTCCGCCGCGGGCCTGCTCGGCCGGATGCCGCTGTCCATGATGGGCATCGGCGTCGTCACGATGATCTCCCAGCTCACCGGGCGCTACGGCCTCGCGGGCGCCCTGTCGGCGACCATGGCGCTGGCGGCCGCGGCGATGGGCCCGCAGGTCTCGCGTCTGGTGGACCGGCACGGTCAGCGGCGGATCCTGCGACCGGTGACGGTCTTCGCGCTCGCGGCGGCCGGCGGACTGCTGGTCGCCGCGCACTACGAGTGGCCGGACTGGGTCCTGTTCGTGTGCGCGGCCGGCATCGGCTGCGTGCCGAGCATCGGCGCGATGGTCCGGGCCCGCTGGGCGGCGCTCTACGGAGGCACCCCGCAACTGCACACCGCGTACTCCCTGGAGTCCGTGGTGGACGAGATCTGCTTCATCTTCGGGCCGATCATCTCCATCGGCCTGTCCACGGTGTGGTTCCCGGAGGCGGGCCCCCTGCTCGCCGCCTGCTTCCTGGCGGCCGGGGTCTTCTGGCTGACCTCACAGCGGGCCACCGAACCCCGGCCGCATCCGCGCGGACAGCACAGCGGCGGCTCGGCGCTCCGCTCGGCCGGACTCCAGGTCCTCGTGGCCACGTTCGTGGCGACCGGGACGATCTTCGGAGCCGTCGACGTGGTCACCGTCGCCTTCGCCGAGGAGCAGGGCCACAAGGGCGCCGCGAGCATCGTCCTGGCCCTCTACGCGGCGGGCTCCTGCCTCGCGGGAGCCGTCTTCGGGCTGCTGCACTTCAAGGGGGCGGCGGAAGGCAGATGGCTGCTGGGTATATGCGCGATGGCCGTGAGTATGATCCCCCTCCTACTGGTCGGAAACTTGCCGTTCCTGGCCGTGGCGCTGTTCGTTGCGGGCCTGTCCATCGCTCCCACGATGATCACGACGATGTCCCTCATCGAGCAGCACGTACCTCGCGCGAAATTGACCGAAGGCATGACCTGGGTGAGTACAGGACTCGCCGTCGGGGTCGCGCTCGGTTCCTCCGTGGCCGGCTGGGTGATCGACTCCGCCGGCGCGAAGGCCGGGTACGGGGTTCCGGCCGTGTCCGGGGCCGTCGCGGTCGCGGTCGGTTTCCTCGGGTACCGCCGGCTCAGCAGGCCGGTTCTGCAGCGGGGAGGGTCTCATGAGCACCGCAGTGAGCGAGAAGAGCGGCACGTGGCGTAACTGGGCGGGAAACGTCACCGCCCTTCCCGTCCGGGAGGTCACCCCTGCCTCGGTGGACGAACTCTCCGCCGCCGTGCGGAAGGCCGCCGAGGACGGTCTGACGGTGAAGGCCGTCGGCACCGGGCATTCCTTCACGGCCGCCGCCGCGACCGACGGCGTATTGATCCGCCCTCAACTGTTGACCGGGATCCGCAAGATCGACCGCACGGCCATGACGGTCACGGTCGAGGCGGGCACCCCGCTCAAGAGGCTCAACATGGCCCTGGCGCGCGAGGGTCTGTCGCTCACCAACATGGGCGACATCATGGAACAGACGGTGTCGGGGGCGACCAGCACCGGAACGCACGGCACCGGGCGCGACTCGGCCTCGATCGCCGCCCAGATCACGGCCCTGGAGCTGGTGACGGCGGACGGCTCCGTGCTCTCCTGCTCCGCGAGCGAGAACCCGGAGATCTTCGCGTCGGCCCGCATCGGCATCGGCGCCCTGGGCATCGTCACCGCGATCACCTTCGCCGTGGAGCCCATCTTCCTGCTCACGGCCCGCGAGGAGCCGATGACCTTCGACAAGGTCACCGCCGACTTCGATGAACTCTCCGCCGAGAACGAGCACTTCGAGTTCTACTGGTTCCCGCACACCGGCAACTGCAACACCAAGCGCAACAACCGCAGCGCGGGCCCCGAGAACCCGGTCGGCCCCGTCCGCGGCTGGATCGAGGACGAGTTCCTCTCCAACGGCGCCTTCCAGGTGGCCAATCTGCTCGGCCGGGCCGTCCCCGCGGCCATCCCCTCGATCGCGGGATTCTCCAGCCGCGTGCTGTCCGCACGGACCTACACCGACATCCCGTACAAGGTCTTCACCTCGCCGCGCCGCGTGCGGTTCGTGGAGATGGAGTACGCGGTGCCGCGCGAGGCCCTCGTCGAGACGCTGCGCGAGCTGAAGGCGATGGTCGACAGCTCGGACCTGCGGGTGAGCTTCCCCGTGGAGGTGCGGACGGCGCCCGCCGACGACATCACGCTCTCCACGGCGACCGGCCGGGACAGCGCGTACATCGCCGTCCACATGTTCCGGGGCACCCCCTATCAGGCGTACTTCACCGCGGCCGAGCGGATCTTCACCGCGCACGAGGGCCGGCCGCACTGGGGCAAGGTGCACACCCGCGACGCGGAGTACTTCTCCCGGGCCTACCCGCGCTTCGGCGAGTTCACCGCGCTGCGGGATCGACTCGATCCTGACCGGCGCTTTGCGAATGACTACTTGCGGAGGGTTCTGGGGTCGTAGCCGTCGCGCTGGGTCCGGGCGTCGGGGTTCCGTCCCCGGCCTCCGGTCCCGCCGATGCCCCGTCACCCGGGGTCGGCACGGCGGACGTGTCGGCGCCGTCGCCACCCGTGTCACCCGATCCGGCGCCGTCGCCCGGTCCGGCGCTGTCAGCGGACGGTGCCGGCGCCTGGCGGGAGGCCCCCGGCGAGGACGGTGAGGTTCCCGTCGACGGTGCCGTGTCCGGCTCGCGGTTCCCGGAGCCGGCCGTGTGCCCCTTGAAGGCGTCGCCGACCGTCGTACTGGTGCCGTCGCCGCTGAAGCTCTGCCCCGAGACCGTTTCGTACGTGGTGATTCCGGCCATCGTTACGCCGAAGACGAGGGCGGTCGCGACCAGTGGCCTCTTCCAGCTCGTGACCCGCGCGCGGTAAACGGTCCCCTCGGTGAACTCGCCGGGGAGACCGGGCAGCGTCCGGGGCTTCGATTGAGGTGGCACCTTCGCGTCACGGATCTGTTCGCCGGTGCGCTTGAAGAAGTGCTGGAAGACCGTTCCTCCGCAGGTGGCGACCACACTGACCAGTCCGGCGCCCAGGATCGTCCCGTAGACGCCGAAGTAGGACGCGAGTTTCGCCGCCACCACCGCGGCGACCGCGCTCCCCGCCACCTGGGGGACGCTCAGGTCCAGCCGCCTCTTCCTCGGTTCCACGTCGGCACCCGGCTGCTCGCCGCCGACTTCCGGCTTCTCACGCATTCCCGGACCTAGCCTGCCTTTCCCGTACTTGATCGATGGATCGTACGAGAAAGGGACGTACAGGCGAAACGATAAGTTCCGTTTCTGCCGATTGCGTGAAGTGCGCCACGTCCACCGACCGCCGGACGGGCACCGAGATCGGCCAACTAGCACCCCCCGCTCGAAGTTGGGCGGCGTGCCGATCCACGCAAGTGGCCCGAATGGAGTACTGTTGCGAGCCCTGGGTCCGGACTCCCGCCAGGGTGTCCGGGGCCTTGCAGGACCGCCGGGAGGGGGCTCGTTGCACAGGGTGATGGAGTTCGTCACTTAGCGTTGCAAAATAGGTAACCGTGCCATAACGGCGACCCCGGGCCCGTGCCCGACACGCCGGGCAACTCGGCAAGGTTGTGGCAGGCTGCACCCGGGCAGGCCACACTCGACTAGCGGAAGCAGCGACGCACGTGACGTCGGCAGGCACCACCCGGGAGGTCCCCATGCCCGAACTGCGTGTCGTGGCCGTCTCTAACGACGGCACACGGCTGGTGCTGAAGGCTGCGGACAGTACGGAATACACGCTTCCGATTGACGAGCGGCTGCGCGCCGCCGTACGCGGCGACCGTCCCCGCCTCGGCCAGATCGAGATCGAGGTGGAGAGCCACCTCCGCCCCCGCGACATCCAGGCACGTATACGCGCCGGAGCCTCGGCGGAGGAAGTCGCCCAGCTCGCCGGCATCCCCGTCGATCGTGTACGCCGCTTCGAGGGTCCCGTGCTGGCCGAGCGCGCCTTCATGGCCGAGCGCGCCAGGAAGACTCCCGTCCGCCGTCCCGGCGAGAACGCCGGCCCCCAGCTCGGTGAGGCCGTCCAGGAGCGGCTGCTGATCCGGGGCGCCGAGAAGGACACCGTCCAGTGGGACTCCTGGCGCCGCGACGACGGCACCTGGGAAGTTCTGCTGGTCTACCGGGTCGCGGGCGAACCGCACGCCGCGAGCTGGACCTACGACCCGCCCCGGCGGCTCGTCCAGGCCGTCGACGACGAGGCGCGCTCGCTGATCGGCGAGTCGGACGACCTCGCGGCACCCGAGCCGAGCTTCCCGTTCGTGCCGCGGATTGCCCGGCTGCCCCGCGACCGCCCGCTGGACCGCGCCCTGGAACGGCAGACGGAACGGCCGAGCCTGCCCCCGTCCCCCCCGGAACCCGCCGAGGAGGCCGAGGACCGGGACTCGCTGACCAGCCTTCTGGAAGCGGTGCCGAGCTTCCGGGGCGACATGGTGGTGCCCGAGCGGCCCGCCCCCGCCGAGCGCCCCGCCACCGAGGAGCCCGCTCCCGAGCCCGAGGAGGAGGAGCCCCCGGCTCCCGCCGCCTCGGCGGGTGCCGGTTCCGCGTACGCCGACGTGCTCATGCCCCGTTCGGTGGGCAGCCATCGTGACCGGCTCGTCGGCGCGACGGACCGTCAGGCCGAGGCGGACGGCGTCCGCCCCGGCCGCAGAGCGGCGGTCCCGAGCTGGGACGAGATCGTCTTCGGCACACGCCGCAAGAAGCAGGAATAGCCGGATCCGCGTCAGGTGTGTGACGACGGGGCCCGCACCGGATCGGTGCGAGCCCCGTCGTCACGCACGAACGGCGTGGCCGACCGTGTCACGCGCCGCGCGGGCCCCCGGCATCACCGTGGAGGGCCCGCGCCTTGCCGGGGGTGCTCCCCCGCCCATGTCGCGCCCGGCGGCGCGGCTGTCACTGCGGGTCGGGGCCCACCGCGACAGGCCGGTCCGCGTCCTGCGACCACTCCGACCACGAACCCACGTACAGCGCCGCGGGAACGCCGGCCACGGCGAGGGCCAGCACCTCATGGGCACCCGAGACCCCGGAGCCGCAGTAGACGCCGACCTGGGACTCCGGTGTCACGCCGAAGGACTTGAAACGGTCCGCGAGTTCGGCCGCCGGCAGGAACCGCCCGTCCTCCGTCACGTTCTCGGCGGTCGGCGCAGAAACGGCGCCCGGGATGTGCCCTCCGACCCGGTCGATCGGCTCGACCTCGCCCCGGTACCGCTCCCCCGCGCGGGCGTCCAGCAGCAGCCCGGTGCGGGCGAGCGCGGCCGCCCCGTCCGCGTCGAGCGCCGGCCGCGCACCGGCGGTCGGTACGAACGTTCCGGGCGCCGGCGAGGGGACCTCCGAGGACACCGGTCCGCTCCACGCGGCGAACCCGCCGTCAAGCACGCGTACCGACGGATGACCCGAATAGCCCAGCAGCCACCAGGCGCGCGCGGCGGCCCAGCCCTGCCCTCCGTCGTACACGACGACATCGCGGTCCTCGGACACTCCCGCGGCCCGCATCGCCGCACCGAAGACCTCGGGGCCAGGGAGCGGATGCCGGCCCGCCGCACCGGCCGGACCAGCGAGTTCGGAATCCAGGTCGACGAAGACGGCACCGGGGATGTGCGCGTTCTCGTACTCGGGACGCAGGTTGGGGCCGCCCAACTGCCAGCGGACGTCGAGGAGGACCGGCGGGTTCGGCCCCGCCAGGTCACTCGCGAGTTCGGGTGCCGTGATGATGGCGTTCATGGTCCCCATCCTTGCGTACGGGGTGGCCGCTTCGTCCATGTCCCGCTACTGTGCTCCGCCGGGCAGGTCCGATCACCCGGCGTACGGGATCGGGCACATGCTGTACAACCGATGGACACCACACGGCAATCGCCTGGCGACGGACGGGAGACGGCGGATCGGGCGTCCCCGTTCCCACGCCGCTCGACGGCGGCGCGGGAGGAACGTCCGGCGCGACCGGTGGTGCGAACATCGGCACGGGGCGTGCACGCACGCGACTGGGTACGCGTGTTCGCAAGCGGAAGGTGACCGGCCACCGCGAGGGGCCGAGAAGAGAGTGACGATGACCGAGGCACGGGAATCGGCCGGCGCGAACGGCACCACGCACGCTCGTAACACGCCCGGGACACCCTGCTGGGTGAGCCTGATGGCGCACGAGACGGCCGCGACCCAGGACTTCTACGGAGCGCTGTTCGGCTGGGAGTTCCAGCCCGGCCCACCGCAGCTCGGCCCCTACGCGCGGGCACTGCTCGATGGCCAGGAGGTCGCCGGGATCGGCCAGTTGCCTCCCGACCGGCATCTGCCGGTCGTCTGGACGCCCTACTTCGCCTCGACCGACGTGGACCACACCGCCGAGACCGTACGGCACAGCGGCGGAACCGTGGGCGTGGGCCCGCTGGACGCCGCCGAGGCCGGCCGCCTGGCCATCGTCTCCGACCCGTCGGGCGCCGTCTTCGGGATCTGGCAGCGGGTCGCCCACCTCGGCACGGAGATCACCGGAGTGCCGGGCACCCCGGCGTGGAACGAACTCGTGACGCGCGACACCGAGAGTGTCGTGAAGTTCTACAAGGGCGTCTTCGGCTACGAGCTGCAGCCGGCCGGCTCGGCCGACTTCGACTACGTGACCCTGCACATCGACGGACGGCCGGTGGCCGGCGTCCATGGCGTCGGGAACGCCCTGCCGCGCGACCGGGGCCCGCACTGGCTGACGTACTTCGAGGCCGCCGAACTGGACGACACCGTCCACCTCGTCACGGAACTCGGCGGGCGCCTTCTGCGGCCGGCCCACGACTCCCCGCACGGCCGGGTGGCGACGGTGGCGGACCCGGAGGGCGCGGTCTTCTCCCTGATCCACGCCGTCACCTGACCCGGCGGGTCCCCGGGGGCGCGCGCCGGAGGCGCGACTCCGGAACAGGCCTCAGGCCGGGGCGATCGGCAGGACGTCGGGGGACAGGGCGCTCGCGCGGGCCGTGGCCGCCGTCATACGACGCCGGTGGTGCCGGCGGCACAGGACCTCGTAGCCGATGCTCTCGTGCTGGTTCACGTCACCGACGACGACCTGGGCGCCCTCGACGACCATCTCGCCGCCCACGGTACGGGCGTTGTGCGTGGCGCGGGCGCCGCACCAGCACAGGGCCTCGACCTGGAGGACCTCGACCCGGTCGGCGAGTTCGACGAGGCGTTGGGAGCCGGGGAAGAGCTTGGACCGGAAGTCGGTGGTGATCCCGAAGGCGAAGACGTCGACGTCCAGGTCGTCCACCACGCGGGCCAGTTGGTCGATCTGCGCGGGGGCCAGGAACTGCGCCTCGTCCGCGATCACGTAGTCGGCCCGGCCGCCCTGCGAGAGGTGGTCCACGAGATACGCGTACAGATCCTGGTCGTCCATCACCTCGACCGCGTCGGTGACCAGTCCGAGGCGCGAGGAGAGCTTGCCCTCGCCCGCGCGGTCGTCCCGCGTGAAGATCATGCCCTGCAGACCCCGCGTCGAGCGGTTGTGCTCGATCTGGAGAGCCAGCGTGGACTTCCCACAGTCCATCGTTCCGGAGAAGAACACCAGCTCGGGCATGGGGAGTTGAGCACCTTTCGGCAACGGGGAAGAAGGGAGGACGTCAGGAGCGTACTTGGAGGAGGGGTACCAGTTGCTCGGCCGGGGTCATCGAGCCGTGGTTGCCGACCATCGCCGACTCCTTCGGCTCCCGCTCGGACGCGATGATCAGGACGTCGTCCCGGGCGGCGGCGACGACGTCACCCAGCCGGGCGTAGACCCGCTCGTCGACCCGCGGACCGAACCAGCCCGCCTCGATCGCCTCGTCACGGGAGGCGACCCAGAACTGCTCGCCCAGGACCTCGCGCCAGCAGGTCAGCACGTCCGCCTGGGCGCCCGGGACCGCGTACACGTGGCGGGCGCGGCCCTCGCCGCCCAGCAGGGCGACTCCGGCACGCAGCTCCCAGTCCTCGTCGAAGTCGATGCGGTGCTGCTCGTCGAACGGGATGTCGATCATGCCGTGGTCGGCCGTGACGTACAGCGCCGCGCGCGGCGGCAACTGCTCCGCGAGACGCTGGACCAGCCGGTCGACGTACATGAGCTGGCCGCGCCAGGGGTCGGAGTCGACGCCGAAGCGGTGACCCTTGCCGTCCACCTCCGCGTAGTACGTGTAGACCAGGGAGCGGTCGCCGGCGGCCAGTTGCTCGGCGGCGAAGTCCATGCGTTCCTCGCCCGACAGCCGACCGTGGAACGTGCCCCCGCTCAGCGCGATCTTCGTCAGCGGGGTGTTCTGGAAGGTCGGCGAGGAGACCTGGGCGGTGTGCACACCCGCCGCGTCGGCCTGCTGGAAGATCGTGGGGTAGGGCTGCCAGGCGCGCGGTTCGGTCCACGGGTTCCAGCGGAGCTGGTTCATCAGCTCGCCGGTGGCGGGGTTGCGCGCGGTGTAGCCGGGCAGGCCGTGCGCGCCCGGGGGCAGACCGGTGCCCACGGAGGCGAGGGAGGTCGCGGTGGTGGCCGGGTAGCCGGCGGTGATCGGACGGCCGGTACCGCCGCGCGAGGACGCCAGGAGCGACGTCATGAAGGGCGCTTCGTCCGGGTGGGCCTTGAGCTGCTCCCAGCCGAGACCGTCGATCAGGAACACGCAGTTCCGGTCGGCTGCGGTCAGCTCGGGTATGGCGGCGGTCACTCCGGGCACGGACATGCCGGCGGCGAGCGTGGGGAGCAGATCGGCCAGCGAACCGGCGCCGTACTCGGGGACGGGCGCGGAGTCGACGGCGAGCGGCTCCGGGTGGTCCCAGGTGGGCAGAGCCATCAGCGGGCGACGTCCGCGGTCGCCTCGGAGAGGGACTGCGCGAAGGCCAGGGCCTGGCGGACGGTCTCCGGGCCGTCACCCGCCTCGCTCACCCGCAGGCTCAGGTCGTCCGCCGTCGAGTTGCCGGTGTAGCCGTGATCGGCCTCGCAGTTGGGGTCGCCGCAGGCGGCCGGCTCCAGGTCGATGCGGGAGACGGCGCCCCAGCCGATGGTGAGGACCACTTCGCGGGGCAGCGTGCCGGGCGTGTACGACTCGGGGTTCGCGACGACGCGGCTGACGACGACCGACGAGATCCGGCCGAGCTTGACCGACTCCGTCGAGGTCGTGGCGTACGGCGTCGGGGAGGTGGTGTCCGCGTTCTGCTCGTCGGTGTGGCTCACGATGAAACGGTTGCCGGTGAGGACGAGCACGGTGACGTGCCGCCGCACCTCGTTCGCGTCGAACGTGGTCTCCTGGTGGACCAGGTACGACCGGATGGTGTCGCCGCCGATCGCGGCCTCCACCGCCTCGGCCACGAGGGCCGGGTAGTAGCCGCTGCGCTCGATCGCCGCTCGCAGCCCCTGGGTCGTCGTACTGGTCTTGGCCATGCCGTCCATCCTACGGGGGCCCACTGACTGCGAGGCACCGCTCGCGTGGGTCTGTCGTGGACGGATCAGACCGTATCGCGCGGGGTGACGGGCGGGACGCGGGCACGGGAGGCGTCCGGGCGGGTGCCCGCCGTCACGGGGACACTTCGTTCCGTCACCCCGGACGACTCGGCAGGCCAGGACCACACGGCCGGTCGGGACGGCTCGGTCGGCCCGGACTCCCCGGACGGCTCCGGCGGCCTCCACGGCGCGGCTGGCCCGGACTCCCAGGACTCGGACTCCCCGGACACCGTGGGGCCCGTGCGACTCAGACGACCGGCAGGGTGCGCGGGCCGAGGTCGTCACGGAGCGGGGCGCGGGCCAGCCGTACCGTGGCGCCCAGGACGCTCAGGCCGGCCGGGGCCACCACCACCGGCTCCAGCGAGACCGCGACGACCTCGGGGTGGTCGTCGACCAGCCGGGAGACCCGCAGCATGAGCTCTTCGAGGGCCGCCGTGTCGACCGGCGCGGAGCCCCGCCAGCCGAACAGGAGCGGTGCCGTCCGGATCGACCGGACCAGCGAGGCCGCGTCCCGGTCGGTGACCGGGACCAGCCGGTGCGCGGTGTCCCCGAGCAGTTCGGAGGCGGCTCCGGCGAGCCCGAAGGAGAGCACCGCCCCGGCCGCCGGGTCGATCACCGCGCGGACGACCGTGTCGACACCGCGCGGCGCCATCCTCTGCACGACGGGGCGCAGCACCGTGGGCGGCCCGAACAACTCGATCAGCTCCGCGTAGGCCCGGCGCAACTGCTCCTCGTCCGCCACGTCCAGGCGTACGCCGCCGAGGTCCGCGCGGTGCCGGAGGTGCGGGGCGGTGGTCTTGAGGGCGACGGGGTA
Source organism: Streptomyces sp. NPDC096324 (assembly GCF_044763015.1). Lineage (NCBI taxonomy): Bacteria > Bacillati > Actinomycetota > Actinomycetes > Kitasatosporales > Streptomycetaceae > Streptomyces > Streptomyces sp. NPDC096324. The sequence continues at coordinate 131,342 of NZ_JBIWFK010000011.1, read as the reverse complement.
CCCGATGGCGCGCGCGGCCGCCACGGCGTCGTCAGGAGTGGGGGCGGGCAGGGTCCGGTGCACGTCGATGCCGTAGCGCCCGAGCAGCTCCGCCGTCCGTTCGCCCCCCAGGGTGAGACCCTCCCCGCGCGCGAGGAGGTCGTCGATCAGCCGGGCGGCCCCCTTCTCGTCGATGTCCTCGTACTCGGGCACCTTGCCGGGCTCGTGGGCGTCCGTGCGCCACTGGGCGTACTTGACGGCTTCGGCGAGGGCCCGGACGGCACGTTCGGCGGCCGGGTAGGCGGGGATGAGCCGGGAGTCCGGCGCGGACTCGGCACGCGGCGCGGCGGGCGACCGGTCCGAGGGGTGGAAGCGGGCGCCGGGTGACGCGCCGGGCGCGCCCTCGGGGGCCTGCGGGGCGGTGCTCGCGGCGGCGGACAGGGCTTCGGCGAGTCCGCCGAGCTCGACGTGCACCACGAGCACGGGTTTCGCCGGAGCCTCCAGGGCGGAGGACCGGAGCGCCTCGGCGAGCGCCTCGTCTGCTGCCGAGGTCTCCCCGACGGCCGGTATGGCCGTCACGACGACGGCGTCGCAGCCGTCGTCGGCGAGTGCCTGTGACAGGGCCTTGTGGAAGTCCTCCGCCGAGGCGGCCGTGGTGAGGTCCCGGGGCGGCAGCGGCCTGAGCCCTTCGGCGAGACAGGCGTCGTACGTCAGCAGCCCCAGCGACTCGGAGTTTCCGAGGATCGCCACGCGGGGTCCCCGGGGAAGCGGCTGGCGGGCCAGCAGCAGGCCCGCGTCGACGAGTTCGGTGATCGTGTCCACCCGGATCACTCCGGCCTGGCGCAGCAGCGCCGACACGGTGGCGTGCGGCAGCCGTGTGGCCCGGATGGCGTGTCCCTGGGGAGCGGCCCCGCCGTGCCGTGCTCCCTGGACGACGACCAGCGGCTTCGCGGCCGCGGTCCGCCGGGCGAGGCGGGTGAACTTGCGCGGGTTGCCGATGGATTCGAGGTACATCAGGGCGACGTCGGTGTCCGGGTCCTCGTACCAGTACTGCAGGACGTCGTTGCCGGAGACGTCCGCGCGGTTCCCCGAGGAGACGAAGGTCGACACGCCGGTGACGCCGGTGACGCCGCCGCCGCGCCGGTGCAGCCGGGACAGCAGGGCGATGCCGATGGCACCGGACTGCGCGAACAGGCCGATGCGTCCGGGGCGGGGCATCTGGGGGGCGAGCGAGGCGTTCAGCCGTACGTCGGGCGCCGTGTTGATGACACCGAAGGCGTTGGGTCCGATGATGCGCATCCCGTACGTGCGCGCGTGCCGCACGAGTTCGCGCTGGCGCTCGCGTCCCTCGGGGCCGCTCTCTGCGTAGCCGGCGGAGACCACCACCAGTCCCTGGACGCCGTGTTCGCCGCATTCGGTCACGACCTGGGGGACGTGTTCGGCGGGCACGGCGACGACGGCGAGGTCGACGGGGTCGGCGATGTCCCGGATGGAGCGGTGGGCCGGGACTCCGTCGAGTTCCTTCTCCTGGAGTGCCGCGTTCACGGCGTACAGGCGTCCGGTGAAACCGGCCTGGCGGAGGTTGTCGAGGACGCTGCGGCCGACCCCTCCGGGTGCGCGCCCGGCGCCGACGACGGCGACCGAGCCGGGGGCGAGCAGCCGCTGGACGGAGCGGGCCTCGGCGCGCTGTTCCCGCGCGCGCTGCACGGCGAGGGACCGGTCGGTGGGTTCGAGGTCGAACTCCAGGCGTACGACACCGTCCTCGAAGCTGCGCTTCTGGGTGTATCCGGCGTCCGTGAAGACCTTGATCATCTTGTTGTTGGCGGGCAGCACCTCGGCGGCGAAGCGGCGGATGTCACGCTCGCGGGCCACCGCTCCGATGTGTTCGAGCAGCGCGGAGGCGACACCCCGGCCCTGGTGGGCGTCCTGCACGAGGAAGGCGACCTCGGCCTCGTCGGCGGGCGCGGAGGCGGGCATGCCGTCCGCGTTGATCCGGTCGTAGCGCACGGTGGCGATGAACTCGCCGCCCACGGTGGCCGCGAGGCCGACCCGGTCCACGAAGTCGTGGTGGGTGAAGCGGCGGACGTCCTTGGCGGACAGGCGCGGATAGGGCGCGAAGAAGCGGTAGTACTTCGACTCGTCCGACACCTGCTCGTAGAAGCTGACCAGGCGCTCGGCGTCGTCGACGGTGATGGGCCTGATGCGTGCGGTGCCGCCGTCGCGCAGCACCACGTCGGCCTCCCAGTGGGCTGGGTACTCGTGCCGGTCCGACGAGGTCTGCATGGGCCCCAGAGTACGGCTCGCGTACGACAACGGCGCGGGGCAGTCTGAGGACGACGGGCGTCGGCACGGGTCTTCGAACCGGCACCGCGGCGGGTGGTGCCCGGGGCCGTCCGGGCACGCCTCGCGATATGGAACAATGGTCTAGACAACCCTGAACACCCGAAGGGCAGCATCTCATGGCTGAGCGCCGCGTCAACGTCGGCTGGACCGAGGGCCTCCACGCCCGCCCCGCCTCCATCTTCGTCCGGGCCACCACGGCTTCCGGCATCCCCGTGACGATCGCGAAGGCCGACGGCGACCCCGTCAACGCGGCCTCCATGCTCGCGGTCCTCGGCCTGGGCGCCCAGGGTGGCGAGGAGATCGTCCTCTCGTCGGACGCCGACGGCGCGGACGTCGCCCTCGACCGTCTGGCGAAGCTGGTCGCCGAGGGGCTCGACGAGCTCCCCGAGACCGTCTGATCCCGCCCCAGGGCAGTCGGACACGCACGGCCGGGCCGCGCCACCCATTCTCCGGGTGGCGCGGCCCGGCCGTTTTCCGTGGCCTCGCCCGCACATTCCCCCGGTGTCACGCACGCCTCGCGCCGCGGCCGCGGAAATGGCGCGCACCGGAATTCCGGACACGCGAATAAAAGGGCATCAGAAATGAGCCCCCGCCGAATATCCCTCTTTGTATACGGTGCCTGTGTTAATGACGCGGGCCCGTCATGTTTACGGGATGTTGCGAAGTTCTCACACGGTCCGGCCGTTCGCCTCCGGGGAATCGGAGCCGGTGCGCGGCCGTGGCGCGCTCGGTGTGCAGGGCCGTGATCGCGCGGGCCCGCTCACTGTCCCCCCGGGCGACCGCGTCCACGATGCCGCCGTGCTCCGCCCAGGACTCCGCGGGGTCGGCCGGCGCCTCCACCGAGTACATCCAGGCGATCTTGTGGCGAAGCTGGGCGAGCGTCGAGGTCAGCGCGGGGCTGCCGGACGCCTGCGCCAGCGTCTCGTGGAACCAGCCGCCCAGCGAGCGCAGATCCTCGCTGTGGCCACGCCTGGAACGCTCCTGCCCCAGCCGGACCAGACCCCGCAGCACCTTCAGGTGGGCCTCCGTGCGCCGCTGCGCGGCCCGCGCGGCCCCCAGCGGCTCCAGCAGCATGCGCATCTCCAGGAGGTCCGCGGCCTCCAGCTCGGTGGGCTCCGCGACACAGGCGCCCGCGTGCCGGCGGGTGACCACGAAGCCCTCCGCCTCCAGCGTGCGCAGAGCCTCGCGAACGGGGACGCGCGAGACGCCGTAGCGGCGTGCGAGCAGTTCCTCGGTGAGCCGGCCGCCGCGCTCGTAGACACCCGCGACGATGTCGTCACGGATCGCCGTGCACACCGAGTGTGCCGGAATGCGCATGACCGACCTCCGCTTCAATCCCCGTGAAACGCCGTCGATTGACGCTTGTTCAGTGACTCTATTGCAGGAAGCCTGAATTTCCGATGGCGGGCTTGAATCCATGGATATTTTTTGGACAGACGGCATCCGGAAACGACGATGCCCCGGCTCGGTGAGCCGGGGCATCAAAAGCGGTGGGAAGCCGCGAAGCGGTCGTCAGACGTTGACGCCGTGCGAGCGCAGGTAGGCGACCGGGTCGATGTCCGAGCCGTACTCCGCGGTCGTACGCGCCTCGAAGTGGAGGTGCGGCCCCGTGGTGTTGCCGGTGTCCCCGGAGAGGCCGAGCTGCTGCCCCGGAGTGACGGCCTGCCCCACGGACACCCCGATGGACGACAGGTGGCCGTACATGGTGTACGTGCCGTCGTGCATCTTGATCACGACTTGATTGCCGTAGGCGCCGCCCCAGCCGGCCGTGACGACGGTGCCGGAGCCGACGGCGTGGACCGAGGTGCCGGAGGCGGCGTGGAAGTCGACGCCGGTGTGGCTGCCGGAGGACCAGAGGGCGCTGCTGGCCTGGTAGCCGGTGGAGACGTACGAACCGGTGATCGGCATGACGAACGTGTTCAGGCGCTTGCGCTCGGCCTCGCGGGCGGCGCGCTCCTTGGCCTCGCGGAGCTTCGACGCCTGCTCGGCGGCCTGCTTGCGGGCGGTCTGCTCGGCCTGCTTGCGCGCGGCGGCCTCGTCGGCGGCGCGCTGCTGCGCGAAGGCCTGGGCGTCGATCTGGTCGGCGACCGTGTCATTGAGGGTGACGGCCTGGGTGAGCCCGGCCTGCTCGACGGAGGCTTCCGCGGCGAACGCGGGGGCGGCCAGGGTTCCGATCACACCGGTGGTGGTGAGCGCCGCGACCCCGACGGCGGTCGTGGTGGTGCTGTGCACCCGGCTGCTCGTACGACGATGCTTGCCGGTGCCACAGGTGAACGCCATGTAGGGGCTGATCCTTTCCTTCCCTCTCGCCTACCGGGTTAGCTGACGGGTTCGGAGCAGGAAGGTCTCCTACGGGCTCCCTCCGGAGAGGGCGTCCGATTCACCCCAGGGACTGCGTGGGTCCCCGGCTCCCTTGGCTCGCGCCATGGGGACTCGGCGATGACTGTCCGGTGCCGCGGGCGCGGCGCACTGCGTGACGAACAGCCGCACCGACGCTAAACGGGGTGACTTTCGAACAACAAACGGATCACGATTTTTGTAACGCATCCCACAGGGCAGAAGGGCAACCGCCGTACGAATACGGACATCTTGGGACCGCTATCCGGAAAAGGGAGGGCCCTGACGGCTCTTCAGCCGTCAGGGCCCTCTTCCGTCGCACGGGTCCTACTCGGCCGCCACCACGGTGACTTCACCGATTCCGAGGGCCCTCACCGGGTCCGCGATCTGTGCGGCATCACCGACCAGGACGGTCACCAGACGGTCCGTCGGGAAGGCGCTCACGGCCGCCGCGGTGGCCTCCACGGTGCCGGTGGCGGCCAGTTGCCGGTAGAGCGTCGCCTGGTAGTCGTCGGGCAGGTGCTGCTCGACCTGGTCCGCGAGCGTGCTGGCGACGGCCGCCGCGGTCTCGAACTTGAGGGGCGCGACACCCACCAGGTTCTGCACGGCGACATCACGCTCGGTGTCGGTCAGGCCCTCGGCCGCGAGGGTGCGCAGCACCTTCCACAGGTCGTCGAGCGCCGGCCCGGTGTTGGGGGTGTCGACCGATCCGCTGATGGCGAGCATCGCGGCGCCCGTGCCGTCCGGCGCGGAGCGAAGGACCTGCCCGAACGCCCGTACGCCGTAGGTGTAGCCCTTCTCCTCGCGCAGGACGCGGTCCAGGCGCGAGGTGAGGGTGCCACCGAGGCAGTAGGTGCCGAGGACCTGGGCGGGCCACACGCGGTCGTGCCGGTCGGCGCCGACTCGGCCGATGAGGAGCTGCGTCTGGACGGCTCCGGGGCGGTCGACGATGATCACGCGGCCGGTGTCGTCGGCGCTCACCGGCGGCACGGGGCGCGCCTCGGCGGCCGAGCCGGTCCAGGAGCCGAGCGTGTCGGCGAGCAGTTCGTCGAGATCGACACCGGTCAGGTCGCCGACGACGACCGCGGTGGACGTGGCGGGGCGTACGTGCTTCTCGTAGAAGGCGCGAACACCCGACGCGTCGATGTTCTGGACCGTCTCCTCGGTGCCCTGGCGGGGGCGCGACATGCGCGCGCTCGCCGGGAACAGTTCCTTGGAGAGCTCCTTGGCGGCACGACGGGCCGGGTTCGCCGTCTCGTGCGGGATCTCGTCCAGCCGGTTGGTCACCAGCCGCTCGACCTCGCCGTCCGCGAACGCGGGGGCCCGCAGGGCGTCGGCGAGCAGGCCGAGGGCCTTGGTCAGGCGCGAGACGGGCACCTCGAGAGACAGGCGTACGCCGGGGTGGTCGGCGTGCGCGTCGAGCGTGGCGCCGCAGCGCTCCAGCTCGGCGGCGAAGTCCTCGGCCGAGTGCTTGTCGGTGCCCTCGGAGAAGGCGCGCGCCATGATCGTGGCGATGCCGTCCAGGCCCGCCGGCTCGGCGTCCAGCGGCGCGGCGAGGATCACCTCGACGGCGACGACCTGCTGACCGGGGCGGTGGCACCGCAGCACGGTCAGGCCGTTGTCCAGGGTGCCGCGCTCGGGGGCGGGGAAGGCCCACGGCTTCGGCTGTCCTGCCTGGGGCTGCGGGTGGAAGTCCATGGTGGCGAGCTCGGTCACTTCGCCGCCTCCTCGTCGGTCTCGTCGGTCTCGTCGGCGGCGTCGGCGGTGGTCGGTTCGTAGACGAGCACCGCGCGGTTGTCGGGGCGCAGGCGGGCCTTGGCGGCCTCCTGGACCTCTTCCGCCGTGACGTCGAGAACGCGCTGTACGGCGGTCAGGGCGAGCTGCGGGTCGCCGAACAGGACGGCGTACCGGCACAGTTCGTCGGCGCGGCCGGCGACCGTACCGAGCCGGTCGAGCCATTCGCGCTCCAACTGGGCCTGGGCGCGCTCCATTTCCCCGGCCGTGGGGCCCTCCTCGGCGAACCGGGCGAGCTCCTCGTCGACGGCGGCCTCGATGACCGGGACCTCGACGTCACCGGACGTCTTCACGTCCAGCCATCCCAGGGAGGGCGCTCCGGCGAGCCGCAGCAGGCCGAACCCGGCCGCGACGGCGGTGCGGTCACGGCGTACGAGCCGGTTGTAGAGCCGGGAGGACTCGCCGCCGCCGAGGACGGTGAGCGCCAGGTCGGCCGCGTCGCACGCGCGCGTGCCGTCCTCCGGGAGGCGGTAGGCGGCCATCAGTGCGCGCGCCGGGACGTCCTCCTCGACGACCTCGCGGATCTGCTCACCGATGACCTCGGGCAGCGAGCCGTCGCGCGGGGCGGGCTTGCCGTCGTGCCCGGGGATGGAACCGAAGTACTTCTCGACCCAGGCGAGCGTCTGCTCCGGGTCGATGTCGCCGACGACCGACAGGACCGCGTTGTTGGGCGCGTAATTGGTACGGAAGAACGCGCGGGCGTCCTCCAGGGTCGCCGCGTCCAGGTCCGCCATCGACCCGATCGGGGTGTGGTGGTACGGGTGGCCCTCGGGGTACGAGAGCGCGGTGAGCTTCTCGAAGGCGGTGCCGTACGGGACGTTGTCGTAACGCTGGCGGCGCTCGTTCTTCACGACGTCGCGCTGGTTCTCCATGGACTCGTCGTCCAGCGCCTCGAGCAGCGATCCCATGCGGTCGGCCTCCAGCCAGAGCGCGAGCTCGAGCTGGTGGGCGGGCATGGTCTCGAAGTAGTTGGTGCGCTCGAAGCTCGTCGTGCCGTTGAGCGAGCCGCCGGCGCCCTGGACGAGTTCGAAGTGACCATTGCCATGAACCTGCTTGGAGCCCTGGAACATCAGGTGCTCGAAGAGGTGGGCGAGTCCGGTCCGGCCCTTGACCTCGTGGCGCGAGCCGACGTCGTACCAGAGGCACACCGCGGCGACCGGGGTCAGATGGTCCTCGGAGAGCACCACGCGCAGGCCGTTGGCCAGGCGGTGCTCGGTCGCTGTCAGGCCGCCGGAGCCTGCCTCAGCTGTGGCCGTGTGACCCATGGGCATGTACGTCCCTTCGATCGCGGAACTGCGTCATTCCTGTCGGTCCTGCCACTGTATGCAAGCGCGCGGACGGCTGGCGAAGTTCCCGCACCTCGTACGCCGAGAGCGAGACTCGTGCGTGTCCCCGGCACACCCGGGGAAGGCCTCCGGGATCCGCCGCGAACACCCTCGGGGACCGCCGCGCACCGGCCGGACGTGCCCCCGGGCCGCCCGCCCACCGGGCCCGGACATCCGTTCGGGAGCGTTCCCGGCGACACCCGCGGAGCCCGCCCGAGGGGCGCTACGGACGGGTCGCGGTCGGGGTTGTCAGTGGGGCGGTCCACAATGGTGCGCGTCAGAACCCGTTCATGCCCCGGCAGAGACTGTGAAGGAGCCGCAGCAGCGATGGCCCGCCGCAGCACGAAGACCCCGCCGCCCGAAGACTCGTACGAGGAGAAGATCCTCGACATCGACGTCGTGGACGAGATGCAGGGCTCCTTCCTCGAATACGCGTACTCGGTCATCTACTCGCGAGCCCTGCCGGACGCCCGCGACGGCCTGAAGCCGGTTCACCGCCGCATCGTGTACCAGATGAACGAGATGGGCCTGCGCCCCGAACGCGGCTATGTGAAGTGTGCCCGTGTCGTCGGCGAGGTCATGGGTAAGCTCCACCCGCACGGCGACGCGTCGATCTACGACGCCCTGGTGCGTCTGGCGCAGCCCTTCTCCATGCGGCTGCCCCTGGTCGACGGTCACGGCAACTTCGGCTCCCTCGGCAATGACGACCCGCCGGCCGCGATGCGTTACACCGAGGCCCGGATGGCCGACGCGACGTCGCTGATGACCGAGTCGATCGACGAGGACACCGTCGACTTCACGCCCAACTACGACGGCCAGGAGCGGGAGCCGGTGGCCCTCCCGGCCGCCTTCCCGAACCTGCTGGTCAACGGCTCCTCGGGCATCGCCGTCGGCATGGCCACGAACATGCCGCCGCACAACCTCGGCGAGGTCATCGCCGCAGCCCGGCACCTCATCCGCTACCCGGGCGCCGACCTCGAGACGCTGATGAAGCACGTCCCGGGACCCGACCTGCCCACCGGTGGCCGCATCGTCGGTCTCTCCGGGATCAGGGACGCCTACGAGTCGGGCCGCGGCACCTTCAAGATCCGCGCCACGGTGTCGGTGGAGGACGTCTCGGCGCGCCGCAAGGGCCTCGTCGTCACCGAACTGCCCTTCACCGTGGGTCCGGAGAAGGTGATCTCCAAGATCAAGGACCTGGTCGGCTCGAAGAAGCTCCAGGGCATCGCCGACGTCAAGGACCTCACCGACCGTGCGCACGGCCTGCGCCTGGTCATCGAGATCAAGAACGGCTTCGTACCGGAGGCCGTCCTCGAACAGCTCTACAAGCTGACGCCGATGGAGGAGTCCTTCGGCATCAACAACGTGGCACTGGTGGACGGCCAGCCGCTCACCCTGGGCCTCAAGGAGCTGCTGGAGGTCTATCTCGACCACCGCTTCGACGTCGTACGCCGCCGCAGCGAGTTCCGCCGCACCAAGAAGCGCGACCGGCTGCACCTGGTCGAGGGTCTCCTCGTCGCCCTCCTGGACATCGACGAGGTCATCCGCCTCATCCGCTCCAGCGACAACTCGGCGCAGGCCAAGGAACGCCTGATCGAGCACTTCTCGCTCTCCGAGATCCAGACCCAGTACATCCTCGACACGCCGCTGCGCCGCCTCACCCGGTTCGACCGCATCGAGCTGGAGTCGGAGCGCGACCGTCTCAACGGCGAGATCGACGAGCTGACCGGCATCCTGGATTCGGACGCGGAGCTGCGCAAGCTGGTGTCCGGCGAACTGGCCGCGGTGGCCAAGAAGTTCGGCACCGACCGGCGCACGGTGCTCCTGGAGTCCGCGGGCGCCCCGGCGGCGACCGTCTCGCTCCAGGTCGCCGACGACCCGTGCCGCGTCCTGCTGTCCTCCACGGGACTGCTGGCGCGCACGGTGACCGGTGATCCCTTCGGGCAGGACCAGGACGGCAAGCGCACCAAGCACGACGTGATCGTCTCCGCCGTGTCGGCGACGGCACGGGGCGAGATCGGCGCGGTCACATCCCTGGGCCGCCTCCTGCGCCTGAACGTGATCGACCTCCCGCAGCTCCCCGAGACGGCGTCCGCGCCCAATCTCTCCGGGGGCGCTCCGATCTCGGAGTTCCTGTCCGCCCTCGAGCCGGACGAGACCGTGATCTGCCTGACGACGCTCGACGAGACGTCGCCGGGCCTCGCGATCGGGACGGCGCAGGGTGTCGTCAAGCGTGTGGTGCCCGACTACCCCTCGAACAAGGAGGAGTTGGAGGTCATCACCCTCAAGGACGGCGACCGGATCGTCGGTGCCGTCGAGCTGCGCACCGGCGAGGAGGACCTGGTCTTCATCACGGACGACGCCCAGCTCCTGCGCTACCAGGCTTCGCAGGTGCGTCCGCAGGGCCGTGCCGCGGGCGGCATGGCGGGCATCAAGCTGACGGACGGCGCGAAGGTGATCTCGTTCACCGCGGTCGACCCGGCGGTCGACGCGGTGGTCTTCACGGTGGCGGGTTCGCGCGGGACGCTGGACGACTCCGTCCAGACCACGGCCAAGCTGACCCCGTTCGACCAGTATCCGCGCAAGGGCCGTGCCACGGGCGGCGTGCGCTGCCAGCGGTTCCTGAAGGGCGAGGACTGCCTGTCGCTGGCCTGGGCCGGACCGGTGCCGGGGCGCGCGGCGCAGAAGACCGGCATGCCGGTCGACCTGCCGGAGATCGACCCGCGCCGTGACGGGTCGGGCGTGTCGCTGGGCAAGCCGGTGTCGGTGGTGGCCGGCCCGGTGTAGCCCGCCGGCCCGGTGCAGCCCGCGGTCAGCCCTCCGGGCTGGGCTCCGGCTCCTGTACGTAGCGGAGGACGCCCCACATGCTGTGTTCGTCGGCGTGCGGGGCGTCCTCCTTGCATGCCTCCAGTTCCTTGGCCAGCGCCCCCGTGTCGATCCCGGAGCCGATGAGGACGAGCTGGGTGAGCCGCTCGTCCGCAGCGGTCCAGGGCTCCGGATAGAAGCGCAGGAACCGCCCGACGGCATGCACCGCGTACCGGTTGCGGAGGTCCTGGACGCCGAAGTCGACGTACCCCTTGATCCGGTAGAGCCCTTCGGGCCGGCTGTCGAGGAAGGCCATCAACTTGCGTGGACCGAGGGGGACTTCGGAGCTGAAGGAGAGAGAATCGTAGGCGGAGTGGAGATGGCCGAGGTGGTCGCGATGGCCGCGAGCCTCCAGGTCGCACTCTTCATGGCCGCCGTCCCCCGAATGGCCTTCGCCCCCCTCGCCCTGGTCGCCGTCGTTGCCGTCGTCGTTCCGATGGAGATCGTCGAAGGACAGTTGTCCGATGCGCTCCTCGCTGGGCCGGCAGTCGAAGAGGAACTCCGGATCGACACGGCCGTAGGTGGCGGGGACGACCGCGGCCCGGTCGGCGAGGTCCCGGACGACGCCCAGTACACGCCCCGCGTCCTCGGCCCGGTCGATCTTGTTCACGACGACGAGATCGGCAAGGGCGAGATGCCGGTCGATCTCGGGATGCTTCTCGCGCGTGTCGGCGAACTCGGCGGCGTCGACGACCTCGACGAGCCCTCCGTACACGATTCCCGGATGTTCGCTGGCAAGCACCATGCGCACGAGTTCCTGGGGCTCGGCGAGCCCGCTCGCCTCGATGACGATGACGTCGATCCGGGCTGAGGGTTGAGCGAGCCGGTCAAGATATTGATCAAGTTCGCTGACATCGACCGCACAGCACAGACATCCGTTGCCGAGCGAGACGGTGGAGTCGCCGAGCGCTCCGGCCACCGCCATCGCGTCGATCTCGATCGCGCCGAAGTCGTTGACGACGGCTCCGATCCGGCTGCCACCGCTGCGGTGCAGGAGATGGTTGAGCAGCGTGGTCTTGCCGGAGCCGAGAAAGCCGGCGAGAACGACGACCGGGATCTGCCGGGTACTCGACCGACTCACTGTGCGCCCTCTCTGAACCTGTGCGCGCACCGGCTCACGGGACCGGCGCTCACGCGGGGAATGAATGCCGACCCAGCATACGAGTGGGGGGAATCGCCCCGAAGTGAACGATTGTTAGCGGCGCTCACGGGGCACACGTTGGACATGGCGCCGGTGGATGCGACCCTCACATCCCTCCGTGCGCCTCCTCTCCGCCTCCCTGCCGGTCAGAGCCGCTCGGCAACACTGGGAGACGGCAAGCGCGCCGCCCACCGCTCGCCGGTCCGCTCCCTGTCGCCCCACAACCGACGACCGGCGGACGGTCGCCTGATTCGGGGGTTGACATGGCCACACAGATTTCCGCGATGCGGAGGCTCGGCTCGGCCGCATGGGCAGGGCTCGGCGCCGCGGCGAGCGCCGCGGCGGAGCGAAGCACACGGCAGCGCCGACGTGCCGTGCTCACCGAGCAGCACCGACTCCATTTCGACCTCATGTGCAAAGCCATGGACGATCCAGCCCTCGCGGCGGTCCTCAACACCTACGAAACCGAGATCGGACCCGAGAAGCAGCGCCAGTACCTCTTCGCGAACGCCCTCTACATCAACGCCCTGTACTTCCATCGGATCGGGGCGCTCACGCGCGCGGAGCTCCACGGCCACTTCCGCATCATCTGCCAGAACCCGATCTTCAGGGAGTACTGGGCTGCGACGGAGCATCACCGCAAGAGCCTGCCCGACTCCTCCGACGAGGCTCAACTGGGCCGGATGATGGACACGCTGATCCAGGATCAGGCGGATGCGGACGCCGACGAATGGTGGGTCGTCGGAGAGCCGGATGAGTGATAGTCCGGACACTGCCGGGCTCGACCGGTAGCGTGACACGTGAGGTCGCGCCCCGTGGCGCGCGGGTGTCGTGCCCCGCACGCCCCTCCCACACCTTGGCGCGCTACGGTCGCCTACCACCCTCCTACCACCCCTGATCAAGCAAAGCTCTCCAGATTCACTCGGCTGCTTGCCGCGCTTTGGATACCAGAGGCATCTCTAGCCGCTAGGTTTGCGCGCATGCTCAGATCTCTCTGAGTGCTCCGGCTCAACACCCATGCGCTCGGAGAGTTACCACCTCCGAACCATCACCGTTGCTCGGAGGCAGCCTCACTCCGAATCACAACAGCTCGGAGCCCTTAACCGCTCCGAGCCATGAGATTGGTACTACTCCGTGAAGATCGTGCGACGTGTCGGGGCTACTCCACGCGAGCGCGGCAGCGCTTCTGGCCAGTCATGCCCTGACATCTTCGAGCTCAGCGACGGCAATTTCGCCGTCATTGGGCGCGAAGCCACCCTGGAACTCGACCCCGAGCTCCCGCCCGACGCTTCACGGGCCGACTACGAACGGATCGTCGTCATCACGCGCGACACCCTGCTGCGCGCCAAGAAGGACATCCCGGACCTCTGACCCCCGGGACCATACTCATCCACAGAGTGACGAGAGCCTGGCGGTACGACAGCGAACGGACTGCTTCCCGTCCATAACCCCTTTACCTTCCGCCCCTTTGACTCGCCTGGGTGGAATCCTGTCGGCCAGGACCTGGAGCCCGGCATCACCACGGTGTCGGGCACCTCACATGTCGCCCTCAAGCCCGATCGCCCGTACGAGGCCAGCCAGGTCCCGGATTCCGCCGACCGCTCGCCGACGTCAGGCGACCGACGGCACCGGCACCGGCACCGGTGGAACCGGACCCACATAGCGAGCCGCCGGGCGGATTATCTTCGAGTCCTCCGCCTGTTCCATGATGTTCGCGCTCCAGCCCACGACGCGGGCGGCGGCGAAGGTAGGTGTGAACATCTCCCTGGGCAGCCCGCAGAGTTCCATGACCACGCCGGCGTAGAACTCCACATTGGTGTGCAGCTCACGGCCCGGCTTGAGTTCGGCCAGGATCGCCTCCACCTGTCGTTCCACTTCGACCGCGAACTCCACGAGCGGGCCCCCGAACCCCTGAGCCATCTCGCGGAGCATCCGCGAGCGCGGGTCCTCCGTGCGGTAGACGGGGTGCCCGAAGCCCATGATGCGCTCGCCGGCGAGAACGCGTTCGCGGATCCAGGGGTCGATGCGGTCGAGGGTCCCGATCGCGTCGAGGGTGTCCAGGGCACGGCTGGGAGCGCCTCCGTGGAGCGGACCGGAGAGCGCCCCGACCGCGCCCACGAGGCAGGCGGCCACATCCGCGCCGGTCGACGCGATCACCCGCGCCGTGAACGTTGATGCATTGAATCCGTGGTCAATGGTTGAGATGAGGTATTGCTCGACCGCACGGGCGCGGGCAGCGTCCGGCTCCGAACCCGTCAACATGTACAAGTAGTTGGCGGCGTACCCCAAGTCCTCACGCGGCTCCACGGGGTCCAACCCCTGCCCGAGCCGGTACAGCGCGGTGAGCAGGGTCGGGACGGCCGCCGTCGCCGCGAGGCCGTCGTCGCGGCGGCGCCCGGCGTCGACGTCGTACACCGGACGGAACCCCAGAGAGGCCCCCAGCAGCGACAACGCGGTGCGCAGCCCGGCGAGGGGTCCCGACGGTCCGGTCGCCGCCGCGATCGCCGGCAGCGCGGCACGCACGTCGTCCGGCAGTCGGCGCAGTCGCGCGGTCCGCTCGGTGAAAGCGGCACGGCGGGCCTCGTCGGGCAGCTCGCCGTGGGCCAGCAGGTGCCAGACCTCCTCGAAGCCACAAGCGCGTGCGAGGTCGACGGCCGAGTACTGGCGGTAGTGGTAGAAGCCTTCCAGTCCCCTGACGTCACCCAGTTCGGTGTCGGTGACGACGACTCCGGCGAGACCTCGCGGAACATCGGAAGGCACCTTCGCGACTACGTCGGCAGAGGTGGACGCGGCTTGGTTGATCGGCATGTTTCCTCCCTGGACTTGATTCGACTGTCCATGCTTGACTCTATAACTGTCAATATTGATTGAATCAATGCATCGATCCACAGATACGGTGGCACTCATGAGGGATCGAGAAGCGGCAGCACCCGCCCACGAGGGCCGACGGCTCAGCACCAAGGAGACCGCCGAGCTGCTCGGCGTGAAGCCGGAGACCGTGTACGCGTACGTGAGCCGCGGTCAGCTCAGCAGCAGGCGGGAGCCAGGAGGGCGCGGGAGCACGTTCGACACCAAGGAGGTCGAGGCCCTCGCACGGCGCAACAGACGGGAGGGCGGCGGCAGTTCGAGCGGTGGCGGCGAACTCTCCGTCCGAACCCGCATCACGTTGATCGACAAGGACCGGTACTACTTCCGTGGCGTCGACGCGACGGAGCTGGCCGCCCGGTACTCCTACGAGGAGATCGCCGAGTGGCTGTGGACCGGCGAGCTGCGCCCCGGGGTCATGTTCACGGCCCCGGAGGCAACCGTCGCGGCGGCCCGGCGCAGCGTCGAAGCGCTGCCCGAGCACAGCGGTCCGACCGACCGGCTGCGCGTCGCGGCGATCGCCGCGGCGGCCTCCGACCCGCTGCGTTTCGACCTCTCCGAGAGCGCCGTGCTCGGCACCGGACGCACCCTCATCCCCACCCTCGTCGCCGCGCTTCCGACCATGCGGCACGACCATCGAGACGAAGGTCCACTGGCCCGCCGACTGTGGGCACGACTCAGCGGACGCACACCCGACGAGGCGTCAGTACGCGTGCTGGACACGGCACTCGGACTGCTCGTCGACCACGACCTGGCCGCCTCGACACTGGCGGTCCGGGTCGCGGCGTCGGCCCGCGCCCATGCGTACGCGGCTGTGTCGGCGGGCCTCGGCGTCCTCGAAGGGCCCCTGCACGGGGCAGCCAGCGGACTCGCGCACCGACTGCTGCTGGACGTTCTGGACCAGGGCACCGCCGCTCCCGTGGTCGCCGACGAACTGCGCGCCGGGCGCCGCGTCCCCGGACTGGGTCACCGGCTCTACCCCGGCGAGGATCCACGCGCGCGTGCCCTGTTCGCCCTCCTGGAGGAGGTGCCCGGCGCGGAGCCCGCTCTGGCGGCGGCCCGCGACGTGGTGACCACCACCGCGAGGCACGCCCCTCTGCACGCCAATGTCGATCTCGCCCTGGCCGTTCTCACCGTCTCGTCCGGCATGCTGGCCTCGGCGGGAGAGACGATCTTCGCCGTCGCCCGGACGGCGGGCTGGATCGCCCACACCCTGGAGGAGTACGCGGAGCGCCCCCTGCGGATGCGGCCGAGCGGCCATTACGTCGGCGAGCGGCCGTCCCAGCCGCTCCCGCGCTAGACGGCGCGTGCGCCAGGCTCGGAGAAGGGGCTGTGCGCACTCCCCAGGCACCATCTCCCCACCCGCACTTCCACACGCCCGGCCCACACGCCTGGACGCCCCCTTGCGCGCCCCCCGCGGGCGACGGGAAGTCACCCCGGGCGAAGTCAGGTTAGGCTCACCTGTGTGAGTACGTGCACGACTGTGTCGCGGCAGCTCGACGAGCCGTTTTCCGGGACCGCGGCCACTGCGAGGACATGGCTGCTCATCGAGCAGCCCGGACCCTGGGGTGCCAAGGCGCTCACTTCGAGCCACCTGGATCCCGCGCTCGGCCGCGCCCTCGAAGCGGCCGCGGAGGGAACCGGGGTGCGCATCGCGCTCATCCGGCGCCCCGGGCGCCATGCCGACTGCCATTCGCTCGCCGAACGGCAGGTGTACGTGGCCCACACCACCCCGGGAGACGCCTGGGTGCACAACGCCATGACGCGTGATCCCGGGGACCTGCTAGACCTCGACTTCTCGGCGCTCGGCGCGGGCGACCCGCACTCCTTCGACGAGGTACTCCAAGGACGGCCCCACACGGGCGATCCGCTGGCCCTCGTCTGCACCAACGGCAAGCGCGACCGCTGCTGCGCCCTGCTCGGACGCCCCCTGGCGGCGGAACTGGCCGCCTCAGGCGTCGGTGGCATCTGGGAGGTCACCCATCTGGGTGGTCATCGCTTCTCCCCCACCGTGCTGGTCCTGCCGTACGGGTACGCGTACGGCCGCGCCGAGGCCCATGCCGTCAAGGAGATCCTCCAGGGCGTCCGGGAGGGCCGGATCGTCACCGAGGGGTGTCGCGGGAACTCCGCCTGGGAGCGCCCCGGCCAGGCGGCCGAACTGGCCGTTCGGACGGCTTCGGGGGACCACGCCGCCGATGTCCTGACGGTGATCCGTACGGACGGCAGCGCGCCGCGCTGGGAGGTCACCGTCGCCCACTCCGACGGCCGGCTGTGGCGGGTCGTCGTCGCGCGGGGTGCCTCGCTGCCACCCCGCCCGGAGAGCTGCGGTTCGGCGCTCGGTTCACCCGCCCGGATGGATGTGGTGGCCGTACGGCAGCTCGAGGCGACGGCTGTGGCCGTGGCCTGCTGACGGCCCGGCCCCCGGGTTCGACCGGGGCGGCTGCGCCGCACGAAACCGGGCCCGTCGCACGTACCCGCCGAGGCCAGGGCAGGCGCCCACCACCCGGTCCCCTGCGCTCTGGTCGCTCCACGGCCGTCTCATCCATTGATCAAGAGATCCACACCACACTCCCTTTGGAGGGATGCGGCACCGCCGTACGGTCGTGGGCATGAGCCCCACTCCCCTCGCACGACGGCTGCGCCTCGGTCTGCCGCGGCGGGTGTTCGCCCAGGTCCTGCTGATGCAGATCGCGATCGCGGCAGGAGTCGCGGTACTCGCCACCGGGCTGTTCCTGGCGCCGCTGAGCGCCCAATTGGACGACCAGGCCATGCGACGCGCTCTCGCGATCGCGCAGACCACGGCCGCCCAGCCGCAGATCGCGGTGGACCTCCGGAGAACGGCCCCCTCCAGGACCGGCCCCGTGCAGGCCGAGGCCGAGCGGATACGGAAAGCGAGCGATGCCGAGTACGTCGTCGTGATGGACATGCGAGGCATCCGCTGGTCGCACACGGAGCCCGCACGGATCGGCGGACCGGTCTCGACGAGCCCGCGGCAGGCCCTGGCCGGCAGGGACGTGATGGAGATCGACACCGGAACTCTGGGGCGCTCCGCGCGGGGAAAGGTGCCGCTGCGCGACGCCTCCGACCGGATCGTCGGCGCGGTGTCGGTGGGGATCAAGTACGACAGTGTGCGGGCTCGGCTGATCGACGCGATCCCGGGGTTGTTCGCTTACGCGGGCGGGGCCATGGCCGTCGGTGCGCTGGCCGCGTATCTGATCTCCCGCAGAGTCCAGCGGCAGACCCATGACCTGGCCTTCTCCGACATCTCGGCGCTGCTGGCGGAGCGTGAGGCGATGTTGCACGGTATCCGCGAGGGCGTGGTCGCCCTGGACCGGGGCGGTCGCGTACGCCTGCTGAACGACGAGGCGCAGCGGCTGCTCGGGGTCGGCGCCGAGGCCGTCGGGCAATCGCTTCGCGACGCGCTGGGTCCGGGCCGCACGACGGATGTGCTGGCGGGACGCGTCACCGGCACGGACCTGCTCACCGTCCGCGGCCAGCGCGTCCTGGTCACCAACCGGATGCCCACCGAGGACGGCGGCGCCGTCGCCACCTTGCGCGACCGGACCGAACTGGAGCAGCTCGGCCGTGAGCTCGACTCCACGCACGGTCTGATCGACGCCCTCCGCGCGCAGGACCATGAGCACGCCAATCGACTGCACACGCTCCTGGGGCTGCTCGAACTGGAGATGTACGACGACGCCGTGGAGTTCGTCGGGGAGGTGGTCGGCGACCACAGGGTCACCGCGGAACAGGTCACCGAGAAGGTCCACGATCCACTGCTCGCCGCGCTCCTGGTCGGCAAGGCGACCGTGGCGACGGAGCGGGGCGTGGCGCTGTGGATCTCGGACCGGACGCTGCTCCCGGACCGGTTGATCGATCCGCGTGGGCTCGTCACCGTCGTCGGGAACCTCGTCGACAACGCGCTGGACGCCGTCGCGGGTACGCCGCACGCGCGCGTGGAGGTCGAATTGCGGGCCGAGGGGCGAACCGCCGTACTGCGGATACGGGACACCGGGCCCGGCGTCCCCGAGGAGCGGCGGGAGTTGGTCTTCACGGACGGCTGGAGCACCAAGCAGCCGCCCGCGCACGGCAAGCGCGGGATCGGGCTCTCCCTGGTGCGGCGCCTCGCCGAGCGGCAGGGAGGCAGCGCGGAGGTGGCCGACGCCGAGGGCGGCGGCGCGGAGTTCACGGTCGTCCTGCCGGAGGCGCTGACGGACCCGTCGCTGGCGCCGAAGGCCGACGCCGGAGGCACCGAGAACGCCACGCACACCTGGGGTGCCGGGAACACCGGGAACGGCTGGAGCGCCGGGAACCCCGACGGGGAGCCGGGATGATCGAGGTTCTGGTCGTGGACGACGACACACGGGTCGCTCGCGTCAACGCCGCCTACGTGGAGAGGGTGCCGGGGTTCCGTGTCGCGGGGCAGGCGCACAGCGCGGCCGAGGCGCTGCGCCGGATGGAGGGGCTGCCGCGCCCGGACCTCGTCCTGATGGACCACCATCTGCCGGACGAGTCGGGTCTCGCGGTCGTCCAGGAGATGCGCCGACGGGGCCATCAGATCGACGTGATCATGGTGACGGCCGCGCGTGACCTCACGACCGTACGAGCGGCGTTGCGGCAGGGCGTACTGCAGTACCTGGTCAAGCCGTTCTCGTTCGCCGGGCTGCGGGCCAAACTGGAGACGTACGCCGACCTGCGACACACGCTCGACCGCGGTGGCACGGCCGAGCAGTCCGATGTGGATCTGATCTTCGGGGCGCTCGCCTCGGGCGCCGTGCCCGACCTGCCCAAGAGGCACTCCCCCGCGACGGCGGACCTCGTACGGCGCGCCCTGCTGAACGCCGAGGGCTCGCTGTCGGCCCAGGAGGTCGCGGAGGAGACCGGACTGAGCCGACAGACCGCACAGCGGTATCTGAAGCTCCTGGAGCGCACGGGGAAGGCGCGTCTGACCCTCCGTTACGGCGACGCGGGCCGCCCGGAGCACCGCTACGTGTGGGCCACCCGCGTCTGAGGACATACCCGAAGCGGGGGCGGCCGCCCCGTCGCCCGTACGACCAGTGGGGCACGGTCGTGCGGGCGACGGGGCGGCTCGGCGCTCCAGGCGGGAGATGGTCAGCCGGTCGCCTTCTTCACGAACTCCGTGGTGTACGTCTTGCTCAGGTCCACATCGGCGTTCTTGATGTTCGGGTTGAACGCCTTGAGGACCTTCTCGACGGTCTCGGGACCGTTCTCGGGCATCACGCCGTCCTCGGTGAACATCGGCAGCGTGCTCTCGATCGCCCCGGCGTACAGCGTCTGATTGCCCTGGGAGTAGTCGGCGGGCATCTTGGCGGCGATCTCGGAGGCGCTGTGACCGGACATCCACCGAAGGGTCTTCACGAAGGCGTTGGCCAGCTTCTGGACCGTCTCCTTGTGACCGTTGACCCAGTCCGTCTGCATGTACAGGCTTGACGACGGGTACGGTCCGCCGAGCGCCTTCTGCGAGCCCTCGGGGGTGCGCATGTCGATGAGCACCTTGCCGAGGTTCTTCTCCATGACCGTGGCGACGGTGGGGTCCGTCGTCATGCCGCCGTCGATGGCACCCTGCTGGAGCGCGGAGACGAACGTCGGTCCGGCGCCGACGGCGACCGGGGTGAACTCGCTGACCTTCACACCGTTCTTGACGGCGAGGTACTTCGTCAGGAAGTCGGTCGAGGAACCCAGTCCGGTGACGCCGAGCTTCCTGCCCTTGAAGTCCTTGGGTGACGTGATGTCGCCCGCCCGCTTGGCGGAGACGATCTCGACCTCACCCGGAGCGTGCGAGAACTGCACGACGGACTCGACGGCCTTGCCCTTGGTCTGCAGGTCGAGCGTGTGGTCGTAGAAGCCGACGGCTCCCTGGACCTGTCCCGAGACGAGCGCGGTCTCGGCCTGGACACCGGCCGGCTCACTGAGGAGCTCGACGTCCAGACCCGCGTCCTCGAAGTAGCCGAGCCGCTGGGTGAGCATCGCCGGCAGGTAGATGACCTTGTCCAGCCCACCGACCATGATCTTGACGTGCTCCCCCTTGCCGCCACCGCCACCGCTGCCGGAGCTGGCCGTGGTGCTCGCCGCGTCATTGGCGCAGGCGGTGAGCGAGGAGAGAGCGAGCAGACCGGCGGCTGCCAGCGCGGAGTATCTGGCGGTCTTGCGCATGGTGGTTCACGTCCTTGTGAGCGGAGGGGAGGCCGTGCCTACGTACGGCGGGACGGTGCGTACGGGCGGACCCGTATGTGCGACAGGGAGAGGTCGTGCGTTCTTGCGGGCGCGGGGTCAGCGGTCGGATTCCGACGGCTTCCAGCGGAAGATGCGGCGTTCGCCGAATGTCAGCAGTCCTTCGGCGAGCAGGGCGACGACGGCGAGGATGACCATCGCCGCGTACACCCCTGCCGCGTTGAAGGTGCCCTGCGACTGTGCGACGAGCAGCCCGATGCCCTTGGTGGCGCCGATGTACTCGCCGACGATCGCGCCGATGAGGGCGAACCCGAAGCTGACATGAAGACTCGTGAAGATCCACGAGGTGGCGGACGGTATGACGACCTGCAGTGTCACCCTGCGGTCGCTCGCGCCGAGGATCCGGGCGTTGGCCACCAGGTTCCGGTCGACCTCCCGGGCGCCCTGGAAGGCGTTGAAGAACACCGGGAAGAAGACGAGCACCACGGCCGAGGCGACCTTGGACGCCGGTCCGAGCCCGAACCAGATCACGAAGATCGGTGCGAGGACGATCCTCGGTATGGAGTTGAGCACCTTGATGTACGGACCAAGGATGTCTGCGAGCAAGGTGACACGCCCGAGCGCTATTCCGAAGAGCACACCGGCGACGACACCGATGACCCAGCCGAGCAGCGCCTCGTGAAGCGTGTACCAGATCTGCTCGCCCAGTGGACCGAGCGCGGTCCCGTGCATCACCCAGGTCTGGATCTGTTCCCAGATCTTCGACGGCATGGAGAAATTGAACGGGTCGATGACCTTGGCTCGAGAGAGCACCTCCCACAGGCCGAGCACGGCGACCAGGAGCAGCACCCGGGCTACCGCCACCACGACCTTGCGTCTGCGGGCGGCACGGGCGCGGGAGTGCTCGCGGCCCGGGGTCCTGGCCGTGTCGACGACCTGAGCGCTGAGAACCTCAGGCGACATTGGCGGCGCCCCTTTCGCGGGTGATGCGGACCTCTTCGCCGAGGGACTCCCAGATCTCGCGGTAGATCTCGATGAACCGCGGCTCCAGGCGCACCGATTCGACCTTGCGCGGCCGTGGCAGATCGATGTCGAAGACCTGCTTCACGGTGGCGGGCCCCGCGGTCATCACGACGACCTTGTCGGCGAGCGCGATCGACTCCTCCAGGTCGTGGGTGACGAAGACGACCGAAGCACCCGTGCCTTCCCACAGTTCGAGCAGTTCGTCGGACATCAGCGCCCTGGTCTGCACGTCGAGCGCGGAGAAGGGCTCGTCCATCAGCAGGATCTCGGGGTCGTTGACGAAGGTGGCGGCGAGGGCGACACGCTTGCGCTGACCACCGGAGAGCTGGTGCGGATACCGGTCCTCGAAGGCCGCGAGCCCGACCCTGGCGAGCCAATCCCGGGCCCGTTCCTTCGCCTCGGCCTTGGGCACGCCACGGAACCGGGGTCCGGCCATCACGTTGGACAGCACCGTGCGCCAGGGAAAAGTGGCGTCCTGCTGGAAGACGAAGCCGACCTTGTCCCCGACGCCGGCGACGGGCTCCCCGGCGACCAGGACATCGCCCTCGGTGGGCTCCTCAAGACCGCTGACCAGGGTCAGCGTGGTGGACTTCCCGCAGCCGGTCGGTCCGACGACGGCCACGAACTCGCCCCGGCCGACGGTCAGGTCCAGGTCCCTGACGGCCGTGTGCAAACCCCCCGACGGGGTCTTGAAGATCTTGCTCGCGCCCCGCAGCTCGATGGCGGGGCCGGTGTCTGTGCTCATGGCCCGGACCGTAGATGTGGGGCGGGCCACACCATCAGTCTTCTGGGCGCAAGCCGTTCTTCTGCTCGCAAGGGTCTGTTGTGCTCATTTTGCTCGCGCTACAACAGCGGAGCCGAAACACGGGCGCAACACACGCCCAGGCCTTGAGAGAAAGAGGCCCGATGATTGACGTCCTGGTCGTGGACGACGATTTCCGCGTCGCCGAGATCAACGCGAAGTACGTGAGCAGGGTTCCCGGATTCCAGGTGGCCGCCCGCGCGCACAGTGCCGCCCAGGCTCTGGCCGCGATCGAGCGCACTCCCGTCGATCTGGTGCTGCTCGACCACTACCTGCCCGACCGGACGGGACTCGAACTCGTCCACCGGATGCGGGAGAACCGTCACGGCACCGACGTCATCATGATCACCGCGGCCGCCGATGTCGCCACCGTACGGGCGGCGATGCGTCTGGGTGCTCTGCACTACCTGATCAAACCGTTCACGTTCACCGCCCTGCGCACACGCCTCGACTCCTACGCCGCCCTGCGCCGTACCGTCGACCGGGTGGGCGGCCACGGCGTGACGGGCCAGGAGCAGGTCGACCGGATCTTCGGTGCCCTGCGCACCGCCCCCACGCCGTCCTCCCCCGGGCTCCCCAGCGGTCACTCGGAGCCGACCACGGACCTGATCTGCGATGTACTGCACCAGGCGAACCAGCCGCTGTCGGCCCACGAGGTGGCCTCCGAGACCGGCCTGAGCCGATCCACCGCCCAGCGCTATCTGCGGCACCTGGAACAAGCGGGACGGCTCCGTCTCTCCCTCAGATACGGCGACACAGGACGCCCGGAACACCGCTACGCCTGGGTGGCGCCCTGAGCCGGCACTCCTGCGGCAACGGGCTGCCGGAGTCATGCCACCTCAGGGCGGTCGTACGCGATCCTGGCGGCCGTCAGACGGCCCCGGCGCCCGTGAGCGCACGGACCTCGATCTCGGCGTGCTTGGCCTCGTCCGACGGTTCCGCCGAGGTGACGGTGCCGAGCCAGCCGGCGACGAAGCCCAGGGGGACGGAGACGAGGCCCGGGTTCTGCAGTGGGAAGTACTGGAAGTCCACACCCGGGAAGAACGATTCGGGGCTGCCCGACACCACCGGCGACAGCAGCACGAGCAACAGCGCGGGCACCAGCCCGCCGTATACGGCCCACACGGCACCGCGCGTCGTGAAGGACCGCCAGAACAGGGAGTACAGCAGCACCGGCAGGTTCGCCGAGGCGGCGACGGCGAAGGCGAGCCCGACCAGGAAGGCCACGTTGAGATCCCGGGCGAGGAGGCTCAGGGCGATGCCGACCACACCGATGCCGACCGACGCGGCGCGCGCCACCGTCACCTCGCCGCGCGGCTTCGCGCGGCGGCGGCGCAACGAGCCGTACAGGTCGTGGGCCACGGCCGCCGAGGACGCGAGGGTGACTCCGGCGACGACCGCGAGAATGGTGGCGAAGGCGATGGCGGCGACGATCGCGAACAGGACTGTTCCGCCGGCGGAGTCGGCCCCGCCGCCCAGGTCCAGGGCCAGCAGCGGAACGGCGGTGTTGCCCGCGGCGTTCGATCCGCGCACCGCCTCGGGACCGACGACGGCTGCCGCGCCGAAGCCCAGCACGATCGTCATCAGGTAGAAGCCGCCGATGAGCCCGATCGCCCACAGCACCGAGCGCCGGGCGGCTCGCGCGGTCGGCACGGTGTAGAAGCGCGACAGGATGTGCGGCAACCCGGCGGTGCCGAGCACGAGTGCGAGCCCGAGGCTCATGAAGTCGAAGCGTGCCGTCCAGTCGCCGCCGTACTTCAGCCCGGGGGCGAGAAAGTCCTTGCCGTGGCCGCTGCGCCGCGCGGCCGCACGCAGCAGTTCGTTGATGTCCCCGTGGAATCGCATCAGGACCAGCACGGTGAGAGCGATGGCCCCGCCGATCAGCAGAACCGCCTTGACGATCTGGATCCAGGTGGTCGCCCGCATCCCTCCCATCGACACGTAGATCACCATGAGCGCGCCGACACCGATCACCGTCCAGTTGCGCGCCGCGTCGCTCGTGCCGCCCAGCAGCAGCGAGACCAGGCTCCCCGCGCCCACCATCTGCGCCACCAGATACAGAACGGACACCACGACCGAGGACGTTCCGGCCGCGATCCGCACCGGCCGCTCGTCCATCCGGGCCGCTACGACGTCGGCGAGCGTGAACCGCCCGCAGTTGCGCACCAGTTCGGCGACGAAGAACAGAACGACCAGCCAGGCCACCAGGAATCCCACGGCGTACAGCAGACCGTCGTAGCCGTACAGGGAGATGAGTCCCGTGATACCGAGGAAGGAAGCCGCCGACATGTAGTCACCGGAGAGGGCAAAACCATTTTCCATCGGCGAGAACAATCGCCCGCCCGCGTAGAACTCCTCGGCCGAACCGTGCCTGTTACGGCTCACCCATGTCGTGATCGCCAGCGTCACCGCGACAAACGCGCTGAACAGCAGGAGCGCCAGGGTCTGATGGTGGCCGCTCACCGCTCACCACCCCTGGCGTTCCGCGTCATCTCCTGGGTGTCCCAGCGCAGTTCGAGCGCGGCCCGGTCCCGGCGGAGCCGAGCGTGCCGTGCGTACGCCCAGGCGAGCAGGAACGTCGTGAGGAACTGCCCGAGTCCCGCGAGCAGTGCCACGTTCACGGCTCCGACGACGGGACGCGCCATGAACCCCGGCGCGGTGGTCGCGGCCACCACATACCCCACGTACCAGGGGAAGAAGACGGCGACGGCCGGAATCACGAACCTGCGGTACCGGCCGCGCACCTCCTGGAAGGCGGCGCTGCGCTGCACCTCGATGTAGACGCGGGCGGCGTCGCCCGTGCGTCCTTCGTGCTCCGAGCGGGCGGCCGGCACGGCGGGAGCGAGCGCACCCGTGCCGTCCAACTCGCCCCAGCCGGAAGCGAGCGCGTCGTACCAGGGGTCGTCGAACCGGACCTCCCCCGTGTCGCCGCCGTCGTGCTTGTCCACCGAACTCTCCTTGTCCGCGACCCGTTGCTGCCGCGTGCCCAAGGATGTGCAGATCGGAGGGCTCCCTGACCCCTGTCTCCGCGCTCTTCACCCCATTAGGTGACTTCATCCCGCGGGCGGCCGCACGAGACCTTTCCCATAGGCGTAACGGACTGCTTGAGCACGGTCCTTGAGACCCGCTTTGGCGAAGAGATTGTTGATGTGGGTCTTCACGGTGGCCGTGGACACATGGAGCTTGCGGGCGATCTCGTGGTTGCTGAGGCCCTCGGCGATCAGCAGGAGAACCTCCGTCTCGCGCGAGGTGAGCCCGTCGGGGGCCTCCAGGGGCGGGCCGGGCTCCGGTTCCGGGGCCGACAGCCGCTCCAGCAGCCGTCGCTGGATACTCGGCGAGAGCCCCGCGTCCCCGGAAAGCACGCTCTGCACGGCCCGCACGATCTCGTCACCTCCCGCGTCCTTGGTCAGATAGCCCCGGGCCCCGGCACGCAGCGCGGGGAACAGCGACTCGTCGTCCGCGAACGTCGTGAGTACGACGACCTGGGTCCCGGGATGCTCGGCACGAATGCGCCGGGTCGCCTCGACCCCGTCACAGCGGGGCATGCGCAGATCCATCAGCACGACGTCCGGGGCGAGTTCGGCCACCAGCTCCACCGCCTCGGCCCCGTCACCGGCCGCTCCGACGACCTCGATCCCGGGCAGCAGTCCCAGCAGCATCACAATGCCCTCGCGCACGACGGTCTGATCGTCCGCGACCACGACCCGCGCCGGTCCCTTGCGCTCCTCCCGCTCGGTCATACGGGCACCTTCAACGTCACCACGAACCCCTCCTCGCCCGGTCCGGCATCCAGCGAGCCGCCGAGCAGCTCCGCGCGCTCCCGCATGCCCAGCAGACCGTACCCGGCTCCCGAACCGCCGAGTTCACCCGGTTTTCCACCCGAATCCCGTACGTCCAGCGTCACTTCGTGCTCGCCATAGTCCAGCCGGATGTGTACCGCGGCCCCCGGAGCGTGCTTGCGCACGTTCGTCAGCGCCTCCTGCGCGACGCGGCGCACCGCCTGGGACGCCTCCGCCGGCAGCGGCTGACGCTCGCCGGTCACGGTGACACCGGCGCGGTCGGCGGCGGCCACGAGTTCGCCGAGGAAGTCCTCCAGCGGAGTCATCTCACCCCGAAGTGCGGAGAGTGCCTGCCGGGTCTCCGAGAGCCCCTCACGGGCCATTCCCCGTGCCGCCACGACCCGTTCGAGAATGACCTCCCGGTCCGCTCCTCTCTCGATGAGCAGCCGTGCCGCCTCCAGATGCACGAGCTGCGCCGACAGACTGTGGGCCAGGACGTCGTGGATCTCCCTGGCTATCCGCGCCCGCTCCGCCAGGGCCGCCGACTCCGCCTCGGCCGCGCGAGCAGCGCGCTCCTGCGCCAGCAGCCGCTGAGCGCCGGCCCGCGCTTCCGCGTCGAGGCGCAGCACGTATCCGGCGAGCGCCAGTCCCGCGGTCGTGGCCGCGGTGGTCAGCCAGGCGTCGTCGTCGAACGCCGCGTAGACACTCAGCGCGACCGCTGTGGCCGGCAGGGCCGCCACGAGGGGCAGCCTTTCGATGGCGGCGACGCCACACCCGCACAGCAGGACGAGCGCCGGGACCCGGAAGCCCGCTTGGTGCCCCACGGACGCGACCGCCAGCAGCAGGGCGAACAGCGCCAGGGACGGCAGCAGGCGATGCTCCAGGGTGGTCCGCCAGAAGCCCCAGGCGAGGACCCCGCACGCGACAATCCCCGCGATGCCCCCGGCGAGCTCCCAACCGCCGAGTTCCGGGTTCGTCAGTGTCGTGGCGACGAGGGTGGCGAGGACGACGGCACGCGTGACCAGGGCGAGCACACGGCGGGCCTTGTGCACACCCACGCGCGCGAGTGCCTCACGAGAGGGCCAGCGCATCCAGGCGTTGTCCGTCACAGGCGCTCCTTCCGCAGGGCGCGGCCGACACCGTCACCGTACGCCGGGCTCTGTCCCCGGCTCTGTCCCGTCACCGCCGGCTGCAGGGCCTGTGCCCGCCAGGTCAGCAGCCCGGAGCGGACCAGCAGGGTGACCGCGAGACCGAGCATCAGGGCCGAGGAGGTCTGGTGTACGCCGACCAGGGTCCCTATGCCGAACAGTCCCAGTCGCAGGCAGATACCCGCGGCCCAGACGGCTGCGGCGGCCTTGGTGCTCCTGCTCCACACGGCGCCGTCCGGCTCCACCCACATCCGTGTCGTCCACGCCCATCCGGCTCCGATGGCCACCGCCGTCACCAGTTCCGTGCCGAGCAGGAGGGACGCCACTATCTGGTGGTGCGGGTCGATCACGCCGGGCTCGCGCAGTGCCATGACGGCTAGAACGGCGGGCACGATCCACCAGCGGCGATCCGAGCCGATTCGGCGTGCGCCGAACTGGCGCGCGATCACCGCTGCGGCGATCGCGAGGATCAGCACGGTGTTCATGAGCCCGGACATGCGCGGCCTCCGTGAGCGAGAAGCGGGTGTCCGCAGCGAGCGCTGCCGACCCCATCGACGCTACGGACCTCGCGGCTTTGGGAGATCGGCGCCGGGGTGGACCCTGGGTGGATCCCTCGGCCCCCATCTCTCCACCCACGGGTGGACCCACGACCCAGACGCCTGGCCCACCATGCGGCCTGAGCCCTGTGAGCCCTGGTACAGGGGCCCACAGGCTTGTTTCGCCCCCTCCGCCCCTACCCATCCCGTACCTGGGGCTCCGCCCCAGACCCCGCTCCTCAAACGCCGGAGGGGCTGAAACTTGCCCGGCACCAGGAAAGGGGCCCGCAGGGAGACCGCCGGAGAACTGGACTCTCCCGGCCGGGGCTGTAACCGTTTGGATCCCGCACCCGCAGCCGGAATCCGACGCGAGGGGACGTGCCGGTACATCGATGCCCGTCGCCACCGACGGTCACCTCTCCGTCCAACGGCGACGGGCTGATGCACCGGCACGGCCCCGACCCACCCACCGGACCGACACCGCACCCGGTGACCCCCCGGAGGGCTACGCGTCGATGCGTGACCGGTCCAACGTCGCCGCCGAGCTGGAGATGAACTCCTTGCGCGGTGCCACATCGTTCCCCATCAGCAGGTCGAACACCTGCTCGGACGCCTCCAGGTCGGAGATGTTGATCCGGCGCAGCGTCCGGAACCGCGGATCCATCGTCGTCTCGGCGAGCTGATCGGCGTCCATCTCACCGAGACCCTTGTACCGCTGGATCGAGTCCTTGTAGCGCACACCCTTGCGCTGCAGCTCCAGAACCGTCTCCCGCAGCTCACGGTCCGAGTACGTGTACACGTACTTGTCCTGGCCCTTCTTGGGCTGGCTGAGCTCGATCCGGTGCAGCGGCGGGACCGCGGCGAACACCCGGCCCGCCTCGACCATGGGCCGCATGTAGCGCTGGAAGAGCGTCAGCAGCAGGATCCGGATGTGCGCGCCGTCGACGTCGGCGTCGACGAGGAGAATGATCTTCCCGTAGCGCGCGGCGTCGATGTCGAAGGTCCGCCCGGAGCCGGCTCCTATGACCTGGATGATCGCACCGCACTCGGCGTTCTTCAGCATGTCCGTGACAGACGCCTTCTGAACGTTGAGGATCTTGCCCCGGATCGGCAGCAGCGCCTGGAACTCGGAGTTCCGGGCCAGCTTCGCCGTACCCAGCGCGGAGTCGCCCTCGACGATGAAGAGCTCGCTGCGCTCGACGTCGTCGCTGCGGCAGTCGGCGAGCTTGGCGGGCAGCGAGGAGGACTCCAGAGCCGTCTTGCGGCGCTGCGCGTCCTTGTGCTGACGGGCGGCGATCCTCGTGCGCGCGGCGGCGACGGCCTTCTCCATGACGACCCGCGCCTGCGCGGCCTCGTCCCGCTTGGTGGAGGTCAGGAACGCCTTGAGTTCCTTGGTCACCACGTTCGTCACGATGCGGCGGGCGGCCGAGGTGCCGAGGACCTCCTTCGTCTGCCCCTCGAACTGGGGCTCGGCGAGACGCACGGTGACGACGGCCGTGAGGCCCTCCAGCGCGTCGTCCTTGACGATGTCGTCCTCGGCGACGCGCAGCAGCTTCTTTGACCGCAGGACCTCGTTCATCGTCCTGGCGACGGCCTGCTCATAGCCGGCGACGTGGGTGCCGCCCTTGGGCGTGGCGATGATGTTCACGAACGACTTCAGGGTCGTGTCGTAACCGGTGCCCCAGCGCATGGCGACGTCTACGGCCAGCTCACGGGTGACCTCGGTCGGCGTCATCTGGCCGTGCTCGTCGAGGACCGGAACGGTCTCCTTGAAGGTCCCCTGCCCGTTGAAGCGGAGGACGTCGCAGACCGGCTTGTCGGAGGCCAGGAACTCGCAGAACTCGCTGATTCCACCGTCGAAGCGGAAGGATTCCTCGCCCTTGCTGCCCCCCTCGCCGAGCCCGAACTCGTCACGGACGACGATGGTCAGGCCCGGCACCAGGAAGGCGGTCTGGCGAGCACGCTGGTGGAGGTGCTCCAGGGAGAGCCGGGCGTCCTTGAGGAAGATCTGGCGGTCCGCCCAGTAGCGCACGCGGGTGCCGGTGCGGGTCTTCGGGATCCGCTTGAGCTTGCGCAGGCCGCCGCTCGCGTCGAAGGCGGCGTCCGGTCCGTCGGCCTTGAAGGCGCCCGGGGTGCCGCGACGGAAGCTCACCGCGTGGGTCTGGCCGTTGCGGTCCACCTCGACGTCCAGGCGGGCGGAGAGCGCGTTCACGACCGAGGCGCCCACGCCGTGCAGACCGCCGGAGGCCGCGTAGGAGCCGCCGCCGAACTTGCCGCCGGCGTGCAGCTTGGTCATGACGACCTCGACGCCGGAGAGGCCCGTCTTGGGCTCCACGTCGACCGGGATGCCGCGGCCGTTGTCGCGCACCTCGACCGAGCCGTCGTCGTGCAGGATGACGTCGATGTGGTCGCAGTACCCTCCGAGGGCCTCGTCCACGGAGTTGTCGATGATCTCCCAGAGGCAGTGCATCAGGCCGCGGCTGTCGGTCGACCCGATATACATGCCCGGGCGCTTCCGCACTGCCTCGAGCCCTTCAAGGACGAGCAGGTGCCGCGCTGTGTAGTTGGAGCCGTCCCGGTCTGCTCCGGTCAGCAGCGCTGTGGACGGCACGGACGTATCGGCGGTCACGCGGTTCGCTCCTCGCTGAATTTCATGGGAGACCCTTTTGGGTAAGGGCCCGGCTTCGGTCGCCGCTCAGAGGGTACCGAGGCCTGGTAGAGCCGTTGTAGCACCACCCTCGCATGAACTCACCCTAGTCCAGGATCGTATGAGTGTTCGATCCCTCGATGGAGTGAAGTACATATCACGTTCCCTTCGAGGCATGAACCATTTAGGCTCCGGGCACGTCCTCATGAACAACCGGCAATCCAGCCGGGAGGACCGACACCTGACAGACAGCGCGAACCCGTACAGACACAAAGACACGCAATACGGCTCATTCGCCGCCACCCGGCAGCAGACAGCCGCCTCGAAAGAAAATTTCGAGGAAAAGCCGCGAGCGGGAACGTTTTCGGCCTGGTTGGATGTTGACCCTGGTACGACAGCTCGTCGAGCTAGAGAAGAGGCGACGTGACTACTGTTCTGACCCCCGCGAGCCCGCTGACGGCCGCTGACCGCTGCGACCGTTGCGGCGCCCAGGCATATCTGCGCGTCGTCCTCCTGAGCGGCGGAGAACTGCTCTTCTGCGCCCACCACGGTCGCAAGTTCGAGCCGGAACTCAAGAAGATCGCCGCTGAGATACAGGACGAGACGGAGCGGCTGACGTCCGTTCCCGAGAGCGTCAACGACGAAGAACGCTGACCTTCGCATCAACGACGAGCGGGTACCGGCGACAGGCCGGTGAGTGGGCGGTCACACCCTGGACACAGGGAGTGGCCGCCCACACTCGTATCGCGACGTCGCCGGCTCTCAGCGGCCCGCCTTCAGCGCCTGGACGGCCTCTGAGACCCGCGTGTAGACCCCCGGGCTGTCCGGGCGCCCACAGCCGCTCCCCCAGGACACCAGGCCTATGAGACGGCCCTGGGCGACCAGCGGCCCGCCGCTGTCCCCCTGACAGGCGTCACGGCCGCCGGCGGGCTCTCCGGCGCAGACCATGGACGCGGCGTCGTACGTGCCGGACTCGTCTCCGGGATAGGCCCGCTCGCAGTCGGCGTCGGGAAGCACGTGCACATCCGCGGCGCGCAGGCTGCTCGCGTAGTCGCCGCCGCCCGTCAGATCACCCCAGCCGTAGACGGTGGCGGCGGTCCCCGGCTCGTACGCCGAGTCGCCCGAGGGGGCCATACGGATCACGGAGGCGGTCGGCAGCGGCTCGGCGAGGGTCAGCACGCCGAAGTCCCCGGCGTTCGTATCACTGTCGTAGTGCGGGTTGACCCAGATGTCGCGCACGGAGATCTCCTTGCCGTCGCGGGACATCAGGTCGCCCCGGCCCGCGATGACCTTCAGATCGCGGTCCTCACTTGGTGGCGCCCCCAGCACGTCGTCGCCGAGGCAGTGGGCCGCGGTCAGGACGGTGGTCGGTCCGACGACCACACCTCCGCAGAACTGTCCCGCGCGCGTACCCCCGAACCGGTCACGACTGGACAGTGCGACCGTCCACGGACTGTCGGAGATCCGGACCGGACGGCTTCCTATGACAACGCTGTCGGAGGACGCCAGGGCGGGGGTGGTCAGTGATATCACCGCTGTGGCGGCCGCAAGGGCCAACGTCGGGACGTAGGGACGGCGCATGCGCGCTCCTCACACTGGGAGGGTCGTGGAACACCCAGAGTGATCCAGTAGGCGAACGCACGCATTCCGCGCACACGGCGAGGGCCCGACCTCCAACAGGAGATCGGGCCCTCGTCGACGTGCGGCCGAGGCCTAGTCGAGGTAGTCGCGCAGCACCTGGGAACGCGACGGGTGACGCAGCTTCGACATGGTCTTGGACTCGATCTGGCGGATCCGCTCACGGGTCACGCCGTACACCTTGCCGATCTCGTCGAGGGTCTTCGGCTGACCGTCGGTGAGACCGAAGCGCATCGAGACGACGCCCGCCTCGCGCTCGGACAGGGTGTCGAGGACGGAGTGCAGCTGCTCCTGGAGGAGCGTGAAGCTGACCGCGTCGGCCGGGACGACGGCCTCGGAGTCCTCGATGAGGTCGCCGAACTCGCTGTCGCCGTCCTCACCCAGCGGGGTGTGCAGGGAGATGGGCTCACGGCCGTACTTCTGGACCTCGATGACCTTCTCGGGGGTCATGTCGAGTTCCTTGGCCAGCTCCTCCGGGGTGGGCTCACGGCCCAGGTCCTGGAGCATCTGGCGCTGGACGCGCGCGAGCTTGTTGATGACCTCGACCATGTGCACCGGGATACGGATGGTGCGGGCCTGGTCGGCCATGGCGCGGGTGATCGCCTGACGGATCCACCAGGTGGCGTACGTGGAGAACTTGTAGCCCTTGGTGTAGTCGAACTTCTCGACCGCGCGGATCAGACCGAGGTTGCCCTCCTGGATGAGGTCCAGGAAGAGCATGCCGCGACCGGTGTAACGCTTGGCCAGGGAGACCACCAGACGGAGGTTGGCCTCCAGGAGGTGGTTCTTGGCGCGGCGGCCGTCCTCGGCGATGATCTCGAGCTCACGCTTGAGCTTGGGGGCGAGCTTGTCTGCGTTGGCGAGCTTGTCCTCGGCGAACAGACCGGCCTCGATGCGCTTGGCGAGCTCGACCTCCTGCTCGGCGTTGAGCAGCGGGACCTTGCCGATCTGCTTGAGGTAGTCCTTGACCGGGTCGGCGGTGGCACCGGCGGCGGCCACCTGCTGCGCGGGCGCGTCGTCCTCGTCCTCGTCGGACAGGACGAAGCCCTGGGCGCCGTCCTCGGTGGGCTCGTCCGCACCGGGCTTGCCGGGGGTCTCCTCGGCCGTCTCCTCGTCGACGAGCTCGGCGTCGTCCTTCTTGGCGCTCGTCTTCTTGGCCGCCGTCTTCTTGGCGACCGTCTTCTTGGCGACGGCCTTCTTCGCCGTCGTCTTCTTGGCTGCGGCGGGCTTGCCTGCGGAGGCGTCCTCGACCGAATCGTCGGCGAGGGCAGCCGGAGCCGCGGTGGCGGTGGTCTTCTTGGCAGTCACCGTCTTGGCCGCCACGGTCTTGGTGGCGGTGCGCTTGGCCGGACTCTTCGCTGCGACGCTCTTTCGGGTGCGCTTGGGCTCCGCGGCACTGACCATCAGCGTCACACCCTCTTCCTCGAGGATCTGGTTGAGGCTGCGCAGTACGTTCTTCCACTGAGTGGCCGGAATCTGGTCAGCTTCGAAGGCCCGACGCACGTCATCGCCGGCGATCTGCCCCTCAGCCTTTCCCCGCTCGATGAGCGCCATGACAGAGACGGACTCGGCGATCTCCGGCGGGAGCGTACGGGATGTGCTGGCCGACACGAACAACCTCTCGGAACGTTGAAAAACGGCTTCCGGCCCCGTCCGCTGTGGACAGGAACCGACGACCGCCGACTGGGGATGGGCCGACGGCGCGGGCGGGGACCGGGAAGATGCACAGCGCCACACACGGCGTCTGTATTCCTTCCTCGGCTATCACCTCTTAGGTCATCGCGCTGCCCCGAAGAGCGTTACGCCCAATCTGCGTGGCCCGAGTCACACCCCGTATGTGCCCAAAAGATGACAGATCCTGTCAATCCAGGTTAGTTCATGATCCGCCACCCCGGTCGCACCGTCGGGACCTCACCTCATCCGGGAAGGATTTGGCGAGGTCCCGACGGGTGACGACTCCCGGGTCCGACGCCGCCACGGACGCGCACACGCTCCGGACCGCGTCACCCGCGCCGCGCGATCAGTGCTCGCGCGGCGCGGGCACGACACGCTCCACCTCGGGGTGGACGGTGAGGAGCTGCCGCATGGCCGTCTCGGCCGCCGCGCCGTCGGCCGCCGCGAGGGCGTCCACGATGCGCGCGTGGTGACCCAGCGAGGCCTCGTTCGGCCGGTCACAGCCGGTGACCGGGCTGCCGGAGACCTGGAGCGCCGCCGAGACGATCCCCGAGAGGTGCTCGAGCATCCTGTTGCCCGCGAGCTGGATGAGCAGCGAGTGGAACTCGGTGTCGGCCCGCGAGAAGGTCAGGGCGTCACCCTGCGCCATGGCGTGGCCCATGATCTCCACCATGTCGCCGAGCCGCTGCTGGACCTCCTCGCGCCCGTGTCCGGCCGCGAGGCGTGCGGCGAGCGGCTCGATCGTCCAGCGGAGCTCGCCCAGCTCGCGCCGCTGGTCGTCCCGCTGCGGACCGAAGGCCCGCCATTCGATGATGTCCGGGTCGAGGAGGTTCCAGTCGCTGACGGGACGCACGCGCGTGCCGACGTTCGGGCGGGCACTGACCAGCCCCTTGGCCTCCAGGACGCGGAGCGACTCGCGGACGACGGTCCGGGAGACCTCGAAGCGCTGGCCGATCTCCTCGGGCACGAGCGGGCGGTCCGCGCCGAGGTCTCCGGAGACGATCATCTGGCCGAGCTGCTGGACGAGCTGGCCGTGCAGTCCGCGTCCGCGGCTGCCGGCGGCGCGCCGGCCGACGCGGCCGAGCTCGGGCTCGGCGCTCTCCCACACAGGGGGGCCGACGCGGTCGGCACCGGAGGCGTCGGCGTAGGGGTAACGGTCGAGTTCGCCCGGTCCGGCGAGGCCGGAGTCTGAGGAACGGGCGGCGGTCATCATGGTCTGCGCAAGGGTACTCACGGGTCTGTTGTCGGCTCCGGCTCCAACTGCCTTGAGGTCTTTGGTGAAAAGCACACGAAAGGGTGATCGCTCACACCGTCGCAATTGACGCCTTATCGGAAAGAAATGGGCGTTCTTCGGGGAGTTGTGCGCACAGGGGAAACGGAAGGGTGCGGACGGTCGTCATCGGACCCGGCTCCGCAGGGTCGTGAGCAGATATGCGCAGAGCAGTGCGGTCAGCGACAACAGCAGTGCTCCGCCCACGGGTTGGGCGAGCACCCGCACGACGGCCACCAGGTAGCGCTCGCCGCCGAACGGCCACTGCATGAGGACCAGTTCCCGGAGCCGCTCCGGGAATCCGGCCGCCGACCGTACAGACGGCCCCTGGAAGGCCTTCTGTACGAGCGGTACGACGACGACCGGCACGGCGAGGACCGCCGCGAGCCCGGCGGCGGTGGACCGGAAGATGCCGGCCGCCAGCACGCCCGCCCACGCGCACCCCACCACCAGACCGAACCAACTCGCGCTCAGCGAGAGCCAGTCCGACGGAATTCCGGCGAGCTCCCGTCCGTAGACGAGGTAGAGCATTTCGAGGTCGCATCCCACGGTGAGGAACGCCAGCGTCAGCGCGGTGGCCGAGGCGACGAGGAGCTTGGCGGTCAGCAGTCCCAGCCGGCGCGGGACGGTGCCGCGGTCCGCGGCCAGGGCGGGGTGCCGGAACTCCTCGCCGAAGGCGACGGCGCCCAGCAGTCCGGCACCGAGCGCGGCGGGCGGGAGCGGGAGCTCCCGTGGCCACGCGGCCAGCAGGCGCGGCTGCGGCGTGTGGCCGATTCTGGCCAGCAGGACGGACAGGAGGGCGGAGGTGACGAGAACGGCGGCCGCCGTGACGTAGCCAGTACCGACGCCGGCCGCTCTGCGCAGTTCGTAGCGCAGGGGGCGCGACGGGCTCCGGGCCTGGCGTACGGCGATGGGGGGCGGAAGGGCGGAAGCGTCATCCGCGGCCGAGGTCTCGGTGAGGCGCGACTCGTCTGCGCGGCGCGGCTCGTCGGCAGGCTGCTCGCTCTCCTCCGACGGCGACGCAGCCCGCTTGGGCCCCATGTCACCCGTCTCATCAGCGAGTTGGTGTACGAGGATGCCGTGCCGGAAGGCCGTCTCGCCGACGTCGGCGCAGGTGCTTCCGTACACCGAGAGCCGATTGCCCTCCTCGCGCACGACTTCCACCGAGCGCCGTGCCGTTCGGGCTTCCTTGGTCAGGAGGGAGCCGAGCCGGGCGGCGTGCGGGCTGCGGACGGCGACCCGCGGCCGCAGCCGGGTGCGGGCGAACTCGGCGGCCTCCTGGTCGGCGACGAGGCGTCCCTGCTCCAGCGTGACGACCCGGTCGGCGGTCCGTGCGGCCTCCTTGGGGTCGTCCGTGGTGAACAGCACCGTGCCACCCTGGTTCGCGTGTGCGCGCAGCATCCCGTGCAGCCATCGGCCTTCTCTGACGGACAGTCCGCCCGCGGGGGCGTCGAGCACGAGGGTGTGGGGGTCGGGCAGGAGCGCGCAGGCCAGTCCGAGCCGGCGGTCCATGCCACGGGAGAGGGTGCCCAGGCTCTCGTCCCGCAGGCTGACGAGCCCGACCACTTCGAGGACTTCGTCGGCGCGGCGGGCGGGTACCCCGGCCGCGGCGCACAGCATGCGGAGCTGGCCCCGGACCGTGCGTGCCGGATGGCCCGGCACCTCGCCCAGGAGTACGCCGACCTCGCGGCAGGGATGGGCGATCCGGTGCAGGGGCCTTCCCCGGAAATAAGTGATTCCGCGGCCCTGTCGGAGTTCGAGCATGAGTCTCAGTGCCGTCGTCTTGCCCGCACCGGGGGCCCCGACGAGCGCGGTGACGTGGCCCGCCTGCGCCTCGAAGGACACGTCGTCGACGGCGGGCGGACGCGCCTTGCGGGTGTTGCTGGTCAGTCCGATGGCCTGGATCACCCAAAGCAAGATAGCGCGACATTTCGGATTTCCCGGGCGCCATGCGGCTCGCCTCCGAAGGGCCTCGCGGGTCCGGCGAGGGCGCCGAGACCCCGGCGCCCGGAACCGCGTTCGCGGTCTTCCTCAGACCTCGGGGCGCAGCATCGGCGGGTTGAGCAGCGTGGCGCCGCCCGCCCGGAACAACTGGGCGGGGCGGCCGCCCTGACGTGTGGTCGTGCCCCCGGTGGGCACGAGGAAGCCCGGCGTACCGGTCACCTTGCGGTGGAAGTTGCGCGGGTCGAGCGCCACGCCCCACACGGCCTCGTAGACACGGCGCAGCTCGCCGACGGTGAACTCCGTCGGGCAGAAGGCGGTCGCCAGCGACGAGTACTCGATCTTGGACCGGGCGCGCTCCACACCGTCCGAGAGGATCTGCGCGTGATCGAAGGCGAGGGGCGCCGCCTGCTCCCCGTCACGTCCGTACCCGCCCTGTTGCAGCAGTTCGTCGACCGGCGCCCAGCGTGCGCTGTTCGCGTCGCCGCCCGCGCGGGGAGCGGGCAGGTCGGGGGCGAGGGCGAGGTGCGCGACGCTCACCACCCGCATCCGGGGATCGCGCTTGGGGTCACCGTAGGTCGCGAGCTGCTCGAGGTGTGCGCCGTTGTCCTGCGCGGGCACCGAGGGGTCGTGGGCACACAGCCCCGTCTCCTCGGCCAGCTCGCGGGCCGCGGCCTGCGCCAGATCCTCGTCGGTCCGTACGAAACCGCCGGGCAGCGCCCATCGCCCCTGGAACGGCTGCTCGCCCCGCCGTACCGCCAGCGCGCACAGGGCATGGCGGCGCACGGTCAGCACGACCAGGTCCACGGTCACGGCGAAGGGCGGAAAGGCTGACGGGTCGTAGGGCATGCCGCGATCATAGTCGTCTTCCTGACGATAAACACCTCCTTCGGGAGCCCGGACCAAGGTTGATCGACTTCCGTCCCGTACGGCACCCAGCCGCCCAGGATCCGGTCGATGACGCGTCCCGCGGCGTCACACCCCCAACTGCAGTCCCTCTCCCGCTTCCTCGACCATGGCGAGCCCCAGTCTGCTGACGCGCACGGAGAAGGGAACCCCCGAGATCCGCAGGCCCGTCAGCACGATCTCCCCCAGGGGCGCGGCCCGGAACGGGCGCAGGGTCACCGCGCCCGCGGGCGCATCGGGGCGGATCCCGGCCAGGGAGCAGAGCAACAGCACCCCGGCGGCCGCCGAGGTGGCGGCGGGCCGGGAGGCGGCCGGGTGAGGAACCGGAGCGCTCCCCCGCGTGCGCTGCTCCCCCGCGTACATCTCGGGCACTCTGCCGCCGAAGGACTCGGCCGCCGCCAGTACGCCACGCAGGAGGGAGCCGGCCTCTTTCTCGTGGCCCGCGGCGGCGAGCCCCATGACGGCGACGGCCGTCTCGTGGACCCGCACCGCCCCGCTGCGATGACCGAACGGGTTGTACGCCGCCTCCTTCGCTCCGAGGCTGCGCAGCCCCCACCCCGAGTCCATGGCCGGCTCGCCGAGCAGCCGCGCGAGCTGTTCGGTCCGCGCCTTGTCGAGCAGACCGGGGGCGTGCTCACCCGCGCCCGACAGACCCGTGTCGAGGAGATGGGCGGCGCCCGAACCGAGCTGGGGCACGGGGCGCCCGTCCCTGGTACGAGCAGCGGCCGGCCGGCCACCGGCTCGGTCCTCGACCCAGAAGTCGTCGTGGAACGCCCCTCGCAGCGCCCGGGCCCACTGCCGCAGCCCCGTGCCGCCGGTCCGTCCGTGCGCGTCCAACAGATCGGCACCGAGCAGGGCGGCGCGATGCGCGTGTGCCTGCGTCTCGCAGCGGAACGGCCCGCCCGGCTGAGGGTCGGGCAGGTACGTGCCGTCGCCGATCGTGGTCCGCAGCCACTCCAGGCAACGCTCGGCCGCGGGCAGCAACTCCGCCACCTCCCGCTCGGCCAGCCCCCAGCGCCAGGCCTCGGCGAGAAGCACCGGGAAGAGCAGGGTGGCCTCGGTCGCCGTGCAGCCTGGCGGCAGGTGCGGCCCGCTGTCCCGGAGCGGTCCCGGGATCAGTCCGGCGTGCGGCCCCGGACCTGCGAGTTGGGTACGGGCGAGGGTGCGCAGCGTGCCCGCGGCGAGACGGGTGCCCAGCGGCAGGGTCATCCGGGCCGCGGCCAGTGCCTCGGCCGGCGCCAGCCCGCAGCGCCAGGGCGCTCCCGCCGCGAGGTGGGTGTCGGCCGGGTGCCGGGGGTCGCGCAGCAGCAGGGCTCGAAGGTCGTCGACGCAGGTGCTCAGGAGCGCTTCGACTCCGGACTCGTCGCTCACCACCCGGGCTTCGGCGAACGGGCTCGCCGCGCCCCGGCCCACCGCTCTGACCGGCCCCTGGCCGTCCGGTCTGACATGCAGTTCCACCGTGAGCGTGCCCCCTGGTGGCAGTTCGACCTCCCAGCGCAGCAGTCCCGCCGAAGCCAGGGCGTCGGTGGGCGGCGGATCGGCGGAGACGGTCACATGGCCCGTGGGGCAGGACCAGCGCAGACCGGCGCCGTGGACACTGGCGGGCAGCTCGGCTCCGGCCCGGCCCGAGGCGACGTCGCCCAGTTCCGCGAGGTCCGTCCCGAGGGCGACCTCGACGGGCACGCGCAGGACGCGAAGAGCCGCGCTGCGCAGGGTGATCCTTTCGACGCCGTCCGCCTGGCGGGTTCTTTCGACGATCACGTCCGGGTCCGGGCCGGTGTCGGGGCAGGCGCGCAGCGTCCCCAGGAAGTGGGCGCGGTCGGCCGCGAGCATCCGGGCCTGCATCGCCAGCGGCTCCCGGCCCGCGACCCGTACCAGGCAACGGGACAGAGTCCGTCGACCCGCCATGTAGAAGCCCTCGAGGCCACGGCCGGTGAGCTGTCCTTCCTGCGTCGAGATCACCAGTCCGGGAAGGGCGGCACAGATCAGTGTGGTGTGGGCCGGTGGCAGGTCCGTCGGCCGGCCCGGCACGGGAAGAGGCGTCCGGGGAGTCACGGTGACGCGCCCTGCCGGGAGGAACGGCTCAGCGGAGTCGCGGCCCGGTCGCGGGGCCGCCGGAGCGCCCCCGCGTCCGGCGGCCTGTGCGGGTTCGGGCCCGGACGGACGACCGCCGTCGGGCGCCGAGGACGGATGGGGCATGGACATGGGATGACTTCCTCCGCGCTCGATGCGCCGGGAGTGCGCTGGGCTCCGGGTGGGGGCTCCGCGGGTCGGGGGCGTTGCGGCGGCGCAATCCGGCCACGGATTCCGCCACTCAGGTGAACGGGCCAGCCCTGTCCCGGGTCACGCGTATGACCAGGAAGCCGACCGAATGGCGGCGGGCCGGCCACCAGTCGCACTGGTACCGGCACCGGCACCGGCACCGGCACCGGCCGGACGTTCGCCGACCGTGCGGGTGGTGGTGCTCCGGCTGGTCGGGAGCCGAGCCCTCCGACAAGGGCAGGACCGGGTTGCGGCCAACCCCCGGGGCGCGGGGACTCCCGACCCGCCCGGGCCGAGAAGACCGGCCGGTCCCACCCCGAAATGGTCCGGCCAGTCCTCTGCCGAGAAAGCCAGGCTGTCCTCCGCAGACGACTGGACTGGCCGGGCTGTCTATGGCGGAGAAGTCCGGCCCGTCCTTGTCCCGGCCCTCTCCCGCCGTGCTGCACCTCGGTCGCTCACGCGTCCTCCCCTGTACCGCGCCGCTCGCTGTTCTCCCGCCCTCGCCGCCGGCCGTCCGCCCGGTCCACCGCTCGCCGCGACCGGTCCCCGCCCCGTGAGACATCGCCCGTCGGGCGGCCCCCCTGGGGATACGAGGTCCCGGGGCCGCGCCGACTCGGTCGACTGCCGCCGATCGGCGCTGACCGAGGCCGACGGCGACGCGACGCGGCAGGCGTCGAGAGCGAGGTGCCCATCGAGGTGGTCGGCCTCGTGGGCCGGTCGGCGGGCGCGTGGGAACCGGGCGGTGTCGGGCCGACGACCGGCGGCGGTGTGCCGGAGTCGACCGGGCGTTCCGAGTCGGTCGGTTGTTCCGTGTCGACCGGCCGACCCGCCTCGGTCGACCCCTCCATGCCGTTCGGCCGTTCCGCCTCGTTCGGATCGCTGTCCGCGCGCTCCGCGCGGAGACAGCGGCGGACCGATTCCGGATCCAGGCCCTCATTGCAGGCCTGGTGGAGCAGGCGGGCGAACAGGTACTCGGGATCGGCGCCGAGTGCCATGGCGAGCGCTTCCCGCGCCTCCAGTTCGTCGCCCATGGACCAGGCGACCCATCCAGCGAGTGTGAGGGGTGCTGCCGCGTGCTCGCGGTAGGGGCCGACACAGCGACGGGCCAGGGCCCGCCACAGGCGCAGCGCCGGGGCGGCCTCGTCGCCCTCCATCCATTGGGCGGCGCGGTCGCGGGTCGTGCGGTCCTGGAGGCCGAGGATCAGTGTGGCGGCCTCGTCGTTCTCCAGGAGTCCGTCGTCGCGCAGATCGGACGGGCGCGTACCCGACACGGGAAGGGCCGCGGCGAACCGGTCCCTGATCCGCCGGGCCATGGTGAGGGTTTCCTCGGCCACCTCGGCCCGGCTGTCATCCATGAGGATCCTCGGTACGAGGGCGATGCTGGCCGTGTCGAGCGCGACCTCCTGCCCCAGCGCGGCGGTGGACTCCCAGGGATGGAACCTGGCTGTCAGGTCCTTCAGTGATCCGCGCACCTGAAGGCCCGCGTACGTCGCGG
This sequence comes from Streptomyces sp. NPDC096324, assembly GCF_044763015.1. Taxonomy (NCBI): domain Bacteria; kingdom Bacillati; phylum Actinomycetota; class Actinomycetes; order Kitasatosporales; family Streptomycetaceae; genus Streptomyces; species Streptomyces sp. NPDC096324. The sequence continues at coordinate 89,380 of NZ_JBIWFK010000011.1, read as the reverse complement.
CGGCGGCGAGGACGGACGTGCCCGGCAGCCCCATCGCCGTACCTTCCGGCGGGCAGCATCCCTGCCCCGGGCATGTGTAGGTCCAGAAGCGCCCGTCGGAGATGCAGAGTGCCTCGATCACCGGAACGTCGAGACGTCCGCAGGCCGTCCGCAACAGCTGTGCGAGCGGGCGCAGACGTTCCATGACGTCCCGGCCCGATTCACCTCGCCCGGGTTCCTGGCACAGGTACGCCACCATGCTCCCGGGGCGGGTGCCTCGTCGCTCGCTCCCCTTCACCAGTCCCTGTGCGAGCTGGTCGGAGGCGGCCGGCCAGTCCTCCGCGTGAGCCGGGATGCCGAGCCGGGCCCGGCCGCCGAAGCGGCCCCGTCGCTCCCGGTCGTGCAGGGCGACCAGCACGATGCTGTCGTCGGGGCGGTATCCGAGGAGATAGGGCAGCGCGTCGGCCAGCTCCGCCGGGGTGCGGAGAGTCACCTGATGCTCTCCGCCCGGCAGGCCCATGCCGCCCGCGTGGTGCCCGCCGCGGACACGCTCCGCGTCGGCGCCGTGGAGCAGCCCGCCAGGAATGGCCGTTCCGCCGTGGACCACCGGGCCGAGCTGACGAACCGGCCGGACCCGGCCCGCGCACCCGGGCGGAGCGGCTGGACCGGCTGGACCCGCTGGACCGTCGCCTGACCGGCCGCCCGCCGCGTCCAACCCGTCGCAGGAGCGGCCGTCCGAACCGTCCGCCCTATTGCGGGAGCGGCCGTCCAAACCTTCCAGGCCTTCGTCGGAGAGGCCGTCCAGAATTTCCAGCCCGTCGTCGGGCCGGCCGCCCGGATCGTTCGACGCGTCGCCGCCGTCCCCGCCTCGGCCGCCCGGCCCGCTCCAGTCACCCTCGCCGCCTGCGCCACCGGATCGGTCGTGCCCGGGGTTCCAGCCGCGTCCACCGACCGCGCTGATGTTCTTGTCGCCGGACGTGCCGGTCGATTCGTCGTGATTCGTCATGCGGTGACCATCTCGCAGATCGCAAGATTCCGGTTGAGGCTGTGGATAACCGTCGCCATGATCACAACAGAAGTTGTCCACAGCTCGACGTCTCGTTCGCGCATTGTCGGACCCATCCGGTTGCATGGAGCCATGACCAACGCAGACCCGCGACCCACAGCCCCCGACAACGCTCACGACACCTCCCGCGAAGAACTCCGGGCAACCGCCGACACCGTCCTGGCCCGCCTGGTCGGCGCGCCGGCGGGCGAGGCTCGGCTTCGCGAGGACCAGTGGCGCGCCATCGAGGCGCTGGTGGCCGACAAGCGCAGAGCGCTGGTGGTGCAGCGCACCGGCTGGGGCAAGTCCGCGGTGTACTTCGTCGCGACGGCGCTGCTGCGCGAGATGGGCGCGGGGCCCACGGTGATCGTCTCGCCGCTTCTCGCCTTGATGCGCAACCAGGTGGAGGCGGCGGCCCGCGCCGGAATCCGCGCGCGGACGATCAACTCCTCCAACACGGAGGAGTGGGAGACGATTCAGGCCGAGGTGGCGTCGAGCGAGGTCGACGTCCTCCTCGTGAGTCCGGAACGACTGAACAATCCCGACTTCCGCGACCAGGTACTGCCCAAGCTGGCCGCGGCCACCGGACTGCTGGTGGTGGACGAGGCGCACTGCATCTCCGACTGGGGCCATGATTTCCGGCCGGACTACCGGCGCCTGCGCACCATGCTCGCCGACCTCCCGCCCGACACCCCGGTGCTGGCCACCACCGCGACGGCCAACGCGCGCGTGACGGCCGATGTGGCCGAGCAGCTCGGCACCGGCGTGAGCACCGACGCGCTGGTGCTGCGCGGCCCCCTGGACCGGGAGAGCCTGAGCCTCGGCGTGCTGCGGCTGCCGGACGCCGCGCACCGGATGGCCTGGCTCGCCGAGCATCTGAACGACCTGCCGGGCTCGGGAATCATCTACACGCTGACCGTGGCCGCGGCCGAGGAGGTCACCGCGTTCCTGCGCCAGAGCGGCTACACCGTCGCCTCGTACACCGGGAAGACGGAGAACGCCGACCGCCAACAGGCCGAGGAGGACCTGCTCGCCAACCGCGTCAAGGCACTGGTCGCCACGTCGGCGCTGGGCATGGGCTTCGACAAGCCCGACCTCGGCTTCGTGGTGCACCTGGGTTCGCCCTCCTCTCCGATCGCCTACTACCAACAGGTGGGACGCGCGGGCCGCGGGGTGGAGCACGCCGAAGTGCTGCTTCTGCCGGGGAAGGAGGACCAGGCGATCTGGGAGTACTTCGCCTCGATCGCCTTCCCCCCGGAGGAGCAGGTGCGGCGCACTCTGGACGTCCTGGCCCGGGCCGAGCGCCCGCTCTCCCTGCCCGCGCTGGAACCGCTGGTCGAGCTGCGCAGGTCCCGGCTGGAGACCATGCTCAAGGTGCTCGACGTGGACGGGGCCGTGCACCGGGTCAAGGGCGGCTGGATCTCCACCGGGATGCCCTGGACGTACGACACCGAGCGCTACGCCTGGGTCGCCAAGCAGCGGGCGACGGAGCAGCAGGCGATGCGGGACTACGTGTCGACGACCGGATGCCGCATGGAGTTCCTCCGGCTGCAGCTCGACGACGAGGGCGCCGCGCCGTGCGGGCGCTGCGACAACTGCTCCGGCGGGCGGTTCCAGGAGTCCGTGTCCGCTGCCGCGCTGGACGCGGCGAACGGCGAGCTGGACCGTGCGGGCGTCGAGGTCGAACCCCGGAAGATGTGGCCGACCGGGCTGGCGGCGGTCGGTGTCGATCTGAAGGGCCGCATCCCGGCCGGCGAACTGGCCGCTCCGGGGCGTGCCCTGGGACGGCTCTCCGACATCGGCTGGGGAAACCGACTGCGGCCGATGCTCGCCCCGCAGGCCCCGGACGGGCCCGTTCCGGACGATGTGGCCCAGGCCGTGGTCGGCGTCCTGGCCGACTGGGCGAAGGGCCCTGGTGGCTGGGCCTCCGGGCAGCCCGACGCGATGCCGCGCCCGGTCGGCGTGGTGACCATCGCCTCGCGCTCGCGGCCGCAACTGATCAATTCGCTCGGCGCGCGGATCGCGGAGATCGGCCGGCTGCCGCTCCTGGGGTCCGTGGAGTACGTCGGCGAGGCGGCCCAGATCTCCCGCAGCAACAGCGCTCAGCGGCTCAAGGCACTGGACGGGTCACTGACCGTGCCGCCGCGGCTGGCCGAAGTCCTGAGAGAAACGGAGGGTCCGGTACTGCTGGTGGACGATGCCACGGACACGGGCTGGACGCTGGCGGTGGCATCGCGGATGCTTCGCAGAGCGGGTGCCCAGGCAGTGTTGCCGCTGGTCCTCGCCGTACAGGCGTGACTCGCGTGTCGCCATTCGAAACACCGGGCAGGTATATAGGACGCTAATCGCCCGAAAACGGTCGGTGGCCCCAATTGCTCGTTGCCGCATCCCAGTTCGACAGGAAGAATTGAGCTCCGCTCCCCGCACGGTTTGCCCGTGGTCCGGTAGGGCTCTGCTGCGGCGTGCCATCCCCCAAGTCCGACCCCGCCCGCTGTCCGGGCACGTAGCCGAAGGGAGGACCGTGACCTTCGGATTCGCTCCGTCCTCGGCGGCAACCATGTCTCCCGACCTGTCCGCCGCTTCCACCAATCCACTGACCCGCATGCTGGAACCCGCCGAATGGGCCTCGGCCGGAATTCCGCTTCTGCGCGATCCCCGTGAGGTCGTGAGCGGCCTTCACGCCCGGCACCGGCCCAGACCGTCGACCGCGGTCGTCGCGGTGCTCGACCAGGACGAGCGGCTGATGGCGAGCGCCTCCTTCACCCGGCGTTCGGCACCCGCAGACGGCTGGATGTTCCGCAACGCGCTGCTCGCGCAGCTTCGCCGGGTCATCCCGCACGACCTGCGGCGCCGCACTCCCGCGCGCACGGCCGTCCTCATGTACTGCCGGGACGGCGACGCGCGCTGGACGGAGGAGGACGGGGCCTGGATGTGGGGACTGCGCGATGCCTGCACGCTCCACGGACTGCGGTGCGGCGCGTACATCACGCTGACACGTGACGGCTGGCAGGTCCTCGGCGAGGGCCGCGGCGGACGCCGCCCCAATTCGGAGTCGGCGCCGGAGTTCTACGTGGGTGAGGTGATGCCGCCGCTGCCCCGCACAGGAGGCGTCGCCTCCGAGGTGATGCGCCGGGCGGCCGCCCGCTGAGAGGCGGGTCCGTCACGGCCGTGGCCCGCCCCGGGGAAGGCGGGCCGCGCACGCTCGGCCGGGCGAACCGCAGGGCCGTACCACCCGCACCACCCGCGCACCGGTGCGGCGCGAACGCGCGGCCTGATGCGGAGCGCGCTCACGCTCGGCGACCAAGAGGGCATACGCCGAACACCCCAACACCTGCCCTGCCACCGACAGGGCGCGGGCCGAACGGAGCGATGCGGTACACGCGGGGTGACCGTGCCATGCCGGGCGCTGCACCCGAGCAGGCGCGGGCGGTGAAGCGGGAAGGCACACGTGCGGAGCGGTCGGACTCCGTGCCGTGACATCAGTCGGGAGCCGAACAGATCCGCCGGATCCGAGGGTTCGGAGCGGACTCGACGCGTGCGGGTACGCCGAAGGGACCGCCGTGCAAGGGTTCGGGGCGGACTCGACGCGTGCGGGTACGCCGAAGGGACCGCCGTGCAGGTGCCGCCGTGGCGGCACCCTCAGCGTCCCGCCGGGCGCGTTCCGGACCGGGTCCGGAACGCGCTCAGACGCCTGCGGCCAGGACCGAGTTGATCTGCTGCGGGTCACCGCAGACGATCAGCAGGGCACCGGCCCGGCCGAGGGCCAGGGGCAGGGCGGTCGCGGCGACCTCGCCGGAACCACCGTTGACCGCGACCACGACCACGGGACGGGAAGCGGCGCGGCGCGCGGCAGCGGCGTCGGCGTAGAAGACGTCGTCGCCGGCGTCGTGCTGCGCCCAGTAGGCGGCCTCACCGAAGGAGAGTTCGTGCACGGCCCACGGGTGCGGATCGCCGGTGGTGATCACCAGCACCTCACCGGGGGCGCGGCCCGACTCCAGCAGCAGGTCGACGGCTTCTTCCGCGGCGTCCAGCGCACCGTCGGCCGAGGCCGGGACGAGCTGGATCTGCGGGGTGCCGGCCGCGGGTGCGGCCGGCTTGGCGGACGGCCCCGGTGCGGCCACGACCGGCTCGCGCGGGGTGCGTTGGGCCGGCATCGGCCGGACGGGACCCGGGCGGCCGGGACGCGGCGGGGCCGCGGGACGGGGACCGGGTACAGGGCGAGGGGTCGGCGCGGTTCGGCCACTGGCCGGACTGACGCGGGGACCCTGGGCACTCTCGTGAATCTGAGGCTCCTCGGGAAGGAGAGGCATGAGCTGATATCTATCAAACGCCGGTGCGACTCACCCCGGCGGGTGGCACATGAGTGCGAACGGAGTCGTCAGAAGTCGAAGCCGAGCTGGCCTTCGATCTCCGGAACGCTTCCGTCCGTCGAACTGCGGGCCTTCTTGAGGTGCCGCCACTGGGGCAGCGCATCAAGATACGCCCACGACAGCCGGTGGTACGGGGTGGGCCCCCGCTCCTCCAGCGCGGCTTTGTGGACCGGCGACGGATACCCGGCGTTGGCCGCAAAGCCGAAGTCTGCATGGTCGATGCCCAGTTCGGCCATCATTTTGTCGCGCTGCACCTTGGCGATCACCGAGGCCGCCGCGACGGCGACGCAGGACTGGTCACCCTTGATCACCGTACGGACCTTCCAGGGAGCACCGAGATAGTCGTGCTTCCCGTCGAGGATGACCGCGTCGGGGCGGACCGGCAAGGCATCCAGCGCGCGTACGGCCGCGAGGCGCAGCGCCGCCGTCATGCCGAGTCGGTCGATCTCGTCCGGGGAGGCGTGCCCGAGGGCGTACGCCGTCACCCATTTCTCCAACTCCACGGCGAGCGCGGTCCGGCGCTTGACGGTCAGGAGCTTGGAGTCGGTGAGGCCTTCGGGCGGGCGGCGCAGTCCGGTGACGGCGGCGCAGACGGTGACAGGGCCGGCCCAGGCACCGCGCCCCACCTCGTCGACACCGGCTATGACCTTCGCTCCGGTCGTGGCGCGGAGGGAGCGCTCGACGGTATGAGTGGGGGGTTCGTACGGCATGGCGCCCTCAGACTACGCCGCCCGGAGCCCCGCGCGACACCCAGGCCCCCGGGCCGCCGGAAAGCCCGCCTCGGAACCGGCGGAGCCGGCCCGCACACCGGCGGAACCGACCCGCACCCGCCGGTCAGCCCAGCCACAGCGTGCGGGCCGGCCGGTCCGCACGGACGGTTCGACGACCCCGCGCACACTGGTCGGCCGACAGGACCAAGCCGATCGGACGACCCGCACAACCGGATCAGCCCACCCGTACACACAGCAGCGGGACCATCATCTGGTCGATCATCTCCTGGAGATCCAGCTCGCTCCATTCGCTCGCGCACACCTTGGCGCGGTACATCATCATCGCCGGGACGGCGTCGAAGACGTACGAGTTCGCGGCCTCGGGACGCACCTCACCCCGTTCGATACCGCGCTGAACGACCTCGCGGAGCAGATGCAGCGTGGGCTCGACGACCCTGCCACGGATCACCAGATTGAAGCGCTCGGCCTGCCGTACATCGCATTCGTGAAGCACCGAGCGAAGCGCGATTCCCGGCGGCGAGAACATCGCCTCGCGCACCCGTCGGCACACCTGCAGCAGATCCTCCCGGACACTGCCGAGGTCGGGAACTCGCGTCAGGTCGGGCAGTCCGGCCTGGAGGGCATCCGCGACCAGGTCCACCTTCGAGGGCCACCGGCGGTAGACCGCGGCCTTGCCGGTCTGCGCCCCGGCGGCCACCCCCTCCATGGTGAGGCCGTTCCAGCCGACCGCGCCGAGCTGTTCCAGGGCGGCTTCCAGGATCGCGCGCTCGAGCACGGCGCCGCGACGGCGCGAGGGGGGCGCCTGAGCGGGGGCGGCCGTCCAACGCGAAGTAACCATCAGAGTGTCTCCGTCGTACAGGGGAGCGGTATTCAGGGAGGTTCGGGCTTTCGGACGAGGGGTGCGCGACCGGATCGTCCACGTCGGGCAGTGGCTTCAGTGAACGCTTGCGTTCACTGACGGGGAGTCACTACCGTTGACGCGCAAGTGAACGCTCGCGTTCACTAACTCACTTGTGGGGGAAGCATGGTGACAACCTCTCAGTTGACTAAGGACGGCAAGCCAGGTGCGGCACGCCGGGAGGGACATCCCGGCATCGCGCTCACCGTCATCGCGGCCTGCCAACTCATGGTGGTACTCGACGCGACGATTGTGAACATCGCACTCCCGCACATTCAAGACGCACTCGACTTCAGTACGACAGACCTGACATGGGTGGTCAGTTCGTACACCCTCACCTTCGGCGGCCTGCTGCTTCTCGGCGCACGAGCCGGCGACATCCTCGGCCGGCGCCGGGTCTTCATGACCGGCATCCTGCTGTTCACCTTCGCCTCACTGCTCGGCGGACTCGCCCAGGAGCCCTGGCAGTTGCTGGCGGCGCGGGCCCTGCAGGGCATGGGGGGCGCGATCGCCTCCCCGACGTCGCTGGCCCTGATCACGACGACCTTCCCCGAAGGCCCGGAACGGAACCGGGCCTTCGCCGTCTTCGCGACGGTATCGGCCGGTGGCGGCGCCATCGGCCTGCTCGCCGGAGGCATGCTCACGGAGTGGCTCGACTGGCGATGGGTCCTGTTCGTCAACGTGCCCATCGGCATCCTGATCGCCGTTCTCGCGCCGATGTACATCAACGAGTCCCAGCGCCACCCGGGACGCTTCGACGTCGCGGGCGCGCTCACCTCGACGGCGGGCATGGCCTCCCTGGTCTACGGCTTCATCCGCGCGGCGGAGAACGGCTGGCGGGACGGTCTCACGATCGGGTCGTTCGGCGCGGCCGCGGCGCTGTTGCTGGCCTTCGGGATCATCGAGACGCGGGCGAAGGAACCCATCACCCCGTTGAGGATGTTCGCCGACCGGAACCGATCGGGCACTTATCTGATCATGCTGAGCCTCGCCGCCGCGATGTTCGGCATGTTCTTCTACATCGTGCTCTTCGTGCAGAACGTGCTGGGGTACACGCCGATCTCGGCAGGTGTGGCCTTCCTGCCGGTGACGGTCGCGATCGCGGTCGGCGCGGGTCTTTCGCAGCGCTTCCTGCCGGTGCTCGGCCCCAAGCCGTTCATGGTCACCGGCTCGTCGCTCGTCGCCCTCGGGCTCGGCTGGCTGACCTTCATCAGCCCCGACGACTCGTACGCCGGTGGAGTGCTCGGACCGATGCTGCTGTTCGGCTTCGGCATGGGCCTGAACTTCGTGACGCTGACGGTGACCGCCGTCTCCGGCGTCGCCCAGCACGAGGCGGGTGCGGCCTCCGGTCTGCTCAACGTCACGCAGCAGGTGGGCGGTTCGCTCGGCCTCTCCATCCTCACCACGGTCTTCGGCTCGGCCAGCCGGGACGAGGCGCAGAAGCAGATGCCGAAGTTCCTGGCCGACGGCTCGGCCGAGCAGAAGGCGGCATTCGCCAAGACCCACCAACTGCCTGCCCCTTGGGGCCATGACGTACTCGCCCACGGCATCTCGACCGCCTTCGTGCCGGCGGTGGGCATGGCCGTGGTCGCCCTGGCCACCGCCGCACTGGTGATCAGGGTCCGCAAGAGCGACATGGAGGCTCTCGCCGGTACGGCGGAACCGGCGGCGGCGGGCTGAGGGCACGCGCCGGTACGGCGGGAGACCTGCCGTGGGCTCAGGGCGCTCTCGCCGGTACGACGGGAGACCCGCCCCGGACGGGGAGCAGAACCGCGGAGGGCCGGGTCGTGGTCCGGGTCATGAAGACCCTGTTGCGACCACGGTCCGGCCGTCCGAGGTCAGACCGTCCGCGATACGGAGCCGGTGGCGCCGGTAGTGCCAGTGACGCCGGTAGCGCCGATGACACTGAGAACCGGCCCCGTCGAGGGTCGGCCGAAGGCCGTCAGCGGTACTCGGGGACCTCCGTCAGCGAGTTGCACACGGCCTCGTCGACGGACGCGGCGGGCGGGCGCTCGCGAAGGATGTCCCGGGCTCGGGCCTCACCCCAACTGGTCGCGTACCAGGGTGTGTCGTCCTCGCCCAGATCGTCGGCGATCGCTCTCAGCACGCAGGACCGCGTCGGCTCCTTGAGCTTGTCGAGGGCCGGTACGGCGTCGGCCGACAGATCGCGGGCGTACAGGATGTCGAACTTGCCCGTGTCCTCGTACCGCTGGACGTTGCTCTCGGCGATCAGGCTGTCCGGCGACATCAGCCCGAACGCGAGGACGCCGACCGCCGCACTGGCCGCGACGGCGCGGGGCAGCCAGCGGGCCCCCCACACACCGGCCGCCATGATGAGCACGATGACCAGGCCCAGCCACAACTCCCCGGCCAGCACCGAGATCCTCAGCCGCGTCAGCCCATAAGCCTCCACATACATGTCCATACGTCGCACAGCGGATGCCACGACAACGAGCGCCAGCGCGCAGAGAGTTCCCAGCACACCCCGCACCAGCTTCCGGTCGCCGGCGCCGTCCCGCGGGGCCCAGCGCAGCGCGAACACCACGACGAGCAGGGTCAGCAGCGTGACGAACAGGAGCTGCCAGAAGCCCTGGCGCGCGTACTCCGCGTACGACAGGTCGGTCTTCTCCAGCACGGCGTCGTAGCCACCGAAGAGGACGACGAGCTGAACCGCGTTGAAGGCAGCGAAGAGCACCGTGAGCACGATCAGCGGGAGCGCCCACTCGACACGGTTGCGCGGGCGTCCGGGGCGCACCACGACGCGGTCCAGTCGCACCGGCGCGGCAGCCGTGTGGGCCACGGCCAGCGCCACGACCAGGCCCGACAGCAGGAGCACCACGCGCACGGGTCCGCCGGTGACCGAGGTGTCCGGTACCAGGTCGCTGAGCAGATCGGCGAAAGCGGCGTCGGCTCCGGCGAACAAGGCGCCGAAGACCAGCAGCAGGACCGCGCTCACCACGAACGCGCGCAGGCCGACGCCGACCCCGCGGCGGGCGCCGCCGAATCGTTCCCGCAGCCCGCGCCAGCCCCAGGTGATGCCGGTGATCACCGAGTTCATCACGCCGATGGGGCCGAGCAGGATCGCCGGCCAGGTGCGGCCGCCGTTCAGCGCGAGCGAGCCGAGCCCGATCGCCGCCGTGACGGCCAGGAACGACGGCCAGTCCGCGTCCCGCAGGGCCGGCACGGCCAGCAGGCCGATGCCGCCGATACCCCAGACCAGGCTCCACGCGCGCGGGCGTCGACTCGCGGCCCGGCCGGCGAAGTACGCGGCGAGTGCCGCGGGGATCGCGACCAGCAGGAGGTTGATCCCGAGACCGCCGTCGAGGAGCAGCATGCTCAGCACGCCGGTCGCGAGCACGGCCCACAGCGTGGGTGTGCGCACCGGGGCGGGCGACGTGACCCACAGTTCCGGCGACCACACGTCGGGGGCGGCCGAGGGGCCCGGCCTGCCTGTCCTCGCCCGCGACGGCCTGGTGGCCTGGTGCCGCACCCCGCCGACGGTCCCGGCACCGACGGCCCCGGCCGCCCGCTCGGACGAGGGCTTGGCCCCGGGCCCGTGCGCGGCATCGGCCACCTTGCCATCCTCGGGGGCACCAGGCCCTTCCGGACCGTCCACCCCCCGAGGCTCCTCCTCGTCCTCAGGCGCATCCGCACCCTCGGACCCATCCGCACCCTCGGACCCATCCGCGCCCGAGGACTCAACCGCACCCTCGGACTCAACCGCACCCTTCGACCCACCAGCACCCCCGGGCTCGTCCGCGCCCCCCGACGCGTCCGAATCCGTGGAGTCCGTGAGCTCCGGTGCCTCCGTGAGCCGCGACTCGGCTCCCGGAATCTCCTCGCCGGCCTCCGGTCTCTTCCTCTGCGCCGATGCCCCGTCTCCGGGCTCGGGCGTGGACGGTATGTCGGACAAGGGATCCCCTCCCAGCCGGTCACCGGGCAGCCCGGATCACGCCGCTGGGGCGGAGAGGCTGTCAGCCGGTGTTTCGTCGGCACACGCCCGCCATGATCAACGGGCGGCGTGGCGCACAGGGTATCCAGGGGTAATGCGGCTCACCACGGTGCTGAGGGGCTGTAGCAAGCCTGTGACAGAGCCCGACGCCCGTCCGGTGCCCGCCATGCCCGCCTGGCCCGGGTCCTCCCCGGGCCGCCCCGGAGCCCGCCGTACGCGGCGTCCAGCGGCGTCCAAAGGCCTCCGCGAGACCTCCCGGCCGCATCCGGGAAGCCCGGACAAATCTCCCGAGGCTCCGAGCGCCCGCCGTGCACCCGCCATACGCCCCGACAGGCGGCCGACGGCACACTCGCCCCGCAAGCCTCTCGTCCGCGATCACACGGCCGCCGTACGCTCGACACACAGCCGACCGCAAACCCCGCCGCACGCCCGAAACCGCTCCCGGCCGGCCACTCTCCGGCGATCACTGCCAAATACGCGGGAACGCCGCCGCCCGGAACGCGCCCTACACTCCGCCCGCTCTATCCCCCGACACGACTTCTGGTAGCCACTCCGGCAGTGCCTCCGTCGCTTCCAGCCATGCCCCGGGGGGCGCGCCGGCCTTTCCGGAGGCGATGACGCCGCCGACGATGGAGCAGTTCGTGTCCACGTCACCGCCGACCTGGGCGGTGGCCCAGAAACCCTCCTCGTAGTCGCCCAGGGCGCGGGCCGCGGACCAGAGGGCGAAGGGCACGGTGTCGTGTGCCGACGTACGCCGGCCACAGCCCAGGACGGCGGCCACGGTCGCGGCGTCCCCGTAGTCGAGCATGTCGCGGGCGCGCCTCAGCCCGGCGCCCACGGCGCTTCGCGGTACGAGCGCGATGACGCCGTCCAGCAGGGCCTCGGCGCTGGGCGGGCCCGCCGGGTCGGCGGCCAGGGCCGCGGCCGCGGCGACGGCCATCGCGCCGACCACGGCCTCGCGGTGCTGGTGCGTCGGATAGGCGGAGATCTCCGCCTGGTGGGTCGCCTGCTCCGGGTCGTCCGCGTACCAGGCGCCCAGAGGAGCGATCCGCATCGCGGCGCCGTTGCCCCAGGAGCCCTGGCCCTTGAAGAGCGCCGACGCGAGCTCGCGCCAGTCTCCGCCCTCCCGAACCAGCCGCAGCAGCCGGTTGACCGCTGGTCCGTAGCCGCGGTCGAAGTCGTGGTGGTCGGCGAAGGAGTGGGCCAGCGCGTCCTGGTCGACGCGGTGGTGTGTGGCCAGGACGGCGACCACGGAACAGGCCATCTCGGTGTCGTCGGTCCACTGCCAGGGGCGGGGCGGCAGTTCTCGGCGCTTGAGCAGGGGGTAGTTCGCGGGCACGAAGAACTGCGAGCCCAGCGCGTCTCCCACCGCGAGTCCGCGCAGGCTGGCGAGGGCGCGCTCGAAGCGCCCGTCGGGAGAGGTGTCAGCGATCATCGCCCTGCCACTCTATCCGGTGGCTCCGAACGACTTCCGGATCGCGCCACTGCTCGAAGGGACGGTCGAGGGTGTACCGGCCGTCCTCCCCCAGAACGAGCATCCTCACCTCCGCGTTCCCCGGGTTGGAGAGCGACTCGAACTCGGCGACCGTCCAGTGGAACCAGCGCATGCAGAACAGCCGCATGGCCAGGCCGTGGGTCACCAGGAGCACGTTGGTCGGGTGGTCGGGGGCCTCGAAGCTGCGGTACAGGCTCTCCAGGAAGCCGCCGACCCGGTCGTACACGTCGGCGCCGGACTCGCCTTGCGCGAACCGGTAGAAAAAGTGCCCGTACGCGTCGCGATAGGCCTTCTGGAGGCGTACGTCGTCACGGTCCTGCCAGTTGCCCCAGTCCTGCTCGCGCAGGCGAGGCTCCTCCCGCACCCGTACGAGCTCGGGGTCGAGGTGAAAGGCGCGGAAGGTCTCGTGGGTACGGCGATAGGGGGAGACGTAAACGCTTACGCGTTCCCTTCCGAAGAGCTCGCGCAGCCGCTTGCCGGTGTCCTCCGCCTGCTGCCACCCTGTCTCCGTGAGCGCCAGTGCGTGGTCGGGCTCGCGTTCGTAGACGGTGTCATCGGCATTGCCCACCGACTCGCCGTGCCGGACAAGGACGATGCGCCGTGGTCGTGCCATGCCAAAACCCTAGATCGTGCCGGCTCTGTTCGAGCGGTCGTACGGTCACATAAGGCGCAGGTCACACCGTTCCGGCAGCACAGGTCACACTCTCCCGCACATCAGTTCGCCCGATGGGAGGGTGCCGTCAGACGATCCAGCCGGGTTCGAGCTGTACGACATCTCCCGCGAGGGCGGCTATGTCGGCCTCGAGCTGGGCGCGCAGAGCCAGTCGCTCCAGCCGCTCGGTGCGGTATTTTCCGTGCTCGGCGGCCGACTGCCACATGGACAGGACCAGGAACTCACTGCCGGGCGCCTCGCCGAACATGCCCCGGATCATGCCGGGCGAACCGGCCATCGCGGGGTTCCAGACCTTCTCCTGCATCAGGGCGAAGTGTTCCGCGCGCTCCTCGTGGACACGGCAGTGCGCGACCCGGACCACGTCGGAGTCCGTGAAGCGCGGCTCGAAGCCCGTCTTCACGTCGAAGCGGTAGTCGAACAGCTTGACCTGGGAGTCCTTGAACTTGCCGGACTGCGACGCGGCGAGCCGGTCGTGGGACCGGGCCATGAAGGAGTCGTAGAAGGCGCGGCTCTCCCAGAACGAGAAGATGTGCGCGACACCGGTGCGCCCCGCACTCCACCCTCCCCCCTGTCCCCGGAATCCCGGCTCCCCCAGAAGCCCCGCCCACTTTCGCTGCCCCCGTTCGAAACCGCGGCGGTCGACCACGGTGCAGCGAATCCACTTGACCAGCACCGCGCCATCGTAAGGCCCCGGAACGTGGCGCCGGTCACGCTCTGCCGGAGTGGATCCGGGCGCGCGCCCCGGCGTGCGTGGCACGATGGACAACCGGCCCCACTCTCAGGGGAGTTGGACCGGTGACTGTTGAGGAACGGGGAGGGGACATCCGGTGAACGGTCTCAACAAGGGGATCCGCAAGGCCGAGTTGGCAATCTCGTGGGATCCGAGCCCCATAGGCGAGCCCGCGACCGATCTCGACATCGTGGCGGCGACGTATCTGGCGTCCGCGCCGAACGGCAACCCGGACTACGTGGTGTATTTCGGCAGCCGTTCGCCGGACGGCACGATCTATCTGAACCGCGACAGCAAGGACGGCAAGGGCTTCGGCTGGGACGAGGTCATGACCCTCGAACTCGACCGCCTCGACAGCCGTTACGCACGCGTGGTCGTCGGTGTCCTCATCCAGCAGCGCACCGAGGCACGGACCTTCGTCGGCGTCCTGAACCCCGCCTTCCGTCTGCGCGAGGGCTACACCGTCCTGACCCAGGGCGACTTCGGCGACGTACTGGGGTCGACGGCCGCGACCATCGGGGAGTTCGTGCGCGACCACACCGGTGAATGGACGTTCCACGCGGGCATCCACGGCTTCGACACCGACCCGGCGACCTTCGCGAGGGTCATGGGCAGCCCACAGGAGGCGTGAGGCACAGCCCAGCGTCCTCCTCCTGGCCGCGCTGTGCCGGCCGTCGGTCCCGGACCCGCCCAGGGCCCGTCCGACGGCGGGTGTTCAGCCGCTCTTCCAGCCCGGGACCGTCGGCAGCACCAGCTCGGCGACGCGGAACAGCGCCGCGTCGTCGGGCGCCACGTCGTCCTGGCGCCAGACGGAGATCTCGAACGAACCGCCGCCCCCCTTGGCGTCCTTGGCGACCAGCAGGCTGCGGGCGACGCCGCCGGGGCCGCTCTCGGCCTTGCCCGAACCGAAGCTGAGGGCGATCGTCCGGTCCGAGTAGAGGACCGCCGGGTGGCCGAGGATCTGCCTCGGTTCCGCCTTCGGCAGCAGATCCAGGCCCTGGGCGACGGAGAGCCGGTCGTCCGAGGCCGACAGTTTCACGGAGTACGTCTTCAGCGTGACGTTCGCTTCAGGGCTGGCGATCTTGGTGCCGCCGTCGAGGGTGATCATGCTGTCGTCGCCGTCGGCCGTCTGCGCGTGCTCGTCGGGCGTCCCGAGCAGGGCCGGCAGGTCCGCGCGGTTGAGCGCCTGGCAGAGCTGCTCACCGGAGACGCGCTTCGACGGCGGGGCGCCGAGCCGGTCGGAGCACCTGGCCGGGTCGTCGGCGCCGTTGCTGTCCGGCAGGACCCGCGAAAGCCCCCAAATGCCCCCCATCACGCCCGCGACCAGCACCACCGCCGCGACGGCCTGAACCCCCACGTTCAGGCCTGTTCTCGATCCGGCCACCTTGTCGGCCATGTCCCCCGCCCTCCCCTGCGCGCTCCGTGCGCGCGGAGGGAGACTAGCCGTTGATCGTTTCGCGGGAAAGGCGAATTTCTCAGGGCTCGCCTCAGCACCCGCCTCCGGACTCGGCGGCGGCCGCCGGGAACGCCGAGGGCGGTGGAGCCGACTGCTCGCTCCACCGCCCTGATCAGCCTTTCACGCCCGGCGGGCGCCCGGTGTCAGCCGCGACCGTTCGCCGAACCGGCGCCCGGTGTCGGCCGCGACCGCCCGTCCGTCCGGCGTCAGCTGCAACCGCTCGTCGAACCGCAGCCCTCGCAGATGTAGCAGGAGCCGGCCCGCTGCATCTTCGTACCGCAGGAGAAGCAGAGCGGGGCGTCGGCCTGGATGCCGAGCTGCATCTCCACCAGCTCGGCGCTGGTGCGGACCTGCTTGGGGGCGGACTCGGCCACGACCGCCTCGACCTTGGGGGCGGCGACGGCCTTCAGCTCCTGCGCCAGGGGCGCGGACTGGGCCAGGCCCTCGACGTCGAGCTCGTCCTCGGAGGGCTCGTAGGAACCCGTCTCCAGGTGACGCTGACGCTCCTCGGCGGAGTGGATGCCGAGCGCGGAGCGCGTCTCGAAGGGCAGGAAGTCCAGCGCCAGGCGGCGGAAGATGTAGTCGACGATCGACTGCGCCATCCGCACGTCCGGGTCGTCCGTCATACCGGCCGGCTCGAAGCGCATGTTCGTGAACTTCGAGACGTACGTCTCCAGCGGCACGCCGTACTGCAGACCCACCGAGACGGCGATCGAGAAGGCGTCCATCATGCCCGCGAGGGTCGAACCCTGCTTCGACATCTTGAGGAAGACCTCGCCGAGACCGTCGTCGGGGTAGGAGTTGGCGGTCATGTAACCCTCGGCGCCACCGACCGTGAAGGAGGTGGTGATGCCGGGACGGCCCTTGGGCAGACGCTTGCGGACCGGGCGGTACTCGACGACCTTCTCGACCGCGGTACGGATGGTGTCCTCGGCCTTGGCCGTGACCTCGGCCTTCTCCTTCTCCTTGGTCTTGGCGGAGAGGGGCTGGCCGACCTTGCAGTTGTCGCGGTAGATCGCGAGCGCCTTGACGCCCATCTTCCACGCCTCGAAGTAGACCTCTTCGACGTCCTCGACGGTCGCCGTCTCCGGCAGGTTGACCGTCTTGGAGAGCGCGCCGGAGATCCACGGCTGGATCGCGGCCATCATGCGGACGTGGCCCATCGCGGAGATGGAGCGCTCGCCCATGGCGCAGTCGAACACCTCGTAGTGCTCGTGCTTGAGACCGGGGGCGTCGATCACATTGCCGTTCTCGGCGATGTGGGCGACGACCGCCTCGATCTGCTCCTCCTGGTAGCCCAGGCGGCGCAGGGCCTGCGGCACGGTGCCGTTGACGATCTGCATCGAGCCGCCGCCGACGAGCTTCTTGAACTTGACCAGCGCGAGGTCGGGCTCGAGGCCGGTGGTGTCGCAGGACATCGCGAGACCGATGGTGCCGGTCGGCGCGATGACGGAGGCCTGCGCGTTGCGGAAGCCGTTCTTCTCGCCGAGGCGGATCACGTCCTGCCAGGCCTCCGTGGCGGCGGCCCAGATCGGGGTGTCCAGGTCGTCCACGCGGACGGCCGAGGTGTTGGCGTCGGCGTGCTGCTTCATGACGCGCTGGTGCGGCTGCGCGTTGCGGGCGTAGCCGTCGTACGGGCCGACGACCGCGGCGAGCTCGGCGGAACGCTTGTACGACCTACCGGTCATCAGGGAGGTGATGGCGCCGGCGAGCGCGCGGCCGCCGTCGGAGTCGTACGCGTGGCCGGTCGCCATCAGCAGGGCGCCGAGGTTGGCGTAGCCGATGCCGAGCTGGCGGAAGGCGCGGGTGTTCTCGCCGATCTTCTCGGTCGGGAAGTCGGCGAAGCAGATGGAGATGTCCATCGCGGTGATGACCAGCTCGACGACCTGGGCGAAGCGCTCGACGTCGAAGGACTGGTGGCCCTTGCCGTCGTCCTTCAGGAACTTCATCAGGTTCAGCGAGGCGAGGTTGCAGGACGTGTTGTCCAGGTGCATGTACTCGCTGCACGGGTTCGAGCCGTTGATACGACCGGACTCCGGGCACGTGTGCCAGTGGTTGATCGTGTCGTCGTACTGGATGCCCGGGTCGGCGCAGGCCCACGCGGCCTCGGCCATCTTGCGGAAGAGCGACTTGGCGTCGACCTTCTCGATGACCTCTCCGGTCATGCGCGAGGTGAGGCCGAACGTTCCGCCTTGCTCGACCGCCTTCATGAACGTGTCGTTCACGCGGACCGAGTTGTTGGCGTTCTGGTACTGGACGGACGTGATGTCGTCGCCGCCCAGGTCCATGTCGAAGCCCGCGTCGCGCAGGGCGCGGATCTTCTCCTCTTCCTTGACCTTGGTCTGGATGAAGTCCTCGATGTCGGGGTGGTCGACGTCCAGGATGACCATCTTGGCCGCGCGGCGGGTGGCGCCGCCCGACTTGATCGTTCCCGCGGAGGCGTCGGCACCACGCATGAAGGAGACGGGACCCGAGGCGTTGCCGCCCGAGGAGAGGAGCTCCTTGGAGGAGCGGATGCGGGAGAGGTTCAGGCCGGCGCCGGAGCCGCCCTTGAAGATCATGCCCTCTTCCTTGTACCAGTCGAGGATCGACTCCATGGAGTCGTCGACGGCCAGGATGAAGCAGGCGGAGACCTGCTGGGGCTGGGGGGTCCCGACGTTGAACCAGACGGGGCTGTTGAAGCTGAAGATCTGGTGCAGGAGGGCGTACGCCAGCTCGTGCTCGAAGATCTCGGCGTCGGCGGGCGAGGCGAAGTACTTGAAGTCCTCGCCGGCCTTCCGGTACGTCTTCACGATGCGGTCGATGAGCTGCTTGAGGCTCACCTCGCGCTGCGGGGTGCCGACGGCACCGCGGAAGTACTTGCTGGTGACGATGTTGACCGCGTTCACCGACCAGAAGCCGGGGAACTCGACGCCACGCTGCTCGAAGTTGACCGAGCCGTCGCGCCAGTTGGTCATGACGACGTCACGGCGCTCCCACTCCACCTCGTCGTACGGGTGCACGCCGGGGGTGGTGTGAATGCGCTCGATGCGCAGTCCCTTGCTGGCCTTGGCTCCGCTCTTCGCGCGGGAACCTCGTGCCGGACCGCTCGCCGTCTCTGTCATGCCGCCTCCCTGTAACAGGCTAAAACGCGCTCAAGTGCCGCGAACTTCCCGTGGCACGGTGTGTGTCTGATGCAGCGCGCGCCGCGGGTACGGCCGTGCGCTGCAAGTCTGTGGTCGCCGCCCGCGGGCGGGCCCGGACACCCTGAGGGGTCCGGTCCGCGGTCAGTCGGCGGCGGTGGCGGGCACGGGAACCTCAGCGGTTCCGCCCGGCCGGTGATCGGTCTCCTGGCACACCACGTCCGGGACGTCGTCGTCCTCGGCGGGGCGCTGATTCACCTGCCTGAGTTCCGCGATGGCGGCTTCGAAGTCGTCGAGCGAATCGAAGGCCCGGTACACGGACGCGAACCTCATGTAGGCCACGAGGTCGAGTTCCTGCAAGGGTCCGAGTATGGCCAGTCCCACGTCGTGGGTGGTCAGCTCGGCGCTTCCGGTGGCTCGCACGGCTTCTTCGACCCGCTGGCCGAGCTGCGCCAGCGCGTCCTCGGTGACAGGCCGTCCCTGGCACGCCTTGCGCACGCCGTTGATGACCTTGATGCGGCTGAAGGGCTCGGTCACACCGGAGCGCTTCACCACCATCAGGGAGCACGTCTCCACGGTCGTGAAACGACGGGAGCAGTCGGGGCACTGGCGGCGCCTGCGGATCGACGTGCCGTCGTCGGTCGTACGACTGTCGACGACGCGGCTGTCCGGGTGCCTGCAGAAGGGGCAGTGCATGGCTCCAACCCTCCTTCACAGCGCGACTCAGGAACCTCGCGGGACCTCACGGGCCCCTCGAAGCAGCCTCAAGCATAGGCGATGCCAGAGGGTCGGGAGACCCGGGGGACCACAACTTCTGGGACGCCTCCGCAATCCAACCACTAGATGTGGGGATCAGCCCGTGAAACCGCCCACGCCGCGCGTGTCGTACACGTAAGGGCACGTGCCGCACAGGCATACCCATCCCGGACACACGGGGATAGCGTGGTCGACGCACGGAAAAGGGGCCGGTTCCCGGCCGGTCGGCCATCGGATGGCAGACTGGACGACGGCCCAGGCCGGCCGGCGCGGCCGCCGCCTCCGGCGCTGAAGGGTACAGCAATGGACCTTTTTGTCCGCCAGGTAGGTCGACGGCCATACACCTAGACACATGCTCACGTCAGGCAATTCGCGGTTTTTCACTCGAACGTGTGTTTGGCGCAACCTTTCGAAAGCTACTACCGTTGTCCAGCAGGGAGACCATCGAGAGGGGCCGACGTGACCACGACCGCAGACAGCGCCACCATCACCGCCCAGGACCGCTCCCAGGGCCGACTCGAGCCGGTGCATGTGATGAACGAAGCCGCGAATCATGAGGGGCCAAAGCGCTCCCTGCCTGGACGACCTCCAGGCATCCGGGCCGACAGCTCGGGACTCACGGACCGGCAGCGCCGGGTGATCGAGGTGATCCGGGACTCCGTGCAGCGGCGCGGGTACCCGCCGTCGATGCGGGAGATCGGGCAGGCCGTCGGCCTGTCCAGCACGTCCTCCGTCGCGCACCAGCTCATGGCGCTGGAGCGCAAGGGCTTCCTGCGGCGGGACCCGCACCGCCCGCGCGCGTACGAGGTGCGGGGGTCCGACCAGTCTTCCGTGCAGCCGACGGACACGGCGGGCAAGCCGGCCGCGTCGTACGTGCCGCTCGTCGGCCGTATCGCCGCCGGTGGCCCGATCCTCGCCGAGGAGTCGGTCGAGGACGTCTTCCCTCTCCCCCGCCAGCTCGTGGGTGACGGGGAGCTGTTCGTCCTGAAGGTCGTCGGTGACTCGATGATCGAGGCCGCCATCTGCGACGGGGACTGGGTGACGGTCCGCCGCCAGCCGGTCGCCGAGAACGGCGACATCGTCGCCGCGATGCTGGAGGGCGAGGCCACGGTGAAGCGCTTCAAGCGCGAGGACGGCCACGTGTGGCTGCTGCCGCACAACTCCGCGTACCAGCCGATCCCGGGCGACGAGGCGACCATCCTCGGAAAGGTCGTCGCCGTGCTGCGCCGGGTGTGACACCGCGACGGGCGGTCCACCGCCCCCGCCCCTGACCGGGCCCCGGAACCAACTGCGCCGGTTCCGGGGCCCTGCGTGTTCTGGCCGCGGGCCTTGAGCGAGCGTGACCGGTCCGGGACCGCCGGGTGAACGCCGGGGCCCGGGCGGCCGGGCAGCACCGGGGTTCCGGGCGGCCCGGCGAGCACCGGAAGCCCGGATGTCCAGGCGGACGCCGTGGTCCGGAACCGCCAAGCACCGGGTCCCGGACAGCCCGGCAAGCACCCCGGCTCCCGACGGCGCCCGCCGAGCAACCCCGCCTCCCGAAGCGCCCGGCGAGCACCCCGAGTCCCGGACCGCTGGGCAGAAGCACGGGGTGTCGGACCGCCGGCCCGATACCCGGGTTTCCCACGCGCCAGGTACCACCCGATGTGGCTCAGCACGTCGCGCGCACGGCGGTGGTTCCGGGGCCTCGGGCAGACACCCCGGATTATCCGAGCATCGGGCAAGCACCCTGTGGGGTCCGGGGCATCGGGCGGACCGTGGTGATTCTGGGGTGCCGGTCAGGCGCCCGGGGGGCCGTGGTGTCGTCTGGCTTGGCTTCGGGGCCGGGCTACGTGTTCTCCGGTTCCGGCGGCGCGTCGCCGGGGCTTTGTGCTCTCCGGCTCCGCCGACGCATCGGCGGAGCTGTGTGTTCTCCGGTTCCGCCGATGTGTCCGGGGGCTACGTGTCCTCTGGGTCTTCCGGTGCCTCGGTGGGCTTCGAGGTGGGCTCCTCGGTCGTCCTGGCCTTCTCGTCGATCGCCGCGAGGGATCTGCGGACCTGGTTCGGGTCCGTGGTGTACCAGAAGTCGGGGAGCGAGGCCTTCAGATAGCTGCCGTAGCGGGCCGTGGCCAGACGCTGGTCCAGCACGGCCACCACACCCCGGTCGCCCGAGGCCCGGACGAGACGGCCGGCGCCCTGGGCCATGAGGAGCGCCGCATGGGTGGCGGCGACGGCCATGAAGCCGTTCCCCCCGTTCTCCTCGACCGCTTTCTGGCGGGCGCTCATCAGCGGGTCGTCGGGGCGCGGGAAGGGGATCTTGTCCATGACGACGAGCTGACAACTGGACCCCGGCACGTCCACGCCCTGCCACAGCGAGAGCGTGCCGAACAGACAGGTCTTCGGGTCGGCCGCGAAGTTCTTGATCAGCTCACCGAGCGTCTCCTCGCCCTGGAGCAGGATCGGGAACTCGGGGATACGGGTCCGCAGCTCCTCCGCCGCGAGCTGGGCCGCGCGCATCGAGGAGAACAGACCGAGCGTACGGCCGCCGGCGGCCTGGATCAGCTCGGTGAGTTCGTCGAGCATGTCCCCCCGGTCGGCGTCCCGCGCGGGGCGCGAGAGATGCCGGGCGACGTACAGGATGCCCTGCCGGGGGTAGTCGAACGGCGAGCCGACGTCGACGCCCTTCCACTGCGGGAGGTCGTCACCCTCCGTTCCCTCGGGCGCGAGCCCCATCGACGCTCCCACGCCGTTGAAGTCGCCACCGAGCTTGAGCGTGGCGGACGTCAGGACGACCGAGCGGTCGGCGAACAGCTTCTCCCTCAGGAGCCCGGACACGTTCATCGGCGCGACCCGGAGCGAGGCTCCGAAGCGGTCGTGACGCTCGTACCAGACGACGTCGTACTCGGAGCCGTTGGCGATGCGCTCCGCCACGGCGTGCACGGACTCGACGGACGCCAGTGCCTGCTTCCGCACGGCGTCCTCGTCCTGGACGGACTTGTCACGGGTGGAGCCGAGGGCGGTGATCACCGTACGGGAGGCGTCGCGGAGCGCCATCAGGGCGTACCCGAGGTCCTCCGGGATCTCCTCCAGACGGCCGGGCAGAGCCAGCTCCATCAGGCGTTCGAAGCCCTCGGCGGCGGTCTGGAGCTGGTCGGCGGCCTTCTCGTTGACGAGCTTCGCGGAGCGGCGCACGGCACGGTTGACCTGCCCCGGAGTGAGCTCACCGGTGGCGACGCCGGTGACCCGGGAGACCAGCTCATGGGCCTCGTCGACGATCAGCACCTCGTGCTGCGGCAGGACCGGCGCGCCTTCAATGGCGTCGATCGCGAGCAGCGCGTGGTTGGTCACGACGACCTCGGCGAGCTTGGCCCGCTCGCGGGCCAGCTCGGCGAAGCACTCGGCTCCGTAGGCGCATTTCGTGGCGCCCAGGCACTCCCGGCTGGACACCGACACCTGGCCCCAGGCCCGGTCGGAGACACCGGGGGTGAGGTTGTCCCGGTCGCCCGTCTCGGTCTCGTCCGACCAGTCGCGCAGCCGCAGCAGGTCCTGTCCCAGCTTGCTGGTGGGCGCGGCCGCCTCGAACGGGTCGAAGAGGCCCTCCTCCTCGTCCTGCGGCACGCCCTCGTGCAGGCGGTGCAGGCACAGATAGTTCGACCGGCCCTTCAGCATCGCGAACTCGGGGCGGCGCCGCAGCAGCGGATGCAGCGCGTCGACGGTGCGCGGCAGGTCCCGCTCCACGAGCTGACGCTGGAGCGCCAGGGTGGCGGTCGCCACGACCACCCGCTCGCCGTGCGCGAGCGCGGGAACCAGGTAGCCGAGCGACTTTCCGGTGCCGGTGCCCGCCTGGATGAGCAGGTGGGAGCTGTCGTCGATGGCAGCCGCGACGGCTTCGGCCATCGTCACCTGGCCGGGGCGCTCCGAGCCGCCGACAGCGGTGACGGCAGCATGCAGGAGTTCGGGGAGTGAGGGCTTTGTCATAGCGCTGCCAGCCTACGGGGCGCCAGTGACAACCGAGCGATCAAGGCCGGAACCGAGGGCGTGGTCAAGCCGGGCGCGGGCCGGGGGATCAAGGGATTCGACACGCAGACTCCTGGTCGGTGAACCGGATCGGGCGATCGTCACGTCACTGCGTGACGGGGCTACAACAGATCGCGCAGGGACCGGTCCCGGATCATGAGGGCCGCCCTCTTGTCCGGCAGATCGACCTCGGCGGAGAAGCGGAAGCCCGCGCTGAGGAACGCGGACACGGAGGGGGTGTTGCGGAGGTCGGGTTCCGCGACGACCCGGGCGCAGGACGGTCGCTTGTCCAGTACATGGTCGGCGACGGCTCTGAGGAGGGTGGAGCCGAGGCCTCTCCCGCGGTCGGCCACACCGCCGACGAGGAGGTGGATCCCGGTGTCGTGGGGCCGGGCGGGGTAGTGGCGTGCCAGGAGATCGAGGTCCGCGCGGTAGATCTCCCAGTAGCTCATCGGGGTGCCGTCGAGCACGCCGAGGCACGGGACGCTGCGTCCGTCGCCGTCGAGCTGCCGGAGCACGTGGTCCTCGACCACGGACTCGGGTCCCGCCAGCTCCCAGAACTCCGCGACGGCGGGGTCGTTCATCCAGCGGTGGACGAGGGCCAGGTCGCGGCCGGGACGCACCGGGACGAGCTGGAGGACGCCCGCGGGTGTCTTGGCCGGCCCCCAGCCGCCGACGCGGTCGAGCAGATCGCCCCCGTCCGGCGTCCTGTCCGCGGCCCCTTCCCGAGATCTGCCCGGAACGCCTTCCGGAGCCCCTTCCGCGGTCTCGTCCCCCGATCCCAGGCCCTCCGCGAACAGGGCGATCAGTTCGTCGGAAAGGCGCAGGTCGAGCGTGTCCTCGCAGTCCGTGCCGGTGCCGGGTTCGGTGCTCTCATCGGTGGGAGGCACGACGACGCTCCTCTCGGGAGACGGGGTTGGTCATGTTCCCCAGGGATGAGGGGAGCCGGACATCAGGAATGGAGGGGGTTGGCGATGGTGACGTAGACGGACTGGGTGTCGACCGGACCGACGAGTTCGTCGAGGCCGTGCAGCCGGGTCAGCAGGTTGGCCTTGCAGCGCAGGACGGGCGAGTCGAGCAGCAGGGCGGGCAGCGGGGTCCGCAGCCGGGCCGGGCCGTTGATCACGCCGCCGAGGAAGCGCCGGAACGCGGCGAGCAACAGGGCCTCGTCGGCGAGCCGTTGGGAGCCGAAGGCGCCGATGAGACCGAACACGTTGTTGATGGCCAGGTAGTAGGCGAAGCGTTCGTCGGTGACCTCGTCGGAGACGAAGGTGTCGCTGTGCGCGCCGATGCCGGGCAGCCGGTGGTCGAGTTCGGCACGCCGGGACTCGCGGAAGTAGTAGCCCTGGTTGTCCCGGTAGCGGCCGCCCACGGGCCAGCCGTCCGCGTCCAGCAGGAGCAGGGTGTTCTGCTGGTGCGCCTCAAGGGCGATGCCCGCCTCGCTGTCCAGCCAGAGCACGGGACGGACGACCTGTTCGAGATAGCGCAGGAACCATTCGGTGGCGACGGCGCCGCGCGGGCGGCCGGTCCGGCCCGCGAGCCCGGTGACGACCTCGGTGAGCCGGGAGCTCATGAAGGGGCCGCGCTCGGCCGGGCTGTGCGTGCCCAGGCGTGCGTACGGCCGGGGTGAGACCAGCCCGGCGACGCAGCCGACGTCGTCCGTCGGCGCGAACGGGTTGTGGCGGATCATCACGTCGAGCCCGGACAGCGGATTGCCGTCCCGGTCGTCGACGGCGAGCCAGGACGGGTCGCGGACGATGTCGAAGCCGGGATGGACCGACTGCCACTGCTCGAACAGGCCGCCGCGCAGCAGACGGTGGACCTCGGCGCCGCGGTGGAGTTCCTTGCGGAGGTTCTCACGACGGGAGTTGGTGATGCGCAGGCCCAACGACAGTTTCAGCATCGCGGGGGCACCGGAGCGGTAGACGGTGCGGACGGAGGAGGTGGGGTGCCAGGGCGTGCCGTGCGGGCCCAGGTCGCGGAGGAGCCCGGCATCCAGCAGGGCCGCGGTCTCGGGACGCTGCCCGACCTCGCGCATCTGCCAGGGGTGCAGGGGCAGTACGGCGGAACAGCCCTCGGGGAGGGCCAGTCCGGGCCCGGCCAGTCGCAGGGTGAGCTGCTCCGCCGAGACGGGCCGGCCGCGCTCCGTCCACGCCGAGTCGGATGCCAGCACCGAGGGGGCGACCGCCATCCAGTGCAGCGGGAAGGAGCCGCGCAGCTCGGGTGAGTAGAGCCTGCCTTCCGTTTCGGAGAGGCCGTCGCGCCCCTTGGGCGTCGGGTGCAGGGGGTGGCCGAGGAGGAGCGCCTGCTCCGCGGCGAGGAAGTGGTCGGACGGGTCGGCGGGATGCTCCCTGCGGTCCCGGATGAACACGGCGGTGCGCCGGACCGAGTCCGCGACGCGGCCGACGAGGTCGGCGCCTTCACCGGCCGGACTGTCCACGTGCCGGGCGTCGGCTTCGCCCGCTGCCCCTCCCCCTCCCCCTGCCCCTGCCCCTGCCCCTGCCTCCGGAGCGTCGGACGGCGCCGCGTGAAGCGTCTCCGCGGCCGGTGTTCCCGGGGCTGTCTGCCGTGCGAGGAGGGCCGCCACGGTGACCGCGTCGACGGACGGCGCCTGTTGGGGCGCTCCGGCGAGGCGGGGAAGCCCGAAGCGGTGCCAGCCGGAGGGGGACCAGTGGCGAACGGGAACCAGCAGGGCCGCTCCGCTGGCGGGCAGTGCGATGCGCAGGGTGCCGTCGTCGGGGGCGGCCAGGTCGTTCTCCCGTACCCAGCAGCGCAGCAGATTCTCGACGGCCGCCGCCTGCGCCGCCGTCCGGGTGTCGGGGTGGTCGAGCAGGTCCAGCAGACCCAGCGGGTCCACGGTGGGCCGGCCCGGCCGTTCGGGCGCCGGGGCCGCGTCCGTCTGCCGGGGAACGGACTCCGGTGCGGGCGGGTGCGGGGCCGGTACGGCGACGGCCGTCCGCTCGTACGGGGAGGGAGGGCTGTCGGGTACGGGGGTGGTGTTCACGAGGAGTTCCTTGCGGGTCGTTCGGGCTCGTGCGGCGACGGGACCGGGCCGGAGCCGGGGTGCGTCGGGGCTCTTGGCGTTCCTGGTCGATCGGTGGGGCGGGCGGCGAGGCGGTGATCGCCGAGGGACCGGGCCGTCACTCGGGACCGACGGCACCCCGCGCCCCGTCCCTACCGGGTCTCCGGTCCTCCGGGGCCGTCGCGCTCACCGCGCTCACCGCGTCCGCGAGGCGGTCGAGCACGGCGGACGCCTGTTCGTCGCTGATCGTCAGGGGTGGAAGGAGCCGTACGACGCTCGACCGGCGGCCCCCGAGTTCCACGATCAGACCTCGGCGCAGGCACTCCCGCTGGACGGCGGCCGCGAGTTCGGGGGCGGCGGGACGTGGACCGTCGGGGGTGCGATGCGGGGGCCCTTCGGGGTCGACGAGTTCGAGGCCGATCATCAGACCGCGACCGCGTACGTCCCCGACGCACGGGAACTCCGAGGCGAGCGAGCGCAACTGGTCCAGCATGCGGGCCCCGACGGTCGCCGCGCGTTCGGCGAGGCCGTGCTCGCGGACGTAGGCCAGGGTGGCCGTGCCGGCGGCCATGGCCAGTTGGTTGCCGCGGAAGGTGCCGGCGTGGGCGCCGGGCTCCCAGACGTCGAGGTCGTCGCGGTAGACGACGACGGCCAGGGGCAGGCTGCCGCCGATGGCCTTGGACAGCACCATCACGTCCGGGGTGATCCCGCTGTGTTCCACGGCCCAGAAGGCGCCGGTCCGGCCCACTCCCGTCTGGACCTCGTCCACGATCAGCGGGATGGACCGGGCCTCGGTGATCTCGCGCATCCGCCGTGTCCAGGCGTCCGGCGCGGGAATGACCCCGCCCTCGCCCTGGACGGGTTCGAGGATCATCCCGGCGGGGTGCCGCACACCCGACTTGGTGTCGTCGAGGAGGGACTCGGTCCAGCGCGCGGAGAGTTCGGCGCCGTGCTCACCGCCGATACCGAACGGGCAGCGGTAGTCCTGCGGATAGGGCAGGCGCGCGACCCGTACGTCGGTCGCGCCGCCGGACGCTTCGAGCGCCCCCGCGGTCATCCCGTGATAGGCGCCGGTGAACGCGAGCATGCCGGTGCGGCCGGTCGCCGCGCGCACCAGCTTGAACGCGGCTTCCACGGCGTCCGTCCCGGCCGGTCCGCAGAACTGGACCCGCGCGCGCTCGGCGAACCGCGGGGGAAGACTGCGGAACAGCTCGGTGGTGAACGCGTCCTTGACCGGTGTCGCGAGGTCCAGGACGTGCAGGGGCGCGCCCGAGTCGAGGACCTTTCTGATCGCTTCGAGGACGACGGGGTGGTTGTGCCCGAGGGCCAGGGTCCCGGCTCCGGAGAGGCAGTCGAGATAGCGGCGCCCGTCGGCGCCCTCGATCGTCAGCCCGCGCGCCCGTACGGGAACGATCGGCAGGGCGCGCGCGTACGTACGAGCCGCCGACTCGCGCGCCGACTGGCGCCGCAGAATGCCCTCGTGCGCGGCGCGCGCCCGCTCGGCCGCTCCGGCGCCGGTGTCCCGCGCCCCCTCGGCTTCCCCTGGCGCTCCCACCGGCACCACCGCTGACTCGGTCACGGCCACGACTTCAGGTCCTCCCGCTGTTCAGAGGCGAGTTGGCAGGAGGGTCCGGACGCAGGCGGCAGGCCCCCCGTACGTACCAACGACGCCGGTCGCGTTGGGAAGCGGGTGGATTCGGGGTTCCTTACCGGTTCTTTGCCGGGGAGGATCGGCGCGCCAACTGGTGACCCTCCGTCAGAACGTGGCGGTGCGGCGGACCCGCGCCCCCGTAGCTGAACCGTTGCCGTTCCGTCGGGCGTCCCGCACAGCGACCGCATAGTCTGTGATGCCGTTCGGCCGTGCCGGACACACCGCTCGGGCGCCTGCAGACGCACCGCACAGTTCCCATACGTTCAGGGGGAGTCACCCACCATGCGATCCATACGCCCGCACTTCGCCGCCCGTCGAGGCAGGAGCGCGCGCCGCCGACCGTCCCCCGTCCTGGCGGCCGTCGGCCTCGCCGCGGCCCTGTCGCTGACGGCCACCGCCTGCGACTCGGGCAGCGACACGGCGAGCGGTGAGCCGACCGCCTCCGCTTCCCAGGGCGGTGACGGAAAGATCCAGATCCCGGACGACATCAAGAACAAGCTCAAAGAGCACGGCATCGATGTCGACAAGTGGAAGAAGGGCGCCTGGAAGAACTGGGACAAGGACGAGTGGCTGCGCCAGGCCGACGATTTCATCAACCCGATCATCAAGGACCTCTGGGACCCGGCCCGCATGCGCGGCGCGGACGACCCGGACAAGAACAAGGGCGTGGACGACGCCGACCTGAGCGGTGACCAGGGCGTCACCGACCCGGAACCGGCCCCGGTGACGGCGCAGGCCGTGAAGCCGTCGTACCACGCCAACGTGCCCGTGGCGGGCAAGGTGTTCTTCGACGCCCCCGAGGGCACGATGGTCTGCTCGGCGACGGTGGTCGAGGATCCGGCGCACCCGGGCAAGTCCAACCTCGTGTGGACCGCGGGCCACTGTGTACACGCCGGCAAGAAGGGCGGCTGGTACCGCAACATCGCCTTCGTGCCCTCGTACAACGACCAGGGCCGGACGGAGGCGCAGTTGGCAAGCGCCCCGCGCGAGGAGGTCGCTCCGTACGGTGTCTGGTGGAGCGACTGGGCGCAGACCTCGGACCAGTGGATCGAGCGGGGTGGTTCCACGGGCGGCCAGGGGGCGTCGTACGACTACGCGGTGCTGCACGTGACGCCGGAGAAGGGCAGCGGCGGCAAGTCCCTTGAGGAGACGGTGGGTTCGGCGCTGCCGGTGAACTTCAACGCTCCGGCCGTACCCAAGGTGTCCGGCATCACGGCCACCGGATACCCGGCGGCGGCGCCGTTCGACGGCCAGAAGCTGTACCAGTGCACGGACAAGCCGAGCCGGCTCTCGGTCGCCCAGTCCGACCCGACGATGTACCGCATCGGCTGCACGATGACCGGTGGCTCCTCGGGCGGTGGCTGGGTGGCCACGGGTTCCGACGGCAAGCCGGCCCTGGTGTCCAACACCTCCATCGGACCGGTCAAGTTCGGCTGGCTGGCGGGTCCGCGGCTGGGCGACGTGGCCAAGGGCGTGTACGACTCGGTGAGCGCGAAGTTCGCCGGGCGGTGACGCGCGAGACGTGACACGTCCGGGCGGGCGCGGGAGGCCATGGCGGGGGATTCCCCGGAGAGCCGCCCGCGCCCGGCCGGCACGGAGACAGGGATTCGACCGGGGGGTACGAAACCAATGGGAAAGTCAGGACAGCGTCGCAGGGTCCTCGCCGCCGGCCTCATGGCCGCCCTGGCACTGGCCGCGACGGCCTGCGGCACCGGTGACGACCGGGCGGACGGCGGGTCCTCCGCCACCGCGTCGCGGGGGACGGCGAGCGGCGACGACAAGATCGAGATTCCGGACGCCGTCAAGGACCGGCTCAAGGAACACGGGATCGACGTCGACCAGTGGAAGGACGGCGCCTGGAAGGACTGGGACAAGGACCGGTGGCTCGGTGAGGCCGAGGACTTCGTCAATCCGGTGATCGACGGACTGTGGAAGCCCGAGCGGATGAAGTCCGCGAAGGACCCGGCCAAGACGGTCTCCGTGCGGGACGCGGCGGCCGACCAGGGCGTCAGCGACCCCGAGCCGGCTCCCGTCGACGCGCGGGCCGAGCGGACTCCGTACCACGAGTACGCCGCCCCGGTCGGGAAGGTCTTCTTCGATTCCCCCGAGGGCTCGATGGTCTGCTCGGGCACGGTCGTCAAGGACGTGAACCACCCCGGCAGATCCAACCTCGTGTGGACCGCGGGCCACTGTGTACACGCCGGCAGGAACGGCGGCTGGTACCGCAACATCGCCTTCGTGCCCTCCTACAACGACCAGGGCAGGTCCGAGGCGCGGCTCGCCGGTGCCGGCGCCGCGGAGATCGCGCCGTACGGCCAGTGGTGGGCGGACTGGGCCTCGACCTCCGACGAGTGGATCTCCGGCGGGGACGAGACGGGCGGCGCGGGCGCCCCGTACGACTACGCGGTCCTGCACGTGAAGCCGGAGCAGGGCGGCAAGTCGCTGGAGGAGACCGTCGGCAACGCGCTGGACGTGGACTTCTCCGCGCCGTCCGCCCAGGACGCCGGCACGGTGGGCGCCTGGGGCTACCCGGCCGCGCCGCCGTACGACGGACTGAGCATGTTCAAGTGCGTCGACACACCCGGCCGCCTCTCCCTGAGCCCGGCCATGCCCACGATGTACCGCATCGGCTGCACCATGACGGGCGGTTCGTCCGGCGGCGGCTGGTTCCGGGTCGTCGACGGCAGGACCGAACTCGTCTCCAACACCTCGATCGGCCCGGCCGCGCACACCTGGCTGGCCGGACCGCAGCTGGGCAAGGGGGCTCAGGCGCTCTACCAGCGGATGAGCGAGGAGTACGGCGGCCGGTAGGCGGATCCGTCCGCCGATTCGGACCTCGCGCACGCGGGTACGGCGAAGGCCCGCCCCCTCGGGAGGGGGCGGGCCTTCGTGCGGGCGGCCACGCGGACGGGCCGGCCGGTTGTACTAGCGGAGCGCCGGCGCCGGTACGTACGGTGCGAGGTCCGCCGCCAGCTCCTCGTGGACCCTCACCTTGAGCAGGGTGCCCTCCGCGGTGTGCTCCTCGGAGATCACCTCGCCCTCGGTGTGGGCGCGGGCGACCAGCTTGCCGTGCGTGTACGGAACGAGCGCCTCGACCTCGACCGAGGGGCGCGGCAGCTCGTTGTCGATCAGCGCGAGCAGTTCCTCCATGCCCTGGCCCGTGCGCGCCGAGACGGCGATGGAACGCTTCTCGATGCGCAGCAGACGCTGGAGCACCAGCGGGTCCGCCGCGTCCGCCTTGTTGATCACCACGATCTCGGGCACCTTGGTCGCGCCGACGTCGGTGATGACCTCGCGGACCGCGGCGAGCTGCTCCTCCGGTGCCGGGTGCGAACCGTCCACGACGTGCAGGATCAGGTCGGAGTCGCCGACCTCCTCCATGGTGGAGCGGAACGCCTCGACCAGGTGGTGCGGCAGGTGGCGCACGAATCCGACCGTGTCGACCAGCGTGTACAGCCGCCCGCTCGGGGTCTCGGCCCGGCGCACGGTCGGGTCGAGGGTCGCGAACAGCGCGTTCTCGACGAGGACGCCCGCGCCCGTGAGGCGGTTGAGCAGGGACGACTTGCCGGCGTTGGTGTAGCCGGCGATGGCGACCGAGGGCACCTTGTTGCGGCGGCGCTCCTGGCGCTTGATCTCGCGGCCGGTCTTCATCTCCGCGATCTCCCGGCGCATCTTCGCCATCTTCTCGCGGATGCGGCGCCGGTCCGTCTCGATCTTCGTCTCACCGGGACCACGGGTGGCGAGGCCGCCGCCCTTGCCGCCGCCCATCTGACGGGACAGCGACTGACCCCAGCCTCGCAGCCTCGGCAGCATGTACTGCATCTGCGCGAGCGCCACCTGCGCCTTGCCCTCACGGGACTTGGCGTGCTGGGCGAAGATGTCGAGGATCAGGGCCGTACGGTCGATGACCTTGACCTTGACGACGTCCTCGAGGTGGATGAGCTGGCCGGGGCTCAGTTCACCGTCGCAGATCACGGTGTCGGCGCCGGTCTCGATCACGATGTCCCGGAGCTCGTTGGCCTTGCCGGAACCGATGTACGTGGCCGCGTCGGGCTTGTCGCGGCGCTGGACGACGCCGTCGAGCACGAGCGCTCCCGCGGTCTCCGCGAGTGCGGCCAGCTCGGCCAGCGAGTTGTCCGCGTCCCGGATGGTCCCCGAGGTCCAGACACCGACGAGGACGACCCGCTCCAGGCGGAGCTGTCGGTACTCGACCTCGGTGACGTCCTCGAGCTCGGTGGAGAGGCCCGCCACACGGCGCAGGGCCGCGCGCTCGGAGCGTTCGAACTGCTCGCCGTCCCGGTCTCCGTCGATCTCGTGGCTCCAGGCGACGTCCTCTTCCATCAGGGCATCGGCCCGAAGACCTTCGGGGTAGTTCTGCGCGGAAGTCTGCGCGTCCTGGGAAGGGGAAGAAGAGGAGGTCATTGGATCCTTACGTAGATGGGGAGAGCCGCGGGCCGACGCATGCCGCCCGTCACAAGGAACAACGTGCGTGACCACCGGGAGATTCCCGGTTCCGGCCGGGCCGACACTCCGAAGGGGCGGCGCCGCCGGCTCGAAGATGGTCGCACGGCACGGTACGGCGCGTCACGCGACTTATCGTGACCCCCCGGCCACCCCCGCAGACCCCCTGGAGATCACCGGACACCCGCGGACATCGCTGCCCGCGGGGTGCCGCGTCCGCCCGGTCCCGGCGCTCCGGGGCGCTTCCGTCGCCCCGGTGTCCCCGGCCGGGGGGCTCGCTCACGTGTGCTTGCCCGCCTTCGGGGCGTCGCTCTTCCAGTCCGGGTGCCCCGGCATGGGGGGTGTCTTCGCGGCATACAGCCACGCCTTGAAGAAGCCGCTCAGATCACGCGCGGCGACGGCCGAGGCAAGGTCCACGAAGTCGGCCGTCGAGGCCACGCCGTCGCGGTTGACGCTCACCCATGTGCGCTCCAGGCGCTCGAAGTCCCTGTGCCCGATCTCCTGGCGCAGGGCGTAGAGGGCCAGGGCCGCGCCGTCGTAGACGTTCGGCCGGAAGATGCTGATCTTCTGGCCGGGCTTGGGTCCCTTGGGCCGGGCGGGCGGGCCGCCCGTGGCACGCCAGGAGTCGGACAGCCGGTAGGCGGCCTTCATCCGCTTCTCCATGGGCTTGTGCGCCTTCTCCTCGGCGTACAGGGCTTCGTACCAGGTGGCATGTCCTTCGTTCAGCCACACGTCGGACCAGGTGCGGGGGCTGACGCTGTCGCCGAACCACTGGTGCGACAGTTCGTGCACCATGATCGAGTCGACGTACCACTTCGGGTAGGCGGGCTGGGTGAAGAGTTCCTTCTCGAAGAGCGACAGCGTCTGGGTCTCCAGCTCGAAGCCGGTCTGGGCCTGGGCCATCAGCAGCCCGTAGGTCTCGAAGGGGTACCGTCCGACCTTGCTCTCCATCCAGGCGATCTGGCCGGGAGTCTTGCGCAGCCACGGTTCGAGCGCCGCGCGGTCGGCGCTGGGAACCACGTCCCGTACGGGAAGGCCGTGCGGCCCCTCCCGGTGCAGCACGGCGGAGCGTCCGATCGACACCTGCGTCAGCTCCGTGGCCATGGGGTGCTGGGTCCGGTACGTCCAGGTCGTGGCCCCGCGGGCACGGCGGGTGCCCGCGGGGAGACCGTTGGCGACGACCGTGTACCGGTCGGGGGCCGTGACGCGGATGGTGAACAGGGCCTTGTCGGAGGGGTGGTCGTTGCAGGGGTAGACCAGGTGCGCGGCATCGGCCTGGCCGGCCATCGCGAGCCCGTCCTTGGTCCGTACCCAGCCGCCGTCCTGGCCCTTCGCGCTCACCGGGTCGCTGGTGTGCCGGACGGTGATGCGCAGCGGGCTCCCGGCGAACAGGGGTTCGTCCGGTGTCACCACCAGATCCTCACCCGCCTGGGTGAAGCGGGCGGGGGTTCCGTCGATGTCGACCGACCGGACGCTTCCGTGCGCGAAGTCGAGGTTGAGGCGGTCCAGCGTCTCGGTGGTGACGGCGTCGATCGTGGTGACGGCCGTGAGGGGCTTGTCGTTGCTGCCGGGGTAGGTGAAGTGGAGGTCGTACGACTCGACGTCGTACCCGGGGTTGCCGAGGGTGGGGAAGAGGCGGTCGCCGACCCCCAGGGGTCCGGCCGGGTCCGGGGCGCTCGCGGCGATCAGGCAGACGGAGACGGCCGAGGCGAGCAGGGCCGCGGTGACGCGGCGGCTCCTCGGGCGTGCGGGCGTGGGGGTGGGGGTGTGCGACATGGACCACGGCTACCAGCGCGCACCTCCTCGGCGCCGCCGACTCGCATCCGTCCCACCCGAACGGGTGGTTCCCGGGACGCATCGGTGCCGGTCCGGAACCTGCCGCCCCGAACACCGAGACCCGGCCCCATCAGGACGCCGACGCCCGGTCCGCGGGACCGGCCCGCCCGAACGCCGGTGTCCGGTCCACCGGGCTGCCGTCGTCCGGCCCCCCGGACACCTTGTCCGTACCCCCGGACACCTTCGCCCGACCCGCCGGCGAGCCCGCCGGCACCCGACTACTGGGGCGACGGCGTCGGATGCTGAGGGCGGCTCACGTCGTACACGCCGGGTACGTTGCGCATCGCGCGCATCAGGGCGGGGAGGTCGGCCGCGTCCGGGAGTTGGAGCGTGTACGTGTGGCGTACGCGCTGCTGGCTCGGGGGTTCGACCGTCGCGGAGACGATGGCGACCCCCTCCGCCGCGATGGCCTCGGTGAGGTCGGCGAGCAGGTGCGGGCGCCCGAACGACTCGGCGACCAGGGTGACGCGGCACTCGGTGGTGTCGCCCCAGCGCACTCCCACCTCCGGGCGCCCGGCGCTCTTCATGCGGGCCGCTCCGGCGCACTCGACGCGATGCACGGTGACCACTCCCCCGCGGACGGCGAAGCCGGTCACCTCGTCGGGCGATACGGGGGTACAACAGCCGGCCATGCGTACGGACACGCCGGGCAGGTCGGCGACGGCACTCGCGGGACGGACGGCCTGGGTCTCGGCGGTGCGGGCGGCCTGCGCCTCGGCGGAGCGGGCCGGGGCCGCGGCGGACGGCCGGGGTCCGGTGGCGGAGGCCTTGGCCGCCTCCTCGTGGCCGGGGGCGGGGTGAGTGGCCATCCAGCGCTGGATGGCGATCCGCGCGGCGGGCGTGTGCGCGTGATCCAGCCACTCCCTGGACGGCTCGGAGGCGGGGTCCTGACCCATGAGGAGCTGAACGGTGTCGCCGTCCCTCAGGACCGTACTCAGCGTCGCCAGACGGCCGTTGACGCGGGCGCCGATGCAGGCGTGCGCGTCCTCGCCGTACTGCGCGTACGCCGCGTCGACGCAACTGGCGCCCTCCGGAAGGCCGAGCGAGCCTCCGTCGGCACGGAAGACGGTGATCTCCCGGTCCTGGGCGAGGTCTTCGCGCAGCGTCGACCAGAAGGTGTCCGGGTCGGGCGCGCCCTGCTGCCAGTCGAGCAGCCGGGACAGCCAGCCGGGGCGGGTGGGGTCGGCGCGCTCGCCGTCGAAGGGGCGCTCGCCCGAGCCGTCCGGCTGTTCCTCCGACGGCGGCGCGTAGGGATTGCCGAGCGCGATGACTCCGGCCTCGGCGACCTTGTGCATCTGGTGGGTGCGGATGAGGACTTCGGCGACCTGGCCGTCGCCGCGGGTGACGGCCGTGTGCAGCGACTGGTAGAGGTTGAACTTGGGGACGGCGATGAAGTCCTTGAACTCCGAGACCACCGGGGTGAGACAGGTGTGGAGTTCGCCGAGGACCCCGTAGCAGTCGGCGTCCTCGTTCACGAGGACCAGCAGGCGTCCGAAGTCGGCGCCGCGCATCGGGCCGCGTTTGCGCGACACCCGGTGCACGGAGACGAAGTGCCTCGGCCTTATGAGGACTTCGGCCTGGATCCCGGCGTCGCGCAGGACCGCGCGTACCTCCTCGGCGATCTCCGCGAGGGGGTCGCCGTCGCGGTTCGCGTTCTCGGAGATGAGCTCCCGGGTGTGCTCGTACTCCTCGGGGTGCAGGATCGCGAAGACGAGGTCTTCCAGTTCGGTCTTGAGCGCCTGGACACCGAGACGCTCGGCGAGCGGGATGAGCACGTCCCGGGTCACCTTGGCGATGCGCGCCTGTTTCTCGGGGCGCATGACACCGAGGGTCCGCATGTTGTGCAGCCGGTCCGCGAGTTTGATCGACATGACCCGGACGTCGTTGCCCGTGGCGACCAGCATCTTGCGGAAGGTCTCCGGTTCGGCGGCGGCGCCGTAGTCGACCTTCTCCAGTTTGGTCACACCGTCGACGAGGTAGCAGACCTCGTCGCCGAACTCCTCCCGGACCTGATCGAGCGTCACTTCCGTGTCCTCGACGGTGTCGTGGAGCAGGGAGGCGGTCAACGTCGTCGTCTCGGCGCCGAGTTCGGCGAGGATCAGGGTCACCGCCAGCGGGTGGGTGATGTACGGCTCGCCGCTCTTGCGCATCTGGCCGCGGTGCGAGGACTCCGCGAGGACCCACGCCCGGCGCAGGGGCTCCAGTTTGGCGTCGGGGTGGTGCGCGCGGTGGGCCTCGGCCACATGACCGATCGCGTCGGGCAGCCGGTCGCGGGCCGCGGGCCCGAGCAGTGCGGCCCGCCCCAGCCGGCGCAGGTCGATCCGGGGCCGGGCCTTCTTGCGGTGCGCCGGGGGCACCTCCGGCTCCAGAGACGCCGAACGCCGGCTGGCGGGCGTAACGGGGCCTGGCGTCGCGGGATTCGTCGCCTCCGCACTCATGGGCACCTCCGGCTGCGTCAGACCGGCGGACGGGTGCCCCATGGCGTATTCGGCTCAGGGGATGGTGTCGATCCCCCGTCCGGGCCGGTGCTTGATGCTACCGACCCCACCACGCCCGGCTGACCGCCTCTCGCCGAGCGTGAAACGGATCACCCATTCGAGCGAAGGTTTTGGGGTTTACGGTTTCGATTTTCTGGAATGGACGGCAAGGACGTACGACATCCGTCCAGTGCGGCTCGGTGCGGGGCGTCCGTGCGGCTCAGCGCCGCGCGCCGTCCAGCCACTCCGCGTCGATCTCGCCCTCGGCGACGATGACGGCGGGGCCCGTCATCTCGATCTCGCCGTCGGCGTGCTCGGTGATGACGAGGCGTCCGCCGGGCACGTCGACGGTGTACGTCGCCGGAGTGCCGGTCACGGCGGGGTCGGCGTTGTCGCGGCGGGCGGTGGCGACGGCCACGGCGCACGCGCCCGTGCCGCAGGAGCGGGTCTCGCCCGAGCCGCGTTCGTGGACCCGCAGGGCGACATGGCGCGGCCCCCGGTCGACGACGAACTCGACGTTGACCCCGTCCGGGTAGGCCGACGCCGGGGCGAACGGCGGCGGGGTGAACAGGTCGCCGGCGTGCGCGAGGTCGTCCACGAAGGCGACCGCGTGCGGGTTGCCCATGTTCACGTTGCGCGCGGGCCAGCTCCGCCCGCCGACGCTCACCGTGACCTCTCCCTCGGGAAGGAGCGCCTTGCCCATGCCGACGGTGATGTCCCCGTCCTTGGCGATGTGGACGGGCTTCACGCCTCCGCGCGTGGCGATCGCGGTGTCGCCCTCGGGAACGAGTCCGGCGCGGTGGAGGTGGTGGGCGAAGACGCGCACGCCGTTGCCGCACATCTCGGCGACCGAGCCGTCGCCGTTGCGGTAGTCCATGAACCACTCCGCCTCGGCCGCCATCCCGGCGGCCTCGGGGTGCGCGGCGGACCGCACGACGTGCAGCAGACCGTCTCCGCCGATGCCCGCGCGGCGGTCGCACAGGGCGGCGACGGCGGCGGGAGGCAGGTCGATGACGTTCTCGGGGTCCGGGATGATCACGAAGTCGTTCTCGGTCCCGTGGCCCTTGAGGAAGGCGATCCGCGTGCTCATTCCTCGATCGTACGGGGTCACGACGACGGCCCCGCCGCGCGGTGCGGGTACCGGGAGGGCACCCGGGGTCAGCGAAGTCGGGCCACGCGTCCCACGGCGAGCACGGCCACCGCGGCGACGATCACCACGTACGCGAGGACCACCCGCCAGTCGGGGCGTCGGCCGGAGCCGCGCGGCGGGAGGCCGGGCAGTGTGTAGCCGACCCGGCGGGCGGCCATCATGCCCCAGCCCGCGGCGCACAGGCAGATCAGCAGCCCGAGCATGGCGACCACGGCACCGCCGTCACCGAACTCGAAGGCGAGCGGGAAGGCGAACATCAGGGAGCCCGTCGCGCCCAGCGCCACGATGGGCGCGAGCTGCCAGATGCGCAGCAGACGCTGCGGTCGCAGCTCGACCTCGACCTCCGGCTCCGGGGACATCTCGCCGGGGCCGGGGCCGTCGGCGATCACCCCGCCAGGGGTGTCCTCGGGGCCGTCGGAGCTCAGTCGCTCTCCGCCCAGCTCCGGCTCGACGCCGTGGTCGGCGTCCGGATCGATGCTCAGACGAACTCCGTCCCGATCGGCACCGTACTCGGTGCCGCGTGCAGTGTCGCGAGGGCCGGCCTCCATCGCCACGCGCCCTCCCAAACTCGGACTTCACTGGTCGATCGAAGCTTGATGATGGCACGGCACCGGAGGCCCGGATGACGGCCGGAGCGTCCCGATGCCATGACGTGATCAGGCTGTGACCGGTCGTTCGAGCAACGCCAGTGCGAGTTCCGGGAGTTCTGTGAGATCCGCCGCAGCCCCACTGAGCCAATGCACCCTGGGGTCCCGCCGGAACCATGAATCCTGACGGCGCGCGAAGCGCTTGGTGGCGCGAACGGTCTCGGCGCGGGCCTCGTCCTCGGTGCACTCCCCGGCGAGCGCCGCGAGGACCTGCTGGTATCCGAGCGCGCGGGAGGCGGTGCGCCCGGCGCGCAGGCCCTGTGCGTCCAGCGCGCGCACTTCGTCCACCAGCCCGGCCTCCCACATGCGGTCCACCCGCCGCGCGATGCGCTCGTCGAGCTCGGGGCGGGCCACGTCGACACCGATCTGGAGGGTGTCGTAGACGGATTCGTGGCCGGGCAGGTTGGCGGTGAAGGGCTTGCCGGTGATCTCGATGACCTCGAGCGCGCGGACGATCCGGCGGCCGTTGCTGGGCAGGATCGCCTGGGCGGCCCCGGGGTCGGCCATGGCGAGCCGCGCGTGCAGGGCTCCGGCGCCGCGCAGGGTGAGCTCCTCCTCCAGGCGGGCGCGTACGGCGGGGTCGGTGCCGGGGAACTCCATCTTGTCGACGGCCCCCCGGACGTACAGTCCGGAGCCGCCCACCAGGACGGGCCAGCGCCCCTCGGCGAGCAGCGCGTCGATCCGGGCGCGGGCGAGCCGCTGGTACTCGGCGACGCTGGCGGTGACCGTCACGTCCCAGATGTCCAGGAGGTGGTGCGGGACGCCGCCGCGCTCGGCGGGCGTCAGCTTGGCGGTGCCGATGTCCATTCCGCGATAGAGCTGCA
Source organism: Streptomyces sp. NPDC096324 (assembly GCF_044763015.1). Taxonomy (NCBI): domain Bacteria; kingdom Bacillati; phylum Actinomycetota; class Actinomycetes; order Kitasatosporales; family Streptomycetaceae; genus Streptomyces; species Streptomyces sp. NPDC096324. Next base: position 50,112 of record NZ_JBIWFK010000011.1, on the reverse strand, counting down.
TCGAGTCGGCGTTGATGACCTCGCCGCCGAGACGCCTGGCGAGGAAAACGCCCAGATCGGACTTTCCTGCCGCGGTAGGTCCGACGACGGCGATGACCCGGGGTGCGGGAGGTGCGCTGCTCACGGTCCCAGTCTCGCAAACCCCGGGACCACTCCGGCAACGAGCCGCGTGACGCGACGGTTCCGGGTTCGTTCCCTCAAGCGGGGTTCCGGCCGCCGGTTCCGAGGACCGGCGACCCGGGTGACGCAACGGGCCGCACCGGGCGACGCGGAACTTCGCCCTCACGAGTAACGTAAGGAGCTGATATGGGCGTTTTTGAACGGCTTCTCCGGAGGTCGAAGGCCACCGAGGAGGAACCGGCCGTCGAAGCGCGAGTGGCCGTGGAGGCCGAGGGTTCGTCCGGGGACGAGGGCGAGACGACGGCGGGCGACGCCGGCACCGCCACCGCGGAGGACGTCGGCATCCCCAGGCAGCAGACGCCGGAAGAGGCCGCGGACCACGAGGCCGGCAAGGGCTCCCGCACATAACTGTCCCGCCAGGGAAGGCGAACCATGGGTCTGATGGACAATCTGAAAGCCAAGCTGGAGCCCGCCAAGGACAAGGTCTCCGGGCTCGCGCAGCAGCACGGGCACAAGGTCGCCCACGGCCTCGACAAGGCCGCGAAGGTGGTCGACGACAAGACCAAGCACAAGTACAGCGGCAAGATCCACACGGGCACGGGCAAGGCCAAGGACGCCATGGACCGCCTCGCGCACAAGGACGGCGGCGGGGACGCGAGTCCGCCGACCCCGCCTGGGGCCTCCTGAACGACCCGTGCGACGGCGGACGGCCGCGAAGAGCGAAGGCTCCTCCCGGCCGTCCGCCGCGTCCGGACCCGCGCGGTCCACGAGTTCGCCCGAACCTGCGCGTTGCGAACGACGCGCAGCACGCCGGGTCCGGGGCGGGCCGGATCGGCGGCCCTGACCGACTACCGGCTCCGACGGAGTGAATCCGCCCAAGGACCCCACCACCACCGGCATGCGGGCGGGCTCCGTGGCCGCCCTGTCCGTGGCGACCCCGGGCGGCCACGGAACCCACGAGACCGACGGGCCTGCCGGTCTACGCGACTCCGGGCTCACGGGCCTACGCGACTCCAGCGCCTACGGGCCTGCGCGACCGCGGACCCATACGTCTACGACCAGGCCGCCACCATGTAGCCCACCCCGTAGGGAGCGTCGTCGTAGAGCAGGGCGCCGCCGAGTCCCGCGCCCTCGGCCGCGCCCGCGAGGACCTGCCAGGGCGCTCGCCCCGCGGCCTTCAGTTCGTGCGCCAGAGAGGTGTCCAGCGCCTTGAGGGCCGCGACGTCCGCCTCCCCGAGCGCCCGCGCGACCTCCGCGTCGAAGTCCTCCGCGCGCTCGTCGAGATAGCCGGGCGCCTTGAGGGTCCTGCACGCGCTGGCGTCACCCATGACCAGCAGGGCCACTCGCCCGGCCCGCCCGCCGATCCGCTCCCCGGCCCGGACGCACCGCTCGGCCTCCAGCGGCTCCCCGACCCCGAGCCCCTCCACCGGGGCGTCGGACCAGCCGGTGCGCTCCAGCAGCCAGGCGGCGACGGCGAGGGAGGGCGGCAGCTCACGTTCCGGGGACACGGCGTCGACGCCGTCCGGGTGCGCGGCGCCGGCACCTTCCGCGTCCGCGTGCGCGTCGCCCGCCTTCGGACGGCCGAGGCACACGTCGAGCTCGACCCCGAAGCCGCTGAACGAGCCCCGGGTGCCCTCCGGATGGGGCCCGCGACCGCTCTCGTCGGCCGGGCCGACGACCACCAGCAGGTCGGGACGCGACGCGGCGAGCACGCCCAGCGCGTCCGTGCACGCGGCGCGCGCGGCGTCGAGCTCGGGGGCCGCTCCGGCGGCGACATCGGGGACGAGCAGCGGAGGGCAGGGGCAGATTGCGGCGGCTACAAGCATGGCCCGCAGCGTATCGCCGCACACCACCGGTCGGCTTCGGCGCGGCGGACTCGCGCGTGGGCCGGCGCGGGCGCGCCGGCCTTCGGGGCGGTCGTGGTCAGTCGCAGCCGCAGCCGCTGCCGGCGGCGACCGGAAGCGGCTCCGGGGCGCCGATCCTCGGCAGGCCCAGCATGACGCCGGCCGGCTTGGCGGCCTCGGCGGCGTTGCGCTTCTCCCAGGCGTCCCCCGCGCGGGTGCGGCGCACGTCCAGGACGGCGCCCTCGGCGAGCAGGTGGTGCGGGGCGGCGTACGTGATCTCGACGGTCACCACGTCACCGGGGCGGACCTCCGCGTCGGGCTTGGTGAAGTGGACCAGCCGGTTGTCGGGGGCGCGGCCCGAGAGGCGGTGGGTGGCACCGTCCTTGCGGCCCTCGCCCTCGGCGACCATCAGCTCCAGGACCCGGCCGACCTGCTTCTTGTTCTCGTTCCAGGAGATCTCCTCCTGGAGGGCGACGAGACGCTCGTAGCGCGCCTGGACGACCTCCTTGGGGATCTGGCCCTCCATCGTGGCCGCCGGGGTGCCGGGGCGCTTGGAGTACTGGAACGTGAAGGCCGCCGAGAAGCGGGCCTCGCGGACGGCGTGGAGGGTCTGCTCGAAGTCCTCCTCCGTCTCGCCGGGGAAGCCCACGATGATGTCGGTGGTGATCGCCGCGTGCGGGATGGCGTCCCGGACCTTCTCGATGATCCCGAGGAAGCGCTCCTGGCGGTACGAGCGGCGCATCGCCTTCAGGACGGTGTCCGAGCCGGACTGCATCGGCATGTGGAGCTGCGGCATGACGTTCGGCGTCTCGGCCATGGCGGCGATCACGTCGTCGGTGAAGTCGCGCGGGTGCGGCGAGGTGAAGCGCACGCGCTCCAGGCCCTCGATCTTCCCGCAGGCGCGCAGCAGCTTGCTGAAGGCCTCGCGGTCGCCGATGTCGCTGCCGTACGCGTTGACGTTCTGGCCGAGGAGGGTGATCTCGGAGACGCCCTCGCCGACCAGTGCCTCGATCTCGGCCAGGATGTCGCCGGTCCTGCGGTCCTTCTCCTTGCCGCGCAGCGCGGGGACGATGCAGAAGGTGCAGGTGTTGTTGCAGCCGACGGAGATCGACACCCAGGCCGCGTACGCGCTCTCGCGGCGGGTCGGCAGCGTGGAGGGGAAGGCCTCCAGGGACTCGGCGATCTCGATCTGCGCCTCTTCCTGGACGCGGGCGCGCTCCAGGAGGACCGGCAGCTTGCCGATGTTGTGCGTGCCGAAGACGACGTCCACCCAGGGCGCCCGCTTCACGATGGTGTCGCGGTCCTTCTGGGCGAGGCAGCCGCCGACGGCGATCTGCATGCCGGGTCGCTTCGTCTTCATCGGGGCGAGGCGGCCGAGGTTGCCGTAGAGCTTGTTGTCGGCGTTCTCGCGTACGGCGCAGGTGTTGAAGACGACGACGTCCGCGTCCCCGTCCGCGCCCTCGGGCGCCCGCACGTAACCGGCGTCCTCCAGGAGCCCGGAGAGCCGTTCGGAGTCATGGACGTTCATCTGACACCCGTAGGTGCGCACTTCGTACGTCTTGGATTCCTGAACGTCCACTGCCTGACTCCGGTCGCCGCTGCTCATGGGACAAGGGTAGGCGGTGCCGGGAGTACGTCCGGACGGCGGAGCCGCCGCCGGCCGCCGGCCGTCACACGACGTGCGGCCTCCGGCACCCGGCGTGCGGTTCGCGGCCGCCGGTCATCCGCCCAGCGCGACGAACCGTTCGGCGACGGTCCTCGCGGCGGTGCCGAGCAGGATCGTGTAGTGGTTGGAGCCCTCGACCGGTTCGGCGGACAGGCGCCCCGGGCCGCCGGTCCAGTCCTCGACGACGGACGCCGCGAGCATGGGCGGCTCCTGGCCGAGCAGTCCGAGCGGCGCGTGCAGCAGCCGGGCCGGGACGCCCAGTCCCGTGAGGGCGGCGCCGAACGAGCCGGCCGACGTGAGCAGATCGCGTCCGTCGTGCCGCACGGCCTCCTCCCGCACCTTCGACCGCCTGGCGCCCGGGGTCCCCGTGACGTCGTAGCGCACGTACGCCTCGATGTCCGCGTTCCAGTGCGGTCCGAGCGCCGGGTGCGCGCGGAAGAAGTCGACGTACGCCTCGTCGCTCCCGTACGTGCGGCCGAGGCGGGCCAGCGCGGGTCCGAGCGTGGCGTCGAGGACGGCATCGGGGTCCGCGCCGGGCGGAACCGGCAGCGGCAGGCCGCCGTCGACGAGCAGCAGCCGGTCGAACAGGCCGGGCCTGCGCGCGGCCGCCTTCAGCGCGGTGTAGGCGCCCATCGAGTGCCCGGTCAGGGCGACCGGGCGGCCGTCGCCCAGGTCCTCGGCCAGGCGGCACAGGTCCCCGGCGTGCCGGTCGAGGCCGTACGGGCCGGGGGTGTCCGCGCTCCCGCCGCGTCCGCGCAGGTCGGGTGCGAACAGGGTCCACTCGTCGGGGAGGTGACGGGCCACGGCGCGGAAGGACATCCCGGATCCGGTGATGCCGTGGGCCGCGAGAGCGGTCCGCGGCCCCTCGCCGAACCTGAGGACACGGAGGGTTCCGCCCTCGACGGGCAGATCGAGTTCGGCCGGCTCGTTCATGCGCTCTCCTGCTTGTCGCTGGTGCCGGTGCGGTGGCTGCGGCTGTGCGGCCTTCCCGTCAGGGGCGCGGCGGTGCGGCCTCCCCCTGACGGCTCCCAGGTCCTACGCGTCCGGCGCGCTCCACCCCTGCCGTCGCAGTACCGCCGACACGTCCGGTGCCCGGTAGTGCTCGCCCTTGAGGACCTTGCCGTCGGCCCTGCGGGCGACGTGCCCGTCGGGGCCGAGCTTCGTCATGTTGGCCCGGTGGATCTCGGCGATCACCGCGTCGAGGTCGATCCCGTGGACGAGCGCGGTGCCGTACGCCACGTACACGACGTCGGCGAGCTCGTGCGCCAGCCGGTCGAGCGGGCCGTCGACCGAGACCTCGGCGACCTCGGCGGCCTCCTCCGCGAGCAGCTCGCCCCGGTGCGCGGCGAGCTTCGGTGAGACCTCGGTCGGGGCGGCTCGGACGTCGAGGCCGAAGGCGCGATGGAACTCACGGACCAGGGAGGCCGGTGAGGGCCCCGGCACGACCGGGGACTCGGGAGACCCGGGCAGCGGCGGGGTCTGAGGCACGGGAGATCCGGACAGCGGGACCGGTGCGGCCTCGGGCGCGGACGGCGGGACCTGGGACACGGGCGACGCGCACGGCGGGACCTGCGACGGCGGGGACGGCTGCATTCGGCGAGCCTACCCATCCGCCGGAGCCCGACCCCGGGACCGGCTGCCCTGGCCAGGACCGGGCCCGGGCTGGCAGGATCGCGCGCATGTTCCAGGCACTCACCCGTATCGGCCGACGGCGCGCCCTGTTCGGCTCGGCGGCCGTCTGCGCGCTCGTCGGGCTGCTGCTGTGGTGGCTGCTGCCGCTGGGCGAGGAGTCCCCGAGCGGGACGATCACCTTCAGCACCGGCACCCCGACCGGGGTCTACCAGATGTACGGCAAGCTCCTGCAGGGCGCCATCGCCAAGGACATGCCCGACCTGAACGTGCAACTGCAGGACAGCGACGGATCTCAGCAGAACATCAGCCGGGTGGCCACGGGCGAGGCGGACTTCACCATCGCGGCGGCCGACGCCGTGGAGACGTACCTCCTCCAGCACAAGCCGGGCGCGCGTCGGCTGCGCGGCTGTTCGCGGCTCTACGACGACTATGTGCACCTGGTGGTCCCGCGCTCCTCGCCCGTGCAGTCCGTCGAGGACCTGAAGGGCATGAAGGTCGCCGTGGGGCCGGGCGGATCCGGGGTCCGGCTGATCGCGAACCATGTGCTGGAGGCGGCGGGGCTCGACCCCGTCAAGGACATCGAGCCGCTCGCCGTCGGTATCGGGGACATGCCCAAGCTGCTCAAAGATCACAAGATCGACGCCTTCTTCTGGTCGGGCGGTCTGCCGACGAACGCCGTTCAGGAGCTCTCGAAGGCCGATGACATCCGGCTGGTTCCGATCGGCAACGACCTGGTCGCGAAGCTGCACGAGCAGGGCGGCGCCTCCCACTACTACCGGTCGGCCGTGATGCCCGCCGACGCCTACCCCGCGGCGCAGCGCGGTTCCGCCGTGCCGACGCTGGCCGTGGCCAACTTCCTGATCACCCGGGAGGACGCGGACGCGAACCTCACCGAGCAGCTCACCCGCACGGTGATCGGGAGCCGTGACCGCATCGGCCACGTGGTGCACGCCGCCCAGCTCGTGGACCTGCGCACGGCGATCTACACGGATCCGCTGCCGCTGCACGAGGGCGCGCGCCGGTACTACCGGTCGATCAAGCCGTAGCGGTACCCCCGCGACGGGGGCGCCCCGCGGCCTCGCTCAGGCCGTCGGCTCCGACCTGGGCACGGTCACCGTCACCCGCAACCCGTGCGGTTCGTGGTGGCCGTACGCGATGGAGCCGCCACCCGCGGCGAGCAGGGTCCGCGAGATGGAGAGGCCGAGGCCCGAGCCCTTGATGTTCTGATGGGCGGCGCTGCGCCAGAACCGGTCGCCGATCCGGGCCAGGTCCTCGTCGCCGAGGCCGGGGCCCCCGTCGGTGACCACGACCGTGGAGGACTCGCCGTTCGAGGCGACCGTCACCTCGACGGTCTCCCCCTCCGGCGTGAACTTGACCGCGTTGTCTATCACCGCGTCCAGGGCGCTGGACAAGGTGATGGGGTCGGCCCACGCCGTCGTGGGCGGGCAGTTCCCCGCCAGCCGTACGCCTCGGCTGTCGGCGACCGGCTGCCAGGACGCCACGCGCTCGGCGGTGAGCGCGCCGATGTCGGTCAGGCGCGTGTCGGCCTCGGCGTGCTCCGCCAGTGCCAGGTCGAGCAGGTCGTCGAGCACCTGGGTCAGCCGCTTGCCCTCGGTTCGGACCGACGCGATCTCCTCGTTGCCCTCCGGGAGTTCGAGGGCGAGCAGCTCGATCCGCAGGAGCAACGCCGAGAGCGGGTTGCGCAGTTGGTGCGAGGCGTCGGCGACGAAGGCGCGCTGCTGTTCCAGCACGCTCTCGACGTTGTCCGCCATCTCGTTGAACGACCGTGCCAGACGCTGGAGTTCGGGCGGTCCGCCGGCGGGCGCGACTCGCGACTTCAGACGGCCGGTCGCGATGTCGTGGGTGGTGGCGTCGAGAACGCGTACGGGCCTGAGCACCCAGCCGGTGAGGCGCAGCGCGGCGCCGAGCGCGAGGAGCATCGCGGCGATCTCGCCCGCGCCGATGATCAGCCAACCGCGCAGGGTCTTGGAACGCATCTGCCCGGTGGGCGATTCGGTGACGACGACGCCGATGACGTCGCCGTCCCTGACGACCGGGGAGGCGACGACGAGACGGCGGTGCTGCCAGGGCCAGACCTGTTGGGGATCGTGGCTGCGGCGGCTGACGAGCGCCTCGTTGTAGGCGTCGCGAGCCGCTCCGCTCTTGGGCAGGAGCCAGCTCGCCGGCGCGTTGGCCATCGGCTCGTCGTCCCGGTAGAAGACGCCGACCCGGATGCCGTACACCTCGTAGTAGCGGGTGAGTTCGGTGCGCAGGGTCTCGCCGCGCTCGTCCGGGAAGCCGGCCCGGGACCGGCTCGGGGAGTCGGTGACGTACTGGGCGAGGGCCGCGAAGCGCGCGGTGTCGTCGATGCGGTCGACGACGACGCGCTGCTGCTGTTGCGCGGCGACACTCGCCGCGAGCGGGATGCCGAGCGCGAGCAGCACGGCCGCCATCAGGACGATGAGCAGCGGCAGCAGTCGGGTACGCACCTGTGCCCGCTACGCGGCCGGGGCGACGAGCCGGTACCCGACGCCGCGTACGGTCTCGATCAGCGCCGGCATGCGCAGTTTGGAGCGCAGCGACGCCACGTGCACCTCCAGCGTGCGGCCGGTTCCTTCCCAGCTCGTGCGCCACACCTCACTGATGATCTGTTCCCGGCGGAACACCACTCCGGGGCGCTGGGCCAGCAGTGCGAGGAGGTCGAACTCCTTGCGGGTGAGCTGGACCGCCGAACCGTCCACGGTGACCTGGCGGTTGGGGAGTTCGATGCGCACGGGTCCCAGGAGCACCAGGTCCTCGCCGGGCGCCGACCCGTCGTCGTGGGCGGTGCGCCTGCTGACGGCGTGGATCCGGGCGAGCAGTTCACCGGTGTCGTACGGCTTCACCACGTAGTCGTCGGCGCCGAGGTTGAGGCCGTGGATGCGGGACCGGACGTCCGCACGCGCGGTGACCATGATCACCGGTGTGGCGGTCCGCTTGCGGATCTTGCCGCAGACCTCGTAGCCGTCCTGGTCGGGCAGTCCCAGGTCGAGCAGCACGACGCCGAAGCCGTCGCTCTCCGGGACGAGGGCCTGCAGGGCCTCCTCGCCGCTGCGGGCATGCGTGACCTCGAAGCCGTGCCGCGCCAGCACGGCGGACAGGGCGGCGGCGACGTGGTTGTCGTCCTCGACGAGGAGCAGTCTCATTCCGGCCCCCTCCGGCTCATCGGTCGTACCGTTTCATCGGTCGTACGGTCTCGGCTGTCGTCGGTCGTACGGTCTTGTCCGTACCGTCTCGGTCGTACGGTCTCGGGTCTCATCGGTCGAACGGTCCCCGTTTCAACAAAGCGGTGCACGCGCGCGTGCACCAAGGAAGTCACGCCGATGGACAAGGACGGCGTCAAGGGGCTTCGGGTTGCCCGGGGCTTCCGTTACCCAGCCGGTACGCGCGTCCGTGCGGTCGCTACGACACGTGTCCGATTGCTATCGGATCGTGATGCTCAGATTCCCCTCAGATGTAATGACGCTGGTCGTAAGGGGTCACTACTGTCCTCGGAAACCGAGGAGGACGGAGCCCCAAAGCGATGACCGATGCATCGGTGGCCAAGGACGCCATGGCCGGGACCGACGAACTGGTCGTCCTGAAGAGCGTCGACAAGCATTTTGGCGCGTTGCACGTGCTCCAGGACATCGACCTGACGATCACCCGTGGCGAGGTCGTCGTGGTCATCGGACCCTCCGGGTCCGGGAAGTCCACCCTGTGCCGCACCATCAACCGTCTGGAGACGATCGATTCGGGTGACATCTCGATCGACGGCAAGCCGCTGCCCCGGGAGGGCAAGGCGCTCGCCCGGCTCCGGGCCGATGTGGGCATGGTCTTCCAGTCCTTCAACCTCTTCGCGCACAAGACCGTGCTCGAGAACGTGATGCTGGGGCAGATCAAGGTCCGCAGGACCGGCAAGCAGGCGGCGGAGGAGAAGGCCCGCGCCCTGCTCGACCGCGTCGGCGTGGGCACCCAGGCCGACAAGTACCCGGCGCAGTTGTCGGGTGGCCAGCAGCAACGCGTCGCCATCGCAAGGGCGTTGGCGATGGACCCCAAGGTCATGCTCTTCGACGAGCCGACCTCGGCGCTGGACCCCGAGATGATCAACGAGGTGCTGGAGGTCATGCAGCAGCTCGCCCGGGACGGCATGACCATGATCGTCGTCACCCATGAGATGGGCTTCGCCCGTTCGGCCGCCAACCGAGTCGTCTTCATGGCCGACGGCCGCATCGTCGAAGAGGCCGTGCCGGACCAGTTCTTCAGCAATCCGCGCAGCGACCGCGCCAAGGACTTCCTCTCGAAGATCCTGCACCACTGATGTCCTCGCGCGGCGGGATCACGTCCCCGCACCGGCGGGCCCCGCTCCCGTACAGCGTGGGCGGCTCCCCGTACAGCGGGACCCCGCGCGTCGACCGACCGTCGACGGACCGCACTTCACCCTTACCCGAAGGATGTTCACCATGAAGCTCCGCAAGGCAGCCGCCGCCTCGGCCGCCGTACTCGCACTCGCCGTGACCGCCACCGCGTGCGGTTCGAGCGACAAGGACGACAGCGGGTCCTCGCCCTCGGGCGGTGGCAAGATCAAGGTCGGTATCAAGTACGACCAGCCCGGTCTCGGGCTGAAGCAGCCGGACGGTTCCTTCGCCGGTTTCGACGTGGACGTCGCGACCTACGTGGCGGGGCAGCTCGGGTACAAGCCCGGCCAGATCGAGTTCGTCGAGACCAAGAGCGCCGACCGCGAGAACGCGCTCGCCCGCGGTGACGTGAAGTTCATCGCGGCCACCTACTCGATCACCGACGAGCGCAAGCAGAAGGTCGACTTCGCGGGCCCGTACCTGCTGGCCCACCAGGACCTGCTCGTCAAGACGGACTCGAACATCGCCAAGGGCACGGACCTCAACGGCAAGAAGCTGTGCTCCGTGACCGGTTCGACCTCGGCGCAGAACATCCACGACACCATCGCACCGAAGGCCAACCTGAAGGAGTACGGCGGCTACTCGGAGTGCATCGCCGCCCTCCAGAGCGGCGCCGTCGACGCGGTGACCACCGACGACTCGATCCTCGCGGGCTTCGCGGCGCAGGACAAGTACAAGGGTCAGTTCAAGCTCGCCGGCCTCAAGCTGAGCAACGAGAACTACGGCGTCGGCGTCAAGAAGGGCGACGCCGAGCTGGAGAAGAAGATCAACGCCGCGTTGACGAAGATGGTCAGCGACGGCTCCTGGAAGAAGGCGGTCGAGAAGAACTTCGGCCCCGCGAACTACAAGTACGAGCAGGCCCCGAAGATCGGCGTCATCGTCAAGTAACGCGGGCACAGCCCAGCAGCAGGGGGATCACCGGGTAACTCGGGGCCCTCGGGCAACGCGGGAAACCGCGGTTCACACGGGGTTGCGCGGGTGTGCCGCCGCCCGCCGCGATCACGGCGGCGGCATGCCACGCCCACCCCGTCCGCCACGTACGCCACCACCCGGAAGCGCGGGAGATCGTGTTCGACTTTCTTCAAGGTTATGACGTCCTGGGGGCGTTCTGGACGACGGTGCAACTCACCGTCTACTCCGCCGTCGGCTCCCTGGTCCTGGGCACACTGCTGGCCGCGATGCGGGTCAGCCCGGTCCCGCTCATGCGCGGGTTCGGCACCACCTACGTGAACATCGTCCGGAACATCCCGCTGACGGTCATCATCGTGTTCAGTTCGCTCGGTCTCGCGGACATCTTCGGTGTGACGATGGGCGCCGACGACTTCAAGGTCCAGGGCTTCCGGCTCGCGGTGCTCAGTCTCGTCGGCTATCACGCGGCCTTCGTCTGCGAGGCGCTGCGCTCCGGCATCAACACCGTGCCGGTCGGCCAGGCCGAGGCGGCCCGCGCGATCGGGCTCGGCTTCGGGCAGACCCTCAGGCTGATCGTGCTGCCGCAGGCGTTCCGTTCCGCCGTCGTCCCGCTGGCGAACGTGCTGATCGCGCTGACCAAGAACACGACCGTGGCCGCCGCCATCGGCGTGGCCGAGGCCGCCAGCCTGATGAAGACGATGATCGAGAACGAGGCCCAGACGGTCCTCATCGCCGCGGTCTTCGCCTTCGGGTTCGTGGTCCTGACCCTCCCCACCGGCCTCTTCCTCGGCTGGCTGGGCAAGCGACTGGCGGTGAAGCGATGACCTCCGTTCTCTACGACGCCCCCGGCCCCCGGGCCAAGGGCCGCAATGTGATCCTCTCGGTCCTCTTCGTCGTCCTGCTCGGGCTGCTGCTGTGGTGGGTATGGCTGGCCATGGACGACAAGGGCCAGCTCAAGTGGGACCTCTGGGAGCCGTTCACCACGGCGGACGCCTGGAACACGTATCTGCTGCCGGGCCTCTGGGGCACGTTGAAGGCCGCCGCGCTGAGCATGGTGATCGCCCTCCCGCTGGGCGCCGTCCTCGGTATCGCGCGCCTCTCCGACCACCGCTGGGTGAGCGTCCCGGTGGGCGCCGTGGTCGAGTTCTTCCGGTCGATCCCGGTCCTGCTGCTGATGCTGTTCGCCAACGAGCTCTACGCCCGGTCCGCGAACATCGCGAGCGAGGACCGTCCGTTCTACGCGGTCGTCACCGGCCTGGTGCTCTACAACGCCTCGGTCCTCGCCGAGGTCGTCCGGGCCGGCATCCTCGCGCTCCCCAAGGGGCAGACGGAGGCCGCGTACGCGATCGGTCTGCGCAAGGGCCAGACCATGACCAACATCCTGTTGCCGCAGTCGGTCACCGTGATGTTGCCGGTGATCGTCAGCCAGCTCGTCGTCATCGTGAAGGACACCGCACTGGGCGGTGTGATGATCGGCTATCAGGAGCTCCTCACCGCGCGCAGCACCCTCGCGGCCAACTACGCGAACGTCGTCCAGAGCTTCATCGTGGTCGCCGTCATCTTCATCGTCGTGAACTTCTCGATCACCAGCTTCGCCTCCTGGCTGGAGGGGCGGCTGCGCCGCCGCAAGAAGTCGACCGGCGCGGTGCTCTCGCCGAACGACGCGACCATCGCCGGGACCGCGGCGACGGGCGCGGGCGGAGGCGCGAGCGGGAGCCTTTGACGAATCGTCCGAACATCAGTCGATCAGTGTGACCGAAGGGGTCAGTGACGGGACCGCCACTGACCCCGTCACTTGACGCAAGCAGCGGCAATGGGTTGCATACGTTCTGTGATCGTGCACCCTGCTCCACCTGCCTGTTCCCGTACGTCCCTCAGGACACAGCTCCGTGCAGGGGGCACCGCGCCGTGGACCCGGTGATCATCGTCGGAGCCGGGCCCGTGGGCCTCACCCTCGCCCTTGCGCTGGCCCGCCAGGAGGTCCCCTCCGTGGTCCTCGACGAGGGTCCCGGCAAGGACGAACAGCGGCTCGCGCGGACCGTGGTGCTGCGCGAGGACACGGTCGCGCTCGTCGAACGGCTGACGGGTCTGCCCCTCGACGACGCCGGCTTCCGTTGGGCCGGATGGCGGTCGATGCGGCGCAGGCAGGTGATGCGCGAGATCGTGTTCGACGGGGAGGGTTCCACGGGCGCGAACAGCGCCACCGATCCTCTCGGCGGCGAGGCCGTGCGGGGCGACGGTCCTCGGGGGATCGTCGCCGCACGCGGCACCGGCGCTTCCCGGGGCGCGGAAAACCCGGTGGACGGAGCGGAGTTCAGCGCTCCGCTGCACATCGCCCAGCACGCGCTGACCGGCGCGCTGCGCGAGGCCATCATCCACGAGCGGCTCATCAAGGTCGCCGCGCACAGCCGCCTCGACTCCGTCGAACAGGACGCCTCCGGCATCACGGCCCACACGCGGGGCCCCGACGGCACCTGGTGGCGCGGCAGCTATCTGATCGGCTGCGACGGACCGCGCTCGACGGTGCGCAAGCTCCAGGACATCCGATTCCCCGGGCGCACCGCCGTCGAACGGCACGCCGTGGCGGCCCTGCGCACCGAACTCCCCTGGCCCGGCGAAGCGTTGCTGCACCGGATGACACCCTGGCGCGCGTCCGGACCCTCGGCCGGAGAGGTGAGCGCCCGTCCGCTCGCCGAGGACGTCTGGCGGCTGGACTGGCTGCTGCCCCCGGGCAAGGACCTCGTCACGCCCGACCTGCTGGTGGCACGCATCCGCGAGACCCTCGCGGGCTGGAGCGGCGGCGCCACACCCGCGTACGAACTGCTCGACACCGGGGTCCACGCCGTCCACCACCGGCTGGCCCGCCGCTGGCGCGTCGGCCGGGTCTTCCTCGCCGGGGACGCGGCCCACCTGCTCGGCGCCCTCGGCACCCAGGGGCTGGACGAAGGGCTGCGGGACGCCGACAACCTCGCCTGGAAGCTGGCGCTCGGCTGGCACCACGGTCCGCACACCGCGCTCCTGGACAGCTACCAGACGGAGCGGCGAGCGGTGGTCGCCGCTCGGCTGCGCGCCGCGGACCAGGCGCTGCCCCTGCTGCGGAGCGGCGGCGGCCTGCGCTCCTACGTCCCCGGGACCGCTCGGGGACACGACGCGTTGCTCACGGACGGCCACCTGGGCCACGGTCCGCTCGGCGCGCCGGGGGCGTACACCGCCTCCCCGCTCATGCCCCCGCCCGCCGAGTCGCACGCCGTCGTCGGCACCGAGCCCGGCGCGCCGGTCGTCGACGTACGGGTGACCGCGGAGGACGGCTCGTTCGTACCCCTGCGCGAGCGGCTCGGTCGCGGGGTGCTGCTCGTCGTGCTGATCGCTCCGGGTACGGGGGTGTGGGAGCGCAAGCACTGGGTGACGGCCGGCGTCATGCCGCGGCTCGCCGCCGCCGTGACCGCCCTGCCTCACCCCGCCGAACTGCTCGTCGCGGAGAGCTACCCGGGTGCCGCGGCGCACACCGTGCTGCTGGTCCGCCCCGACGGACACCTCGTCGCCGCGTTCGGCGGGGTCCGGCCGGCCGACCTGTACGAGGCGGCCGAGGCGGCCCTCGGCGGACCGGCACGGGTGGACGCGGAGAGCGCCGCGGGGGCGACCGCGGGCAGGCGCTGAACGCTCCGTGACCGTCCGGCCCGGGTTTCCCCGATCCTCGGGCCTTCATGGTCCATATAGTGACGGTGAGTTGACCGGTCTGCGCCACCATGGTCTACTCCGGATCGTGACCGACACCTGTGTGCGCCTGTGGCGGAGGGTCCATATGGACCTCGTCCGCTATGCGGGCTGCGTGTGTCGCCCGTCCTTCTGACTTCGCATCCTTCAGCTCCCGCGCGCCGCCGCCGTGCCTCCGCGCGCTCCTCTCGCGAATTCTCAGGACGGTCCGAGTGTCTGTGCCACCCCCTGTCTCCACGCCTGTCCCCGTCTCCCCCTCGGCCCCCGCCGCGGCCTCGGTGCCCTCCGCCGTCTCCGGCGAGCCCAAGCCCCCCACCCAGGCCGACCTCCTGGACTTCGTACGCCGTACCGCGGCCGATGCCGAGCTGATCGCCTCGCTCCCCCTCGACCCCGAGGGCCGTACCTGGGTGCGGCTCGAAGGCCCGGGCGGCAGTGAGGCCTGGCTGATCGGCTGGCCGCCCGGGACCGGGACCGGCTGGCACGACCACGCCGAATCGGTGGGCGCCTTCCTCGCCGCGGCCGGCGAGCTCAAGGAGAACTCCCTCGCCGCCCGGCTGCCCGCCGACGGCTGGAAGACCCTGGAACTCACCGAGGAGATCGACCGGCAGCGGAAGCTGCCCGCGGGCACCGGCCGCGCCTTCGGCCGGCATCACGTGCACGAGGTGCTCAACGAGTCCACCGAGGAGCACGCGATCTCGGTGCACGCCTACTACCCACCGCTCCCGCGGATCCGCCGCTACAGCCGTACGGGCCAGATCCTGCGCCTGGAGCACGTCGAGCGTCCGGAGGACTGGCAGTGAGCGGCAACGGGCAGCCCATCGGCATCGACGCCCTGCTGGAGCAGGTCCGCGCGGGCCTGGACCGGGTGGAGGCGGAGGAAGCCTTCGAGGCCGTACGGCGCGGCGAGGCGCTTCTGGTCGACACCCGGTACGCCGCCCTGCGCGAACGGGACGGCCTCATCCCCGGCGCTCTCGTCGTCGAGCGCAACGAACTGGAGTGGCGGCTCGACCCCACGGGCAGTCACCGCGCCCCGGAGGCGACGAGTCATGACCTGCGGGTCGTGCTGTTCTGCAACGAGGGGTACGCCTCCAGCCTGGCCGCCGAGTCCCTGCGCCGGCTGGGACTCCACAGGGCCACCGATCTGATCGGCGGCTTCCAGGCCTGGAAGAGCGCGGGCCTCCCGGTGACGGCCACCGGCCCGGAGAGCTGACCGCGCTCCGCCTCGCGGAGACCGGTCACCCGGACAAACTGCCCTCGTACGGGAGCCCGCGAGGGCACGGTGACGGACGCCCGTGGGATCAGAATCCCTCGTCGAGCCCTTCCGTGTCCTCGCCCTCTTCCTCCAGCGCCTGACGGACCACGCGCAGGGCCATTCCCTGGGAGTAGCCCTTGCGGGCGAGCATGCCGGCGAGGCGTCTCAGCCGCTTGTCCCGGTCCAGTCCGCGGGTGGAGCGCAGTTTGCGCGCGACCAGCTCACGCGCCGTCGCCTCCTCCTGCTCGGAGTCGAGCTGTCCGACGGCCTCGTCGATCAGCGTCGATTCCACGCCCTTGGTCCGCAGTTCCTGGACGAGCGCGCGCCGGGCCAGTCCCCGGCCGTGGTGCCGGGACTCCACCCAGGCGTCCGCGAAGGCGCTGTCGTTGATCAGCCCGACCTCCTCGAACCGTGACAGCACCTCGTCCGCCACCTCGTCCGGGATCTCGCGCTTGCGCAACGCGTCCGCCAGCTGCTTCCGCGTGCGCGGGGTCCCGGTGAGCAGGCGCAGGCAGATCGCTCGCGCCCGCTCAGCCGGGTCCCCCGGGGACTCCCCCTTCTCGGCCCTCGACGAGGAGGGGGTGTCTCCGTCCCGCGGGTCGCCGGACGGGTCGCCGAAACCGCCGCCCCGTCGACGACCTCTTCCACCACGCGATCCCCCCGCGGCACGTCCACCGCGTCGGGAGACCGCGTCCGGCGAACCGTGACCGCGCGGCAGGCCGTCACCGTGCCGTGCGTCACCGCCCGTCGAACCACCGTGGTCCGGATCCCCGTCGTCCGGACCGACGCCGTGGAAACCCTCGGCTCCGTAGAACCCGCCGTCGGTGCCGTGGAGCCCACCGTCGGCTTCGTGGAACCCGCCGTCGGTGCCGTACGGCTGGCCGCCGTACCCCCCGGCACCGCCGTACGACCCGTCACCGTCTCCGGCCTGGCCGCCGTCACCCCCGTCGTACCCCTGCCCCGGCCGCCTCTCGGAGGGCTGGGGACGGGCGTACTCGGCCCAGTCGGTTCGTCGTGTCATGGACTAGCTCTTGGCCGCCGCGGCCCTGGACTTGGTGGCCTTGGCAGCCGGAGCGGGCACCGTCTTCGCGGCGTCGTCCGGGGCCGCCGAGACCGCCGCGTCCGCGCCCGGCTCCGCGGCGGGCTGCTCGGGCTTCACACCGACGCCCAGCTTCTCCTTGATCTTCTTCTCGATCTCGTTGGCGAGGTCGGGGTTGTCCTTCAGGAAGTTGCGGGCGTTCTCCTTGCCCTGGCCGAGCTGGTCGCCCTCGTACGTGTACCAGGCGCCGGCCTTGCGGACGAAGCCGTTCTCCACGCCCATGTCGATCAGGCCGCCCTCGCGGCTGATGCCCTGCCCGTAGAGGATGTCGAACTCGGCCTGCTTGAACGGCGGCGCGACCTTGTTCTTGACGACCTTGACGCGGGTGCGGTTGCCGACCGCGTCGGTGCCGTCCTTCAGCGTCTCGATGCGCCGGATGTCGAGGCGCACCGAGGCGTAGAACTTCAGCGCCCGGCCACCCGTCGTCGTCTCCGGAGAGCCGAACATGACGCCGATCTTCTCGCGGAGCTGGTTGATGAAGATCGCCGTGGTCTTCGACTGGTTGAGCGCGCTGGTGATCTTGCGCAGGGCCTGGCTCATCAGTCGGGCCTGGAGACCCACGTGCGAGTCGCCCATCTCGCCCTCGATCTCGGCCCGCGGCACCAGGGCGGCGACGGAGTCGATGACGATGAGGTCGAGCGCGCCGGAGCGGACCAGCATGTCCACGATCTCCAGGGCCTGCTCGCCGTTGTCCGGCTGCGAGAGGATCAGGTTGTCGATGTCGACGCCGAGCTTCTTCGCGTACTCGGGGTCGAGGGCGTGCTCGGCGTCGATGAACGCCACCTGGCCGCCGGCCTTCTGCGCGTTCGCCACCGCGTGCAGGGTGAGGGTCGTCTTTCCGGAGGACTCCGGGCCGTACACCTCCACCACGCGGCCGCGCGGCAGGCCGCCGACGCCGAGGGCGACGTCGAGCGCGGTCGACCCGGTGGGGATGACCTCGATGGGCTCATTCGGCCGCTCGCCCAGGCGCATCACGGCGCCCTTGCCGAACTGCCGTTCAATCTGCGCGAGCGCGGCGTCGAGCGCCTTCTCGCGGTCGGTTCCTGCCATGGGTTCCACCCGGTTTGCTTGAGTCGATCGCTTCACGTCAAAGACGCTAACGCCTGCCACTGACAATGCGCCCCGACGCCCGTCCGGCCTGTGGATAACTCGGGCACATCCCTGTCGAAACCCTGCCGAATCACCCATCGCGAGCTACGCCGGAACCTCCATGAGAATGGATGTTCGATTTACGTGTCAAGCGCACCACGCGGCACTTCCGAGAGTACGGTCGTCCTCCGACAACGACCGGGGATCCCACGCCCTCGGGCCCCTGTACCCGCCGGGCACCTCCCCGGGAGCCCGGTACCCGCCCCGGGCTCGGGCTACTCCCCGGGGCGCAGGGCCGCTGCCTCCGGGCGTACGACGACACCGACGGGCCCGACCGGCAGGCTGTGGGCCATGCCGACGACCACCCGTCCCCTGCCGCCCCGCCCCCTGCCGTCGCCGAAGCCCTCGCTCCGGCCGTGGGCCGAGCGGCTGTGCCGGGCCACGGGCGCCCTGCTCGTCCTCTCGGGCCTCCTGCATCTGCTGGTCTTCGCCGTCGACGGCGGCCCGTGGGACGGTCCCGTCTCCTGGCGCAAGCCCGTCACCTTCGGGCTCTCCTTCGGGCTGACCCTGATCGCGGTCACCTGGGTCACCTCGTACGTGCGGATGGAGGCGAGGGCGCGCACCGCGCTGCTCGTCGTGTTCGCCGCGGACTGTGTGCTGGAGGTAGGCGGGATCACCCTTCAGGCGTGGCGCCGGGTTCCCTCGCATCTCGACATGGAGACCGGCTTCGACACCGCGGTGTCCATGATGCTCGCGGTGGGCGGCGGGATTCTGGTCGTGGTGCTCACCGCGTTCGCGGTCGCCTCGTTCCGCCACCGGCCCTCGGGGCCCGCGGGCATGCCGCTCGCCGTGCGCTCGGGGTTCGCGATTCTGCTCGTCGCGCTGGCCTCGGGCGCCGCGATGATCGCGCGCGGGGTCGTTCTCACCAGGACCGGCCACCAGGAGGCCGCGTACCACTCGACGGCTCCGCTCAAGCCGCTGCACGGCGTGAGCCTGCACGCCGTCCTGGTGCTGCCCGCGCTGGCCTGGCTGCTCTCCCGCACCGGCTGGAGCGAGGAGACCCGGCAGCGGATGGTGTGGGCGGCGGTCGGCCTCTACACGGCGGCCGTCGTCCTCACCGGTGTCCAGGCCGTCCTCACCTGGTGAACGTCGCCGACCGGGCCTCCGGCGCACGTCACCGGCCGAGCTGCCCCCGCACCCGCGCGAGGAGGCCCGCCGAGCCGCGGGTGCGGTGCCCGTGCACCCGCGGGTCGTCCGTCACGTCGTAGCGCTTCACGTACGCGCCCAGGAACGCCTGCAGGGTGGCGACGGCGGGGATGGCGATCAGCGCGCCGACGGCTCCGAGGAGCGCGGTGCCCGCGATGACGGACCCGAAGGCGACCGCGGGGTGGATGTCCACCGTCCTGGAGGTCAGCTTGGGCTGGAGCACGTAGTTCTCGAACTGCTGGTAGACCACGACGAAGACGAGCACCCACAGCGCGTACCAGGGGTCGATCGTGAACGCGATCAGCATCGGCAGGGCGCCCGCGAGATAGGTGCCGATGGTCGGGATGAACTGCGAGACGAGACCGACCCACACACCGAGCACGGGCGCGTAGGGAACGCCCAGCGCCTCCAGCAGGATGTAGTGGGCGATGCCCGAGATCAGCGCCATCAGGCCGCGCGAGTACAGATAGCCGCCGGTCTTGTCGACGGCTATCTCCCAGGCGCGCAGCACCTCGGTCTGCCGGGCCGGCGGCAGCACCGAGCACAGCGCGCGCCGCAGCCGGGGTCCGTCGGCGGCGAAGTAGAACGAGAACAGCGCGACCGTCAGGAGCTGGAAGAGACCGCCGAGGACCTGGCCGGACACGTCCAGGACGCCGGTGGCGCTGTTCTGCACGTACTTGCGCAGCCAGTCGGAGTGGAGCAGGCCCTCCTGGATGTCGACCCGCCTGAGGTCGGTGTGGAAGTGCGTGTTGATCCAGTTGATGACCGAGTCGAGGTAGTCGGGGAAGCCCTCGATCATCTTGATGATCTGGCCCGCGAGCATCGAGCCGAGCAGGGTGATGAACCCGGCGATCAGGATCAACGATCCCAGGAAGACAAAGAATGTGGCCAGCCCTCGGCGCATGCCCCGGGAGGCCATCCAGCTCACCGCGGGTTCTATCGCGAGCGCGAGGAAGAACGAGATCAGGATGTTGATCAGCAGGCCGGTGAGCTGGTGGAACGCCCAACTGCCGAGCTGGAACACGGCGACGAGCGCGAGGGCGAGCACCATGGCGCGGGGCAGCCAGCGCGGCATGCGCACGCCCGCTCCGGCCGCGCCGGCATCGGGCGGACCGGGTGGCGTCGTGCCGAGCGGTGATGACTGCTGATCGACCTGCGTGTTCTCGTCTGTCGGGGCCACCCGCCAAGTCTGGCCCACGCCACCGACACCCGATCCACGTCCCCCCGGACTTTCCCGGTCCCCTGTCCCGTTCAGTGGTTTTCGTACGGAACGTTCATGGTCGCGCACACCACGCGCCACACGTCCTTGGCCTCCCAGCCGGCGTCCAGCGCCTCGTGGACGGTGCGCCCGCCCAGTTCCGTCATCACATGATCGCGCGCGAACGTCTCGGCGTACCCCGCGCCGAAGTGATCAGCCATTCGCTGCCAGAAGACCGTCAACCGCATGACACCAGTATCCCGCCCCTGAGAGTGGCCCCGAGCCGGGGCCGCGTGGCGAGACCGCTTTCCGCCCTACGGTCTGACGCATGGCCGAAACCGGAGCATCCCGACTCCCCCAGACGCCCCCCGCGCACTCCCCCCTCGCCCGCGCCGAGCACTTCGTCTGGCTCACCGCGCGCGTGCTGGAACAGCGCCGCTTCGCCTATCACTTCCTCGGCGGTGGCGCCGACGCGGTGGAGACGGCGCTGGCCGCCTACCGCAACGACGACGAAGGGTACGGTCACGCGCTCGAACCCGATCTGCGCGGCCCGGTCAGCCAGCCGCTGCACACGGCGCACGCGCTGCGCGTGCTCGACTCGATCGGGCGCTGCGGCGGGCAGCGCGTGGAACGGGTGTGCCGCTATCTGACCGCCGTGTCGACCCTGGACGGCGCGCTGCCCGCCGTCCATCCGAGCCAGCGCGGCTATCCGGCGGCTCCCTTCGTGCCGGTCGTCGACGATCCGCCGAGCGAACTCCTCGCCACCGGCCCGGTCGTGGGCCTGCTGCACCGCAACGAGGTGTGGAACGCCTGGCTGTTCCGGGCCACGGACTTCTGCTGGCAGGCGGTGGAGTCCCTGGAGAAGTCGCACCCGTACGAGATCGAGGCGGCCGTGGCCTTCCTGGACTCGGCGGCCGACCGCCCGCGCGCGGAGGCGAGCGCCGACCGGCTGGGCCGGCTCGTCCGTGAGCAGCGGCTCGCCGTGCTCGACGCCGGGCGCCTGGAGGCCTACCCCGTCGCGCCCGGTTACGCGCCGGGCGAGCATCACTTCCCGCACGACTACGCGCGGACGCCGGACTCGCTCGCGCGCGCGTGGTTCACCGACGAGGAGATGGCCCGCTCGCTGGACCACCTCACGGACGAGCAGCAGGAGGACGGCGGGTGGCCGATCCGCTGGCGTCAGTGGGCTCCGGGCACCGCCCTGGAGTGCCGTCCCATGGTGACCGTCGAGGCCCTGCGCACGCTCCGGGCGTACGGCAGGGCCATCGGCTGAGGTCTGCGGGAGACGGTGTCGGACGGTGTCCGGGCACACCGGAGTGCCCCCGTGCCCGGCCCTCGCCAGGGACAGGGGGCACACCCGCCCGCCCCCTGTCCGAGCCCCGCGCGCGGGTGTCAGCCGGTCAGCGCGCGGACCCCGGCCGTCACCACCACGGCCGCGGCGACGACCACCAGGAACGGGGCGCGCAGGATCAGCGCGACGGCCGCCGCGGCGAGCCCCGCGGCCTTCGCGTCGAGGACGAGGACCCGCCCGTCGGCGAACGTCTGCTGGGCCGTGAGAGCGGCCAGGAGCGCGACGGGCAGCAGGGCGGCGAGGCGCTGGACGAGCGGCCGCTCCAGCACGCCCGCGGGGATCAGCAGACCGATGAGCTTGACGGCGTAGCAGCCGACGGCGGTGATGCCGATGGCGATCCAGATGTTCACCGTACGTCTCCTGACGCGTCGGGCCCGTTGCCGTGCGTACCGGCCGGTGATGCGTGCTCCGCGCGGGCCTGTGAACGGTTCTCCACGTCGGACGGTGCCCCGTTCTCGGCACCGGACGGTGTCTCGTGCGACGCGCCGACGGACGCGTCACGGGCGGTGTCCGCGCGGCGGCGCCCGGTCGCCCAGAGCACGGCGGGGGCGGCCAGGGCGGCCACCAGCACCGGGACTCCGGCAGGCAGGACGGGCAGCAGACCGAGTCCCAGAAGGACGGCGATTCCCGCGACGGCGCGTTCCGTGGACGTCTTCAGCATCGGCGCGAGCAGCGCCAGGAACACCGCGGGTCCGGCCGCGTCCAGGCCCCACGCGTCGGTGTCACCGATGGCCTCGGCCCCGGCCGCGCCGAGCAGGGTGGTGAGGTTCCACAGCAGGTAGAGGGACAGGCCGGTGACGGTGAAGCCGATCCGGACGCTGCGGCGGGTGGGCTGGGCGAGCGCCACGGCCGTGGTCTCGTCGATCACCCATTGCGCGGCGAACGGGCGCACCGCGCGCGGGAGGGCCAGGAGCTGGGACAGCCGCAGCCCGTAGAACGCGTTCCGCACCCCGAGGAAGAACGCGCCGGCTGCCGCGGTCAGCGGGTTGCCCCCGGCCGCGAGCGCGCCCACGAGCGCGAACTGCGACGCCCCGGTGAACACCAGGAGGCTGAGGGCGCAGGTCTGGAGCAGGCTGAGCCCGCTGCCGGCCGAGGTCACCCCGAAGGCGAAACCGGACAGTCCGACGGCGACCCCGACTCCGAGGGCGTCGCGGACGACGGCCGCGTCGGGTTTTCCGTGTTCTTCGCTGCGTATGTCTGGGAGAGCTGTCTGTTGTGCCACGCGTCGGACGGTACGAGGAGCCGGCCCCCGGCGTCTTGTACGTTCTTGCGCTCCCGCTGATAGGCGCCCGGAGGGACGCCCACGATCCGGCTGAAGTGCCGGTTGAGGTGCGGCTGGTCCGTGAAGCCGACGGCGACGGCCGCCTCGGCGGGGGTGGACCCGGCGTCCAGGAGGTGGCGGGCCCGGCGTACCCGGGCGTCGGTCAGCCAGGTGTGGGGCGGCATGCCGTAGGCGTCCCGGAACGCGCGGAGCAACGCGAACGAGCTGGTGCCGAGGTCCGCCGCGAGCCGTTCCAGGGTCGGCGGCTCGGCCATCCGCTCGTCCAGCACGCCACGCGCGCGTGCCGCGAGCCGGCCGCCGGCGGTGCGCACGGCCCGCTGCGGCAGGGGGCCCCCGTTCAGGCGCAGCAGCCGGGTCACGGCGACCCTCAGCAGGGTGTCGGCGGCCAGCGCGTTGCCCTCCTCCGCGGCCCGCAGCACCTGGTGGACCAGGCCCGCCGCGTAGGGGTCGTCGAGTACCGGGCTGCTGAATCCGGGGGTGCCGCGCAGGGTGGTGGTCTCCGCGGCGATCTCGGCGACCGTCTCCGGCGAGGGGTACACGGCCCCGTACCGCCAGCCCTCGGGGACGCCCGCGCGGCCGGTGTGCGGGGTGTCGGGATTGACCAGTGCCAGCGAACCCGGGCCCGCGTACTGGTCGGCGCCGCCGTGGTGGAAGACCTCGACGCCCTCGGTGATGGCGGCGATGACGAAGTTCTCGTGGGTGTGCCGCACGAAGATCTTCTCTACGTAGCGGGCCCGCAGCAGATCGACACCGGGCAGCTCCGCGTACTGCCAGTGCCGCGCCCGCTCCTGCCCCGAACCTGCCACGTCCTCATTGTCCGCCACCACGCCGGGACGGCTCGCCGACCGGGGAACCACCTAGCCGCGACGGTTGGCCGACCGGGAACCCACCGCGCCGCCACGGCCCGCCGACCCGAATCCACAGCCCTGCGGCGGCCCACCGACCGGGAAGCAACGGCCTCGCGACGGCCCACCGGCCGGGGACCACCGGCCCCGCGACGGCCCGCCGACCGGAGCCGCCTCGCCGCGACCGACCGCCGCCACCACCCGCCCGGCTTCGCCCGTATTTGCCCGGCTCCGGCACGGCACCGGTCTCCCCCGCCGCGCTCAGTCACGGCGTTCTCGCAGGTCGGCACGATTGTCAGTGGGTGGGTGCAGGATGGACGCATGGTCAGCTCCGCGCACCCCGCGCTCGACGGCTTCTCCCCCGCGACCCGCGGCTGGTTCACGGGGGCCTTTTCCGCGCCCACCGCGGCCCAGGCCGGGGCGTGGGCGGCCATCGGCGCGGGTTCGGACGTGCTGGTCGTCGCCCCCACCGGTTCCGGCAAGACGCTGGCCGCGTTCCTCGCCGCGCTCGACCAACTGGCCTCGACGCCGCCCCCGGCGGACCCGCGCAAGCGCTGCCGGGTGCTGTACGTGTCGCCGCTCAAGGCGCTCGCGGTCGACGTGGAGCGCAATCTGCGCAGCCCGCTGACCGGCATCCGCCAGGAGTCCGTGCGGCTCGGGCTGCCGGAGCCGGAGGTGAAGGTCGGTATCCGTTCCGGGGACACTCCTCCCGCCGAGCGCCGGGCGCTGGCCACCCGCCCGCCGGACATCCTGATCACGACCCCCGAGTCACTGTTCCTGATGCTGACCTCGGCCACACGCGACGCCCTGACGGGCATCGAGACGGTGATCCTGGACGAGGTGCACGCGGTCGCGGGCACCAAGCGCGGCGCCCATCTCGCGCTCACCCTGGAGCGTCTCGACGAGCTGCTGCCGAAGCCCGCCCGGCGCATCGGCCTCTCCGCGACGGTGCGTCCCGTGGACGAGGTGGCGCGCTATCTCTCGCCCCGTCGCAAGGTGGAGATCGTCCAACCGCCGTCGGGCAAGGAGTTCGACCTGTCCGTGGTCGTCCCGGTGCAGGACCTGGGCGAACTGGGCGGCTCCCCGGCCTCCGACGGCAAGGAGGGCGCGGAGAAGCCCTCCATCTGGCCGCATGTCGAGGAGCGGATCGCCGACCTCGTCCAGTCCCACCGCTCGACGATCGTGTTCGCCAACTCGCGTCGTCTGGCAGAGCGGCTGTGCAACCGCCTGAACGAGATCGCCTACGAGAGGGCGACCGGCGAGCCCTTGGAGGAGGCGCACGCCCCGGCCGAGCTGATGGGCGGCTCGGGCACGGCGCAGGGGGCGCCGCCGGTCATCGCCCGCGCTCACCACGGTTCGGTCTCCAAGGAGCAGCGGGCGCAGGTCGAGGAGGATCTGAAGGCCGGGCGTCTGCCCGCCGTGGTCGCCACCTCCAGCCTCGAACTGGGCATCGACATGGGCGCGGTCGACCTCGTCGTCCAGGTGGAATCACCGCCGTCCGTGGCGTCGGGGCTGCAACGGGTGGGCCGCGCGGGTCACCAGGTCGGCGCGGTGTCCACCGGTGTCGTCTTCCCGAAGTACCGGGGCGACCTGGTGCAGGCGGCGGTGGTCACCGAGCGGATGCGCACCGGCTCCATCGAGTCCCTCCGGGTGCCGGCCAACCCGCTGGACGTGCTGGCTCAGCAGCTCGTCGCGATGACGGCGCTCGACATCTGGCAGGTCGACGATCTGCTCACCACGGTCCGCCGGGCGGCCCCCTTCGCCTCGCTCCCGGAGTCGGCGTTCACCGCCGTCCTGGACATGCTCGCGGGCCGTTACCCCTCGGACGCCTTCGCCGAGCTGAGGCCCCGCGTGGTGTGGGACCGCGTCGCGGGCACGGTGACCGGCCGCCCCGGCGCCCAGCGGCTCGCCGTCACCTCCGGGGGCACCATCCCCGACCGTGGACTCTTCGGGGTGTTCCTCGCGGGGGCCGACCCCAAGAAGGGCGGCGGACGGGTCGGTGAGCTCGACGAGGAGATGGTCTACGAATCCCGGGTGGGCGACGTCTTCACCCTCGGCACCAGCTCCTGGCGCATCGAGGACATCACCAGGGACCGGGTCCTGGTCTCCCCGGCGCCCGGCGTCCCCGGCAGGCTGCCCTTCTGGAAGGGCGACCAGCTCGGGCGTCCGCTCGAACTGGGGCGCGCGGTGGGCGCGTTCCTGCGCGAGGTCGGAGCGCTGCCCGAGGACGACGCACGGCTGCGGCTGCTGGCGGCGGGCCTGGACGCCTGGGCCGCCGACAACGTCATCGCGTACCTCACCGAACAGCGTGAGGCGTGCGGCCACATCCCGGACGACCGCACGATCGTCGTCGAGCGCTTCCGCGACGAGCTGGGCGACTGGCGTGTGGTCGTGCACTCCCCCTTCGGCGCGCAGGTGCACGCTCCCTGGGCCCTCGCCCTGGGCGCCAAGCTCTCCGAGCGCTACGGCATGGACGCCCAGGTCATGCACGCGGACGACGGCATCGTGCTGCGGCTGCCCGACGCCGATCTGATGGGCCTGGACCTGCTCGACCAGGCACCCACGAAGGCGGGCACGGAGTACGACGCGGAGCGGGCGCCGGTCGGCGCGGCGGACGTCGCCTTCGACAAGGGCGAGGTCAACCAGATCGTCACGGACCAGGTCGGCAGTTCGGCCCTGTTCGCCGCCCGGTTCCGCGAATGCGCCGCCCGCGCCCTGCTCCTGCCGCGCCGCAGCCCCGGCAAGCGCACCCCGCTGTGGCAGCAGCGCCAGCGCGCCGCTCAACTGCTCCAGGTGGCGAGCGAGTTCGGTTCGTTCCCGATCGTCCTGGAAGCGGTGCGCGAATGCCTCCAGGACGTCTTCGACGTGCCGGGACTCACGGAGCTGATGGGCGACATCGAGTCCCGCAAGGTGCGGCTCGTCGAGGTCACCACCCCCGAACCCTCCCCCTTCGCCCGCTCCCTGCTCTTCGGGTACGTCGCCCAGTTCCTGTACGAGGGCGACTCGCCGCTCGCCGAGCGGCGGGCCGCCGCGCTGTCGCTTGACTCCCGTCTGCTGGCCGAGCTGCTGGGCCAGGCCGAACTGCGCGAGTTGCTGGACGCGGACGTCCTGGCCGAGCTGGAGCGCGAGCTCCAGTGGCTCACCGAGGACCGCCGCATCAAGGACATCGAAGGTGTCGCCGACCTGCTGCGTCTGCTGGGGCCGCTCACGGAGGCCGAGTTGGCCGAGCGGGGCGCGGAGCCGGGGTGGGCGAAGGAACTGTCGGCCGCCCGCCGCGCCATCCGGGTCAGGATCGCCGGAGCCGACCACTGGGCGGCCGTCGAGGACGCCGGCCGGCTGCGCGACGCGCTCGGCACGGCCCTGCCCGTCGGCGTACCGGAGGCCTTCACCGAGCCGGTCAAGGACCCGCTCGGCGATCTCCTCGCCCGGTACGCCCGCACCCACGGGCCGTTCACCTCGGCGACGGCCGCCGCCCGCTTCGGTCTCGGCACCGCCGTCACCGACGGCGCGCTGCATCGCCTCGCCGCGAACGGCCGGGTCGTCCAGGGCGAGTTCCATCCCGCGGGCATCGGCCAGGAGTGGTGCGACGCGGCGGTCCTGCGCAGGCTGCGCCGCCGTTCGCTCGCGGCGCTGCGTCATGAACTCGAACCCGTTCCGCCCGCCGCGCTCGCCCAGTTCCTGCCGCAGTGGCAGCACGTGGGCAGCGGTCACGGGCTGCGCGGCATCGACGGACTGGTGCGCGCCGTCGAGCAGTTGCAGGGCGCGTCGGTGCCGGCGTCCGCGCTGGAGAAGCTCGTGCTGCCGTCCCGGGTCGCCGGTTACACCCCCGCCCTGCTCGACGAACTCACGGCCGCCGGTGAGGTGGTCTGGGCCGGGGCGGGTTCCCTGCCGGGCAAGGACGGCTGGGTGTCGCTGTATCTCGCGGACGCCGCCCCCCTGCTCCTTCCGGCCGCGCACCCTCTGGAGCCGACGGCGCTGCACCAGTCGGTTCTCGACACCCTCTCCGGGGGCTACGGCCTGTTCTTCCGTCAGATCGCCGACCAGGTCCGCGCCACCACGCACCCCGACGCGACGGATCCGCAGCTCGCGGACGCGATCTGGGAGCTGGCCTGGTCCGGGCGGCTGACGAACGACACGCTCGCGCCGATGCGCTCCCTGCTGGGTTCGGGCCGCACCGCGGGCTCGACGGCCCACCGCGCCAAGCGCTCGGTCCCCCGCGGGCGCTACGGCTCCCTGACGGGCGGGGCGCGCCCCCAGTCGCGTACGGGTCCCCCCACCGTGGCGGGCCGCTGGTCACTGCTGCCCGAGCGGGAGCCGGACGCCACCGTCCGCGCCCACGCCCTGGCCCGCACCCTGCTCGACCGGCACGGCGTGGTGACCCGGGGAGCCGTCGCGGCGGAGGGCGTCGAAGGAGGCTTCTCGGCGGTGTACCGCATCCTGTCGGCCTTCGAGGACAGCGGTCAGGCGCGGCGGGGCTACGTGGTCGAGGGGCTCGGCGCGGCCCAGTTCGCCATGGACGGCGCGGTGGACCGGCTCCGGGCCGCGGCGAACGCCCGCGACCGGGGCGCCGCCCTCCTCGATCCCGCCGTCCCGGACAACTCCCCCGCGGCACACGGCTTCCCGGACATTCCTGTCCTCCCGCACTCCGGCCGGGACTTCGATGGCAAGGGCCACGGCGAGGCGTACGTCGACCGGGACGGCATCGAGGACGGTCCGGATTCCCTGAACGATCCCACCCGCGACTTCACCCTCGGCCCGGACTCCCCGCTCGGTCCCGGCTCCGCCCTCGACTTCGATTTCGACGACGGCCACACGTTCTCCGCCGATTCCGCCCTCGCGGCCGACGCCCCTCACCCCGACGCTCCCCGCCCCTACGCGCCCCACGGCCGGAACACCCGGCCCGGCCGCGGCGGCACGGCGTACCCGGCGAACGGCTCCGGCCACCCCGGCGGCGCGGGTTTCCCGGGCGCCCGCCCCCGTACCACCTCCCCCGCTGTCGTACTGGCCGCCGCCGACCCCGCGAACGCCTACGGCGCGGCCCTCCCCTGGCCCGAGTCCCCGACCGAAGCGGGCCACAAGCCGGGCCGCAAGGCGGGTTCCCTGGTCGTCCTCGTCGACGGCGAACTGGCCCTGTACATGGAACGCGGCGGCAAGACCCTGCTGGCCTGGCCGGCCGACGCGGACACCCCCCTCGCGCGGGACACCCGTCTGGGTGCCGCGGCGGAGGCCCTCGCCGCGGCGGCCCGCGCGGGTTCGCTCGGCACGGTCACCGTCGAGCGCGTCAACGGCGCCTCGGCACTCACCTCACCCCTCGGCACTCTCCTGGAAGGAGCGGGCTTCATCGCCACCCCGCGCGGACTCCGCCTTCGCGCCTGACCCGGCCCCTCCCACCGTGCCACCCTGGAGTCATGCCCGAAGGAGACACCGTCTGGCAGGCCGCGAGGCGCCTGCATGTCGCCCTCGCGGGCAAGGTCCTGACCCGTTCCGACCTGCGGGTGCCCCGGTACGCCACGGCCGACCTCACCGGTCGCGCCGTCCTGGACGTCACCCCGCGCGGCAAGCACCTCCTCACCCGGATCGAGGGCGGTCTGACGCTGCACTCGCATCTGCGGATGGACGGTTCGTGGAAGGTGTACGAGCCCGGCCGGCGCTGGAGCGGAGGTCCGGCCCATCAGATCCGGGCCATCCTCGGCACGTCGGACCGCACGGCGGTCGGCTACCGCCTGCCCGTGCTGGAGCTGCTCCGCACCGCCGACGAGAGCCGGGCGGTCGGTCACCTCGGGCCCGATCTCCTGGGTCCCGGCTGGGACCCGGACAGAGCCCTGGAGAACCTCCTTCGCGACCCCGACCGCGCCCTCGGCGAAGCCCTCCTGGACCAGCGCAACCTCGCCGGCATCGGGAACGTGTACAAGAGCGAGCTGTGTTTCCTCCTCGGCGTCACGCCCTGGCTCCCCGTCGGCGCGCTGCCCGCCGACCGCGCCGCCCAGCTGCCGGTCCTGGCCAAGAGGCTGCTGGAGTTCAACCGCGACCGTCCGATCCGTGTCACGACCGGGCGCCGCGAACAGAACCTGTTCGTGTACGGGCGCACCCCGCGCCCGTGTCTGCGCTGCGGGACGCCGGTCCGGTCGGGGAACCAGGGTGACGGATCCCGCGAGCGCCCCACGTACTGGTGCCCCCGCTGCCAGACGGGCCCCACCCCGCCGCCGGCCCGTCCGCACGGCAATGTGCGCACGACCAATTGACGACCCGTCAGATTCCTTCGTACCGTCCCTTCATGGGCCTTCCCGCGTACGACCTCACCGGACGCACCGCTTTCGTCACCGGCGCGGCCGGAGGCATCGGCCGCGCGACGGCGGTCCTGCTCGCGGAGGCGGGCGCCACCGTGCACTGCGCGGACCTCGACGAGCCGGGCCTGCGCGAGACGGCGAAGCTGATCGAGGGCCAGGGCGGCACGGCGCTCGGCCACCCGCTCGACGTCACCGACTGGGCCGGGCTCCGGCAGGCCGTGGCCTCGTGCGGCCGTGTCGACGTCATGGCGGCGATCGCCGGGATCATGCACAGCAGCCCGGTCCTGGAGACCCTGGACGAGGATCTGGACCGGGTCCTGAACGTCAACTTCAAGGGGGTCCTGTACGCCTGTCAGGAGGCGGCGCGCTCCATGATCGCGAACGGGGTCCGCGGCAGCGTCGTCACCATGGCGTCGGGCGCGATCGACTCCGGCGGTCCGGGCCTGCTCTGCTACAGCGCGGCCAAGGCGGCCGTCGTACAGCTCACGAAGACGCTGGCGACCGAGGTCGGTCCGCACGGCATCCGCGTCAACGCCGTGGCGCCCGGCTGGATCCGCACCCCCATGACCGACCGCCACGGAGAGCGCCAGGCGCACACCGAGGCGTTCATGGCACGTCTGTCGCCGCTGGGCCGCGTCGGGGCACCCGAGGACATCGCCCACGCCGTGCTGTATCTGGCCTCGGACGCCTCGGCCTTCACCACCGGCCAGATCCTCCGTCCCAACGGCGGGGTCGCGATGCCCTGGTAGCCCGCCCGCCTGCGCGCCGGCGGCGGAGACGCCTCCAGTGCTCCCGCCACCGGTCCGAGCCGACGGCACCGGCGGCACCGGACTTCGGTACGCAGTGCACCGGCAGCAGGCTGAGCCCCCACCCGCCGGCGGCTATCGCTCCTTCGAGTACTCCGGCACCGGGTGCCAGCACGAGCCGGAGCACGCTGAACCACCACAGCGCACCGAGCACCAGACAAGCCCCCCGGCGCACCGTCCGCCCCGCCATGGCACCACCTCCGGCGCGGCACCGGGCCGCCGATCTCACGCGCGAGCAGGGCACACCGGCGGGACACACCCGCCGGGGGCGAAACAGGTACCGCTCACCCGTTCTCCGCCTGGAACATCCAGTGATGCTTCTCCAGGTCGGCCGTGATGGCGATGAGGATGTCCTGGCTCACCGGATCCGGGTCCGCGGTGACGGCCATCCGTTCCCGCATCCGCGCGATCACCGCGCCGAGCGCCTCCACGAGCGTCCGTACGGCGTCGGTGTCCTTGATCCAGCCGTCGGGGGTGTGTCCGACACCACTGCTCGACGCCACGGTCGCGGCCCGCCCGTCCGGCGGGACGCCCAGGGTCGAGGCGCGCTCCGCCACGGTGTCCGAATGCAGCCGCGCGATGTCCACGACCTCGTCGAGCTGGAGGTGGACGGACCGGAAGCGGGGCCCCACCACGGTCCAGTGGACCTGCTTGGCCACCAGGGAGAGATCCACCAGGTCGACCAGGGCGCCCTGGAGTGCCTCGGAAACGGTCTTCAGGTCCGCGTCCGACAGGGAGCTCTTCACGACGTACATCCGCATCCTCCGATCGACGACGGCTCCGGTGCCGGTCCGACGGCCGCACGCTCACGACGGCCGGCATCGGCTTCGCCGGTCTCTCCACCATGGAGGCCGCGCCGGATACCGGCAAACGGGCCCATGAGGGACCTCGGGGCACGCGAAAGCCCCGGCCCGGTTTCTCCGGGTCTCCCCGGGGAAGCCCCGGCCGGGGCTTCGGTGGTACGTCTCGCAGCTCGGAAACGCGAGCTGGTGAGCCTCAGGCGGCGACGACGTCGACCGCTTCGGCAGGCGCCTTGATCGTGACCCGTTCCGGTGGCACACCGGTCACCGATACGGAATTGAGCATCGGGCGACGCACCGGTGCGGGCACCGGTTCGGTGGCCGCAGCCGACTGTGCCAGCTCGGCGAGGGCGAGCTCGTCGCTCACTTCCCGCATGAGCTCGGACATCCGTACGTCCAGCGCGTCGCAGATCGCGGAGAGCAGCTCGGAGGATGCCTCCTTCTGCCCCCGCTCCACCTCGGAGAGATAGCCGAGTGAGACTCGGGCGGACGAGGAGACTTCGCGCAGAGTACGGCCCTGGCGCTGGCGCTGCCGACGCAGCACGTCACCCAGCAGGCGACGGAGCAGAATCATCGGTGGCTCCCTCCTCGGACCGCGTAGCCGCATCCTTCACGCCCCACCGTACCGCCTTGCGCCGCGGCCGTGCGGGGAGCGATGTCGTGTTCACTCAGGGCTGCAAACATCAAAACCCCCCGTTCTGTTCCGTATCCTGTGCCCGCTCATTCCCGGTCTGTTCGCCCGCGAGCTCCTGAAGAAGCGCCGCGAGTACGCTGCGTACACTCTCCATACGGATTTCCGCCCGGTCGCCGTTCAACCGCAGCGGCACCACTTTCCCACCGCGAACGGTGCCGGAAGGGCCTTCGAAGGGCCCGTCGACGGCCACGTAGACCGTACCGACCGGCTGTCCGTCCTGCGGATCGGGACCGGCGACGCCCGTGGTCGCGATCCCCCAGTCGGCTCCGAGTGCCGTACGCACCCCGGCCGCCATCTGTGCCGCGACCTGCGCGTCCACCGCGCCGCGCTCGGCCAGAAGAGTGACGTCGACACCCAGCAGCTCGTGCTTCAGTTCGGTGGCGTACGCGGTCACGGAGCCGCGGAACGCCTTCGAGGCACCCGGCACCGCGGTGATCTCCGCGGCCACCAGACCACCGGTGAGCGACTCGGCGACGGCGAGCGTCTCGCCCCTCACTGTGAGTAGTCGCACCACTTCGGCGGCCGTGGGACTCACCGCTCGGCCTCCGCCGCGGCCGCCCGCCGCTCGGCGATCCCGGCGCGCCGCAGCACGACGGCCTGGCGCACGTAGTCGAGCCCGGTGACCACGGTCAGCACGATCGCGACGCCCATCACCCAGAACCTCAGACTGGCCAGCGCCCCGGTCAGCGGCAGGATGTACATGCCGACCGCGGTGCCCTGGGCCAGTGTCTTCAGCTTGCCGCCCCGGCTCGCCGGGATGACGCCGTACCGGATCACGACGAAGCGCAGCAGGGTGACGCCGAGTTCACGCCCCAGGATCACGAAGGTGACCCACCAGGGCAGGTCGTCGAGGGCGGACAGGCAGACCAGCGCCGCGCCCATGATCGCCTTGTCGGCGATCGGGTCGGCGATCTTCCCGAAGTCCGTGACGAGGTCGTACGTGCGCGCCAGATGACCGTCGAAGATGTCGGTGATCATGGCGACGGCGAAAGCGGCCCAGGCCCAGGCCCGCATGGCGGGGTCGTAGCCGCCGTCGGCCAGCATCAGCGCCACGAAACCCGGCACGAGGACCAGCCGGATCATGGTCAGGATGTTGGCGATGTTCCAGAGGCTGGCCTGGTTGACGGCCGCGGCGCCCAGCTTCCCGCCACGAGGCGTCTTCGGGCCTCCCGGGGCGTCGGACGCACCCGAGGCATCGGAGGTGACGGGAGCGCTCGACGCGCCCGGGGCACCGGATACGCCCGAGCCACTGGATGCTCCCGGAGCACCGGATGCGCCGGGAGCGCCCGTCGCGCCTTTCGCGCCCGGGGAGCCGCCTGCCGCGGATGCCGGGGCTCCGGTCATCTGGCCGCCTCCTCAGTACACGCGAGCGAGCCGAGGAGAAGCGGCTCGGCCACCAGGTCGACACCTTCCGTGCCGACCACCTTGGCCTCGACGATACGGCCGACGATCAGACCCTCGCCGCTCGTGAACAGGACCTGGCCGTCCGTCTCCGGCGCCTGGTGCGCGGCGCGGCCGTACGCGCCGTCCTCGTCGTCGATGCCCTCGACCAGCACCTGCACGGTCTCGCCCACGCGTTCCTCCGCGCGCTGGGCGACCAGTTCCTCGGCGAGCCGGGACACCCGCGCGAGGCGCTCGGCGACGACGTCCTCGTCCAGCTTGTTTTCGTACGTCGCCGCTTCGGTGCCCTCCTCGTCGGAGTAGCCGAAGACGCCGATCGCGTCGAGGCGGGCTCCGGTGAGGAAGCGCTCCAGCTCCGCGAGGTCGGCCTCGGTCTCGCCGGGGAAGCCCACGATGAAGTTGGAGCGCACGCCGGCCTGCGGGGCCTTGGCGCGGATGGTGTCGAGCAGCTCCAGGAAGCGGTCGGTGTCGCCGAAGCGGCGCATCGCGCGCAGCACGTCGGGCGCGGAGTGCTGGAAGGACAGATCGAAGTACGGGGCGACGTTCGGCGTCGAGGTCAGTACGTCGATGAGTCCGGGCCGCATCTCGGCGGGCTGGAGGTAGCTGACCCGCACCCGCTCGATGCCGTCGATCTCGGCCAGCTCGGGGAGCATCGTCTCCAGGAGACGGATGTCACCCAGGTCCTTGCCGTACGAGGTGTTGTTCTCCGAGACGAGCATCACTTCCTTGACGCCCTGCTCGGCGAGCCAGCGGGCCTCGTTCAGGACGTCGCTGGGACGGCGCGAGATGAACGAACCGCGGAAGGAGGGGATGGCGCAGAACGTGCAGCGGCGGTCGCAGCCGGAGGCCAGCTTCACCGAGGCGACCGGGGATCCGTCCAGCCGGCGGCGCAGGGGCGCGCGGGGGCCGGAGACCGGGGCGACGCCTTCGGGGAGGTCGGAGGGGGCGCCGTGGCCGGGAAGGGCCACTTCCTCGCCGGCGCTCTGCCGCTCGGCCGGGCTGATCGGCAGCAGCTTGCGCCGGTCGCGCGGGGTGTGGGAGGCGTGGATGCCGCCATTGAGGATGGTCTGGAGGCGGTCGGAGATGTCGGCGTAGTCGTCGAAGCCGAGCACGCCGTCGGCCTCGGGAAGGGCCTCGGCGAGATCCTTGCCGTACCGCTCGGCCATGCAGCCGACCGCGACCACGGCCTGGGTTCTGCCGTGGCCCTTGAGATCATTGGCTTCGAGGAGGGCGTCGACGGAGTCCTTCTTGGCGGCTTCGACGAACCCACAGGTGTTGACGACGGCGACGTCCGCTTGCTCGGCGTCCTCCACGAGTTGCCAGCCGTCCGCCTCCAAGCGGCCTGCGAGCTCCTCCGAGTCCACCTCGTTACGGGCGCAGCCAAGGGTGACGAGTGCGACGGTACGGCGTTCAGGCATGGGCTCAAGACTACTTTGTCTGGCCGACACCCCACGTCGACGGGGTTGGCCGATCTTGGCCAACCCCGTTAACGGTGTGCTGCTGGGGACCCCTATCCGACCTGCGGGTCGCCCTTCGTGTACGTCAGACGCTCCACGGCGCCCGGCTGGAACTGATCCTCGATCTTCTTGCCGTTGACGAAGAGCTGGATGGCTCCGGCGTCGCCGAGGATGAGGTTGATCTTGGAACTGTCCTGGAAGGTCTTCGACTCGCCCTGCTTCAGCAGCCCGTCGAAGAGCATCCGCCCGTTGTGGTCCTTGGCGGAGATCCAGCTCCGTCCGTCCGCGGCGCTGACCTGAACGGTCACCTTGTCCTGCGGAGCGGCCGCGATGGCGCTGTCGGACGGCTCGGGCTTCGGGTCGGCGGGCTTGGTGGCGGTCGCCGACGGGGCGGCGGACTTCTTGGTGGTCGGCGTGGACCCCTCGGCGACCTGGGTCTTCGAGTCGTCGTCGGCGCCGCCGCCCTTGACCATGGTGAACCCGACGAAGCCGATCACCGCGACGATCGCGGCGACCATGGCGGCCGTCCAGTTCGGCCCGCGGCGCTCGGGGCGGATACGTTCCGCCTCGAACAGCGGGGCGGCGGGCGTCGGCGCGGGACGTCCGCCGTGCTCGGCGTCGTACTGCGCGAGCAGCGGAGCCGGATCGAGCCGGACGGCGCGGGCCAGGGTGCGGATGTGCCCGCGCGCGTAGACGTCGCCACCACAGGGAGCGAAGTCGTTCTGTTCGATGGCGTGGATGATCGTGATACGGACGCGGGTGGCGTTGCTGACGTCGTCGACGGTCAGATGGGCCTCGATGCGTGCCTTCTGAAGGGCACGTCCGATCGAGAGCCGGTCGGCCGCGGGGTCGTCTTCGAACGGACGCTCGTCTTCGGGGGAGTTGCCGTCAGGTGAGTTGACGATGGACACGGGGGCGCCTTTCGAGCGTGTAGCCACCTGTGCTGGAAGTACAGTCTAGGGGGGGTACGAAAGGGTGGGGCAACCGGGCGGTGGGACTTTGTACGCCATCAGAATGGCCGGTCATCCTGATATAGGGACATGGTGGCGTCCCCTCGCTCAACTTGACGTGCGACAAGGCGAAACGGTTGCCCACCGACTCCTTACGGGTGAGTCACATTCACATATCGGCCGAGTGCGGAACATGACGTTCCGCCATCCGCCCGACACCACCGCCGCTCCCTGAGCGACCGCCACGCGCCCACCGCGCCGTTGCCGGCTGTCCCGTCCCCCCTGCCGGGGGTTCCAAGCGGTGGTCCGGTCCGAACGGCACCGCCTACGCTTCTGCTTCCCCGCGCATCACGGCCAACACCCCGTCAATCTCGTCGGCCTTCACGAGGACGTCACGGGCCTTGGAACCCTCGCTGGGCCCCACGATCCCGCGCGACTCCATGAGGTCCATGAGCCGGCCGGCCTTGGCGAAGCCGACGCGCAGCTTGCGCTGGAGCATCGAGGTGGACCCGAACTGCGTGGAGACGACCAGCTCGGCGGCCGCGCACAGCAGATCGAGGTCGTCGCCGATGTCCTCGTCGATCTCCTTCTTCTGCTTGGTGCCCACGGTGACGTCGTCCCGGAAGACGGGCGCCATCTGATCCTTGCAGTGCTGCACGATCGCCGCGACTTCGTCCTCGGTGACGAAGGCGCCCTGCATACGCGTGGGCTTGTTGGCCCCCATCGGCAGGAAGAGTCCGTCGCCCTTGCCGATGAGCTTCTCGGCACCGGGCTGGTCGAGGATGACCCGCGAGTCCGCGAGGGACGAGGTGGCGAAGGCCAGCCGGGAGGGCACGTTCGCCTTGATCAGACCCGTGACGACGTCCACGGACGGCCGCTGGGTGGCGAGCACCAGATGGATGCCGGCCGCGCGCGCGAGCTGTGTGATGCGCACGATCGAGTCCTCGACGTCGCGCGGCGCGACCATCATCAGGTCGGCGAGCTCGTCCACGATCACCAGGAGGTACGGGTACGGGGTCAGCTCGCGCTCACTGCCCTCGGGCAGCTTGACCTTGCCGTTCCTGATGGCCTCGTTGAAGTCGTCGATGTGCCGGAACCCGAACGCCGCGAGGTCGTCGTAGCGCAGGTCCATCTCGCGTACGACCCACTGCAACGCCTCGGCGGCCCGCTTCGGGTTGGTGATGATCGGCGTGATCAGGTGCGGGATGCCCTCGTACGCGGTCAGCTCGACGCGCTTGGGGTCCACGAGGACCATCCGCACGTCCTCGGGGGTCGCCCGGACCATGACCGAGGTGATCAGGCAGTTGATGCAGGACGACTTGCCGGAACCGGTGGCTCCGGCGACGAGGACGTGCGGCATCTTCGCCAGGTTGGCCATCACGTAGCCGCCCTCGACGTCCTTGCCGAGCGCGACCAGCATCGGATGGTCGTCCTCCGCCGCGTCCGCCAGACGCAGCACGTCACCGAGGTTGACCATCTCGCGGTCGGTGTTGGGGATCTCGATGCCGACCGCGGACTTGCCGGGGATCGGGCTGATGATCCGCACATCGGGGCTGGCGACGGCGTACGCGATGTTCTTGGTGAGGGCCGTGATCCGCTCGACCTTCACGGCGGGGCCGAGCTCGACCTCGTAGCGGGTGACCGTCGGTCCGCGGGTGAAGCCGGTGACGGCGGCGTCGACCTTGAACTCCCGGAAGACGTTCTGCAGGGAGGCGACGACCGCGTCGTTGGCGGCGCTGCGGGTCTTGCCGGGGCCGCCGCGCTCCAGCAGGTCGAGCGAGGGCAGCGCGTAGGTGATGTCCCCGGAGAGCTGGAGCTGCTCCGCGCGCGGGGGCAGCTCGCGCGGCGCGTCGGGCGCGGCCTTGGTGAGGTCGGGCACGACCGACTGGACCGGCAGTGCCTCCTGCTTGGGCCGCTTGGCGCCCGGGACGGCCTTGGCACGGGCGGCCGGTACCGGCGTCGTCTCCTCGTACCCGTCACGTTCGACGCTGACGCCCTGCGTCAGATCGGCGACCAGGGGCGAGGGCGGCATCCCGTGCAGCACGGCACCGTCCAGCGCCGCTGCGGCCGCCGCGGCGACGTCCACCGCGTCCATCGGCCGGTTCATGTCGGGCTGCTGCGCGCCGGGCCGCCGGGGGCGGCTCCGGCGGCGGGTGAGCGCCTCACTCTCGGCGCTGTCGGGGTCGTACGACTCGGGGGCGCGCGAGCGCCCACCGGGGCGCCCCGTGATCCCCTCGCGCCACTGCTCGTCGTAGCGCTCCTCGTCCTCGCGGAACGCGTCCTCGTCGAAGTCGGCCTGGACGATGCCGAGCTTCTGGCCGAGCAGCCGCAGCCGCTGCGGAATCGCGTTGACCGGGGTCGCCGTGACGACGAGCAGCCCGAAGATCGTGAGCAGCACCAGGAGCGGTACGGCCAGGACGTCACCCATCGTGTACGTCAGCGGGGTGGCCGACCCCCAGCCGATCAGCCCGCCGGCGTCCCTTATCGCCTGCATCCCGTCGCTGCGCGCCGGCGAACCGCACGCGATGTGCACCTGCCCGAGCACGCCGATCACGAGCGCCGACAGACCGATCACGATCCGGCCGTTCGCCTCGGGCTGCTCGGGGTGGCGGATGAGCCGCGCCGCGATCAGGGCGAGAAGTATCGGGACGAGCAGGTCGAGGCGGCCGAAGGCGCCGGTCACCAGCATCTCGACGAGGTCGCCGACCGGACCGCGCAGATTGGACCACGTGCCCGCCGCGACGATCAGCATGAGGCCGATGAGCAGGAGCGCGAGTCCATCCTTGCGGTGCGCCGGGTCGAGCCCCTTGGCGCCGCGCCCTATCCCGCGGAAGGTGGCTCCGACGGCATGGGCGAGGCCCAGCCACAGGGCGCGTACGAGTCTGTACACGCCCGCGGTCGGGTTGGGCGCCGGCGCGGGGGCGGGCTTCTTGGCGGGGGCCCTCTTGGCGGGCGCCTTGCCGGCGGCCGCCTTTTTCGCGGGGGCCTTTTTCGCCGGGGCCTGCTTCGCCGGAGCCTTCGTCGGAGCGGCCGCCTTCTTCGCGGGCGGCTTCTTGGCTGCGGACTGACGTGAGGCCATGTGTGTGAGGTTACCGGTGGAGACGACAGCGGACACGTGTGCCCAGTGCTTCACCCGATCGTGTCGCCCTTGTGGAGAGCGGAACTGACGCTTCCTCACGACGTGACGGGCGTTCGCTCACGACGTGACGGGCGTTCCCTCACGGTGCGGTGGGAGCCCCCTCAGGGTCTGACGCACCGTCCGGGCCCGCCCGAGCGCGGGCCTCAGCTCTGCGACGGCACCGAGGGTGCCCCGCTGCCGGTGCCCGGCTCCAGCGCGTCCAGCGCCCTGCGCAGTCCGGTGAGTTTGCGCTCGAGATGGGCCGCGGTCGCCACGGCGGCCGCGTCCGCGGAGTCGTCGTCGAGCTGCTTGGACAGCGCCTCGGCCTGCTCCTCGACGGCCGCGAGCCGCGCGGAGAGTTCGGCGAGAAGTCCGGCGGGCTCCTTGGCCTCGCCGAGCGCCGCCTTGCCGCCGCCCTCGAGCTGGAGCCGCAACAGGGCCGCCTGCTCACGGAGTTGGCAGTTCTTCATGTAGAGCTCGACGAACACCGAGACCTTCGCGCGCAGCACCCACGGGTCGAAGGGCTTGGAGATGTAGTCCACGGCGCCGGCCGCGTACCCGCGGAAGGTGTGGTGGGGGCCGTGGTTGATGGCGGTGAGGAAGATGATCGGGATGTCCCGGGTCCGCTCCCGCCGCTTGATGTGCGCGGCGGTCTCGAATCCGTCCATGCCGGGCATCTGAACGTCCAGCAGAATGACCGCGAAGTCGTCCGTGAGCAGCGCTTTGAGCGCTTCCTCCCCGGACGATGCCCGTACCAGTGTCTGATCGAGCGCGGAGAGGATCGCCTCCAGCGCCAACAGATTCTCCGGCCGGTCATCGACCAGGAGGATCTTGGCCTTCTGCACCATGGCCCGCCCTCCTCGCCCCGGCATGGGGCCTCCCCTGTCCGCAGGACTAGAGGAGGCGCCGGGCGCCGCCCCTGGGGACGACTCCCTTGCGCCGTCCGTCCTTGTGCCGGTCATGCTAGCCGCACCCCGCCCGTCGCCACACCCTGTCACCGTGATGTCACTGTGCACGTAGCAGAAACGCGGCAGGGGACCAGAAGGTTCCCCGTATCCCGTGCTTCTACACGGCTTCGGGCACAGTCAGTCATCCGACGCCGGACGGCACGAAAGCCCGTGCCGCACGGTGTGCCGACGCCCGGACACACCGTGACGACCCGCGTCGCCGCCTCGAGTGTGTCACCCCTCGCGCATCCACTGCGCCATCACCGACAGCAGGTGATCGGGGTCGACCGGCTTGGTCACGTAGTCGGAGGCACCCGACTCGATCGCCTTCTCCCGGTCGCCCTTCATGGCCTTCGCCGTCAGCGCGATGATCGGCAGACCCGCGAACTGCGGCATCCGCCGGATCGCCGTGGTCGTGGCATAGCCGTCCATCTCGGGCATCATGATGTCCATCAGAACGACCGTCACATCGTCGTGCTGCTCCAGGACCTCGATGCCCTCGCGGCCGTTCTCCGCGTACAGCACCGAGAGTCCGTGCTGTTCGAGGACGCTGGTCAGCGCGAAGACGTTGCGGATGTCGTCGTCGACGATCAGCACCTTCTCGCCCTCGAACCGGATGCCCCTGCCCCGCTGCGGTCCCGCGTCCTGCTGGCCCACGGTCGCCCAGGGCTCCTGAGCGGCGCCCGCGGCACCGTCCTGCTGCCCGGAGACGTCCGCGCGCTGCTCGGCCGTGGGCAGCGCCCTGCGGCGCCTCCTGAACAGCGCGGCGGGCCCGTTCTGGGCGTCCTGGTACGACTTCACCTCGGCCGGCATCCCGATGCTGTGCAGTTCGCCCTCCGAGGCCAGCAGCTCCCCGGCCTCCAGCGCCGGAGCGAGCTGCCCGTAGCCCTGGGGCGGCAGTTCGCTCGGGTGCAACGGCAGGTACAGCGTGAACGTGGAGCCGCGTCCCGGCTCGCTCTGGGCGTAGATCTCGCCGCCCAGCAGCCGCGCGATCTCCCGCGAGATGGAGAGCCCGAGGCCCGTACCGCCGTACTTGCGGCTCGTCGTGCCGTCCGCCTGCTTGAAGGCCTCGAAGATCACCCGCATCTTGCTCGCCGCGATCCCGATGCCGGTGTCGGTCACGGAGAACGCGATGAGGTCGGCGTCCGCGTCCCGCAGCGACCCCGACTCCAGGAGCTGCTCCCTGATGGCCACCGGCACGTCGGCCCCGGCGGGCCTGATCACCAGCTCGACCGCCCCGGAATCGGTGAACTTCACCGCGTTCGAGAGGAGGTTGCGCAGCACCTGGAGAAGACGCTGCTCGTCGGTGTGCAGCGTGGCGGGCAGCTCCGGCGAGACGCGTACGGAGAAGTCGAGCCCCTTCTCCGCCGTCAGCGGACGGAAGGTCGCCTCCACGTAGTCGACGAGCTGGACGAGCGCGATGCGGGTCGGCGACACGTCCATCTTGCCCGCCTCGACCTTCGACAGGTCGAGGATGTCGTTGATGAGCTGGAGCAGGTCGGAGCCCGCGCCGTGGATCGTCTCGGCGAACTCGACCTGCTTCGGCGTGAGGTTCGTGTCCGCGTTGTCGGCGAGCAGCTTGGCCAGGATCAGCAGCGAGTTGAGCGGCGTCCGCAGCTCGTGCGACATGTTCGCCAGGAATTCGCTCTTGTAGCGCATGGAGACCGCGAGTTGTTCGGCGCGCTCCTCCAGGACCTGCCGCGCCTCCTCGATCTCGGTGTTCTTGACCTCGATGTCGCGGTTCTGCTGGGCCAGCAGCTCGGCCTTGTCCTCCAGTTCCGCGTTCGAGTCCTGGAGCGCCTTCTGCCGGTTCTCCAACTCCGCCGAGCGTTCCCGCAGTTGCTCGGTCAGCTCCTGCGACTGCCGCAGCAGCACCTCCGTCTTGGTGTTGACCGAGATGGTGTTGACGCTCGTCGCGATCATCTCCGCGATCTGGTTCAGGAAGTCCCTCTGGATCTGCGTGAAGGGCGTGAACGACGCCAGCTCGATGACGCCGAGCACGGTTCCCTCGAAGAGCACCGGAAGGACGATGACCTGCGCCGGAGGCGCCTCCCCCAGCCCGGAGGAGATCTTCAGGTAACCGCTCGGCGCGTTCTCCACGAGGATCGTGCGCTTCTCCTGCGCGGCCGTCCCGATCAGCGCCTCACCGGGGCGGAACGACGTCGGCATGGAACCCATCGAGTAGCCGTACGACCCGAGCATGCGCAGCTCGTACGCCTCCTCGTCCTCGGTGCCCGCGTCCGCGCCGTCGACCAGTGGCATCGACAGGAAGAACGCGCCGTGCTGGGCCGAGACGACCGGCGTCAGCTCGCTCATGATCAGCGAGGCCACGTCGTCGAGATCGCGGCGGCCCTGCATCAGCGCGGAGATGCGTGCGAGGTTGCCCTTCAGCCAGTCCTGCTCCTTGTTGGCGATCGTGGTGTCGCGCAGGTTGGCGATCATCTTGTTGATGTAGTCCTGGAGTTCCTGGATCTCGCCGGAGGCGTCCACGTCGATCTTCAGGTTCAGGTCACCGCGGGTCACCGCGGTCGCCACGCGCGCGATGGCGCGCACCTGCCGGGTCAGGTTCCCGGCCATCTCGTTCACCGACTCGGTGAGGTCGCGCCACGTGCCGTCGACGTCACGGACCCGCGCCTGGCCGCCCAACTGCCCCTCGGTGCCCACCTCGCGGGCGACTCGGGTGACCTCCTCGGCGAACGACGAGAGCTGGTCGACCATCGTGTTGATGGTGGTCTTGAGCTCCAGGATCTCGCCGCGCGCGTCGATGTCGATCTTCTTGGTCAGATCGCCCTTGGCGATGGCCGTGGTGACCATCGCGATGTTGCGCACCTGGCCGGTCAGGTTGGACGCCATGCCGTTCACCGACTCGGTGAGGTCCTTCCACGTCCCCGCGACCCCCGGGACCTGCGCCTGCCCGCCGAGGATGCCGTCCGTACCCACCTCGCGGGCCACCTTGGTGACCTGCTCGGCGAACGAACTCAGCGTCTTCACCATGGTGTTGAAGGTGTCGGCGAGCTGTGCGACCTCACCGCGCGCCTCGATCGTCACCGTGCGGGTCAG
Organism: Streptomyces sp. NPDC096324; assembly: GCF_044763015.1. Classification (NCBI taxonomy): domain Bacteria; kingdom Bacillati; phylum Actinomycetota; class Actinomycetes; order Kitasatosporales; family Streptomycetaceae; genus Streptomyces; species Streptomyces sp. NPDC096324. The sequence continues at coordinate 6,949 of NZ_JBIWFK010000011.1, read as the reverse complement.
GTCGCCGTTGGCGACGGCCGCCGCGACCTGCGAGATGTTCCGCACCTGCATGGTCAGGTTGTAGGCCATCAGGTTGACGTTGTCGCTCAGGTCCTTCCAGATGCCCGTGACACCGGGCACCCGCGCCTGACCGCCCAACTGGCCCTCGGTGCCCACCTCGCGGGCCACCCGGGTCACCTGCTCCGCGAACGACGAGAGCTGGTCGACCATCGTGTTGACGGTCGTGACCAGTTCGAGGATCTCGCCCCGGGCGTCGACGGTGATCTTCTTGGACAGGTCCCCCATGGCGACCGCGGTCGTGACCTCGGCGATGTTGCGCACCTGGATGGTCAGGTTGTTGGCCATGAAGTTCACGGACTGGGTGAGGTCCTTCCAGGTGCCCGAGACACCCTGCACCTCGGCCTGCCCGCCGAGGATGCCCTCCGTGCCCACCTCGCGGGCCACCCGCGTCACCTGCTCCGCGAAGTTCGAGAGCTGGTCCACCATCGTGTTGAGGGTGTTCTTCAGCTCCAGGATCTCGCCGCGCGCGTCCACGTCGATCTTCTGCGACAGGTCACCGCGGGCCACCGCGGTCGCGACCTGCGCGATGTTGCGCACCTGGGCGGTGAGGTTGCCGGCCATGCCGTTCACCGAGTCGGTCAGGTCGCGCCACACACCGGCGACGCCGGGCACCTGCGCCTGACCGCCGAGCCGGCCCTCCGTACCCACGTCACGGGCCACCCGCGTCACCTGGTCGGCGAACGCGGAGAGCTGGTCGACCATCGTGTTGATGGTGTTCTTCAGCTCCAGGATCTCGCCGCGCGCGTCCACGTCGATCTTCTGCGACAGGTCACCGCGGGCCACCGCCGTGGTCACCTGCGCGATCTGCCGCACCTGCGAGGTCAGGTTCCCCGCCATGAAGTTGACGGAGTCCGTGAGTTCCTTCCAGGTGCCGGACACACCGTCCACCCGGGCCTGGCCGCCGAGGCGGCCCTCCGTACCCACGTCACGGGCCATCCGCGTCACCTGGTCGGCGAAGCTCGAGAGCTGGTCCACCATGGTGTTCACGGTGACCTTCAGCTCCAGCATCTCGCCGGCGACCTCGACGGTGACCTTCTGCGACAGATCGCCGTTGGCGACCGCCGTGGTCACCTGGGCGATGTTGCGCACCTGGCCGGTCAGGTTCTGGAACGCCGTGTTGACGGAGTCCGTCAGGTCCTTCCAGGTGCCGGCCACTCCCGGAACCTGTGCCTGGCCGCCCAGCTCACCCTCGACGCCGACCTCGCGCGCCACGCGCGTGACCTCGACACCGAACGACGAGAGCTGGTCGACCATCGTGTTGACGGTGTTCTTCAGCTCCAGCATCTCGCCGGCGACCTGGACACTGACCTTCTGCGACAGATCGCCGTTGGCCACGGCGGTCGTCACGGCGGCGATGTCGCGCACCTGGGTCGTGAGGTTCCGGAAGACCGTGTTGACGGAGTCCGTGAGGTCCTTCCACGTCCCCGCCGCCCCCGGCACGTTCGCCTGACCGCCGAGCCGGCCCTCGCCACCGACCTCGTTGGCGACGCGGGTGACCTCGTCGGCGAACGTCCGCAGCGTCTCGGTCATCTGGTTGATCGTCTCGGCGAGCTGAGCGACCTCACCGCGCGCGGAGACGGTCACCTTCTGCGACAGGTCACCGCTCGCGACCGCCGTCGTCACCTGCGCGATCCCGCGCACCTGGGCCGTCAGGTTGCCGGCCATGAGGTTCACCGAATCGGTGAGGTCCTTCCACACGCCGGCCACACCGGGCACCTGCGCCTGACCGCCCAGCTCACCCTCCGTACCCACCTCGCGAGCGACGCGTGTCACCTCGGAGGAGAAGGAGGACAGCTGGTCCACCATCGTGTTGACGGTGTTCTTCAGCTCCAGCATCTCGCCGGCCACGTGAACGGTGACCTTCCGCGACAGGTCGCCCTTGGCGACCGCCGTGGTCACGAGAGCGATGTCACGCACCTGGGCGGTGAGCCGGTACGCCATCGTGTTGACCGAGTCCGTGAGGTCCTTCCACGAACCGGACATACCGCGGACCCGGGCCTGCCCGCCCAGCTTGCCCTCGGTACCCACCTCGCTGGCCACGCGGGTGACCTCGTCGGTGAACGTCGAGAGCTGGTCCACCAGATTGTTGACGGTCCGGCCGACCTTCAGGAACTCACCGCGCAGCGGATGCCCGTTCCCGTCCGCCGCCTGCGCGCGCAGGTCCATGCGCGGCGACAGATCGCCCTCCGCGACAGCGGACAGCACCCGGCCGACCTCGGAGACGGGCCGTACGAGATCGTCCACCAGCGCGTTCGACGCGTCGATGGCGGCCGCCCAGGCGCCTTCACCCGCGCCCGCCTCCAGGCGCTCCGTGAGCTTTCCCTCACGGCCCACCACGCGCCGCACCCGCGACAGCTCACCCGTCAGGTGCATGTTCCGGTCGGCGACCTCGTTGAAGACCGCCGAGATCTCGGACATCACGCCGTCGCCGGAAACAGTGAGCCGCTTGCGGAAGTTGCCGTCCCTCATCGACACCAGGGCCGCCAGCAGCCGGTTCAGGGCCGCCGTGTCCACCTCGGTGGTGCCGGTGCGCGGTGTGCGCCCGCTCTTCAGGGACTGTCCGCCCTTCGCGCGCGTCCTACCGCCCCGCGTCGCTGCGCCAGACTCCACTGTGTCCCTCCCGCAAGGGTCGACCAATACTGCTCGGCGTACTCGGGTACTTCTTCTCGTGGTGCGCGGGAGGCATGCGACCTGCCCGGACCTTCTCCTGGAGCCTGCCCAGTGTTTCACCCCGGCCGAACCAGGCCATAACAGTTCGGCAGCTTCGCACATCGTCCGCACACCCGCGGGACAATCCTCCGGCCCCGGTCGGAGGCAATCACACGCACCTGTCCGAACGGAACACCGCACTCTTCAAGACGGAAACACCCGTGACCGGCATCCGCAGGGCCCGCGAAGGTAAGTAACCTTGCATTGGCTGTCCAGCCGTGCCGGTCCCGTCCGGCCTGGGCGGTGGCACGAGTACGAGCGGGCAGGCATCGGAGGGGCACCGCACCATGACCACCGGACTGCATCCCGGGGAGACACCCCAGGATCCCCGGCCGACAGGGCACCACGCTCTGCCCACGCAGGAGCGGGTCGGCCACGGAAGCCCGCACGCCGCCGACGACCGGACAAGGAGTTCTGTGATCACCGCGCGCGCGGCCGCCAGTTTCGAACCCGTGGGACGGTCCGTCGCGACCGCCCGCTCGTTCGTCCGGGACACCCTCCAGGGCTGGGGCTTCGCCGACATCGTCGACGACGCCGTCGTTCTGACCAGCGAGCTGGTCACCAATGCCGTCGTGCACGCGGGCACCTCCGCCGACGTTCTGTGTCTGCGCAGCGACGACGGCGTGCGCATCGAGGTGGCGGACCGCTACCCGGAACGTGAGATTCCACTCCAGGCCGCGGCCATCAACATGGGAAGCCCCGACCGCGAGGGCGGCCGCGGCCTCCAGCTCTGCGCGGCCCTGGCCCGCCGCTGGGGCGTCGACTACACGCCCACCCACAAGCAGGTCTGGTTCCAGCTCGACCTCCCCGAGCGCGCCATCGGCACCCGGACCGCCGGCCCCTCGCTCCCCGCCGACCTCCTCCCCCTGGCCGACGGCCGCGTCCGCGTGGCGGTCGTCCAGATCGACCGCACCGGCGCCGTCAACGCCTGGAACGAGGACGCCGAGGAACTCTTCGGCTACGCGGCCGAGCAGGTCATCGGCAAACCGCTCACCGACTTCGCGGCCTGGCCGCACACCCCCGGCACCGGCACCGGCATCGCCGAGGCCCTCCAACTCTCGCGCTGGGAAGGCAGTTACGGCGTCCGCTGCGCCGACGGCCGCGTCACCCCGGTGTACGCCTCGCACCTTCGGGTCCGCGACACGACCGGCGAACCCTCCACCGTCTGCCTCCTCGTCCGCGACCACGAACGCGCCGTGCTCCAGACCCCGTTGCGCGGACCCGCCTCCGACGCGGGCGCCCACACAGAGGGCCAGGCCACCGATCCGTTCGAGGTCTTCATCGGATCACCGGCCCCGGACGACCTCGACGGTCTCCTCCAGCGCACGGTGGAACGGGCCCGCGACATGCTCGACGGGGACTCCGCCTTCCTGCTCCTCGCCACCGACGACGAGACGGAGTTGGAGGTACGCGCCTCCACGGGCCTGCCCTCCGCCCGCCAGCGTTTCGCGCGCGTCCCCGTCGAGGCGGGCCCCGGCCGCTACGGCTCGGCCCGGATGCCCGCCGTCCACGAGGACCTGACCCTCGTCCCCGGCGCCGTACCGCTCCTCGGCGGCACCGGCATGCGCTCGGTCGTCACCGTCCCGCTGAAGGTCGAGGGCCGCCTCACCGGCTCCCTCGGCGTCGCCGCCGAATCGCCGGGACGCTACTCCAACGAGGAGGCCCTACGCCTCCAGTTCGCCGCCGACCGCATCGCCCTGGCGGTGGAATCGGCCCGCCTCGGCGAGCTGGAACGCCTGCGCCGCGGCTCGCTGTCCTTCCTCGTCGAGGCCTCGGACCTGCTCGCCGGCACCCTGGACCGCGACCAGACGCTCGCCCTCATGGCCCAGATGACGGTCCCGACCCTGGCCACCTGGTGCGCCGTGTACACGATCGCCGACCAGGCCTCCGAGCCGTACCTCTCGTACGTCCTGCACGAGGACGAGGAACTCATCGACGGCCTCAAGGCGTTGCTCTGCAAGATCGCCCCGCCGGACCCGGTGCCCACCCCGGGCGCCCGTGTCTGGTCGGCTCCGGCGGCGTCCGCCCACGACGCCGCCCTGCGGACGTCGATGCGCAGCCTGGGCCTCGGCGGGCAGACGTCGGTGAGCTCCGGCATCGGCCCGACCCTGGCGACGGCCGCGGCGGTCGGCGGCGAGACCGTCGTCCTTCCCCTGGTCGCCCGCAACCGCGTCATCGGCATGCTGACCCTCGGCAAGCCGTCGGACGAGCATTTCCGCCAGGAGATCCTGGAGTTGGCCGAGGACCTGTCTCGGCGAGCGGCTCTCGCGCTGGACAACGCACGCCTGTACTCGGAGCGCACGGCCATCAGCCAGTCCCTCCAGCGCAGCCTCCTGCCTCCCGAACTCCCCCAGATCGACGGCGTCGAGGTCGAGGTGATCTACCGGGCGGCCGGCGAGGGCAACGAGGTCGGCGGCGACTTCTACGACCTCTTCCCGATCCGTGACGGCGCGTACGGCTTCGCCATCGGCGACGTCTGCGGTACGGGCCCGGAGGCGGCGGCGGTCACGGGCCTCGCACGGCACGCACTGCGCCTGCTGGCCCGCGAGGGCTACGGCGGCCCCGCGGTCCTGGAGCGGCTGAACTCCGCGATCCTCGACGAGGGCGCCCGCAGTCGCTTCCTGACGCTCCTCTACGGCGAGTTGTGGCCCCAGGAGGACGGCAGCGCCGTCCTGAAGGTCGTCTGCGCCGGCCATCCGCTCCCGCTGCGCCTGCGCCAGGACGGAACGGTCGAGCCGGCCGCCGAACCGCAGCCGCTCCTCGGTGTCATGGAGGACCTGGAGCTGTACGAGCAGAGGGTCACGCTCGATCCGGGCGATGTCCTGCTGTGCGTCACGGACGGCGTCACGGAGCGGCGCGAGGGAACCCGCATGCTCGGCGACGACGGCCTCGCGGACGTCCTCACCACCTGCACGGGGCTGACGGCCGGCGCGGTCGCCGCACGCATCATGCGCGCGGTCGAACGCTTCGCCTCCGACGCCCCGTCGGACGACATGGCGATCCTGGCGATGCGCGTCCCCGGCCTCCACACGGACTGAGAACCGCAGGACCGACGCTCCCGGGAATTGGATCCCGGGAGCCGACGTCCTTCGGCCTTCGGCTCGGAACACGGGAAACGCGAAAGGCCCCCGCCCACAAGGGCGGAGGCCTTTTCTTTCTTGAGCCCCCCAACGGAATCGAACCGTTGACCTTCTCCTTACCATGGAGACGCTCTGCCGACTGAGCTAGGGGGGCCTGTCGCTTTCGAGGTTTCCCTCGCGGCAACAAGAGAGATCATACCCTGAATTGGACCGTGTTCCCAACCAGTCCGGCCCTGATCAGAAGGCCGGTTGCAGCAGTCCGCCGAGCGCGTTGCATGCGGAGACGATCCGCTGCATCTCCCGCTTCGTCAACGTCCCGTCCACAGGAAGCGAGAGGGTCTCGTCGGCGGCCCGCTCGGTCTCGGGAAGGTGTACGTCCCGGCGGAACGCGGGCAGGCGGTGCACCGGAGTCTTCACCGGCACCCGGCACTCGATTCCCCTGGCCCGTACGGCCGCTGCGAAGGCGTCACGGTCCGGACGCCCGTTGCCGGGCACCCGCACCACGTACTGCTGGTAGGTGTGTCCGTCGCCGCTGAGCGGCGTACGGACGCCCCTCAGCCGGCTGTCGAGGTAGGCGGCGCGCTCCCTGCGCTGCGCGATCTCGTCGTACGGCGCCTGGGACTCGCCCTGTTCGAGCACCAGCACCTCGTGCCGCTGCCCCAGCTCCCGCAGCCGCGCCAGGTCGGCGGTCCGCCCGAAGCGGTGCACGACGACGAGTGCCGCCGTCTGCGGGGTTATGACCGCCTCGACCGCGTCGGGGTCGAGGCAGTACGTCACGGGGTCTATGTCGGCGAAGACGACGGTGGCGCCGGCCCGGGTGACGGCCTCGGCGACCTCCGCGTTCCCGAAGGCCGGGACGACGACCTCGTCACCGGCTCCGACGCCCGCGGCGGTGAGCATGGCAGCAGTACTCATGGTGGGGATATTGGTCGCGTAACGTGAACTTCAAGTGACACCAAACAAAAAAGAGCTGGTCCCCGAACCGAAGTTCGGGGACCAGCTCTATAAAATTTGTTCGGCGGCGTCCTACTCTCCCACAGGGTCCCCCCTGCAGTACCATCGGCGCTGTGAGGCTTAGCTTCCGGGTTCGGAATGTAACC